>NZ_CADCWQ010000001.1:2599680-3249601 GCF_902806455.1 Virgibacillus doumboii | reverse complement strand
GCATATAATATATCTTGTCTTTCAAAATAGATAAAGGATGTTCTGTTAAGACCGTTCACATCCTGTGAACAACACAGAACGACCTGCATCGTGCAGGCCTGGTTGTAATAGCGGAGAGGACACACCTGTTCCCATGCCGAACACAGCAGTTAAGCTCTCCAGCGCCGATGGTAGTTGGGGCTTTGCCCCTGCAAGAGTAGGACGCCGCCAGGCATATCAAATAAATATTATTTTATATTATCTCATGCCGCGGGGTGGAGCAAGCCGTAAACATCCTTGAGAAACATCCATGTGCAGGCTTGTGAGGAGTGCAACTTCCCCGAAAAGACATTCAATACGACGAACAGAACTAATTTAGGCAGGACGCAACAATTTAAAATTATCTCATACCGCGGGGTGGAGCAGTCTGGTAGCTCGTCGGGCTCATAACCCGAAGGTCGCAAGTTCGAATCTTGCCCCCGCAACCAAATTACTTCAACTGACTGCATCGAGTAGAAAAATATTTAAGTTGAAAACTTCAAGACTTTACGTACAACTAAATTATTTACACATAATGGTCCGGTAGTTCAGTTGGTTAGAATGCCTGCCTGTCACGCAGGAGGTCGCGGGTTCGAGTCCCGTCCGGACCGCCATTATTCAAAAGTAACCATGTTTCCAGTAACGGAAGCATGTTTTTTAGTTTCTATGCCTTTATTTTCTCTACTAAATAGTTTGTCCTCTAATTTATTTCTTCTTATTGCTTTGAATAATGAAGCAACCTAAATAAACCAAATTCGACATTTACTTTTTCTTTTCATGCTCTTTTTTGCTATCATTGGACATAGCTAAAAAGAAATTGGTGATAATCAATGGATGAATTTTCATTTATTAATTCAATCAAACAACATACATATAAACAGCCAACCATTATAAAAGGTGTTGGTGATGATGCAGCAGTTTTCAGGCAAACATCACAGGATATCGTAACAGCAGTTGATACAT
The DNA here is from genome assembly GCF_902806455.1 of Virgibacillus doumboii. Classification (GTDB taxonomy): domain Bacteria; phylum Bacillota; class Bacilli; order Bacillales; family Amphibacillaceae; genus Lentibacillus; species Lentibacillus doumboii. Next base: position 3,248,620 of record NZ_CADCWQ010000001.1, on the reverse strand, counting down.
TTGTTGAAGATATACATTTTTCAAGAAAGACAATGAATCCGTTTCATGTTGGTTACAGGGCGCTTGCAGCAAATATCAGTGACTTAGCCGCTATGGGTTCAACCCCGGCATTTTACCTGGTATCAATCGTTATTCCGGAATCCTGGTCTGATAATGAATTAAATCAAATATATAAAGGTATGGTAGCCTTGGCTGGACAGCACAGAATGGATTTAATCGGAGGAGACACTGTTTCAGGTAAGGAACTGTCCATCTCTGTTACTGTAATCGGTTATGTAAATAAAAATAAGGCACGTTACAGAAGCACGGCACAACCAGGAGACGTTGTGTTTGTTACCGGGACTTTAGGAGACTCACAGGCTGGATTTCACATGTTAAACAATCCTGACAATTATATGGATGAGGAATACTATTATCAAAGACATCGCATGCCCGAACCAAGAGTTTCATTTGCAAGAGAACTGGAAAGATTATCAACTGTAACACTGAATGATATCAGTGATGGTATTGCAAATGAAGCGAATGAAATCTGTGAAGCTTCGAAAGTAAATTTAACTATTTACGAAAATAAACTGCCAACAAGTACTTCTTTTCACCAATTCTCTGAAGAACTTCAGTATAGGTGGAAGCTGTTCGGTGGGGAAGACTTTGAACTAGCAGGAACAGTTTCTAGGCATGAATGGCCAAACATGAAAGCTGTTGCTGAAGAAACAAAAACACCACTGTCAGAAGTCGGGTATGTTACGAAAGCTAAGAATGACGAACATCATGTATTTTTAATTGATCGTAACCAGCAAATGAAACGGCTGGAGAAACAGGGTTATACACATTTGAAGCAGGTGAAAAAATGAGCGAGCATCAGATGAAAGTAAATTCGGATGAAGAGACAATTCAAACAGCTGAACGTTTGGCATTATTGGTAAAACCTGGCGATGTAATCACTTTAGAAGGTGATCTTGGAGCTGGAAAAACAACTTTCACAAAAGGTATTGCTCATGGACTGGGTGTGAAACGAACGGTTAACAGTCCTACCTATACAATTGTGAAAGAATATGAAGGTGAGCTGCCGCTTTATCATATGGACGTCTATCGCCTGGAGGATTCTGATGAGGATATCGGGTATGATGAATATTTCAATGGAGACGGTATCACCGTAGTAGAATGGGCACATTTTATTGAAGACTATTTGCCTGTTGAACGTCTTAATATAAAAATATCGTATGTTGATGAACATTCCCGCCTTTTGGAATTTTTTCCTATTGGCGCACATTTTGAAAGAATTACTGCCGAAATAATCGGTTAACTATGAGGAGTTACTTGAATGAATATACTTGCAATGGATACATCGAATCAGCTATTAGGTATCGCGATACATAAGGAAAATCAGCTGATTGGTAAAGTGGTGACGAATGTAAAAAAGAATCATTCGGTGCGATTAATGCCTGCAATCGACCAGTTGATGCGTGAGGTTAATATGGCACCTGATGAACTTGACAAAATAGTTGTGGCAAAGGGTCCGGGCTCGTATACCGGTGTGCGGATAGGTTTAACCACGGCAAAATCAATGGCATGGTCGCTGGATATTCCGGTTGTTGGCGTATCAAGTCTTGAGGTGCTTGCCTATCAGGGCAGGTTTTCTGAAGCCTGCGTATGTCCTTTTTTCGATGCCCGGCGCGGTTTGGTTTTTACGGGGTTGTATCAATGGAAGAACGGAAGTCTTGAATCAGTAAGTGAGGAAAAAAATGTACTGATGACCGATTGGCTGGGACAATTAGCAGATTCTCGGAAGGATGTTCTATTTTTAAGTCCGGATATAAACATGCATCGTGATTCCATTAAACACTATTTGGGGGACAGGGCGATTGTTCCGGACGGATCGTTTCATACAGCGGATCCGTCCCATTTGGCGTTAACCGGAATGCATAAAAGCTCGGATAATACCCATACACTTACACCGAATTATTTACGACTGGCCGAAGCAGAAGCAAACTGGCTGAAAGCACAAAAGGATAAAGAAAGCAATGGGTGAGTTGGTTATTCGGGAGATGGACTTCTCAGATTTGGATGGTGTTATGCAGGTGGAACAGGCATCCTTTACGTCACCATGGCCCAGGGAAATTATTACGCAGGAACTGATGCACAATCAGCATGCACACTACTATGTAATGGAATTGGACGGAAATATTGTTGGTTATTCAGGCGTATGGCTGGTACTTGATGATGCGCAGATTACAAATATTGCTGTCATGCCATCGTTTCGTGGTCACAAACTGGGAGAGAAGTTATTTTTGTATACGATTGAGCAAGTGATGAAATTGGGTGCAAAACGCCTGTCACTTGAAGTGCGTGTGTCCAACGTTGTAGCACAGCGTATGTACCGAAAGTTTGGTCTGGTTCCGGGTGGAGTCCGTAAAAATTATTATACGGATAATCAGGAAGATGCTATTGTAATGTGGGTGAATTTATATGAAAAAAGATAATCTGATTTTAGCAATTGAAACGAGTTGTGACGAAACAGCTGTAGCAATCGTCAAAAATGGCAGGGAGATTGTTTCCAATGTTGTAGCCTCCCAAATCGACAGTCATAAACGATTCGGCGGGGTAGTTCCGGAAATTGCCTCCAGGCACCATGTGGAACAAATAACGATCGTGCTTGAAGAAGCTTTTAACGAGGCAAATGTGACATGGGATGATATTGACGCAATTGCCGTTACAGAAGGTCCTGGACTTGTTGGCGCATTGTTGATTGGTGTGAATACGGCTAAAGCACTGGCATTTGCAAAACAAAAACCACTGGTTGGAGTGCATCATATTGCCGGACACATTTATGCAAACCGGTATGAAAGTGAATTTCAGTTCCCGTTACTAGCTTTAATTGTATCCGGGGGCCACACTGAGCTTATTTTAATGAAGGAGCATGGGAAGTACGAGTTAATCGGTGAAACACGTGATGATGCAGCCGGGGAAGCATATGACAAAGTTGCTCGCATGCTTGATCTGCCATATCCGGGTGGTCCGCAGATTGATAAACTGGCTGCCGTTGGGGAGGAGAGCATTTCATTCCCAAGGGCATGGCTTGAAGCGGACAGTTTTGATTTTAGTTTCAGCGGTTTGAAATCATCGGTTATCAATACAATCCACAATGCAAAGCAACGTGGGGAAAACCTTCGAAAAGAAGATATTGCTGCAAGCTTTCAGGCAAGTGTTGTTGAAGTGTTAACGAAAAAAACGTATAAAGCTGCTCAATCTTATAATGTAAAACAGGTGATTGTTGCAGGTGGAGTAGCTGCCAACAAAGGGCTGCGTACTGCCTTAAATGAGGAATTCAGCAACTCGGATATTCCGTTGTTAATTCCACCATTGAAGCTGTGCACGGATAATGCTGCAATGATTGCTGCAGCGGGTTATATAGCGTATCAACAAGGTAAACGGTCCGACTGGGCATTAAATGCAAACCCTTCATTGGTTCTAAAATAAGTTACCCACATCGCTGTGGATATTTTTTGCGAAAGCAATGTTTAATTATCTTTTTGATGTGGACAGAAAATGTGGATAACCTTGTGCATAGGTGTGGATTTTGTGAATAACTTTGTTAAAAATCCATTTTATCAGCGTTTTTTTGTGCATAACCCTGTGGATTATCTGAATAACTCCATTTAAAACAATCGTTTGATCAATTTTTTATAGTAATCCTGTTTTATGATGAATTGTTGTGATTGAAACTGGTTAATTACAATAATTGCTCATCTGCGGGTTGAAAAACTTCCTTTTTCGAAAACAACCTATTTATAAAGGAACTTGGTGAATTGTATGCCTAATAAACAATCACATTACATGCAAACAGACTTTATTATTTTACTGACACTATTTTTGTGTGTCAGTTTGCTGTCCATTTATAATGCACAACAACTTCCGCAATATGATGGGGATAATTATGTTATTAAACAGGTAGTTTGGTTTGCTGTCGGGATTATTGCTGCTGCAGTGATTCAATTATTTGATTTGGAGCAGCTGTATAAGGTAAGCATTTTTGTTTATGGCATTGGTGTGGCTGCACTGATGTTATTGCTGGTAGGTCCTGATAGTATTACTAACACTGTTCACGGATCAAAAAGCTGGTTCGCCATTGAGGGCTTGCCCGTGTCTCTGCAGCCGGCTGAATTTACGAAAATGACGACTATCCTTTTTTTGGCTGCGGTGGTAGGTAAGCACAAATCAAAATATGAAAATGCGACATTGAAAAGTGATAGTTTCCTATTATTTAAGATTGGGTTGATCATTGCTGCTCCGGTATTTCTTATTTTACAGCAGCCCGACTTTGGTACGTCGATGGTTTATATTTTTGTCGCAGGTATGATTATTCTTCTTTCGGGTATCGACTGGAAAATAATCCTTTCGTTGATATTGGCTGTGTCGCTTATCATTGGGGGAGCACTTGCACTGACAGTAAAATTCCCGGAACTGTCGCAGAAGGTAATCGGCCTTGAGGAATATCAGGTGGAACGCGTACTGTCGTGGGTTAATCCATCCGAGCAGGATAGTGATGATACGTTTCAGTTTAACAAATCAATGCTTGCACTTGGTTCCGGCCAGTTGTTTGGAAAAGGCATGTCAAGTCTGCAGGTGGAAACCCCTGATAATCACACAGACTTTATATTTTCGGTTATCGGCGAGAGTTTTGGATTTCTGGGGACGGCGGTTGTCATATTTCTGTACTTTTTATTATTGTATAGGCTTGTGATATTGGGGCTAAACAGTTCCTGGCATACACCATTTGGTGCTTATTTATCTTTTGGCTATATGAGCATTTTATTGATCCACACATTTCAAAATGTCGGTATGACCATTGGAATTATGCCAATCACCGGGATTCCGCTATTATTGATCAGTTACGGGGGCAGCTCCGTCATGGCAACGATGATAGGATTTGGTCTCGTTTACCGGGTCGCTGTGGAAAATAGCATTCAAAATGATTACCTATTTAAATAAGCCGGGACGGGGAAAATCCCCATACCCGGCGAAACGGGACAACAAACTTTTCTCCCCGCGTCTCTTATTCCTGCAATGCTGTCCATTCTTCCATGAGATGCTCAATTTCCTGTTTCAGGTCACTTGATTGTTTTGTGAATTCCAATGCTTTTTCATGGTCCTCATAGACTTCCGGTTCGGCCATTTTTTGTTCAACCGATGCCAAATGTGTTTCAAGGTTTTCAATCTTTGATTCAAGTTCATCGATTCGACGCTGTCTTTTCCGCTCTTCACGTTGAATCGATTTTCCCTCTTTAAATTTTGATTTCTGCTGTTCCTGGTTTTGCACAACCTCTGTTGACTGTTTCAGTCGTTCGATTTCTGCTTCTTCCTGTTTTTTCTCCGTATAATAGTCGTAATCACCCAAATAAACCGTTGCTCCATTGAGCTGCATTTCCACAACCTGATCGGTAATCTTATTAATGAAATAACGGTCGTGTGACACGAAAATAATTGTTCCGGGATAATCCATCAATGCGGCTTCGAGCACCTCTTTACTGTCGATGTCCAAATGGTTTGTCGGCTCGTCAAGCACTAGAAGGTTAGCTTTCTGCATCATCAGTTTCGCAAGTGATAACCGCGCCTTCTCTCCGCCACTCAGGGCATTTACCGGCTTCAAAACATCATCACCGGAAAATAAAAAATTCCCCAGCACGGTCCGAATATCCTTTTCGTTGACATTCGGGTATTCATCCCATAATTCATTGAGGACTGTCTTGGTCGATGATAAAGTTTGCTGCTCCTGATCATAATAGCCAATTTCCACATTGGTACCTAGCTGAATCGACCCGTCAGCCGGTTCTAACCGCCCGATAATTGTCTTTAATAGCGTTGTTTTTCCAACCCCATTCGGACCAACGAGGGCAATGCGCTCCCCGCGATTAACATGAAAGGTCACATTTGAAAAAACATCTTTATCCTCGTATTGAAACGCAAGATTATCAATCTTTAACACATCATTACCACTGCGGCGGTTGATTTGAAAAGAAAACGAAGCGGATGATTCATCACCTTTTGGCTTGTCCAGCTTTTCCATTTTTTCCAATTGCTTACGCCTGCTTTGGGCCCGCTTCGTTGTTGATGCACGGGCGATGTTTCGCTGGATAAAATCTTCCATTTTCCGTATTTCCGTTTGCTGTTTTTCGAATTCCTTTAATTCTTTTTCGTAATCCTCTGCTTTTTGCTCTAAAAATTTGCTGTAGCTGCCAATGTATTTCCTCGTTTTATGACGGGAAATCTCATAAACAATTGAGACGGTTTTATCGAGGAAGTAACGGTCGTGTGAAACAATCGCAACCGCACCTGGATAGCTTACTAAATAGTTTTCCAGCCATGATAAGGTGTCGATGTCCAGATGGTTTGTCGGTTCATCGAGAATTAACAATGCCGGTTTTTTCAGCAATAGCTTTCCAAGAGCCAACCGTGTTTTTTGTCCGCCGCTTAATTGATTGATCGGCGTTTCGTAATCATAATCACCAAAATTCAGGCCGGTAAGGACAGCTTTGATATCAGCCTCATAACGATAACCGCCGCCTGCATCAAAAGCCTGCTGTTTCTTATCATAATCCAGCAATAGCTGTTCATAGTTTGCATCAGAAAGGAAGGCAGCACGTTCCATTTCTTTTTCCATCGTTCTGAGTTCCTGTTCCTGACTGATTAGGTCCCTGAATACTTCTTTCATTTCACCCCAAATCGATTTATCTGATTCCAGACTCGTATGCTGTGACAAATATCCGATGGTCAGGTCCTTTGGTTTGATTAATTCCCCTTCATCATAAGAAAATTCACCGTTCATAATTTTCAGCAATGTCGATTTCCCCGCACCATTTCGGCCGACAATGGCAATTCGGTCATTTTCTTTTATTTCAAGTTTAATATTAGCTAAAATTTCTTCTGCTCCAAATGATTTTGAAACACCATTAAGCTGCATGATAATCATTTCGTTCACCTCATCCTATCTAAGAGGTTGTTCAAAAAGTCCGGTAAAAATGACACGTCGAATTTCTTCGTTGGCTTTAGGGGAACTTCTGCTAAGATCGCCCATGTCCTGTGGGCAACGCAGAAGTCACCACATCCTGTGGAAGCTCGCTCCTCATGTACCTTTTCATGTACACTCCGGTGTCGGGAGCTATGCCGCCTCGAACTTCTCGGTCCTTTTTATCCTCCTTTGAACTCATCCTATCTAAGTGTACCGTATAATGAATTAGCTGAGCAATGATATTGTGAATTGAACTACCCATACTTAACATCTTCGCAATTGTTTGAAGTGGGGGATTCTGAAATAATCAGACATACGTCTCTGTATGACCGCTTCCCGTTCAACTAGGAAGCGGTTTTTCTGCTTTCTAATTTCGACAAACCTTTTTGTTCCGGGCCTGTTAAAGCACCTGAAACAAAGAATTCACCTGTGTTGTGAAACCTGTCTACATCAAAAAGCTCTGAAAGATAGAATGCATGTGTACGCACTTCTTTCAGGGGCTTAGAAATATACTTCCACTGCGTCCAGTGATGCGCACCTATCATCTTCTCCGGTAATAGTGCATCCAACACTGGTGGAAGTTTTTCTTGGAATCCCATTGCTCTTCTGGCAATCACATAACTTGCTGCTTGATGAATGGATATGCCACACCGTTTCATATATTTTATTTTGCCAATTTGGCTCGTATATGCTGGATTGACTTCATATACAGCAACACCCTTTTTCTCCGCTCTGGATTTGATAGCGGTTATCATTTTCTTATAAGCAAACATGGACATCTTATGATTTGCTTTTTTATTCCCATAAGGATGAGCTACTTTTGAAGTAGTTGTATCGATGTTCTCCAAAGTAATTGGCTTGTTTGCTTTTTGGGCAATGTTTACTACTGTAATGGTTTCTGCCTCCATGATCTTGGTAATTTGCCCAGACGTTTTATCCTCTAGGTTAAATGGCAAGGTACATGAAGAAATCAGTTGCCCTTTTGCGTTGATGTTGGTAATCGCAAAATGATCAACATTACAATCTATCCCAATAATCCCATCAGCTTTTGAATAATTTATGTGCGGATTAGCCTCCACATCTACAATACATTTCACTATATAGTAATCACCATGATCCTCAAGGGACCAAGCAATCGGTTTTCCATATTTTTTCTTGTTTTTACAATTTTGTTGGGTATGGACTGCATACTCGACTTTTTCCTGACCATATGGAAAATGAATGTTTTCCATGTTAACGCAAGTACCGCTTGGCGTTTTGAAGTGGAGTTGTTGATTTTCTATATCATATTGGAATACGAAATTCCCCATCCCGGCATCTTTACGCCCCGATAGTGCCATTTTCTGATAACGGGATTGCTGCCACGCTTCCTGCCATGTTTCGTGGTCGTCGATGTAGCATTGTTTCGTGTATTGCGATTTAAACAGCTTTTTCGAACCGAAAACAACACTTGAAATATGGGTCCGTAACTGTTTTAATTCTTCCTCTTTTCGAATCCGTTTTGACGTTAGAAAACCGATTCTTGTTTGAAGCTGATGAATAGCTGGATCAAGATATGTATGTTCAAACTGGTACGCATGATAATAGATATCCGTTTTCTTTTTAAAGTTTACAACAAAAAAGTTGTCCTGTTTTTGTTCTTTCGCATTCTTAGGAAATGTTGGATTATCTTTGATGAAGGATGTTTTGATTTTTCTCAAGGTGGTTAATCGGGAGCGGTCCTTTTTCAGTTTCCGTTTAATGGAACGAATTTGTGCTGTTTTATTTTTGATGTAAAGTTTTTTCAGTTCATCCAAGCTTTTTAATTGGGCATTTGCAGCCTGAACAGCACTATTGGTGTAATAATCATCCAATTGAAATGTTTCTTTGACGACTAAATGACTTGACTTTTCTCGCTTACTCTGGCCTGAACGTTTTTCCTTTACGAAGGTGTTTAAGACGAACTGTTTTGCACGGTTGAAACGGAAAAGAGCATCATGAATAGCATCAACAAATGTGATGGGAAGTGTATTCTTATAGATTCGATTGGAGAAAAACACCTTTGTACTCATCGCTCCGTATCCCCTTATATTTCGTTATCCCTTATTATACACGAACAAATGTTCTTGTCAACAAAAAATTTCTACATTGGAGGGGCGATTCATCCCTGCCTATTCATTGGGTTTCACCCTGCATATTCCCTGAGGAGGGGGTCTTCACTCAAAGAAAATAAATCACGACGTATAGATTATTATCTGCTAAAATGGGTTATAGTTCAGAAAACAATGGAGTTGAGCGTATGACAGATTTTACTCATTTTAACGAACAGGGCAGGGCGAAAATGGTCGACATCAGTGAAAAAAAGGAAACCGAACGGACTGCCACTGCCGCTTCAAGTATTTTTGTAACGAAAGAAATTTATGACAAAATAAGCGCCGGTACAATGAAAAAAGGCGATGTATTGGCAGTTGCCCAGGTTGCCGGGGTTATGGCAGCCAAAAAAACATCGGATTGGATACCGATGTGTCATCCATTACAGTTGAAAGGAATTGACATTTCGTTTGACTGGGAGATTTCAGAAGATACATACGAGCTGAAAATCGAGGCATTCGTGAAAACAAAGGGAAGTACCGGTGTTGAAATGGAAGCGCTCACAGCAGCTTCTGCGACAGCACTTACCATTTATGACATGTGCAAAGCGCTTGATAAAGGGATGGTCATTGGCCAAACGTATTTATTATCCAAACAAGGTGGTAAATCAGGCGATTACCGTCGGGAAGATTAGGGGGAGAACAATGGAAAAAAATAAAATACCACAAGCTACTGCAAAGCGGCTGCCATTATATTATCGATTTATCAATAACTTGAATCACCAGGGAAAAAAGCGCGTATCTTCCAAAGAACTGAGTGAAGCAGTAAAAGTGGACTCTGCCACCATTCGCAGGGACTTTTCCTATTTTGGTGCATTGGGGAGAAAGGGTTATGGCTATGATGTTGAATATTTATTGAGGTTTTTCCGGAAAACCCTGGATCAGGACGAAGTAACCGAAGTAACACTGATTGGTGTTGGGAATCTTGGCACAGCCTTTTTACACTATAATTTTATGAAAAATAACAATACCAAAATAGTAGCGGCGTTCGATGCCAACCAGGACAAAGTTGGTACCGAAGTTGGTGGTGTACCTGTATTCCACATTGATGACTTAGAGAAAAAAATGAAAGGTGTACATGTCGCCATTTTAACGGTACCTGCCAATGAAGCGCAGAATATTACGAACAGACTTGTCGATTTCGGGGTCTCGGGAATTCTTAATTTCACACCGGCCCGCATTACCGTTCCGGAAAAAATCCGCATCCATCATATCGATCTGGCGGTGGAACTGCAGGCATTGGTTTACTTTTTAAAACATTACCCATTGGATCAGGAGTAACTGGAGGATAATTCATGCGAAAAATAGATTCAAAATGGCTTGTCGTCGTGTCCGTTTTATTCGGAACATTCACGGTCATTTTAAACAATAGTATGCTGAACCCGACGTTACCAACGTTCATGGAACTGTTTAACACCAATGCGGTTGCTGTCAGTTGGATGCTGACGATTTTCATGGTTTCCATGGGAATGACAATGCCGCTGACAGGATACCTGGGCGACCGGTTTGGCAAAAAGCGCGTTTACATGACCGGACTTGTGATCTTCATGATTGGTTCGATATCAGGTGCATTAGCCCCTGATTTATCGATGATTATTGCTTCGCGGGCCATCCAGGGTACTGCCGGCGGACTGATGATGCCGATCGCTATGGCGCTAATATTTAATGCGTTCCCACGACAGGAACGTGGTATGGCCGTCGGGATTTACGGAATAGCAGCAATGGTGGCACCGGCAATCGGCCCAACAGTTGGCGGAATCGTTATTGAATACTTTACCTGGCAATTTCTGTTTCTATTCAACATACCATTTGCACTCGCAGGGGTTATTTTTTGTGCCAGGTATTTAAAGCCGACTGAAAAAAATCCGGACCTTAAGTTCGATATTGTCGGGTTTTTATTAATCACATCCGGTGTCGGGTCTATATTATATGCCTTAGGCCGCGGGTCAACGCTGGAACTGCTATTGTCGCCAATCAGCATAAGCCTGATTGCAGTTGGAATAGTTCTCATTATAATATTTGTAATCTATGAAAATAAGCAGGAGCAGCCATTACTGAATCTGGCAATCTTTAAAATTCCAACCTATTCCGTTTCCATTGCGGTAACAGCTACTGCATCAATCGGGTTGTTTTCCGGGATATTCCTGCTTCCATTGCTGATTCAGGAAGTATATGGAATGAGCGAAATTCAGACAGGATTGCTGTTTTTGCCTGCTGCATTGTTAAGCGGCGTGTTCATGACACTGGGCGGGAAGCTGTTGGATATGAAAGGGCCGAAATATGTTGTTCCAGTTGGACTGTTGCTTCTTGGCGGATTTACACTGGCACTTGGATTCAATACATTATCCACGTCTTTCTGGTTCATCCTGATTTTACATTGTTTCCGAAGTGCAGGACTTGGAATGTGCAACATGCCGGCAACAACTGCAGGCATGAATGCTATTCCCGATAATCAGGTTGCTCAAGGGTCGGCAATGAACAATGTCATCCGGCAAATTTTTTCGTCGTTCGGGATCGTCTTTTTCTCGATTTACTATGAAGTACGGCGAGCACAATTGTTTACCTTGGATATGGAAAAAAAGCTGGCAACTTGCAGGCATTAAATGAGGCATTTATAATCGCCGGAGTTTTCATATTACTGATGATCCCTGTGTCGTTTGTGATGAAGGGTGCGAATGAGTTGAGGAGCAGCAGTACGTCATAAACGTCAAAAAACGCTTGAACTTTTTTCGTTCAAGCGTTTTTGCTGCGGACATATTTTCCATTATTATTGAAAATAATACCATTTTCAGGACCTTGGCGGACATATATTCCATTACACAGGTGAATTTGCAGGTTATTACTTCTTTTTTGATCAATTAACGGAACTAATGTCCGCGATCTCCATAAAAACCCCGTTTTTGTTACAAATAACGGAACAAATGTCCGGACCGGATCAATGTCCCCGGCCAGTTATTTCTTTTTCTTCAGTTTAAAGTGTAGTCTCAGCATTCTTATGCCCACACCGAAATCGAGTGTCGCAATGAAAGCCAGAACAACCGTTGTTAAATTCCAGATGGTTTCATCTACACTTTGAATGGCAACATACGTGAAAAGTATTCCCATTATAAAATAAATAAAAAACAAACTTTTTGGTGTAGTTCTCATGACGATGTCAGCCCCCAATAAGTATCATCTGCATCTGTTCATATTGCTTAATCATACGTTCGATTTTTTCAGGATCAAGCATGTATTGAAAGATAACGACAATTGAATTCATCAGCATATGGACAATAATCGGTACAATAATCCGCTTTGTCTGGACATACAGGAACGCGAAAACAAATCCCATCGCAGTATAGATAAGAATATGCACTGGCTCCAAATGGATAATTCCAAAAATAATGGACGATAAAATTGCTGCAATGAAGAAGTTTGTCCGCTTGTAAATGGAACCAAAAATTATTTTCCGGAAGATGAGTTCTTCCATTATCGGCGCAATCAGAGCCGGAACAATCATGAATATCGGTGCCGAACGTGATATATCCACAATGGTTTGTGTGTTTTCCGATCCCGGTTCAATACCGAATACATTCGTTTCAATCGTAACAGCAATACCCTGTGCGAAATAGGCCATAAATAACCCAACGACCACCCATAGAACCATCATCCCTGCTGATGACGCATCACGATGCAATGGTGTTTTCATATCAGGCCGCATCAGTAATAAAATTACGGCAAGTCCAAGAATAAAGCTTGTGATTGTCCAGGAAACGATTGCTTCCTGCTCGCTGAGTGGCAAAGTAAAATACAGGAGCGGAACAAACAACAGCCCGGAAATTTGCATAATAATATATGTAAGGATTACATACCAGTATCGATTTGGCAAAATAAGAACGACTCCTTTTAGCATTTCTGAATTTATATAGTTTATGCTGGACAATATCTCAGTATTAAAAACCCTGCTAAATATTTTATCATAATTTCCATTCACGTTATAATGGAAGGGCTTTGTCGGACAAGGTTAAAAGGCTTGTTTTTTAACCACCTCGCGCAATAAACAGTCGAAGACGCGCGAAAAACCGGGAACTCGCGCAATAAACAACCATAGACGTGCGAAAACCTGAGAGCTCGCGCAACGAACAATCTAAGACGTGCGAGAAACTGGAAATTGTTGATGTAAAGCAGGTTTGTATACGCCCGGCGTGACCCTGGGCAGTGCGGCTTGAAGTGGACGCACTCCTTTTCACTTGTTACAACAGAATTGTGTCCTTCTAAAAACAACTCAAAAACCTGAAAATGTTTTAGTGAATAATACTTGCATTTTAAATCAGATTTATTTATTATAATAATTGGAATTAGCACTCGTTGCATTTGAGTGCTAACAATCAATCAAATAAAAATAGGAAAAGAATTAAGGAGGTTGTCACATGATTAAACCACTAGGAGATCGTGTTGTCATCGAGCTTGTTGAACAAGAAGAACAGACTGCAAGCGGTATTGTACTTCCAGACTCTGCAAAAGAAAAACCACAGGAAGGTAAAGTAGTTGCAGTAGGTTCCGGACGTGTTACCGACAATGGAGAAAAGGTTGCACTGGAAGTAAAAGAAGGGGACCAGATTATTTTCTCTAAATTCGCCGGAACAGAAGTGAAATATTCAGGTACAGAATACTTAATTCTTCGAGAAAGCGACATCCTGGCTGTTATCAGCTAAGGAAAAGTCTGTAAATATATCATACGATTTTAAGGAGGATGTTCTCATATGGCTAAAGAAATCAAGTTTAGTGAAGACGGCCGCCGTGCAATGCTTCGCGGTGTGGACACATTGGCAGATGCTGTAAAAGTAACATTGGGACCGAAAGGCCGTAATGTTGTTTTAGATAAAAAATTCGGTTCACCATTAATTACAAATGATGGTGTAACAATTGCCAAAGAAATCGAACTGGAAGATCATTTTGAAAACATGGGTGCACAGCTTGTATCCGAAGTTGCATCCAAAACAAATGATGTTGCCGGTGACGGTACTACTACGGCAACTGTTTTGGCACAATCCATGATTACTGAAGGACTGAAAAACGTAACATCCGGAGCTAACCCTGTTGGTGTCCGTCGTGGAATTGAAAAAGCTGTAGAAGCAGCGGTTAATGAATTAAAGTCAATTTCAGAACCAATCGAAAGTAAAGAATCCATTGCACAGGTTGCATCTGTATCTTCAGGTGATGAAGAAGTAGGTAACCTTATTTCAGAGGCAATGGAACGCGTTGGTAATGATGGTGTTATCACAATTGAAGAATCAAAAGGCTTCAACACAGAATTGGAAGTTGTTGAAGGTATGCAGTTTGACCGTGGATATGCTTCTCCATACATGGTTACTGATCAGGATAAAATGGAGGCAGTTCTTGAAGACCCATATATTCTAATTACAGACAAGAAAATTGGCAATATCCAGGAAGTATTACCAGTACTCGAACAAGTTGTACAACAAGGCAAGCCACTATTGATGATTGCTGAAGATGTTGAAGGGGAAGCACTTGCAACATTAGTTGTAAACAAGCTTCGCGGTACATTTAACGCAGTAGCGGTTAAAGCACCAGGATTTGGCGATCGTCGTAAAGCAATGCTTGAAGACATTGCTACATTAACCGGTGCAGAAGTAATCACAGAAGACCTTGGTCTTGACCTGAAGAGCACAACGATGGAGCAGCTTGGTCGTGCAAACAAAGTTGTTGTTACAAAAGAAAACACAACAATTGTTGAAGGCTCAGGTAATCCGGAAGCACTTTCTCAGCGTGTAGCACAAATCCGTGCACAAGCAGAAGAAACTACTTCTGAATTCGATAAAGAAAAACTTCAGGAACGCCTTGCTAAATTGGCAGGCGGTGTCGCAGTAATCAAAGTCGGTGCGGCAACTGAAACAGAACTGAAAGAACGCAAACTTCGCATTGAGGACGCACTGAACTCAACTCGCGCTGCAGTCGAAGAAGGTATCGTATCAGGTGGTGGAACAGCCTTTGTTAACGTACTCAGCAAAATCGGCGCATTGAACCTTGAAGGTGATGAAGCTACAGGTGCAGATATCGTGCTCCGCGCACTGGAAGAGCCTGTACGTCAAATCGCGCACAACGCAGGCCTTGAAGGATCCATCATTGTAGAGCGTCTGAAAGGTGAAAAAGTCGGTATTGGCTTTAACGCTGCAGAAGGCGATTTTGTAAACATGGTCGAAGCAGGTATCGTTGACCCGACAAAAGTTACCCGTTCAGCACTGCAAAACGCAGCATCTGTAGCAGCAATGTTCCTGACTACTGAAGCTGTAGTCGCTGACCTGCCTGAAGAAGAAGGCGGCGGTGCCGGTGGCGGCATGCCAGACATGGGTGGCATGGGCGGAATGGGCGGCATGATGTAATCTGCCCATCACCCCCTTGGTATATAAGGTTTAAAAGAAAGAAAAAAGCAAAATGCTAACATTTTGCTAACATAGAGAATGTTATTGAAGGCGTCTCATTAATTTTCCAAATTTATGGGATGCCTCCTTTTTCATTTCTTTGGTTACGTGTAGATATATCTTTCTTGTTGTTTCATCATTTGAATGGCCAAGTCGATCCATGATTTCTTCTAATCCAACCCCAGCTTCTGCAAGTAATGACGTATGGGTATGCCGTAAAGAATGTGGTGTTAGCTCAGTGTTTAATTCTGCTAAGTTTAACAACCTTTTCATTCTGTTTTGTATTTTCTTAATATAAATTGGATATCCAGGATGACGTTCAATGTTAACAAAAATAAAGCTCCTATCATGATAAGTGTCACGATACCTCATTTTTGCTTTATTCTGTTGAGTTAAGTGTTTTTTTAACGCTTCTATAACATCAGTATCAACAACTATAGTTCTCCTAGATCCTTTAGTCTTTGGTGGAACAAGCCGATAGTCGAGAATGTTATTTGTAGGATTGTAGTAAGTTTTTGAAACACTTACTGTTACCTCATCAAAATCAATGTCTTTCCACTTTAAAGAAACTAATTCACCTACTCGCAATCCAGTATAAGACAGTGTAAGGAATATTAAATAATCCATCTCTAAACCGTGTGTTTTTGCTGTTTCAAGGAGTTTTGTCAGTTCCTCTTTTTCTAGGTAATTTGGTAATTCTTCCTTTTCTAGGTCCTCAATTGTTTTTTTATCCTTCTTTAAATAAGTAAACTCAGTTGGATTTTTTTTGAGCTTGTCTAATTCAATAGCTTTCTTAAATATCATTTTTCCGGTTCGATGAATCCCATCCAACGTGTTATCAGCATAACCTTTAGCTTTTAAATCATTTAAGGCATCCTGATATGCTTTTCTTTTAATATCTTTAAGTTTTAAGTAAGAAAAGTATGGCATTAATTTATCAATTTCATGCTGTCTAACTCTTATCGTTCCTGGCTTTACATCATTTGTTTCGGTATAAATTTGAAGCCACTCTTGAGCGAAAGCTTTAAATAATTCATTGGACTCATTCACAAAAATACCTTGATTTAAGTCATTAATTAATAATGCAGCCGCAGCTTCTGCTTCTTGTTTAGTTTTAAAACCACCTTTTGATTTTTGTTTCCTTTTACCTGTTTTCGGATCTGTGCCAATATCAATCACAAAAGTATATTTTGCTCCGCAGGTACACTTTCTTTTTTTACAGATACATCCTCTTCTATAGACATGACCTTTCATTTCATTAGCACCTCTATTATAGATATTATGTCAACGATAATTGCCTATTTTACCCTTCTTGCAAGTAATTAATACGCGTCTTTGCATTAAAAATATGTTCGATGAGTATTATAGTTAATCAGTGAAGGTAACTAAGTCGTATGAGGATAGGGCTAGATGCACTGGGGGAGAAGCTGAAACAAGACTTTACTAACAAAGGGTTTCAGATTTCGAATAAAGTAGGTGTTTTAGAAGAGGGAATTATACGAAACAATAATGAGGGGGATATAACTGAAGATTTAAAACGATTTTAAATCAGCTTGAAAACATTTATAATGATAGTATCAAAAAGGTAGGTGATTAAAATGTCAACCATTAAGAATAAACAAACCAACCAACAGCAACGGAAAGAGATTATAGATAAGTTACAACGAGCAGGTATTAAAGTGAATCAAGGTAAAAAGTCACCAAAAAATGGAAGATATTCTGGACTGATTGGTGGTGAGCGAAAAAAGATAACAATAAATATTTAAGTTCTTTTGGAAAGCAATTATGATATAAGGAAGAAGAATGTTCTTATAGAATATGATGATTAGCTTATAAAAAACGCTCAAAATTGATTTCTAGGCGTTTTTTTAGGTGTGCATGGCATGCCCATATTCTTTAGGGTTTAAGTCCTGAACTACGAAGGAATTGTAATGGTTAGATAAAGAGTTTATATACTTTAAAGAGGATGGCGCAATGATAGATAAGTGCATTCCTTAAACCCTTTCGATCGGATTATCATTTCTTAATCTTATATTTCTGGAACCTTTGTTCAATAAACCCTAATTGTATTAATTTATTTATATTTTCTCTTACTTGTTCATCTATATATACTTCCTCAATTTCTATTGCTTTGGGGTAATTTTTATCAAGTTCTACAAGTATACTTACTTCAATTAGGTTGAGGTTATTTCCCTTAGCTACTTCTAATAGGTTTCTCATATTTTTACACCTTTTAAATAAGTCATAGCATTGCGCTATGACTTGCGGTTTTTAGGAGTAACAACTCTTCAAGGGGGAAGTTGTTACCGTAACTATTATGCCACTCGTTATTACCAGTTTCAACCATTCATCATGTGACTATTTTGTGAAAAGTTATATGTAATATACAACACCTTCCCCGGTCACTCAGTTAAAAATCTCACAACAAATACGATCACATTATTTTTTATTTTTAAGTGTTCTTTATACACTGTGTTGTTTTCAGGCATACCAGCATTTGTGAACACTCCACCAAAGCAATCCTCTTCTAAACGTTCTATATCCCTGATCATCTTATTGTATTATTAGTCCATGACGAATAATCTATTTTAGAAAAAATAGAAGGGCATAATCCAAAAATAACATGAATTTACATTCATCATGCGTACATTTTAGGGATCTTCATTTAGTACATTAGCAATGGTGGAATTTAAATTATTCTGCCTTTTGAACATAATTTAAACCCTTGTCACAATTTGTCGATACTAAGTGTGAGGAAAATTTATACAATCAGGGAGGAATATATATATGTTAGACATTCAATCACTAAATAAGCAGTATATTGCTGGAAATAGGTTGTACATATAAAAAATTTATCGAATTTGTTAGATAAATGTGTAAAATCAATAATTGTTAATTATCAAATATACCTGAAGTTGATTGAAAACGGCAAACTATTCGAAAGGGTAGGACGCAAAGCAAAGGGTCTAACGTTTTATTGGGTATTAATACCTAAAACCATGATTGCCTGGCTGCCAAATCATAATCACGTTATTATTACCGTCATTGTTTTGGCTATTCAATTCTTTGGATAGTCATTTTCTATGTAATGGACTTAAAAAGAAAGGGTTGAAGTTCTAGGTTCAAAAGGTGAAAATGTATATTTCAATTGATATATACAACAAAAAATTACATAGAATGAGGTTTTTATTATGAATTCAAGTTCAGATTTCTCCGTAAGAGATATAACATTTTACAATGTTGGCCAACCGATTATGAACTTAAGAGAAGATAGTGTTCATGGATATGAGATTCTGCTTCGTTCAAAGGAATTTGTTAATCCAAACTCCTGTTTGAATTTGCCAGAGATAAAGGTTAATCGATTTAGGTATTGAATCTATATCTCTAAAATTTTCCAAACATTTGAAGTAGGTGGTGTACCTGTAAAAGATATGAACATTTTCATCAATGTGTTTCCAGCAACATTGTTGGAATCGTCTTTTTACATTCTTTTGCAGCGGATGAATTCTTTTATAGATACTGATTCAAGGAACATCGTCTTTGAATTAAATGAAGTTGAAAAGGATATGGATTTATCTAAAATTAAATTGGTTGTAAATGAAATCAGGAAGAAAGGTTTCTTGATTGCTCTTGATGATATTGGAAAAGGAGAATCAACACTTAAATCAATTTTGGAAATTAAGCCAGATATTGCAAAAGTCGATAAGCATTTTGCTAAAGATTTGGCAGAGTCTCCAAAAAAACAAAAAGCGCTTAAATTAATCCTGAATCTTTTTGGAGGTGATACAGAAGTTATTTTGGAAGGATTCGAGTCTAAGGCTGATTTGGATATAGAGAAAGATATGGGAGTATCCTTAGGACGGGCTTTTTATTAGGAAAACCTAAGCCAATAAGGTATTACATACCATGTACTTATCCAGATAATTATAGAAGATTATGGAGGTTCAATTATGGATAAAGGATCAATTATAGGAATATTATTTGGACTTATTGCAGTCGGAGCAGGTATGTTTCTAAAAGGTGTAAGTCCATTGGCCGTAATAAATCCTGCAGCATTACTTATTATATTTTTGGGAACGGTAGCTTCCGTCTGTATAGCCTTCCCAATGAGCACACTTAAAAAAGTCCCGTTATTATTAAAAATTATTTTTACGGAAGACAAAAATAATAATGCAACGGAAATTGTTAATGGATTCACTGAATGGGCAGAGGTTACTCGTAAACAAGGTATTCTATGGCTGGAAGGACAAATAGAAAAGGCGGACAATTCTTTTTTAGCTTCAGGACTACAACTGGTTGTGGATGGTCAGTCTCCTGAGTTTATACGGGAGGTATTACTTGAAAAAGTAGATGCTATGGAGGAAAGGCATCAAAAAGGGGTTTCCATATTTACCCAGGCTGGTACATATGCTCCTACTTTAGGTGTACTAGGAGCAGTAATTGGCTTAATTGCCGCCCTTAGTAATTTGAATGATATTGAAGCATTAGGTCACGCAATATCAGCTGCATTTGTTGCTACATTACTAGGTATCTTCTCAGGTTATGTTTTGTGGCATCCTTTTGCGAATAAATTAAAAGAGAAGTCTGAAAACGAAGTTCGTTTGAGGCAGATTACAATAGAAGGGATATTATCACTAGCGAATGGAGAGTCCCCACGGGTAATTGAGGACAAATTAAGCTCTTATTTATCGTCGGATGAGTTAGCAGGAATAGGTGAGGGGGATGAAAATGCGGAGAAAGAAACGATATAAAAAATCTCACATTAATGAGTCATGGCTCCTTCCATATTCGGACATGCTGACTCTTATAGCGGCACTATTTATTGTGTTATTTGCAATGAGTGAAATAGACGCACAAAAATATCAGCAACTTATACAAGTGTTTAATAGTGAATTTGGTGTTGAATCAAGTGTGGTAGATAATAATTCCAGTACCATTGAACCAGCTCCTAGTAAAACTCCAATTGATCCAGAAGTCGATGATAACAAGGAAGATGAAGAAAAAGGTAAGAAGGAATTGTTAAGATTAAAAGCCTTACAGGAGCAGATTAATAAGTATATAAATGAAAATAATTTATCTGATGTGTTACGAACGCAATTATCGGGTGAGGGATTGATGATTACGATATCAAATGATGTATCGTTTGATTCCGGAAGCGACAAGGTAAAGAAGTATGGCAAGAAGATTGCTAGAGAGATGTCTGAATTTCTATACACGGATCCTCCCCATCGGATAGTAGTAAGTGGTCACACTGATAATGTTCCAATACATAATAGTGAATTTTCATCGAATTGGGAACTAAGCGCTATGCGAGCAATTAACTTTATGCGCTTATTACTTGATAATGAAAAATTGGATCCTGAACGATTTAGTTCTAAAGGCTATGGCAAGCATCATCCAATCGTTCCAAATACAGGTGTTGAAAATAGAGCAAAGAATAGAAGGGTTGAAGTTCTTATTTTACCAAATTATGATATTCCGTTAAACGATAATAACTAAGGGCTGATTCGGAATGAAAAAATTTGGTTATGCTTCATTTTATAGAACTGGTACTAAATAACTATAAAGTGCAGAAAACAATCTATTTGATAGATTATAACGCTGAGATGATGGGCCTAGTATGCAGAGAGAGTTGTACGATAACCATCTGGCTGCCGAATCTTTTGGATTAATTTTGACTAAATGCGTCTGAATAGCCTTTTTCTGCAGTAAAGGAGTGTGGAATGTTGAATATATCGACACAGGAACGTAGCAAAGCAGCTACAATTTTATTAAATGGCACCTTTACATCCCTGGAAACAGTGGTGCCAATTCAGCAAACAAGAGAGAAACCTCAGTTATTAAAAAGCGATTTTCACATTGACTATGGTGTTCTAATTGGCATTACCGGTGACGTTAAAGGAAAATTAGTCTTGTCCGGAAATCCGACAACATTCAGTAAGATTGGTGAAGTCATGTACGGAATACCGCTTGAAGGCGAAATGCTTATTTCCTTTAGTGGCGAACTGGGTAATATGATTGCAGGTGGGCTTTCAACGAACATAGTCGAAAAGGGAATTAATATCAATATTACTTCTCCGACTATGATGCAGGGTAATACAACGCTGTATGGTTTTAAACAGGGACTTAAAGTGATGAGTTCGCTGGATAGTGCTGGAGACTTGGATATTTACTTGCTACTTGATTAATAGACATTGGAAGGAGGCTTCAAATGGAAACGACTGATTATATTGAGGTATTCCTTGATGAGAGCAATGAACATTTGCAGGTAATTAATGATAGTCTATTAAAGTTGGAAAAGCAGCCAGAAGATCTAGACATAGTTAATGAGATATTTCGTTCAACTCATACGTTAAAAGGAATGGCCTGGACAATGGAGTTTGAAGATATTGCTGCACTGACTCAAAATGGAGAATGTATTGGACAAAATTAGAAATCAAGAACTGAAAGTCAGTGAAGAAGTTGTGGATATTATTTTTGAAGCACTAGAGGGACCTGGAAAAAATGGTTGGTGCCATCGGGTATAGAACAAACTTCAGCTTCATCCCAGCAGACAACCAGTTCAATGGAAGAAGTTGCTGCTAGCTCGGATGATCTTGCAAAATTGGCCGAAACGTTAAATCGACTGGTTCGCCAGTTTAAACTATAGTATATCAATAAATTGAAAGTCCGTTAGGCTATTAAAGTGGACGGACTTTCACATTTTAAAGTAATATGGTATATGTCATTAAGTTTTGTTATCTGAAACAAGGCATCAGAAAAAAGTGATGAGTCATTAATTTTTATTGGAATAAGAAGAGCAAATCGAAAAATGAGTAATATTGCAATCGTAAAAGAACCAAGTATACCTCGTGATGGTGTTCAAAAGGTGATAAAGTAAAGTTTATCTAATCACACTGTTTCAGTGTATAGTTCTAAACAGTTGGATGTACTGATCAACAGATTTAATCATCATCGATAGGGATGTAGAGATGGATAAAATTCGTTTAATTGAATATTTTATAGAAAGGCATAAAAAATTGCGATATGGATTTCTCATATTGAAAATGATTGTCTAATAGAATTATTTGAAAAGGGATTAAATAGGTATTTCTTTAATGGGATGGAATCTAATGAATTAACATTTGCTATTGAAAATATGCTAAAAGGAAGCATATTTTCATCCATTTTTACCCCCCATATTATTAAATGATAATATTAATCTGAACCAGTATATTGTAACCAATTGTTAAAGACTAAAGCTCTGCCATTCACGGCTTCTAATTCAACAAAATATTTATAATGGCTAGTTTTTGTTTAAGTTCATCATCCGACAATAAGTTAAGTTCGTTTTCCGGTATTCCAAGGTTTAATAATTCTTTTTTTATTTCTTCTTTAACATTTACTTCCAAATTAACACTTCCCCTTCTTCATATTTAACCTTTCAGTATGAAAATTTATTTAATATTTTCTAGCACTAATATCGACTTGTAAAGTAGCATTATTAAGCAGTGGATATGAAATAAGATTGCTAATATGTAAAAAAACACAACAAAAAACTATATTATATAATTTTTTTCTTGTATATGGAATAAAGGTTTTCGATATGAAAGAAGAACTTGATAATGTAAATTTGAAAAGACAATCGAAAATGTTAATGGCAATTAATAAATGTACCTTTTGGCAATCAGGCATATGCAATAAATCCTAAAACTTTACATGGAGAAGTGGTGATGGTAGGCTGATTTGCCAAGCAAGACCAACGCTTGCTGTATTGCCTTTCACCTTCACCACAAAGGCTCCATGTCAAGTTATCTTGGATATGAATATAAACTGCCATACTTATAATGTCGATTGCCATTTCCTACAAAAAAGTAAATGCCAAATACATCGAAAAATTAAAAGTGTGCAGGTGTGTGGCTCTGAAATAAAGTTTGATAATTTATATTATAGATTGAATCATTTTAAATAAAGTCTAATAATTTATATTGGTAAACAGGAATTAACTATTCCAGAATCGGGCCAGATTGTTTCATAACATATTGTGAAAATGTCAGGGGTTTGAAATAATTATATTAAAAAAGAATAAGTGGGGAAAACTCAGATGCAAATTCTAAAAATGTTATTAAATGTATTGCTAGTTTCAGCTATAGCCTTACTACTTTCACTTTCTAATGTTAGCGCAGAAGTAGTTAACCAAAACCAAAATGCAATAAGTGGTTGGACTACAAAAGATTACATTACAATATGTATTGCTATTGCTGGTTTTCTTTTGGGTTTAACTAATACAAGTATTTTAGTGTATAAAGAGTTCTTTAAAAAGGAAAAAGAACCTAGCTTTGAAGTGAAATGTGATGAAGCACTAATCAGAGATTTAGAAGGTAATAAGTGGAATGTGGATATTCAGCTCAATGCTACAATTCGTGCAGTAGATGGAAAAAATACAATTAAAAAGGTTGAAATGATTCACTCTGGAAGAAATGCTGTATTTGGTTCGATGGGAGCGGGTTATAAACACCAAACCTTTAGAAAGTCATATGATTACTGGAATTACAATTTTTTGGATAAATATAATGATCTAGATAGTTTTGAAAGTAAGTTAAATGAGTTAAATACAAATAAAAGGTACGTTAACCTCTTTAATCTATCTATAGAAGAGGGTCAAAGTATTAGTATTTCACTAATAGATAGATTTGTGGGGTTTAGATTCCCAGATGGATATGAAGATATTCCGAAAAACAACTGGTTTCTGGAGGTAACTGATAGCCAAGATAATAAGTATGGTACAAGCTTTAATTTTGTTGATTACAAAAGCAAGAATGAAAGGGAGTTAATGGTTCATTAAATAAATATTAAGTTGGTTTGATTTTCTGCAGATGGACAGTAAAATCTGATAAATTTAAGAGGCGTTGTGATAATCTAATTTTAAAAACGATGTGTAAAGGCAGGCATAAGAATGGCAAATTATAATACTGGGGATAAAATGAAGAATGTCATAGAAGTGATAAATAAAACAACTTTACCTGATATAAACAAAATGGCAAGTGCTGTAGAAGCGATAAATAAGGCAACTTTACCTGACATAAGCAAAATGGCAAGTGCTGTAGAAGCGATAAATAAGGCAACTTTACCTAATATAAACAAAATGGCAAGTGCCGTAGAAGCAATAAACAAGGCAACTTTACCTAATATAAGCAAAATGGCAAGTGCCGTAGAAGCAATAAATAAAGCAACTTTACCTGACATAAGCAAAATGACAAACGCCGTAGAAGCAATAAACAAGGCAGCTTTACCTGATATAAACAAAATGGTAAGTGCTGTAGAAGCAATAAATAAAAGAACTTTGCTAGGTGTGGACAAAATTACATCATTGGGAGAAACATTAGCTACATTTTCCGATAAAATAGCGGAAATAGATTGGACAAATTATAAGTTAACTAATAAAGATTTAGAGCAAGCACATGATATATTGGAAAATGAAAATGCAGAGGAAATATTAAATGAAGAGCTTAGTGAAAATAAGGATCCTAATAAAATAAGCAAACCTATTAAGAGTGTTTTAATTTTTATTTACCACCTAATAATGTTTCTTGCTGCTTTTGCACAGGTAGTAGAATTTACGGAAGATAGAGTGATTCCAGTAATGCAATCATATATACATAATGAACAAGAAGGCACTTTTCATTCTGAAAGAGCTGGTATAAAGTGGGTAAATGATGAATTGAAAAAGGACGCTTCACGTCAAATTGTAAACAATTTTAGAATAGTTACTAAAGAAAGCCTTATAGTACGTGAAGGGAAACGAAAGGATTCAAGAATAGCTGGAAAATTAGCTACTGGATATGTGGTACAAATTCTTGAAAAGAAAAAGAATTGGTCTTATGTACTTTATTCTGATTATGAAAATAAGGAAGTTATAGAAGGTTGGACTTTTACAAGATACCTTAAGCAAATTAAATAAGAGCAGTGCATATAAAGCCATGAATGATAGTGCAACAATAGGGCGCTTTGACGTATAACTTTCCCTTGTCGGCCAATTTATTTAACAGAGAAAGGGGTGCCGTTTACAATTTCTAGTCTCAAGGATTTTACTATTGGTGTATTGGCTTCTTTGTTCGCTTCGTTTATAACTACATATGCTTTTCAATTTTTACAGTTTGGTAAGGATCTTAATCTAAAGGAATTTTCAAACGCAATAATTAACTATAAATTTATCATATATTGGGGATTGTTATTAATCGCTTTTATCCTGATACGCCAGCTTGTTAGAAAAAAGATTGAGCAGTTGCAAACACCTTACCCAATGGTTGTGAGTATAGGAGATAATTATGATTTAGAAGGTGAGGTAGGAGGTTATGGATTTAATTGGAGAGTTCACGCTGACGTTAGGCGTAAGGACTCCCTCTCGAATGAGATCTTAGATATTAGCGTTGGTATGGTAGATGGACCATATTGCAAGGTTGATTACAGAGAAATGAAGGTATCTAGAACATACTTTGGGAGATATAGGTATAAATGTCCTAAATGCGGTTACAAGCGGATTTTTTTAAAAAATGCTTGGACATTAGAGTGCGAAATTAAAGATGAAATGGAAGCCGAATATAGGCGTAATAAAGCCAATAGTTAGTGGGAAAACCCATGTTCACGAATGTTTTGCTTATTCCAGAATCGGGCGCGCGCGACAAGTTCCGCTATAAACGCATTGAAGCGTGAACATGCGGGGAATTTTAATGAATTTCAACTTTACAACGGAGGGTGGGAATAATGGAACCAAGTTTCCTGAAACCATCCCGTCAACAAATCCTGCATGCGTCAAGGCTGACAGGCCTTGGGGTATGAAGCACAGGTGATTCGGCAGAACGAAGGCTGGAGCCACTCCTCAGAGAAGGTATGCCGACGGATATGCCGCACGGCTGAAAAACTGGATATGGTGAGAATGTTCTCACGAAAGGGAACTGACAAACTTCCGAATGTACGGGTCTAAAGATTGAACATAGGGAAACTTATGTGTCATCCAACGATGGCGTGAGTGGTGTAGAGTAAAAATGCGCCCTCTGAAATAGGCTATACCGGACAACGGCGGTATCCAGCTCACAGGCTTATAGGAAGCACCTAAGTCTAGTATCGATAGCTACGTTGTAAGGGACTTGGAAAGCAAGGAACGTTGGAACAGAGCTGTCACTCGAAACGTTTGCTATAAGGCATATGCTGAAAGGTATTTATCCTTGTGAGGGTAGGGGTATGACCAAAGAATCTTCTGTAATGGAAGTGGAGGAACAGCCCCAAGTCTAGCGAATGGAACGGTGGTTTTCCAAGCGTGCATCGCACCGATCGGGTAGGAATGTGTGATTTTACACAGTGCGAGCTTTCAGGTTAGGTTCGGTAGCCCTTTCCTACTTGAAAGTAACGAGGAACTTATCATCCAGTACATATCGTTAGATGGAGCGCGGAGTGCGGGGAAACCTGCATGCTTCGTGTGGAGCAGGGGAAAAGCTGGAGATAATCTCAAAGGCTTACCTATTGCTAACAAGAATTGAATAAGCAAACACAGACTTTATGGGTTTATCAAATAAAGGAGTATAAATCAAAAAATCACTAAAGTAATTTTGAAGTCCTATCCTTAAGATTTTCATATACGGGATCTGGTTCATATCATTGCCTAGTTTTGGATATGACCATAGTCACATTTTAGTTTCAAGTTCAAGCTCTATTGGTCTATATGCTTATTCAGCATAGAGTAAAAATGTATTTATAGAGTCATATAATGTTATAATACTCTTGAATTTAAAAAGAAAGGGGTAAATCCTGTGCCGTTTTTTATACCTGATGAAGATGAGAGTAAGTATAATGATACAATCGATTTATTTAATAAGTTAGGCAAGCTGGAAAGACTTTCTCATGAACAAGGTGAATCATTAAAAGAATATGAACTTAATAGAGATAATAAAACAGACTTTGCAATTGAAATGCCATCTGGACATGGTAAGACTCTTGTTGGTGGACTTATATCTGAATACAATCGAATAAATAATAACTGGAGGGTAGTTTATGCATGTGCTACTAGGCAGTTAGCTAATCAAACTCACCAATTACTTGATTTATATGGTATTTCTTCTGTCCTTTTAACTGGAAAGGGAGATAATTTCTCACAAATTGATTTGGGTAAGTACCAGAGGTCAGAAGCAATATGTGTGACAACTTATGGGCACATTTTCAATATTAATCCAAAGTTTAATGACTCAAATTTAATAATCTTTGATGATGCACATGCAACTGAGTATGCAATAAATGATTTTTGGTCAGTTGATATTAATAGGCATGAATATAGTGATATTTTTGAAGCTCTTGTTTCAACATTAGGAGATAGTCTTTCACCCAATGTGTATGACAAACTAATACACGGTACATATGACCCTATGACTGATGGAGTAGATATTGTTTCTTTTCCACAATGGTATAAAAAATCAGATTCTATTAGAAGTTTGTTAGATTCACGCACCGATGATACCAAGCTTTATTATCCATGGAGTAGAATCAGAAACAGTCTTCATTCATGCCAAATATTCGTTAATCATTCAAATATAGTTATTAAACCTATAATACCACCAAATAAAGTACATCAAGCATTTGTTAATCCTCAAGAAAGAATATACATGTCAGCCACTATTGGTAAATCTGGAGAACTAGAAAGAATGTTTGGTGTTCAGGATATTCATTACATTAATAAATTTTCTAATCATTCAAATAAAGTATCCGGCAGAAGACTCATAATGTTTCCTGAGGATCATTTTGAGGGAGAGGAATTGGAAAGAGTATTAAAAGAAACTGCTATTAAAAGCAACAGAGCTCTCATATTGACTCCTTCAAGAAAAAGCATGAGAAAAGTAAAGGAGACAAAAGAAAAATTATTACCTGAATTTACTCTTTTCGAGAATAGTGATATTGAAGATGATTTAACTAAATTTACCGAAGAAGATAATGCAATATTAGCTCTGACAGGTAGATATGAAGGCATTGATTTAAAAGGCGATGAATGTAAGTTAGAAATCATTCATGACTTACCTGTTGCTATTAGTATTGAAGAAAAGTTTCTTCAAGACCGACTTAATGCCACGGAACTATTAAATAGTAAATTATCCACAAGGATTATACAAGGTTTAGGTAGATGTACTAGAAGTAAGAATGACTCTTCGGTAGTTTTATTTACCGGGAAATACGTAGGCGATTACTTGTATAAAGATGAATTTATAAACCTGCTACCTGCTGATGTTCACGCTGAAATGAACCTCGGTTTTAATCAGATTGATTTTATTAAAGATATTGAATCATGGCATACTTCAATAGAAGAATTTATTAATGAAACGGAAAGTTGGAAAAAGGTTGAAAATTACCTTGAAAGACAAGAAAGTAAGCTGATGGAAGAAAAACAAATGGATTCTTCGAATAAAAATGCTGTCCAATTATATAATTCTACTAACCATGAGATTGAATTTATATATAACTTGTGGAATGGAGATTATTCAAAAGCTCACAATTCTGCTAATGAAACACTTACAAAACTAGGGAGAAATGAAACCTTAAAAGGTTATAGAGCGTGGTGGAATTACCTTATAGCATGTGTATCTACACTGCAACGTGATGAAGACAAGACTAGAAAATATCTAACCAATAGCTTAAATGCATCTGATAATAAAGTATGGTTAGACAAAAGGGATATAAGTTTTAGTGATGAAATTCAGGATGAGATTTACTCAGAAAGTTTAGAGCTTCAAATTGAGCGAATAAGTAATTACTTAAAATCATTTGGTGATAGGGAGAAAAAATTTGATAAAGATTGGGCAAAGATAATAAATGGATTGCGAAACAAAGAAGCTCAATTTTATGAACCTGCACTTAAATCTTTAGGTACTATACTAGGTTTTTATGCAGAAAAACCTCCTAATGAAGAAGGAGTACCAGATGGAGTGTGGAACATTAATAACACATGGATATCTTTAGAAGCTAAGACAAATATTGAAGATGAAGATGCCTATATTCCATTAGAGGATATAAGACAAGTGTTTGTGCATAAGAAATGGGTGAAAGAGAAATATAATTTGGAGAATGAAGAGAAGGTTACACTTGTTATGGTATGCCCTAAATATAAGATCAAGGATACATCACAACATGCTGCAGAAGGTATTTACTTAGTTAGTACAGAAGACATTATAGAATTAGCTACTAAATTAGAGGGTGTACTTCGTAGTGGGTTAAATGAGTTAAAATACGGAGTTAAATCAAATTTAAGATATTTACTCATAAGTGGCCTTTATGAGAAACATTTAACATCCGAACACATCTTAGATAATTTTACTAGAAAAGAATTGGCTCAGCTAGTTGATTAAGAATTTAGGTGCTTACGAGAGAAATTGAGAGAAATGTGGTATTGTTTTAGCAAATGGTTATTCCACAATAGGGTAAGCTTGCCGAACAGGGCTTCCTTCTGAATCCGGCTTGGTTATGGAATAAGTGCTCACGCGGAAATTCGTGTATAAAGCAGGAGGTCATAAGAATTGCTTAGTTTAGAAAAAGCGACAAAAGGTAAGGAAAGCATTTTACATAACCTTATGCAATTCTATATCTATGAATTTAGTAAGTTTATTACTGAAATTAAATTAGAACAAGATGGTGCATTTAAACCATTTAACTTGAATAGATACTGGGAAAACCCTAATTTTCACGCATTTTTTATTAAGCTAAAAGATGAATATGTTGGCTTTGCACTTGTAGAAAGTGAATCAAAATCCTTTCCCAATACCTTTCACGAATTCTTTATCATTGCAAAATATAGTGGCAAAGGTTATGGGAAAAAGGCTGCAACAGAACTTATACGTATGTTTCCGGGTAATTGGATTATCACTCAAATTGAAGCAAATTATCCTGCTCAGGTATTTTGGAGGAGCCTTGTTTATAAGCTAACTAACGGTTCTGTAACTGAACGATATGATAACGAGAGAAGGTCTATCCAAGAATTTCACACATCCTCACTATTAGATATTGAATAATTTTGTCAGGTTATTCTGTACAGTTTACTTTCCACAATAGGGGCGATTGCAGAAGACCATAAGCCTAATTCCTTAGTAAAAAAAAGGAGAGTTTAGGGCTTTTTCACTTCAAAACCATTGAAGTTATCCTATTGGTAAACGCATTTACAGCAAGTGGTAAATTTTGTGGCAACTGCTGGTAAAAAACATGGTAGAGGTGGTACATTGTAGTTACCGTAATCATTAGTCTAGTTTCTATTTATTATTTTTTAGTCATTTAAGTTTTATACTTTATTAAATAATTTCAGTAAAATTGCCTTGGTAAGAAAAGCCAAAAAAGCTGTCTCCTTTCAGGTGACAGCTTTCAAATTACGTATGGTTTTTCCTAATATACGCATATGGATTTTGATTAATAAAGTTTGTGTCTGGGATGTCGTTGTTCGCCCTTAATAGGACACTCATCTTATTAATAACAGCAGCTAAACGATCTTCTTCCGATTCAGTTATGTTAAATTCGATGCCATAAAAGAATGTATCGCCCTTTGCTTCATTTTTCCATGCCAAATGGCCATTCAGTTGAAATTCCTCGCCTATCAATTCAACTTTGAAATTAAGTTTAATTTCTGAGTTAACAGGAAGTTTCAATGAGGAAACAATTTTCAGACCGCCAAGGCCAATGTCCTCAATAAGTACGTCAGCTGATCCTAGACTTACTTTACGTTTATTTATCTCTATAATGGTCATTTCACCAAGTACCGGTGAAGGGAACTCAAGACGATAATAGTTTCTACGTTCCTCTTCAGGCGCTTTTTCTATTTTTCTTTTCGTTGGCTTCAGATATCCAGTTTGGAGCATTTGTTCAAGTGTTTCCAATGGAACAGGTTTAGAAAATAAGTAGCCTTGGATTAAGTCACATTCTTTTTGTTTTAAAAATTCAAGTTGGTCATACTCCTCAACACCCTCGGCGATAACTTTCATTCCCAGACCTTTTGCCAAATGCAAAACTGACGAAATGATTGCCCTATCTTTATCATTTTCATTTGCTATATTTTGGATAAAAATTTGGTCAATTTTAATCGTATCAGCATTAAATTCCCGTAAATAGACCATTGATGCATAGCCGGTACCAAAGTCATCGACGGCAACTTTAATACCCAATCCTCTTAATCCTTCCATAGTGTTTAATACTACCTTTTCGTTTTTCAGTAATGACCCCTCGGTGATTTCCAGTTCCAGGTACTTTGCCGGTAAATCATTGCGCGATAGCTGTTCAGCTACAAATTCAACAAGCCCTTTTTTCATAAACTGAATGGGAGACAAATTGACTGAAATGGGGCGGATATTATATCCCTGATCTTTCCACATTCGTATTTGTCTGCACACATTCTCGATAACCCATTCACCAATTTGATGGACAAGATGGTTTTCTTCGGCCAACGGAATAAATTCACCCGGTGATACAAGACCCCAATCGGCATGGTTCCAACGAATTAATGCTTCTGCGCCTGTTATAACTCCGGTATCCGTTTCTACCTGTGGCTGGTAGTATATTTCAAATTCTTCATTATCAATTGCTTTACGCATATCCCGTTCAAGCACAAACTTCTTAAATGATGTGATATCTTTAGAAGAAGAATACAACTGATAATTGTTTTTTCCTAATTGTTTTGCCCGGTATAAGGCAGCATGGGCACTTTCAATTAACGATAGCTTATCATTACCGTCTTCCGGGAAAAAACTGATACCAATACTTGTTGTCACATGGAGCTCATATTCATCAACAGTAATTGTCTTTTCAATGGATTCGATAATCCGTTCAGCCATTTGAAAAATGAATTCCTGTGTGGAATAGTCTTCAACCACCACAATAAAATCATTACTACTAATACGTGCTAGGTATGCCCCCTCCGCAATTGCTGACAATAATCCGTTTGCTACTTTCTTTAAAACTTCATCACCTATTTGATAGCCAAGTGAATCGTTAATAAGTTGAAACCGATCTAAATCCAGATACAACAATGCAAAATTCCTACCTGATTCACTTTTACATAATTCATCTATTTTACTATATAGACTGCGCTGATTCGGCAGGGCGGTTAGCTGGTCGTGTGTGGAAAAGTATTCTAGTTGGTGCTGCATCTCCATTTCAGCTGTAATATCAATAAGCATTCCGAATGAATGTGTTACTTTGCTACTATCATTTGTCCATGGTATGGTTTGGTCAGCAACCCATTTCGTAGTTCCATCACCACATAAAATCCTGTAATAATCCCGAACTATTTCGCCATTCATCATTAACTCTCGTCTATTCAGTGTAATCTCTTTATCTTTTGGATGGATCAACTTTTCCCATAGATCAGGCATGTCGTATAGTTCTTGTAATGGATATCCAAGTAACTCTTCAGCCCCATTAGAAATATAATCCATTTCTCCAGTGGATAGGTTTCTCATCCAAAAACCAACAGTCAAATTATCCAATAATAGTTTTGTATTTTGTTTGGTTTCTTCCATTTTATTTTCCAAAAGTTGTTGGGTTGTGTAATCTTTTACTACTCCTACAAGTTTATAAGGTTTATTATTTTTCCAAACAGCCTCAGCCTGTGATTTTAAATAACGCAACTCACCGGTTTCTCCGTGGCGAATGCGAAAGTCGCAAACATAACTTACGCCTTTTTCAATGGCCTTTGTGACCACATTATAGGCATTGTCATAATCATCCGGGTAAACAAATTCAAATAGCTTAGCCATTGTGTCGGATTCATCTTGGGTATATCCGAATATATCATAGAAATAATCGGAACAAGTTAAATGATCTTCATCAATTAAATATTCCCAGCTGCCAATTTTGGAAATTTGTTGCGCATGTTCCAAGTGACTTTTATGTAATTCCAACAACTCCATAGTTTGTTTATGTTCCGTGTTATCACGGACAATGAAATATACACCTTTCACATCGCCATCTGCCTTTTTTATCGGGATAGCGGAAACGACTGCGTGGATGATTTGTTCATATTTATTTAATAAAGTAATCTCATGTCTACTTGTATTGCCTTTCATTGCTTCGTAAAAAGCATACTTGAGATTATGATAGGATTTTTTCGGTAAATATTCTTTATGGTCAATTGTTTCATCAGGGGAATACCCCAAAAATTCATTCATACTGCCCTTGTTTTGAGAAATCACCTTCCCCTCGGGTGAAATAATAACGATTAAGTCCGGGTGATGCATAGCTAATGAAGCATAATAATCCAGTATGTCATTCCTGTCTAAATTGTCTTTATTCATGTTTTTAGTATCCCTGTTGAACAACTTTGATAAAATATTTGGTTGCTTTCGCTGATTAACCATAAAATCACCCCATTATTAGTTATTTTACAATGTAATTAAGGACATTGTAATACAAAAGTCCCGGATTTGGAATGGGACTTTAGAGATTATTGTCGATGGTTGTCACCAAGATTATTTTAGATTTATAAATTAGTATTTGAATTGATAAAATGGAGGCGCTGAAACAAATAAAACTAATAATTTATGATATGCATTTCATGGAATTACATAAGTACTGTTTCCATATATTCGGTTTGATTTGAAAACAATAGAACGTTTGATAATTCAGTTGTCTTAGGAAATATTAAACCACATTTATAAAGATGGTAGCCGACCCCCATTAGTCTGACCTCAACTTATTTAGGAAATATTGAAAAAGGCAGGACGTGTTTTGAATCTGGATGTAACAACACTTGGTGATGTTTTAACAGTTGAAGGAATAAAGCCATCGATGAATACAAAAAAATAATTTTAACCACGTAGACAAAATGGAAATCAGACGGTTACCCTAAGAGAATAATGGGAATCTTGGATGATAAAAACTATTATGGCTCTTGTATAAAATGGATGTCCAAAAACCTATTATTAAATTGATAGTTTTTGATATTCAAGAATTAACTTATCAAGTTCTTGGCTACACTTTAGGGTTAATTGATGATTCATACCATGAGTAGCTGCTGTTTTAAACATTTGCTCTCTTTTTTGTTCAATAAGGTGTGTTAAATTCACCTTATTGTTGGCTGACTGTGACATATAAGGCTCCTTATCTTTCATGAAATCTTAAAAACTAATATACTACTTTGAATACTTTAAAACAATTATAGCGGTTTTAATACCATATTGATTAATAGAATTGTGACAATAAAATGAAACAGCTGTGACATTGAAATAAAGTTTAATAATTTTTAATGAAGATTGATTGTTAGAAATAAAGAACAATAGATATATTAAAGTTTGATAAAATGTTTTGTGAAAATGATCCTTTTGTTCAACAATCAGCCAGATTTACCTTTCCAAAAATACTCTTCACAAGAAGCAAATTTGCCCACTTTTAAAGAACAACATCCTTTTTCCCATCTTTATTATATTCAGAACACTTTTAATTGCGATTTCACATTTCATGTTATATAGTCATCCTGGAGGGTACACTACAATGGAAAACGCGGATGGATTTTGCAGTATATGTAAAACAGAAATATTCCAGGTATTCAAAACAAAGAAATACATTAATCCTAAAGGTCATGTGATTATAGTTAAAAGAATTCCATATCACCGTTGTCAATATTGCGGTGACGAAATTCCGTATAGGAATGGTCTTATTATAGAGGATTACGTGTTGAAAACGATTGAATCTCATGAAGTTTTGTTTATTTACATCGTTCAGCAATACCAAGAAGCTGCTAATGAAGATATTGTTACTAGATAAGAATATATGGTGTTAGAATTCTAGGAATTACTATTTTTTATAACCATGAAGTATAATCTAATTAGAAAAATAA
Source organism: Virgibacillus doumboii (assembly GCF_902806455.1). GTDB lineage: Bacteria > Bacillota > Bacilli > Bacillales > Amphibacillaceae > Lentibacillus > Lentibacillus doumboii. Next base: position 3,213,235 of record NZ_CADCWQ010000001.1, on the reverse strand, counting down.
ATTGCAAGGGCATAACCTCAAAATAACATGAAGATTGCTGTCTTCGTGCTTATTTTGGGGTTTTCTATTTGAAAGGGAATATTGGTTTACTCAGAACAAGTGGAGGACCATATGAACACTTTATTAAACGAACAAACGGGAGAAATAATAATGCGTCTTTGTTAAGTCGGTTGACAAAATGATTGTAAAGGAATTAATTGGACAATTGCAATGATTGAGAAACAACAATTAGGAACAAAACCTATGAAAAATCCGGAACCAGTTTTTAATCACGATACTATCAGATAAGTTTTTATTTTGTCGAAGCGGACATTGAGTAACATATCCTGAACAAAAAGAAAGACAAATTGTTACAGGTAGAAAAAACACTAATTACAATAGACATTAATAGGCAACAGAATTATCCAGGTTTCCCTAAAGGTATAGGATATACAAAATCCAATTAAGGGTTTATGATTTAATTCGAAATATATTTCCACTCCACGTTAATATAAACTTTTGTCATCTTTTGGCAAATATAGTATTATTTAAGCAAGTTCTTAAAAAAGGAAGGTGTTTAACGATGAATAAAACAGAATTAGTTAAAGCTGTTTCAGCCTCGACAGAACTTACAAAAAAAGATTCAGCTAAAGCGGTAGATGCAGTATTTGAATCTATTACTGAGGCACTTAAAAACAAAGATAAAGTGCAGCTTATTGGATTTGGGAATTTTGAAATTCGAGAACGCTCTGCAAGAAAAGGACGAAATCCACAAACTGGGAAAGAAATTCAAATTGCTGCAACAAATGCTCCTGCATTTAAACCTGGGAAAGCATTGAAAGAATTAGTAAATTAAAAAGTATCAGAACAAGCTCCCATCATAAAAGGGTGGGGGTTTGTTGTGCAATCTTAATAAACTAAAAATGACAGTACTTGATAAAGAAAATAACTTACTCATCTTTTACTTAACTAACAAAATGTAAGCGACAATTAATAGCTAGCTATGGTTCCGCTACAAGTTAATTATGGATGTGATTTCCATAGTGACCACATTAACCCTTGGAAAGAGCTGAAACAATTAAAGACTCTATTACTCTTTACATGATTTTGAGAATAACTATTCTCATATGTCTCTGATTAATTCCATTAATTTACCAAAAGATTGATTTGGAGAATATGAAGATAAAAAAATTAAACAGATTAAAAAGAAAAAAGACTTTCACTTTACTAGCAAGCGAAAGTCCCAACATTTATGGTAAGAGGGGGATCCTTCTTTAGCATACCCGCATTCTGTGCTTTATATGCAGTGGTTATTACAATATGCTAAAAATGACGTAGTCTGTAGTTAGTGCTATTAGTTAGGTTTGTTTCCTTAGTATAACTAGTAACTAGCTTTTTAACAATAATAAGAGTTGGATATTTATGTGTTTTAAAAAGAATTTATCGATTTACATTATTGTACCTTTTTTAATCAAGCGAGTAATTTTATCGATGGGTATATCTGTTGATAATGAGATTTCCATCGCGTTTGAATGAGGATTATTTAATAAATAGTTTTTTACTACTTTTAAATGATTAATTTCTTCATCGTAACATTCATTACAAATACCATTGATTAATTCTTCAATTTTTCCACAGTATGTACAAGATCCATATTTTGTCATTATCATCTCATTCCAATCTGAGTTAAGAGTTTAGTCGGTATTATTTAGTTTTTCCAGAGCATTTACCACACCAAATAGCTTTCACTATTTAGTTGGGTTACTTATTTCGAATTTCGTTCATATTGAACTATGTTAATTCCTTACTTATTATCGGTGAAAAGAATAAAATATTAAGGGATATTTAAAACGATAGTACTGAATTTTATTGATGTAATAAGCAAGGTCAAAGCTCTATTATCCTTTTGCAAGGCGACTCAAAATTAAAATGGAACCATTTTGATCAATCCTTTTCTTAAAATGGGTTCTGACTATGTCCGCAATATATGTTGTTATGAGGCATTGATCGAACTTTTATAAATCCTACTGGTGAATGCTGTTAATGATTGTAATCACACTTGTTCAATATTAGCTGTACATCGAAGCAATTTTCTAAGTCTTGTTATAGGATATGTTTATATGAATAATAGGAGAGAATACAATGGAAAGAATAACTAGAAGGTGATGATTTTTTCGAATGTTTATAGTAATTATTCAACTTCATCAATTAGTTAGTTAGAGTAAGGTTTCTCGTAAAAAATATTAGATTTACTAAATTGAGTTTTACTCGGGTGCTTTTTTATAATAATTACCTCATTGGCATACTTATTTATTTTTGGTAATACTGTATTTATTCTTCTAAAATCCCTTTCTAAACGGTCCACGGAATTAAATATAACAATATCAATTGTATTGTCTGTATTTGCAAGGAACTTCAATAATTCATTTAATCCTGGTCTCATTAAATTAAGTGTTGGAGACCCATAATCACTATACCTTCTTATAAGTTTAATATTATTTGATTTGCAATATCTTTCAACCTGATTCGCCTGTTCTATATTTTGTTCAATAGACTGAATCGATTTTTGATTGTACGATAACCCTAATTTAATGCCTTTAATCATCTTAATACCTCTTTTTTTGACTTTTTAAGGTATTATTAGCAATAATCCAGAAAATATAACATTTTATATGTATAAACAATATTTGATGGTAGTTCCCAATTTGATATTGAAATTGTACTTTAAAATAAAAGCGACGTTTTTATTTACGATTGAGCACAACGTCGCTTTTAACAATAAAATCAAAGTTTATCCTTATTATGAAAGTATCTAACGAGTTTTGGATTTGTAAAAAACTAAGTTTGCTTAGATGTATCTTTTTTCTGTGAAATCCAATTTTTAAAATCGTTCTTATCTACTCTTTTAGAGGCACCTATCTCAAAGTTTGGAATGCCACCGTTATCAACATGTATTTGAAACAATTCGTAAACTCTTCTTCTTGAAATCCGGAGGAATTGTGATATATCCAGGGCTGTTAAGGTTTCGGGTAATGACTCCCAAGTGGTATACTTTTGTTTTTTGGTACTTTTCATGATAATAAACCTCCTTAATAATTTTTGAAAAAAATAGTATTAGGCTGTAAATTTTATCGACTTTTCCTTTCTTTACAATACGATATATAATTATCCGATTCCCCGTGTTCTCTTAACCACGTTTCCAATATCCCTATAGCTTTCTTTCTTTTCTCAAGTTCACTTACTTTATTTAATTTTACCTTTTCACTCATAGTAACCCTCCTCATAATTAGAGGATTGGCAGAAAAATTAATAATCAAAGGGTTGAACTCCTCTGAGTTCAACCCTTTTTTTGGTTAGAATCGTTTAAATTCTATCGGATAAGTAAATTGATTTGCATGGCTTTTGGCAACAACCATCATATGAGCGTGATTCTCTATAACCGTTCGACAATATCCGACTTCGAGAGGTTCAAATCCCTCTAACGATGATTTGACCTTAACAAAATCATTTAATTGATTATATTTACCAAAAAATTCTACAACAAATCCACCACGCTCCCAAACAGAGGCTCGTATATAAATACTTGTAGAGGAATGGTGTAAAATGATTCCTCTTACGTCATAGATATAATCAAAATGGGGGCGTGTATGACGTTTTTTATTATTAAAGAATTGTGCGTTTTCTTCAGTTGATTTTAAATAGTCAATGAGCTCTTCTAATGTAAGCTGAGCATCAGGTAGTAGTTTAAAATGGTCAAAGTGCCAATCATTTAGCAAAGGCTTTCCATTTTTTAGTAAGGTTAAAGGGACTCTTGTAAAAGTGGCTATCGTCGCAAGTATATCATCTCGTGGTTCATTCGCTTTTGTAACGTCTCGTATGCTTGCTTTAGGTTTCTTTTCAGTATATTGGTCCTGCCCTTTCAGGAACTGAATATATTTGGAAGTAACACCATATCTCGCAATAAAATCACTTTGTGTCATTCCTAACATTTCTTTTAAGAAAAGTATTTTTATACGTCCTTCAACAGATAACGAAAGTAAGAACTTTTTTAATAAAGAAGGTTTTTGCTTGAGGTACTGTAACGCCATTGAATCAACAATTAATCTTCCATCGGCATCTGAGATCTTATTAAAAAAGTCTTCTTCTTTCATCTGTTGGTTTATTACGCTTAAAACCATGTCGATTTCAGACCTTGGCTCTTCCATACTTATCACCAAGGAAAATCATACAATGCATTAAGCATTATCTCTTGGTTAAACCCCGTGGAGTCCAACCATATGTTTTTTCATTATTAAGGTTATGATATGACTAAATAAAATATTTGAAAAAAAATATAGAAATCGCCAAGTATTTATGTTATTATAAAAATTGAAATAATTGAATAGTTTTGTCATTTCCATTGGCGACACTCCTTTCAGTTAAGATTTCATAACCAAAAAAATGAGAAAGTTTAACTCACTTTAGCATGATAAAGTAAATATTCGTAGAAAAGGGAATCCACGAATAAATCTGGAAATGCTTGGCAAAATAATGCCAGGCATTTTTTTATTGCCTTCCAATGTTTATTTTTTCCACTCAAAGTTTTGATTTCATTTTATCATAAATATGACCCGAAGAATTTAACAAATTTGGAGGTGAAGGAATTGGAACAGGCAAATAAGTTCCAACAAGAGGATTTACCATTAGAAGCTATTGCGAATAATACCCTTATCAATGAATTTCTTCATGAAAAACAAAACAACAACAAAGAAATGAAGCAGCATGTTAAAAACATTTTGGTTGATTTCTACTTGCACCATGGTAAAGAGTGGCATGAACTGGATATTACTGAATGCCAGGATTATTTAGAATATCTTGCACGAATTTCTAGCTACAAAAACTATACTGAGCGGGTGTTAAAGAAAAAAGTCAATGTTATTTTGCAATACCTATCCTTTTTGCACAAAAGGAGGGTTGTTCAATCCGAATTATTTGCTTTAGTTGAACAGCACCCTATTGTTCAACGAACTCGGAACCGGAAAAGGATCATAAAAAGATCAAAAACTGTCAATCGGTTTCCGGTGATTATTGAGGATTTTCTCCACTTTCTGAAAATAAATGATAACCGAGTGGTTGAAAATAAGAAAATAATCGTATTCTTCCAGCGGTATTTAGAAAGGGAAGGTATAAATATAAATGTGTTTCGCGAGAAAAACAAAGAAAAGCTTTTATTTGAAAAAATCAAAGGCTACGAGTGGACCTTATCCGACCGCGTAACAAAGGAGGAAATTCTGAGATCTTCAGCGACGGTATATCTTCGAACGGTTCAATTGTTTGTAAAATTTCTAACTAGTCAAAACTTGGTTAATCAAAAATATACAATCCCTCTTCATTTGCGAGGCCGCTCAAAACGTGCTAATGAATACGTGCCAAAAGAAAGCATTATTGAACTGATGGACACGATTTACGATTACTCAAAGCATGTTTTTCGTGATTTGGCCATCTTTTTAATCATCGTTGATACAGGATGCAGACCAATAGAGGTTTCCAATTTATCCATAGGAGATTTTGATAACGTTCAAAAAACACTTTCTCTTGCGTGTAAGAAGACAGCAAAGAGAACGATAAAAATTAGCACGAAGGTAGTCCAAGTCATAAAGGATTATCTAGAGGTTCGTGAACAGTATCATCCGGAAACACAAAAATTATTTGTAACTTGCAGCGGACACCCGATAACTCCAAGTAGGATCAATTCGATTTTTTATCATACCAATAAACAAGCATTTGGTGAATCAAGGTATCCGGCCAAAGCGTTTCGGCATACCTACATAACCAACGCATTACAAGAGTACAGTTTCAGAAGGGTTGCGGAGACGATTGGCCACAAGGATTGGAAGTCAACTTACTATTACTATCATCGTTCCAATCAGCGGTTATTAGCAAATACGTTGGATAAGAGTCCACTGAAGGAGAATGGAGGAAAGGTTCATGCCAATACAAAGACAAACGAACGTTGACTATGAAGCACTATGCAAGGAATTAGGTGTCACGATTGATGAACTAATCGAGTTAGTAAAAAATAAAGACAAGCATAAATCTGAACCAGCTAAAACGTATTTTCTTAATCAGGTTATAGATGCGTATAGTGAAAACCTGACAAAATTGAGGGAATTTAACCGCAGAAGTGATAATACACTGACAACGTATCTTAATTTCCTGGAAAGAGTAAAGACCTTTATTGATGCAACCTATCCTCAACTAAAGATTGGAGAAGTTAATGAGAGCATGGTTTTTGAAATGTTAAAGAAAAGTATTCCCAGAAAAAATGAAAAGTTGGCAACGAATACAATCAATAAATATATGGCAATTATGAGAAGCTTATTAGGTTTTGCGTTTGAAAGAGGTTATACGGAAAAAGATGTACGATACAAGCTACCGTTGCACAGTTCGCCAACCCTACCCAGGTATTTAAATGATGTGCAAGTTGAGCAAGTGCTAAACGGAGCTATTCAAAAAACATATGGATACCGAAAGAAAGCGATGATTAGATTTATGCTGGGTACCGGGTGTAGAGTGAGTGAGATGACAAACTTGAAGATAAAAGATTTTAACGTCGATGAGGATTTAATTTTTATTCGTAAAGGAAAAGGGAATAAGGAACGATATATTCCTATATTTGAGGAAGTTAAAATGTCAATCTTAAAATATCTGAAAATCAGTGGTGTGTCCGAATGGAGACAAGACATAGAAGGGTATTTGTTTTCACAAGATGAAGGACTTTCCCGAGAAAAAAAGGTGCTGGATCGAAGTGTCCAATATTTAGTACGAGGGCTGTTTGATGAAATCGGTTTGGGAAGGGATTATACTGTTCATTCTTTACGTCATACCTTTGCTGTTAATTGTTTGAAATCCGGAATAGAAGAGCCTTTTTTAATGCAGATGCTTGGTCATGAAGATCCTAAAACAACATCTGTTTATACCAAACTTCTTCCTAAGGATCTAAAGGAAGAAGTAATGAAGTTTTATCCATTTCCGTTTGAAGATCTTCTTGATGAATTAATTTAGTGGAGGGTTTTAAATGAAACATTTTAAAGAAGAGATAGATGTTTATCATTTACAATCTAGGTACTCTGAGAATTATAAAATGATAATCAAACGAAGATTGGATGAATTCTTAAATTATTTGGCCGATGTGACATGTACCTCCATAGAAGACGTGCATCTTGAAAAAATTTATGAAACAGTCAGTATATCAGGTGAATCGCTATATTTTTCAAGTCTAGATACAAAACTCCTGGATCAGTATTTTGTTGAACATCTTCATAAAAGCTATTCGTGGCTGCATAGTTCAAGGCGTGCTCTTCAAAACTTTTTTTTATATTTATACAGAAAATATGATTTTCCAATCCTAACAGATCAAATGAGTGTTAACATTGATGAACATAAACAGAAACCACGAAGAAAGGATAAGTATGTTCCAACAAGGCACGATTTACTAAAGTTTTTACAGAGCTTATTACATAATAGCTCCAATTTAGAAAGGGACGTTTTATTCTTTCTATTGTTAATTTCTACTGGAAGTCGTCCTTCAGAAATTATTAACACGAAGGTTGAAGATATTGATGTTTTAGGTGAAACCATCTACCGGAAGAAAACAAAAAATAAATCGAGTAAATTTATCGTTCTAAGAGATGGTTATGGAGCAATCATTCAAAGGTACATCAACAAATGTGATTTGAAAAAAGATGACTTTCTAATTAATCACCGAGGAAGTCAAATGAGTATTCAAGAGTTGCAAGATCTGTTTGCCTCCTTTTTAGAAAAGGCAAATTTACCTATTTTCACCCTCCACAAACTAAGACATTCTTTTGCAACAATAATGGCCGAAAGTGGTGCGGAAATAATGGTGATTCAGCAGCTACTAGGGCATAAAAAAATCCATTCCACTAGTACATATATAAACCCAAACTATATTAGGAATAATGGCATGGAATTACAAGTGAATAAAGAAATTTATAAACATATAAGAAAGATGAATTAAATCTAACTGAATAAATTTTATCAATCATATCTCGATCTCTATTCAAAAAGGACTTCGTTTGTTTGAGATAGGGCCCTAGTATTGGCATTTTTTCTTTGAATTATCAATATATTTGGCGATTAGCAGAATCAAAAAAAAGATCCGACTAATGGGTTACGTTCATATCAAGTTAGCGGACCAGATCTGTATTTTACGCACCAAGAGATTTTCGGCTAAAAATGCAATTCTCTGTTATGGAAGCAAGGATTTTAGTTTTTTTAAAAATGAAACGAGCGAATCGGTTTTTGAAGTAACCAAATAAATTCATAACTTCATAGATAGGAATTGAAAAGCAGATTAAGAATAGCGTTACTTGCAATAGCTTGTAAAGTAGATGAAAGAGTCTAGTTAGAGTAAAATGTTTATGGGAGAACATATACCTCATTTTTGGTGTTGAAGTCGTAAGACTTCAACACCAAAAATGAGGCCAGCAAGCGGAGCGCGGTAGTCTTTTAAGACATTTTTAATGAAAAAAAGGACCTTCTTTTGTATAGTTAAGTTTCCTACAACAACAACTATAGAAAGAGGTCCTCAAATGAAAGATATCATATCTACGCTAACTATGAAAGAATTAGAAAAAATTACATATCGTGCTTTGCAGGAAAGCTTTTCCCAGGAGATGGCAAAGACCCTTAAGGAATTAGATGAGGCAATTGCTAAGGGAAGGGATAAACAACGATTTTATTACAAGGATAAAAGAACATTAAAGTTTCAATCAGTCTTTGGACAAGTGGAACTGAAAAGAAATTATTATCAGGATAGGGAAACCGGAGCCTACGTCTATTTATTGGATCAATATTTATCCTTTGACGGTACAAAAGGAATGAGTCCAATGGTGCAGGATTTGGCTATTGAACTGGCTGTGACAGGCGTTTCCTATCGACAGGCTGGTAAGGCGATGGAGAAGCTTTTGGGATATCCTGTGATTAGTCATGAAGGCATACGTCAACAGCTTTTGAATACGGAGGTAGTTCCGGAAGAATCCGTATCACTTGTGAATGATGTTGTATTTGTGGAGGTTGACGGGCTTTATACGAAAAGTCAGGAGAAAAATAAAAAAGGCAGAGAAATTAAGATAGCCAGTGTACACCAGGGTTGGGAAATGAATGGTAAACGGGCAAAACTAATGGAAAAGCGACATTTTATTCATGAAGGGAAACAGCCGTTTTGGGAGGAATTCGAACAGTATTTAATGACGACTTACGAGTACGATCCTACCAAACATCATCTCGTTATCAATGGAGATGGAGCAAAGTGGATCACATCCTGCCGAGATTATTTCCGTCATAATGCGACTTTTGTCATTGATCGTTTTCATGTTGCCCGGGATGTGCAACGTATATTTCGGGATCATTCAAGATATCGTTCCATTCGGAAGAAACTAGCAAAATATGACTGGGAAGGTTTCATGGTGGAGTTAAATAGCGCTGTAGGAACGCTTGATAATGAAAAGAAGGAAGAACGGCTGGAAGAGCTAATAGCACAGCTTTCTCAATATCCGGAAGCGCTGGGAGATTATCGCAAAAAATTAAAAGAAAAGGGCATAGACACAACAGGATTTCGTCCAATGGGGAGCGCGGAAGGAACAATGAGCGTTTTCGCTAAACGGCTTAAAAACGGGCGTAGCTGGAGTGATAAAGGACTTGATAAATTCATTGATATTATGGTTGCTTTGAAAGATAAACTGGAGATTAAAACGCTACAAGGGATACTTGAGCAGACAGAGGAATTAACACAGGAAAACAAAAAAGAAAAGCCGCCTAAACACTTTGTAGAGAGGCTAAGAGACAGTGCTGCAGAAGCAACGCGTAACAACATGGGTTATTTAAAACAGGCTTTAGGAAAACCAGTTACAGATGCCTTAAAAGGATTGAGAGGAATTTAAAAAGCAAAATAGCATCAACATGCGCAAAGACATAGGCGTGAAAACGCTATCAAAATTGGAGCTAAAACAATACAAAATAAGGGACTTTAAAATTCTCCCACAAGTACTTGACACAATCATTCTCCCACAAGTACTTGACACAATCAAGAGTCTAATATACATAATATAAAAATGCTGTTTCATGGTATACTTTCAGTTTAGAAAGTATGGGTACCGTAAGCCGCTAAATTTTTGATACCCATACCTCCGTCCACCCTTACCACAAAATAGAGTATTAGTGCTAAAACAATGATTACCCATATAATCTCAGGCAGTTGCTTCATTGATTTCATCCCCTTCTAACTCTATTATTAGTTTTCCCCTTTTCAGCTATTCCTGATTAATTAAACTAAATATAAAGCAAAAGGTAAGTTCAAAAATGCCAAAAAGGTTACATGCTTCAATCGACAATTTTCACATATCGATTCTATTTTCGTCTTTATATTTTAATTACTGATAGTTAATATAGAGAGAGGTCAAAATTTAATCCACCAATGTATTATAAAAGTCCTATAAACCTTTTTTTTAGTATCCCTTTTCTATAAGACTTTTAAATGCTTCCTTTAATTAAATTCAGTAAAAAAACCTTCGTGTAAAATAGGAGAATCTCTTAGCTTCATTATTGCAATACAGATTATGGGATACCCTTTTTATATTCATAGAACTAGGATTAAGGAAGGACTCTATGCCATTCACTGAGAGTGGATAGATCATAAGGTTATAGGAAAAAATGCGGTCTTTTTTGCAGGAAAACTGTCTCTTGTTGTCGAAGTAATTAACTGAGAAGGGGCAACTATAAATGGATAAAAAAACAACAAAGAAATTTATATTCTACATAGGATTGATATTGGCTATATTTCCGATATTAATAAATATTTTAATGTTTATTAATATTTTTCCGGTTTCTGGTGATGTAAATAGCTGGATTAGTTCATTAAGCACATTCTGGGGGGCTATTATAGGTGGTGTGATTTCAGGTGCTTTAACCCTTTTGGGGGTGAACCTAACTATTAGGGCATCGACTGAGGGCATAAACAAAACATTAAATGAACAAAGACAAATTAGGGAGCGGGACTTATTCTTACAAACATCAAAGGAAAGGTTATTTAATTTTTATCATCCTGTTGAAGCTTTACATTCTGAATTTATATACCAATACGGTGCTCATAAATTTACTGACTTAAATGAACAACAACAAAACGATTTTTTATCGCTTATGAACAACAACGTTATTTATGCTGATTCAGTCATGTATAATAAGTTTATAGAACTAAAATGGGCATCAAAAGAGAAAGATGAAGAGAAAGTAAATAATTATTATTCCTGGATTCCCGAGTACTCATAACGAGGTAGGCGGGATAACACCCAAGCTTTCATAAATTTCCTTTTGCTTGCTGAGAATCTCGCCAATACGCAGTTTTTTTCCGGTTGACTCAAAGCATTCAATCACATCCAGTTGATCCAGCACGCCTTGTAACGTATATTTTTTAAATAAATCCGTATCTTGCATTTGCTTTTTGATATAAGAAAGATAGATTAGCGCGATAAACTCCACAAAAAGCTTCCCGTCAAGACTCTTTTCTGATGATACCAATGTTCGGCGCATGTTCAGTCGTTCCTTTAGATTCCCAAACGCTTTCTCAACGACATCCTTATTACGATAAAGCTCCAACGCAGTGATGGCGTCCATGGTCTCATTGGTCATCAGCGCAAAGAATCCAAAATAGCGTTTGGCCTTGTTGACAGCCTCTGTGTTGACGGTAACTTTTGTCCCTCGTTTCGGTGTGGTTTTTGTCTCAAAGTACTTTTGATATAGCTTTTCATGTTCCTGCTTCCTTTTCCCTAATTCCAATTCCTGACGCAGGGCGATTAACTTGCGGTCAAACGCTTTTTCGTCCTCCGCAGCTCTGTCAATATTGTAATAAAAATGAATATACATACGCTTGGACTGTGTCAGGGTGTCTCCTTTATACGGACGGTGTTGCGTATAATCCCACGTCGTCCGAACCGTACGGGCATATAACTCGTATTTCTCACTGTAATGTTCAAACGATCGAAAATCGTCATAGATGGCATCCAGTTCTTTCCGGATGAAAACAAGCGATACTTTGACGGCGACCAAGAACTTCACGTGGTTTTTCAATAATGCGTTGATATTTTCTTTACTGTAAAAACCTCTGTCCATGACCAGCTTCACTTTGGAGAAACCGAGAACATCCAAATCGGCAAGCAGGTTCGCGACGGTTTTGGAATCCGGGATATTACCAGCCAGTTTGCGGTAATAAAACGGCAGGTTGGACGTTTCGCCGAATACCAGCGCCAGGTTTAGCTGGGGCAGTGGATCGTTTTCTTTATTCCAGCCGTATTGCACCTGTCTTAGAAGTTCAGACTGGCTGGATATGGTGGTGATATCATAGGCCCAAAATTCCTTTTCCGTTCGCCTTTTTCCCTGCAGCTGGAAGAACTGATATTTTGCATCTTCGGTGATGGATGCGAACAGATCGCTGCTTCGCTGGGACGTAATGTTTTCACCGTAAGGATGTTTATGTAAGTGACTCCATTTTTCAAAACGATAAAGGGGAGCGCTGTCCTCTAAGATTAGATAGTATGCAATGGATAGAATCTGACGGTACGTGTCGGGAAAACACGCTTTCAGGACTTCTGTAATCCCGGTGCTCGCACCGATCTCATCTAGCAGATACGTGGCACCATAAAAATAACGCGCGGTTTGTTCAGAGGGGACAGGACCTTTCTTTGTCACGGCGTACCCCTCTTTCTTTTTGCGTCCCCTTCCGTCTGTGGGAACAATTTCCCCAGTTTTACTGTCCACCCGTCCGATTAAGGTTCTCTTAGACCGGGATTGTTGCTTATCCTTGTCCCAATAGGAAACGGACTCATAGGCATAGGTGATCCCTGAACGCTTATCCTTCTGAAAGATAATAGCAGCCATTTTTATCGCCTCCTCGTTATGTATATAATAACACATAACGAGTATAAAAACAATAAAAAAAGGGCATAAAGCCCAGCGTTTTCACGTTTTTACCTGGTTCATCGTTATGTAATGGCGGGAATCCAGGATTATTATGAGATTACGGATTTAATAACTGATGAAATAAAGCTTTTGAGAGAAAAGCTAAAATTGCCAACTTTATATAATTGGAATGATTAAATACGTTTTAATGGGGGTAAATGTATGAATAACAATAAGCGGTTGTATTGTCCAAAATGTAAAAAAATTGTGAAGGGTCATGAAAATATTGTTTTAGATATCTTAAATACGATTACACATAAAGAGTGTTATCACTTGGGATTTGCTCTAAAGGATTATGGATCCTTCAAAAAAGTAGCGGAGAAGTATGATTTTTTTGATGACATAAAGAGATAAAAATTATTGGATAAAGCAAGGGTGATATAGGAATGGGTATAAAGCCCTTGGAGACCAATGTCGGGCATGCCGAGAGCTGGAAAGCTATTTAGCCAAAAAAAATGGATAGGACTAATACGAAGTCAAAAAAGGAATCGTACAACGTTGGCGTAAGAGATGGGGGTTTATATATTTGATGGGCATGTAGAAACATCCATTGGAACAGGCTCCTTTCAGAGGGGAAGATATGAATAAGAAAATTGAGGTATTAATAGGTATAACGGTGAAAAACCTGATTATTCTAGCATATAAAGAGACAAGTTATGTAGTGGTTTAGGACTCTTGAAGAATATTTATTCTCATTTTTATGGAATGGCTAGTTGTTTGGATATTAGTGCAAATCTGATACATTCCGTCATATAATTTAGTAAACTTAGTCGGATTATCCCATATATTATGATATAATTAAGAAAATTGTGTTAAATGGGAGTGTTTAATAAAATGACAGATAATCCTAACCCGAAATTTCTAAGGGTGAATCGTCTAAGATGGGAACCTAATGATGATATTAATAACATAAAAGGAATCATTGACTTTATTACAGATGACTTTGGTAATTACTATACACCTTATAAAATAAGTCATAGGGAAGGCAAGTTAACCGAAGTGACATTGGTTCATGTATTATATGATGAAGCATTTAGTACGGTTTTTATAGACGACACACAAAGAGAATACAGATATAGCCATTTAGGGGAGTTGTTATTAGATAGAATGAATGGGCATATTAAAGAGTTAGAAATAGAAGATAGGACAATTTTTACTGTTCAGAATCTTATTGAAAATGGTACAGAAGTTAGTTTCTGGGATATTACACATTATAAAACCCGTAATAAGGATAAATAATTATGATAGAAAACGTAACAGATAAACAACTTTATCATATAACAAGAAAACCTAATCCTAAAGGGTATGCTGTGGGGGATGTGTTAGAAACATCAGAAGAGGGCTATAATAAGTTTTTTGGTGATTACGATGTTCAGGATATGTCAGCACTGAGTAATCCAGCAGCAGTAACACAAGGATTAACATATTATTGGCATTTTGCAAGGGAAACAGCATTTGAAGATGTTAGGAAACAAGATTATTCTGAATATCCCTCCAGACAAAGGTGCTTATGGTTAAGTGGAAACTCCAACATAGATAATTGGATACTTGAAATGGGTTTTAATCCAAGCACTCATCAAATATTAGAGCTAAATTTAGAAGGGAATCTTTTTAAATGTGATTCAACTTTTGTTAACGGTAAGCCAAGAAGTCTAAACACTGTAAGAGAAAATGCTCGAAGGTATTGGAATCAAGAGATTGTGGATGAAAATAAAATAGAATACCTGTTTGAAGGAAAGGCGACTGTAAGAAACATAATGAAAATTACAATAAAGCCCATTTGACACTACTGGATGTAGTGTTTTTTATTTTGTATGGATATTTTAGAGGGATTCTCTTCCCCTCCAATATTCCACAATTTTCCGCCTTATGCTAGAATATTAATGAAAGTTCTAAAGTGGGGGATGAGTCCATGGATAATAGTTTGGATGAAACAATAAAGAGTTTATTAGGTATAGAAGACGGATCAACTATTGATTTGCTTATAGATAATGCAATGAGTGCTACTCCATATATCTCAGGTGCTTATAATGCGTATAAGATGCAGAGATTCAAGAAGAGATTGGATTTACACGAAAAGCAATTATCTATAATTGGAAATAAGATAAATTTATTAGAAGATAAGTCTTTTAAAGCAATGATACAACATACAATTTTCCCTTATATTTTAGATGATTTGATTGAAGAGCACCAAGAGAAGAAGGTTAATTATATTATTAATGGATTCAATTATGTAGTTGATGAAGAAATAAACGATGAGGCGTATATTATATCTTATTATGATACTCTAAGAGTTTTAAGGGTAGAGGATATAAAAAGATTGCTGGAATATGATACAGAATTTTTGATTCATATGAAGCACAACGTTGAAAATAAACGAAGAGAATTAAAGCACTCAGATGATAAACTATTTTATGAACAGGAAAGTTATCGTCAACACATTGATTATAAATTAGAATCTAAAGGGTTGATTGGATACGACAGAGAAGAGCAAAATAATGAATTGTTAAGATTCATCGAAGGAGAAATTAAAGAAAACATCTACGGAGGGTTAGAAATGGCTCAAAGTATTAGAAAGAGTGTTGTCGAAGATTCAATTAATTATCACATAACAGGGTTTGGTGGGAAGTTAATAGATGTGTTTGGATTAAAAATGAATCCTAATGATTACGAGACCTAATAAAAACACTAATATAGCGTAGTGTTTTTATTTTGGCAAAATTAAAGGGGAGGGGGGATACAATCAAACTTATGGATACTAAGCAACCCTATATAAACGGTGTAGCACATCCATTTCCATAGCCCTGTTACTATCTACGATATCGAATATATGAGGGTATTACGGACTACACAAGACACTAGGAAATGCAAGACAGTAGACAAATTAATTTAGTAGAATTGTTGGTGTAAGGGGAATATAATCTTAAAGTTGCATGTAAAAAAGCTGATGTACCAATTTTCTACATATTACGAATGGAGAAAAACAATACTAATCCCGGCAAAGAATTTAATAAGTTATATGATGAAGCGTTAGATTTAAAGGTGAAGGAATCCAGAAAGTATGTCAGAAGTAAGGTTAATGATCTGTTGAGTTCATTAATGGACGTTTACTGAAACCGGTAAGAATGAAAATGCAACAGTAAACGCTGATGCAAAATTATTGAATTATGCTGAACTTGAACCAATACAAAAAAGAGTTAATTATCAAAGGTGACGGAGATAATAAGAATACACTGCTTGAAAGATGGAAAGAGAAAAAGCAACAAGATGCGGAATAACTATAATTTTTAGGTGTCATAACTTAAAGGTTATGTGCAGTTCCTCATGAAAGTAGATAAAATGAGCAGGGTTTTCTTTACAGTGGATAAAGAGAATGAAGATGGTGAATATCACCCTTTAATGCATTTAGATGTATATTACTCAAATAGAAACACCTTTAAAATAGGTTGTAGAAGCCAAATGGAAATGGAACAGTTTATGAATCTCTTAGATTTAAATTCTGATTGTTATTATTTAAGTTAGCCAATATATGTAAGGAGTAGACTATGAGTGATAATTAACTTTGCTGTATAACACGGAGATCAGTTACTTCAAGGGAAGAGAGAAGTATAAGAGTTTATAATTACTTGAACCTAACGGAACATAATTTTTTATAATTAAGTGTAAGGGAAAAAGTAGTCTTTAAAGCCGTAACTGGAAGGCTAGCTGTTGTATTAGCTATATGGTTATTGCTGCGCAGTACAACGATACTGCGCATTCAGACAACATCTATTTGTACTAAGATTGTGAAAAAATATACTTTAAGGGTGCTTTATTGGAATAGTGTAGTTTGGGATGGTGAAGGACTTTTACGAAGTCCTTTTCTTTTTGCCCTTTTTAACTCACATAATTATATAGTAGGAACTCGTCAAAACTATCCAAGCTTGTGTTCATATTAGTCTATAAAAGTATAGGATATAAAATTACAAGAAAAGGCTTTAATAGACTTCACAAAGGAAGGTGTTTCGACTCTATACGTAAATTAGTATTTATAGTAAAATTGTTACTGTTGTTACAGATATTTTATGAAAAAGTCCAGTTATTAGTGTGAATACGAAATTTCATTAAGGTTTAGATACATAAAAGTAATTTTTACTATGATAAAGGAGAGGTGTAAAGGGTGATTAAGAATATTTTAGATGATAATGGTGAAGGTCGCTTTAACAGTAAGAGATTAGATATTTTACAAAAATATTTTCCGAACTGTTTCGAGAATGGTAAGTTTTTGATTGACAAGTTTAAGAAGGAGACATCTGATGAGCTTGATTTCTCGTTTGAGGGGTATCATATGGATTTCCTTGGCAAGAATTACGCTAAGTATATAGCTGATTCTCTTGAGACAGAGACGGTATTAGAACCAAATCAGGATAAAAACGAGAAGCCTGAGAATAAGAATTCCAAAAACATTTATATTACAGGGGATAACCTAGATGTATTAAAGCATTTAAGAAGGTCTTACACCGAGCAAATCAAGATGATTTATATTGACCCACCGTACAATACAGGTGAGGACGATTTTGTTTATAAAGATAGTTATAAATTTACTGTAGATGAATTAACAAATATTTTAGGGGTTGAGGAAGAGGAAGCTGAAAGAATTTTAAACATGACTTCTTCTAACTCATCTTCCCATAGTGCTTGGTTAACTTTTATGTATCCAAGATTATTTTTAGCACGTGAATTACTAAATGATAAAGGGGTAATATTTATCTCTATAGATGATAATGAAGGCTCGCAGTTAAAATTACTATGTGATGATATATTCGGTGAAAGTAATTTTGTAGCAAGTTTTGCTCGAGAAAAAAGAACTAATCGTGAAAACAGGAAAGTAGTATCTTCTAGGCATGATATTGTGTTGTGTTATTGTAAGCAGACTGATTATGTGGAAAAAGCAATTGGTAAACTACCAATGTCAGAAAAGGCTTTATCGAACTATAAAAATCCTGATGATGATCCTAGGGGGTTGTGGAAATCTGACCCTGCAACAGCCCAAGCAGGTCATGGGACCAAGGATCAATTTTATGTTCTGAAAGCACCAAATGGTAAAGAACATCATTTACCTAGTGGTAGATGTTGGGTATACACAGAAAAGGCTATGAGGGAAGCGATCGAAGATAATAGAATATGGTTTGGTAAAGATGGTAACGCTGTTCCTCGTCTCAAAACTTATCTAAATGCTAAAGATAGAGGGTTAACCCCAGAATCTATATGGTTTTCTGAGGATATAGCTACGAATGAGATAGCTAAAAATGGCCTTAAGGAACTTTTTGATGGCTATTCAGTTTTTGAAACACCGAAACCAGTGGATTTAGTTAGAGTCATGATACAACTTACCACAGATACTGATGACATAGTATTAGATTTCTTTTCTGGTTCAGCAACTACAGCTCATGCAGTATTAGAACAAAATGCAGTTGATAAAGGCAGAAAAAACAGGAAGTTTATACAAGTGCAGATAGGTGAACCGGTCAAAAAAGGTTCAGTAGCCGAAAAGCAAGGTTACAAAACTATTGATGAAATTGGAAGAGAGCGGATTGTTCGTGCAAGTCGAAAAATCCAAGAAGAGAAGAAAGTCGATATCGATTACGGATTCAAGCATTACTTTGCCAAGGTGCTTTCAGAAAACACGTTAGATAATTTAAAGGAGTTCGACCCGAACTTCAATCTGGCGGACTTTGAAATCAAGTTTGATAAACCTACGATTCTCACCACTTGGTTAAATCAGGATAGTCATGGCTTAACCCCAGATGTAAATGAGCTAGATTTAAAGGGGTACACAGCCTATTTAGTAAAAGATTACTTATACTTATTAGATGAGGGATTAGCATCTCAACATATTGATGCCTTATTATCTAAAATAATCGAGGATGGCGATTTTAACCCTACAAGTATAGTAGTCTACGGATATAACTTTAAAGATTTTAGTGTATTAACGCAGTTAGAAACGAATTTAAAACAGTTAAGAAATGAAGATAAGAGTATCGAAGTTTCATTAATTAAAAGGTATTAACAGACAGTTAGGAGGTGAATAGATTTGGAATTAATTTTAAAGAAAAATCTAATACATCAGGTTAAGCCTATCAAGAAGCTTTCTTCAGTATTTCAAAATGTAGATATCTCAAGACCGATAAGAAATATAGAGAATCCAATTATAGATATCAATGATGAATATTTATATCAAAACATAAGTAACCTACAAAATCCGTTGCCTTCTTCTATGAGGGGTATTTCTCGAAATGAAGATATGTTGCATCTTGATATCAAAATGGAGACAGGGACCGGGAAAACCTATGTTTACACGAGAACCATTTATGAGTTACATAAGTTATATGGTTTCAGAAAATTCATCATAGCAGTACCTTCCCTTGCTATTAAAGCAGGTGTCGAGAGGTTTATTAAGAACCAAAGTGTAGCTAAGCATTTTAGAAATAATTGTGGTTATAAGGGTGAAATTAGCCTTGAAGTGGTTGAAGGGGTAAAGCGAAAAAAGAATAAAAAGAACTACATCCCAAATAGTATCACTAACTTTGTTAATAAAACATCTAGCCATCAAAATGTGATAGAGGTTTTATTAGTAAACATGCAACATTTAAAGGATAACAAGAGTGGTGTCTTAGTCCGTAATGATTATGATTCATCGGTAGGAGGTTATAACAGGCCGATAGATGGGATTGCGGCCACTCGACCTATTATGATTATTGACGAACCGCATCGTTTTAGTCGTGAACAGACCACTTATAACTTTATTGAGAAAAGGGTTCGCCCTCAAATGATTGTGCGTTATGGAGCCACCTTCCCTGAAAAACAGGTAGGTAGGGGTAAAAATAAGATGAAGGTCAAGGACTACCAGAATCTGATTTATGATCTCAACATCCATAAGTCTTTTAAGGATAATCTTATTAAGGGCGTAGCCAAGGAGCATGTAGCAAGCCCTAATAATAAGAAGGAAGTATTCAAGATTATTAATATGGTAAAAGGTGATTATGTCCGTTTTCAGAAGACTTCTGTAAATGAGAGTGGTAAAACGGTAAAGGAAACCAAGGATCTAAAGCTCACTGATTCCTTAAATCGCCTGTCTAATAGTTTCAGGGGTATAACGATTGACGGGATCATGGCTACAAAAGTTTTATTGAGTAACGGAGAAGAAAAGTATACAGGTGATGTTTTCTATTCTGATGTTTTAGCCACATCTTATGTGAGGCAGTCAATTCAATTAGCTCTAAAGCGTCATTTTGAGTCTGAGAGAGATAACTTCAAGCGTAAGTTTAAGATTAAGACCTTAGCCTTATTTTTCATTGATGATATTTATTCATATCGAAATGATAAGAAAACGGGTAAGGAGCCTTACTTGCATATTGCATTTGAAGAAGAGTTGAAAAAACAGTTAGAACATGAGATAGCAGCTTGTAGTGCCAATGAGGAGGAGTATAAGCAGTATCTTCAGGAGACATTGCGGAATATTAAAGCCTCTCATATGGGATATTTCTCGCAAGATAATACATCAACTGAAGCCGAGGTTGAACAGCAGGTAAATACGATTTTGTTTGATAAAGAAGAGTTATTAAGTTTAACAGATGAGGATGGTAACTATAACACTAAGAGGTTTATCTTCTCAAAGTGGACTTTAAAAGAGGGGTGGGATAACCCTAACATCTTTACCATTGCCAAGCTACGTTCAAGTGGTAGTGACAATAGTAAACTACAGGAGATTGGTCGTGGTTTAAGGTTACCTGTAGATCAATCTGGAAATCGAGTTGAAAATGAGTCTTTCATGCTTAACTATATAGTCGATTTTACAGAGGAAGATTTTATCAAAAAACTAGAAAAAGAAATCTATGGAGAAACCTCTTTTGATAAAAAGGAACTTTCAAAGGAACAGGTAGAAAAGTTAGCTACGGATAAGGATATGACTCAAGAGCAAGTAGTTGTTGAGCTCTTAACTAAGGGGTATATCGACATAAATCGACAAGTTAAACAGGACAAGCTCACCGAGTTCTTAAATGAGTATCCAGAAGTCTTTAATAAGTTAGATGATGATAAGGTTACGGATCGAAATCGTGATAAAGACAGAAAAGTTAAGATCCGACAGGAGAATTATTGGAAGGTCAAAGAATTATGGGAAAAACTCAATGAAAAGTATTATTTATATTTCGACCAGGTAGAAGATGAAGTGTTAGTTAATATCATCTCTGAGGTTATCACAGATAAGTTAATTGATCGTACTGCTAGAAGTACCACTAGAGATATATTAGAAATGGTTCAGGAAGAATTTGTTTTCACTCAAGTAACCGATTCGGTGGATACTTTTTATGACACCATTCCATATGGTAAATTTTTAAAGAGGTTAGCTCAAAGTACCAATGTAGCCATTCCTCTGGTTCATAGGGGTATATCTAAGGCATCGCAGGAGAAGACCTTAGAAGACTCATTTTTCACTTTTGACACGGTTAGAAATTTAACATTTTATTTTAAGGAACGGTTATATGATGAACTATTAAAAGTGTATTCCTACAAAAAGTTATCCAATACCAGAGTTCATCCAACTCAATTAACAGAAGCTGATGGTAATCCAAGGGAGCACGTGAAGACCTCAGCATATTTAGGGACAAAGCATACTAAGGGCACCCCAATGAAAGCCTATTTATATGACACTATCCTATATGACTCCGATATAGAAGATAAGAACATCAAAGCTCAACACGACAGCATCGAGGTCTTTGGTAAGATTCCAAAACGTAGCATTCAGATTCCATTTATCGATGGCAGTACCTACAGCCCTGACTTTATGTATGTGGTTAAAGATAATGAGGGCAACCCAACCATAAAAGCTGTTATTGAAAGTAAGGGTGTTGATAGCGAGAGAACCTTAAGAGGTAGCGAGTCAGATAAAATAGAAACACCGTATCAAATCTTTGAGTTATTCAAACAACAAGGGTTTGAAGTCAAGTATTACAAGCAGACCAATAATGATAACATTCGAGATATCATTAACGACATGCTAAGTAATAACAGTGAGAATAATTAATACTGTACCAGGAGGCTGGGACAAAAGGATGATTTGAGTATAAGGGAGGCGGTGTATATATGCTGCAATTGAAATGGATAAAGCTGCAATGATTTAAAATTGTTGGGTGATAAAACGCGTTTAACCACGGTAATGTTGTTAATTGGGGGTTCACGTTTTGTCATCAACGCTTATACTAGCGATTATAATCTTTTTAGTTACACTTATTTTGGTTATTTGGCAGCCTAAAGGGCTGAATATTGGTTGGTCTGCTATTGGTGGTGCTGTTGTTGCTTTATTGGCAGGTGTAATTGGGTTCAGCGATGTTTGGGAAGTAACAGAAATTGTGTGGAATGCAACCCTGGCATTTGTCGCTATTATACTTATTTCACTAATATTAGATGAAATTGGTCTGTTTGAATGGGCAGCACTGCATATGGCCAGAATTGCAAATGGTAATGGGATAAAGATGTTTGTCTATATTAGTATTTTAGGTGCAGTTGTGGCGGCCTTTTCAAGAGGCCCTAGAAACCCAGGCAATCCTGATAAACCTGGAGATCCAGACGAACCGAGAGAACCTAAGAAAACAATAAGGATAAAATTAAGAGACGGGAAAGAACGAGAAATCCAGCATACTGTTGCTACTAGCTTTTGGACTGCTGATGGAAAACCTATTTCGGCTGAAGAGTTTTTAGAAAACTAATATGGGACGTTGCCTGACTTTTTTAAAATTAAAGACGAATTGCGTTAAATTTGGGCAAATCCTAAGACTCGTAAAGCATTATTAGAAAGTCTCGCTAATGAGGGATATGGAAAAGATGAACTATCTGTATTGCAAAGTTTAATAAATTAAAGCCTATTTCAAGAGAAGAGCGCTTAGCCAAAGCTAAGACTAGTATCTTTAAGAATTTGGACGACAAAGAAGGAGAATTTCTTGATTTTGTTCTTTCTAAGTACGTTGAAACTGGCTATGAAGAGCTTGACCAAGAAAAATTACCGCGATTACTAGAGCATAAATACCATTCAATTACAGATGCTGTAGAAGTCCTCGGTGGTGTTAGCAAGATTCAAGAAACATTTACATCTTTCCAAAAAGCTTTATATCAGCAAGAGGCATCATAAAAATGAAGCAATCGTCCTACCTGTTCCGTGTCCACTGGGGGATTGCTTCATTTATTTTACGTGAACCTGGATCTATATTCTAATATTTTAGACTTACTGTAGAAAATACATGGGTATTGTAAAAAAATTCATAATTTGAAATAATAGCTTTAAACTATTAAGGAAATTACATAAAACTTATTAAACTAAGAAGAAGGTGATTGTAAATGACTATTGATTGGACAACTGTTATAACCCATCTGCTTACCCTTATACTCGGAGCTACAGGGGGCTTTGTTCTTAAATCTATAAGGATAACTCAAAAAAGCACTAATAAAACAAAAGGAAAAAATAGTCCTATTTATAATAACGATGGTGATGTAAAAGGAAGTTTTGGTGATGGAAGATGACAGGAAGTAAAAATACTACAAAAGGTGATTATAGCCCAGTTTATAACAATGATGGCAATGTATATAACCAAAACGTTATACATAAGAGAAGTGACGTTATTAATCCATATAACCTAAAAAAGGTAATAGACTTTTTGGAGTTAGAGCTTGAAGATGACTCGGAGCCTAATCAAGGTGTTGAAGACGATGGATTAAAGAGGATAAACATTGTAGCGAAAAATACCATTAATAATTTAGAAGAAAAAGGCTGTAATGACTACAACAAAGTCATAATTGAAAGCAGTATTTTTTTTAAGGCTATTAAGGATATATTGGCTGACCCTCGTAATAAAAAGTTAAAGAAATCATACAATAATATTAAGAAGACCATCAATAGAAAAATACCTGAAATAAAAAGAGAAAAGGAATTTTTTAGCGAAGTAATAAATGATATTATTGATAGATTTTTAAACTCTAATGATATAGAGGTCTTAGAGAATGAGGAAATGGTGACTGTGGTAATACATTTTATGTATTACATATGTCACATTGGAGAAAACGGTGATGACATTGCTGAGACCGGATAAATTTACAGAGTTAAATAGAAGTTTAATCTATGTAGTTGCAATATTAATTAAGCTATTTAAAGAAAATGATTACAAGTGTAGTTATGGCAAACTGTATAATGACCTAGAAAAGCAAATTGGTGACGATGCGTTATATTTGTTTTTACCGGGAATTGATTTTTTATTTTTACTAGGTAGGATCAACTACGATATCGAATCTGACGTCTTGGAGATGAAAATATGAAATTATCAAGGTTGTATAGCGATGATTCAAGGTTTAAAGATATTGAATTTAAAAATGGATTAAATATCATCTTTGGTTATGTCCACGATAAAAATGTAAACGATCCACACAACCTTGGGAAAAGTGCTCTT
This sequence comes from Virgibacillus doumboii, assembly GCF_902806455.1. Lineage (GTDB taxonomy): Bacteria > Bacillota > Bacilli > Bacillales > Amphibacillaceae > Lentibacillus > Lentibacillus doumboii. Next base: position 3,188,768 of record NZ_CADCWQ010000001.1, on the reverse strand, counting down.
GTTCAACTGATAGATTTCATGCTACTTAAGGAAGTAAAAAAGGGAAACTATTTTTATAACAAGAAAAAGATTTTTAAGGATCATACGTTTTATCTGGAATTAAAATTAAATAATGGTGATTATTTAACAATTAGAAGATCTTTTAGCAACGTTACAAGAGTAGACATAAAAATACTTGATTATTCAACAGAATTGTTGGAATGTGAAGAATGGGATTACACAAACTTAGTTCTAAATACTACGAGTGAAAATGTCGTCCCAGCAACAACAATTTTAAATGAAAAATTAAACTTTGATATATTAGGAGATTATGATTATCGTAAACTAGTAGGCTATTTTATAAGAACTCAAAATGATTATAGTGATGTTTTTCAATTAACAAAGTTCTCAAGTTCTACAGACCAAGTATGGAAACCCTTTGTATATGAATTACTAGGATTTGATAGTGATCTGCTCTTAAAAAAATATGAATTAAATAATGAAATTGAAGCCTTGAAAACTAAAATAAAAAATATGGAAGACTATTATAATGCTTCAGATATAGATAGAATCAATGGACAAATAGATATTCTGACTAGGGAAAAAGAAATATTGGAACAGGATCTCGACTCATTTAACTTCTATTTAAATGAAAAACAAATTAGCAAGGAATTAATTAAAGAGATTGAAAGTAAGTCGATTTCCTTACAAAATAAAGCCTATAATTTAAGGTCTGACATCGATCTTATTGAAAACTCATTAGCGACGAAAGAGTTTCTTGACTTTGACTACATAAAAGAGCTTTTTGAAGAAGTCGAAATTTATTTTAGTGATCAACTTCAAAAATCATATGAAGATTTAATTAGTTTTAATAAGTCTTTACTTGAAGATAGAAGGTTTCACTTATCAAAGCTGCTTATTGATAAAAAAGCAGAGCTTAAGGTAGTTGATGAAAAGCTAAAAGACTTAGGAAAACAACGATCAGGTATTTTAAATGTATTGCAAGATACTGATGTTATTAATAAGTACAAAAATTTGCGGGCTAATTTAATTGAAAAAGAAAAGAACATCCAAAGTCTCGAGACACAAAAAGATATAATTTTACAAACAAGAACAGATATAAAAGAATTAAATGAAAAGAAGAAGGAACTAGAAAAAATTAATGAAACAATAGACTCGAAAATAGAATATGGAAATAAAGTTTTAAATGATATTAGGTATCTATTTAAGACCTACTTTGAAGCTATAACAAGTAAGAACGGAATAATTGATATTTCAACTAATACCACATCGAATGTTGAGTTTAATGCTGGTATCATTACAGATAGTGGTGCCTTGACACATGAAGATGAAGGTTTTTCATATAGAAAAATGCTGTGTATGTGTTTTGATTTAGCTATTTTAAGCTATTATTCTAATAAAAGTTTCTTTAAATTTCTGTATCATGATGGACCTTTTGAAGCATTGCATGAGAACCGTAAAGGATCCTATCTCGAATTCATTGAAGAATTTTGCAATGAAAATGATGTGCAATATATCATCAGTTTAATAGATTCAGACGTCTCCAAAGATAAGTTAAATAGCAAAGATATTGTATGTGAACTTGAACAAACTGAAGATGGTTCAGGTGCTTTATTTGGCTTCAAGTATTAAATAATATTAGACTTGAAAATCACCCTTGCCCTTTTAACAGCTTAGGGTGATTTTTCTTGTTTGATAATATTTTGATAACAGATCTGTTATCACTAATGCTCCATCATAACATAATTATCATTATGTGAATAAGAATGGTGTTTTTTCTGGATTGTTAAACAACAAACCAAACCTGTGCCAAAAATAGCATAGCTTTTCGATGTTCGTTCCGTGAATAAAAGCTGACCCTATATGAAATTTATGCTAACAAAATGCTAACATTTTGCTAACGCAATGAAGTAAAAAACATTACTTTATGTTAAAGATGTTACAGTATTAAAATGGAAGAATACTGATATGCCACATTTTATTGACACCTTATAAAAGATGTTACACCATAAAACATTATGGGCGGCATGATGTAATATAGGTCTCTACTCCTTATTACATCTACGTTCATAACCATTTCAAATAATTTTAGTGTCTGAAATAGTGACCGATATTAGTTTCTGAGTTCTTAGAGAGGTTTCCATTAGGTTATTGAACTTTTTGGAAGCCTCTTTTGTTCTGTTAACCGGAATAGCATTCATTTAGAGGCATGCTATTTATTTGAGCGAAGTCTTTTTAGACCATCACATATGCAGAAGACAGCAAGGATGCTGATTTAGAAATAACAATAAATCACCATAATTCCCCCAAGCCAAAATATGAACGTTATGTGACAATACACCGGATTATTTGATACACTATTAAGTAAGAAACCGTTTACACTTATAACGGGAGATGATATTGATGGGTATTACGTTAATGTTTTTAATTCTGGCAAGCGTTACACCAATCATTTTCTTTTATTTGAATAAGAAAACCCTTGCTGCAGTGCAGACAGTTCTGTTGTCAGGAATGTGGTTATACTTTTTCCAGGTCATGTTCGGTACTGTCCCGGCTGTATTTTCCATAACATGGGTGATGTTTTACCTGAGCTTGTTCGTATCTGCAATCAGCTGGGTCATGTTCATCATCGACATGGTTAACCATTCAGAAGAATATAAAAAGCTTGCGAAAAAAGAAGTGCGCGGGTATTAAAAACCTCTTTTCCAATAAGAAAAGAGGTTTTTGCTCATCTAATTCAAATCCTAAAACCCAAACGACATCACAAACAGTGAGCCCGCAACAAGGATTGCTGCTATAACAGCGCCATGGAACATCATATTCCACGGAGTATTACCGATTCCGCTTTCTGTCAGATGCATGAACAGAAACAGTTGAATTGCTGCTTGGATGATTGCCAGTGCAAAAATGGAAATTAAAATCCATGTTACTGATAAATTGGATCCGAGTGCGGCCCAAGCTGCCGCAAATGTCAGGGCAACGGAGGTCACATAGCCAATAATATGTTTAATCGGAAGTTTTCTGGTCATATTAAACCACCATCCCAATCAGGTAGACACCTGTAAAAATAAATATCCAGATGACGTCCAGAAAGTGCCAGTAGAGCCCGATGATGAATACTTTCCTGCTTGTAATGGAAGTTATTCCACGTTGGACCGCTTGAATCACTAGGAGGGTCAGCCAGCCAATCCCGAACGTGACATGCACACCGTGTGTTCCCGCAAGCACAAAGAAGGACGACCAGTATGCGCTGGATTTTAGTGAAGCGCCATGGCTGACATAATGGTGAAATTCGTAAATTTCCAATCCCAGAAAGCTTAACCCAAGAACTAAGGTGATGATCAGCCAGGTCAAAAAGCTTTTCTTGGCACCGCGCCGCATTTCATGGACCGCCACCCCGCATGTAAAGCTGCTTGTCAAAAGAATGATCGTCATGATAAGCGTGGTTTCCGGGGTGAATAATTCCCCGGGGAGCGGTGCATTCGCTGTACGGCCGAACAGTACAGCATACGTTGCGAATAATGTCCCGAACAGCGAAAGCTCTGCAGCCAGAAAGATCCAGAATCCGACAATATTCTTTTGCCCTTCTTCTGTCTGGTATTCAAGAGGTGTCGTGCTTACTTCTTGTTCACTCATGGTTCAACCCCCTTGCTGTGCGTTCTGTGTGCTTAATATCTTCCTCATCAACATGATAACCTTCATCATAATCAAATGAACGCATGATCATGATTACAAGTGCGCCAATCAGTCCTGCAACCGCGAGCCAGATCCATTCGAATACAAGTGCAAAACTGGCAAATGCCATAACTGCAGCCATGATAAACGGCTGGCCAGATTTGTTTGGCATATGAATCGGCTCCACTTTCGATTCGTCAAAGACAGTCTGCCCTTTTTGTTTGATGCGCCAATAAGCATCATATGTTTCAACATGTGGTACGACGGCGAAATTGTAAGACGGAACCGGAGTCGGCGTCGACCATTCCAGTGTCCGGCCATCCCAGGCATCACCGGTTTGTTCACGTTCGCTGTACCGGTAACTGTAATAAATGTTGTAAACAAAGACAGCAAAACCGATTCCCATGGCAAATGCGCCTACAGTTGAAATCGGGTTTAATGGCATCCATTCCGGAACAATATGGAAAACCCGCCTTGGCATCCCATCGAGGCCCAGGAAATATTGCGGGAGAAAGCAGATGTGAAAACCAATGACGAAAAGCCAAAAGCTCCATTTTCCAATCCGTTCATTGAGTTTGTGCCCGAATATTTTCGGATACCAGAATACAAGTCCGGCGAAAGAACCAAACACGGTACCTGCAATCAGAACGTAATGGAAGTGGGCAATCAGAAAATATGAATTATGGAACTGGTAATCTGCAGCGGCCATACCAAGCATTACTCCTGTTATCCCGCCGATTGTAAAGCTGGGGATGAACGCGAGTGCCCACATCATTGCCACATTCGTCTGTATTTTGGATTTATACAGCGTTGCCAGCCAGTTGAATATCTTCACCCCCGTTGGTACAGCAATCGCCATTGTTGTAACCGAAAAAACAGAATTGACGAATGCCCCTGCACCCATCGTAAAGAAGTGGTGAACCCAGACAAGGAAACTTAGTCCGGCGATTAGGATGAGTGACCATACCATGACGGTGTAGCCAAATAGTTGTTTTTTTGCAAATACGGCAATGACTTCTGAAAAAATGCCGAATGCCGGAAGGATGACGATATAAACTTCCGGGTGGCCCCACATCCAGAATAGGTTAGCCCACATCATCGGCAGACCTTCACCGGTTACAGTAAAGAAATGCGATCCAAAAATCCTGTCAATCGTCAGCAGTGCCAATGCGATTGTCAGAATAGGGAATGCAAACACTATAATGAACGACGTGATTAATGTGGACCAGGTGAAAATCGGCATTTTAAAGAATGTCATACCCGGAGCACGCATCTTCACAATCGTCGTTATTAGGTTAATGCCAGTCGCCAATGTCCCGATACCTGACAATTGCAGGGCGAGCAGGTAAAAATTCTGACCAGGACCTGGACTCATGACATCCCCGGAAAGCGGCGTATAACTGGTCCAGCCGGCATCCGGGGCACCACCGATGACGAATGAAATGTTAAATAGCATTGCCCCGAAGAAAAATGACCAAAAACTTAAGGCATTCAGATATGGGAATGCAAAATCCCGAGCGCCGATCTGAAGCGGTACGATAATGTTCATCAGACCAATTAGAAACGGCATTGCCATAAAGAAAATCATAATTGTCCCGTGTGTTGTAAAAATTTCATTATAATGCTGTGCGCCTAAAAAATTCATCTCCGGAAATGCTAGTTGTGTCCGCATCATCAGTGCATCCGTACCAGCCCGGAACAGCATAGCAAGTGCACTCAGAATGTACATGATGCCGATTTTTTTATGGTCAACGGTTGTCAGCCACTCACGCCAGATCCATTTCCATTTTTTGAAGTAGGTTAGGAGAAAGATGGTGGCGCCTGTCACGAGAGCAATTGCCACCATGCCGGCATAAATAAGCGGCTCCCCCGTAACTAACAGCTGTTCAAGTTTCATGATTGTTCACCTTCTTTATTAGATGGTCCATGTTCATGGTTGGCATCATTCTTAAGATGCAATTCTTTACTGAAGTCCTCCCGGTGACGCTTGACGGAATAGTCAGCACCTTTCATTGTTCCATGATGTACCCATTGAAGGTGGGTTGATGAAAAGGCTATCGTTTTTGTCAATCCCGGTTTCAGCAGTGAATTATATTTATCCTGGGTTAATTCAGGTGCTGAAGTCTGTGTTTCGTTTACCCAATTACGAAAATCACTGCTCGTTTCTGCATGGACCTTAAAAATCTGCTCAGCAAAACCTTCTCCATTAAAGTTGGAGTTGCGGCCCTGGTAAACACCGGCTTCATCAGCCTCCAGGTAGAGCGTGGTCTGCATGCCGGCCATGTTGTACTTTTGGCCGCCTAAAGCAGGGATCCACATGGCAGTCATGGAATCAGCAGAAGACAAACGGAATTCGATGGCACGGTCTGTCGGGATGTGCAAATAATTAACCGTTTCAATTCCCTGCTCCGGGTAACTGAAAAACCACTTCCAGTCTGCCGTAATTGCATAGATGACAAGCGGGTCCTGTTCGTTTGAAGTCGGATTTTCCAGGTCAAACAAAGTGGATATCGTCGGTATTGACAGTGCGGTAACAATCAGAATCGGAATGATAATCCAGATGGTTTCAATCAATTTATTACCGGTAAGATCTGGTCTGTATGCAGCCTTCCGGTTTGGCTTATCACGATATTTGATGACCATAATGGTGAAAAGGGTAAATACAACAACCACAATCCCCAGCATGTAAATCAGTGCATACAGAATCAGGTCTTTCTGGCTTTCGGCAACCGGCCCTTTCGGATTCAAGACTGTTAATTCACTGCATCCGCTGAGCAGCAGAAGAAGGACAACAAGTATCAATACAAGATACCTTCGTATATATTTCATAAACTGACACTCCTGCGTTTGAACATTAATAATCAGGTTCGTAGTGACGGTTTCCCGATTTATGGGATTATCAATCATATGTGATCAATTGGGCATGAAATTGTGATATTTTAAAAACTTGTTTTAACAGTCAGTTTTAGTGAAATAAATATAATATAAAGGAGGGCTCACAATGGCTACTAACTTTTACGAAAAAAGTCATGCAGAACATTTAAATAAACTTAAAGAACTCGCTCCGGATCAGGCCCAGGCTTTTTCGGACTTTGGAGCAAGTGCTTTAAGTGAAGGCGCCTTGGCCAAAAAGGATAAGGAAATCATTGCGGTTGCGGTTGCACATGTCACGCAATGCCCGTACTGCATAGATAAACATACCAAAAACGCAAAGAAAGAAGGGGCTGCCCTTGAAGAACTTGTGGAGGCTGTCATGGTAACGTCCGCAGTTGAAGCGGGTGGTGCTGTAACACACAGTACCAATATGCATAATGCACTTTCAGATGACGCAGATGACACACTGTATCAGCGCTCCAATCTGAAAAATCTCAATCAATTGGGAAAGAACGCAAAAGATGCATTCCAGGGCTATTCTGGTTTCAATTCAGCAGCTATGAAAGAAGGGAAGTTAAGTAAGAAGTTTAAGGAAATCGTGGCGGTTGCTGTCGGTCATGCAACACTTTGTCCTTATTGCATCGATGTCCATACGAAGAATGCCGAGAAACAGGGGGCAACAAGAGAAGAACTGAGTGAAGCGGTATTGGTTGCTGCTGCATTGCTTGCCGGAGGGTCGTATGCGCATATGGCTAATATGATTGAGAGTTATGGAGAAGCATAAACGTGATTCCTTTTTGGAGAAGAATTTTAATAACTAGAGGTCTTACGATTTTTTAGTAAGACCTCTCTTTAGCCTTGCTTTTATTTTAAAAACCGAGTCATCATTTCATTGAATTTATCACCATGCTCCCAGAACATCATATGACCACCAAGAACTTCAATTTTCGATTCAGGCGAAGTATTTTTCGTAAAAGCTGTGGCCGTTTCAGCCCAATGTTCGGCAAATACTGTTAAAACAGGAACGGAATTGCTTAGAGATTTCGCCTCATTACGATAATCAGAAAACATGCCCGCTGCGAAAAGGTTTGCCGCAATATAGTATGGCGTTTTTAAAGATTCTTCAACAAGCCAATTCAGTTCTTTCTGTTCCAATTCCCGTTGTACCATTACTTGCGTAGCATAGGCGGTAATGAATTCCCTCTGTCCTTGTGGGGTCCGCAAGCTTGAAGTGTAAATTCCAGAGATGTCATCCAGTGTTCCTTCAACCCAATCATCCTCATGAACAGATAATGATTTTGGCGGCATATCGACTAAAACTGCTGATTTAATATTCTCTTCCCCATACTGTTTAAAATACTCCCAGACCGTAAAGCAGCCAAAAGACCATCCAACAAGTGTTGCATTTTTTACATCTAACTGCTTTAATACCTTAGCCAAATCTGTGCCGTGTGTAACATAATCGTTGCCATGTACGGAAATGGTGGATCTCCCATGACTTCTAGGGTCAATGACAATTACACGATTTGTTTTCGCAAAATAATCAACTTGCTTAGAAAATACCTCTGTTGTGAATGTAAAACCCGGAATAAACACAATTGGATCACCTTGACCGACATCTTGCACAAACAGCTCTACTCCAGGATCAACTTCAACATACTTTCCGCTTAACACGGACATACCCTTCATCTCCTTATAGTAATTAGTTATATACTAGTTTAGTATATCTCTGAAAAGTCTACAAAATAACTTGATTCTGATGAACCTAATATTATGGCCGATTTGTTCTGAATTTCACCTTAAGAAAAGGCTGTTTTCTCAATAAATTGGGTCTGCGGTAATTGTCCAACAGCTAACTATGGCACTAGAAACGTGCGAGCATCGCCCATAAACGTGCGAGGGGGTGCTCCAAACGTGCGAGCAAAGCCATAAAACGTGCGGGGCAGTGCGCAAATCCCGAATCAACCTGCATCCGAAAAAAAGTAGCCGGATTGCTGGTCAGATTTCATGCGAAAACAGTCAAGTTTAAAGCAACGAATACTGTGAAAAACTGATACAAAAGCAAATTATTAAGAAGGCTTTCTTGCATTACCATTATTCATGGCATATAATAGAAGAAGAAAGCATATTACTAAAAAGAACCCCGACAGTAGGATGCCGGAGTTCTTCTGAGCAGCGCCGCAAGAAGTTGCGGTGGATCGGAGAGTAATCCCCTACCGACCAATTATACAGGAGGGGATTACTTTTTTATTATCAAAACAATAAGCGTCATGACAGCAATGAGTAATGACCCAAAGCTAATCATGAGCACGATGCCTTGATATAAAGTAATCATCTGCGGCATCACCTCCCTTCTCGTTTTGACATACCCATGTCAAGTGACGAGCAGCAAAGGTTCCACCGCCCCATCCTGCTTATGCAGCTCAATTTAATTATATCAATATTTTTAATTTTACTGAAGCTTTAAATTAAGTTTTGACAGAAATTATATTATATTATCATAAAGCTTTACATATATTTCGATCAGATATGGTTGCCCATCCGCATTCACGGTAGTAGGCAGCCTTATTTCAATTATCCAGACTTAAAACTCCTCATAAACAGCAGGATCCTGATCATTCATACGCCCATCCGGACGTGTCAGCCCATCCAACGCCTTCATATCGTCATCATTCAAAGCAAAATCAAAAATGGACATATTCTCCAACTGCCGTTGTGGTGAAGCAGATTTTGGAATTGCCACAGCGCCATGCTGATAATGCCAGCGCAAAATAACCTGCGAAACGGTTTTCCCATGCTTTTCTGCAATATCTTTAATCGTGTCATTACCAAAAACATCATTGGCGCGTGCCAAGGGACTCCAGGATTCGGTAACAACACCGTTTTCCTTATGCCATTTGCGCTGTTCCTCCTGGTTGAAGAAAGGATGAAGTTCCACCTGATTGATACTCGGCAATACACCTGTTTCTTTTTCCAGCCGTTCCAGATGCTCAGGAAGGAAATTGCAGACGCCAATGGAACGGATCAACCCCCATTTTTTTGCATCAATTAAAGCCTGCCATGCTTCAACATACTGATCCTGTATTGGGTTTGGCCAATGGATTAAGTACAAATCATAATAGTCCAGGTCTGCCCGGTAGAGTGATTCCTGAATAGCTTTCACTGCTTTTTCATAGCTGTGGTAACGGCCGGGAAGCTTCGAAGTAATTCGTAACTCCTCACGCGGTACGGATGTGCGCTTCATTGCCTCTCCGACAGTTCCTTCATTTTCATAATTGTAGGCTGAGTCAATCAAACGATAGCCATGATCGATGGCACTGGCAATTGAAGCAGCACCGTCATTTCCCCAAAGTCTGAACGTGCCAAAGCCGAGTGCTGGTATTTGTATGCCGTCATTTAGTGTGATTTCTGGTATTTGGTTTGTCATTGTGGTCACTCCTTGAACTGGATTTATTTACTAGTATGGTAACACATAGTCAGGGTAAAATGCTGAGTTCCCCGTTTTAATATTTGTAATCAGTCTTATCAAATATTCCGTCCAAATCCTTATACTCATTATGGACGTTTAGGCTATTAATCGCATTATCAAAATGCTTGGTTAAACACAGTTTTAGTTCAGAACGATTTTTTTGTTTGAATAACTGAATGATTTCCGAATGCTCTTTATAACCATATGGTTTTGGTGATCGGTCTTCAAAAAATATGTCAAAAAGCATTAGATAGATTGATGTTTGATTAATCAATTTTGTAATAAAATCTATCAAGAACATATTCCCGCACTTGTTGACGTAAATCATATGAAATTCTTGATTTAGAGTTAAATAGGTCATTAAGTCCTTATTGAATAATGCATCTCTTTCTTTCATTATACACTCGGACATCTTAGTAAAATCACTTTCTTCTAAATTTTCCATGGATAAATCAGCTGCCATAATCTCTAGTTTTTTTCGAAGGCTATAAGCTTGTTGTATCTCACTTTTTGTTGGGTTTATAACAAAAGCTCCCTTATTAGGTATGATTTTTACCAATCCTTCATCGGCTAATAAATTTATCGCATTTCTGATAGGGGTGCGACTAACTTTCAATCTTTCAGAAATTGCATTTTCGATTAATTGTTTTCCAGGTGGGAGTTGTCTTGTTAAAATTGCTTCTTTCAGATGATTATAAATAAAATTTTTAATGGACTGCTTCCCTTTTATGGTAATTACCCCCTAGTCTTGAATTCAATTCATTAATTTATAATATTTCAATGTAAAAAATATGCATATTGTACTACAATTTTGAACCACTGCATAAATATAATCTTAAAACGGAAAGGAGGGTCAGTGATTTAATGTAAGCGTTGCCAATTAAAAGTTAGGGGGATAAAAATGAAACGAATTATTCAAGTTTTCATGATGTTGATTCTTGTATTAGTAGTTTCAGCCTGCAGTGAAGGTGAAGGAGCTAGTGAAGGAGAAAATGTCTTGGAACGAGTGAAGGAATCTGGGGTGTTGCGGGTTGGTATAGAAGGAACATACCAGCCTTTTAATTTCTTAAATGATAACAATGAATATGCTGGATTTGATATTGATATAGCAAATGATTTGGCAGATAGGCTAGGCGTTGAAACAGAATTTGTCGCTACTAAATGGGACAGTCTTATTGGAGGGCTCAAAGCAGATAAATTCGATATTATAATTGCCCAAATGACAGTTACCGAAGAAAGAAAAAAAAGTGTTGACTTTACTGACCCATATGTGGTTACGGGTTCAGTTTTAATCGCAAATGAGGGTTCAAGTGGTATTTCCAAGTTAGAGGACATAAAAGGAAAGAAAGTAGGAGTAGGTGGAGGCACAACATTTGAAGAGGTGGCTAACAGTGTTGACGGGGCTGATGTTGTTCTATATAAAGCAGTGAATGATTATATTCAGGACTTAATTAATGGCCGATTGGATGTAATCATTAATGACCAGTTGTTAATGAGCTACAACATAAAAAATGAAGATCTCCCACTTGAGATAGTAAGTGATGTTGTTAATAAAGATGAGATAGGTATGGCAGTGAAAAATAATAGTGATGAATTCGTAACAGAATTAAATGGACTACTTGCTGAAATGATTGAAGATGGTACTTACGATGAAATTTACAAAAAGTGGTTTGATTCTGAACCATTGGTTAAATAACAAGAGAACGAATTGTGATGTTGTAATTTTGGGCTGTAGTTGTCCTTATAGAGGGGAGACGGATTTCTATGCATGTAGTAGTTCTAGGTACAGGGATGATAGGGACTACCGTGGTTTGTGAACTTGAAAAACATCAAAATATAGATAAGGTTACAGCAGTTGACGGTTTTCAGGAGAATATAAATAAATGTCTGAAAGCTGCAGATAACCCAAAAGTGGTTGGGAAATTAACAGATTTAAGGACCGAAAACGATATTTTTGAAGTATTAAAAGATGCTGAAGTCGCAATTGCATGTTTGCCGCATTCATTAAGTATGTCAGCAATAAAAGCAGCAATAGATGCCAAATGTAACCTTGTTGATTTAGTCGGCTCTAAATTTGAGGAAAAAGTGAAATTAGATGCCAAAGCAAAAGATGCTGGTGTTCTCATAGTACCGGGGTGTGGGGTTGCGCCAGGAATAACCAATATTTTAGCTGCCAAAGGAATTGAATTACTGGATGAAACAGATGAAGCTGTAATGGTATGCGGTGGGATACCAAAGCATCCACTTCCTCCGTTATGGTATCAAGTTGTTTTTCGACTGGAGAGTGTGATGGGTTTATATACAAGACCTGCCCTTGCAGCAGAGAACGGCGAGCTGATCAGTTTGCCTCCTTTATCAGGACTGGAGTCTATAGACTTCCCGGATCCCGTTGGAGAATGTGAAGCGGTAGTCACTGATGCACACAGCGCTGCATATACCCTTAAAGACAAGGTCAAGAAGCTATATGAAAAAACGGTCCGGTACTCCGGCCACTGGGGTAAAATGTCTACTCTTGCCGAGCTTGGATTCCTGGACGAAGATTCTATTGAAATAGATGGAAATTTAATTAGTCCTAGAAAACTAACAGAAAAGATATTGGAGCCAAAGCTACGTGGCAAATCCAGTGAAGATATCACGGTACTACGTGTTGTTACGAAGGGAAAAAAGGCAGGGTTGAACACTGCTTTTAGGTGGGAAATGGTTGACTTTTATGACCATAAACGTAATATTACTTCAATGGCTAAAACCACAGCAATACCCGCCATGTTAGTGGCTAATTGGATTCTGTTGGGTGAAATTGAAGAAACGGGTGTAGTACCGGTCGAAAATATTATCATTGGTAATCAATTTGAGCCATTTTTAAATGAATTAAATAATCATGGGATTATCATTAAAGCACAAGAGGAAAATTATTAATAATATTAATGGAGGGGATACGGCATGGATTTCTTAATAGTAATTGAATCTTTACCTCCTTTATTAAAAGCTACTGGAATAACAGTTTTATTAGCAGTAGTTTCAGTAGTATTTGCATTAATATTGGGGTTTTTTACAGCACTCGCAAGAATTTCAAAAATTAAAGTGTTGATAGCAATTGGCACAGTATATATATCTATTTTTCGGGGTACCCCTCTTTTAGTACAAATTTTTGTTATCTATTACGGTCTTCCGCAAATAGATATTGCATTAAGTCCTATTACATCAGGAATCTTAGCTTTAAGTTTAAACGCAGGTGCATATCTATCTGAATCTTTCCGCTCCTCAATTTTAGCAGTTGATAAAGGTCAGACAGAAGCCGCAGTTTCAATGGGCATGACATACGGCCAGGCAATGAGACGAATAATTTTGCCTCAGAGTATCCGAATTGCAATTCCAACTTTGTCTAATACATACATCATATTGATTAAAGACACTTCATTGGTTTCAGTAATTACTGTAACTGAACTGCTACAGATGTCTACTTTAATAATTGCTAAGACCTTTCAACCATTAACTATTTATTTACTGGCAGCATTACTCTATTGGATTGTTATCACATTTTTCACGGTGTTATTGGATTATATGGAGAAACGGACTTCACGGCATGTTTTCTAAGGCCCCACTACTTCTACAGATACATGATCACTTTATGATGGGAGGAAGGATATGAGTATTATAGAACTTAAGAATATCAGGAAGTCTTTTGATGATAATGTAGTTCTCAAAGATATTAATCTAAATGTAGACAAAAGTGAAGTTGTGGTCATTATGGGGCCAAGCGGCTCAGGTAAATCAACATTGTTACGCTGCATAACCTTTCTGGAAGAGCCGGATCATGGTGAAGTAGAACTGGGTAAGAACAAAATAACTGCCGGACTTCCACAAAATAAACAGAGAAAATTGGATATAAGGGAGCTTCGTCAAAATACTGGGTTTGTTTTCCAGCAATTTAATTTATTTCCGCACAAAACTGCCTTGGGGAATGTAATGGAAGGACCGATTGTAATTAAAAAAATGGATCGGGAACGGGCCAAAGAAAAAGCGATAGATCTACTGACAAAAGTTGGCCTAGCAGATAAAATGGAACATTATCCTGCACAACTTTCTGGAGGACAGCAGCAAAGAGTTGCTATTGCAAGAGCACTCTCTATGGAACCGATGGTAATGCTCTATGATGAACCTACATCAGCATTAGACCCTGAACTTGTCCGGGAAGTACTTCTAGTAATGAAAGAATTGGCTAAAGAAGGAATGACGATGGTTGTTGTAACACACGAAAAAGAGTTTGCTAAAGATGTTGCAGATCGAGTTATCTTTATGGATGATGGTTTAATTGTAGAAGAAGGAAGTTCAGATAAAATGTTCAATAACCCAGAGGAGGAACGTACAAAAGAGTTTCTTAGGGACGTTAGTAATGAGATATAATCCTACCATAAGAATAATGAAAGAGCTGTGTTCAATAGTGCTATTGCTTTACTAGGAAATAAGCTTTTCAACCCAATATGAGAAGCTTCTATTGTAAAGCTTTTTTTTTGCCCAATTTTATTTCGACTCCCTTTTTGTACACATATTTTTAATCATTTTTTAATAGAATTTAGTAAGACATGCCATATCATTATGGGGAGAGAGATTATGTTAAGATCATTTTCAGAAAAGCTTCAGCAGCTCATTGAAAACTATTTGCCAAATGCATTTAGCTTTGCTATTTTGCTAACCTTTATCACATTAATTATGGGGTTAACGCTAACTGATGAAGGAATATTGGATATGACAAACCATTGGTACACCGGGTTTTGGGATTTTCTCACATTTACAACGCAGATGATTCTGATCCTTGTAACCGGTTATGCTTTGGTAAAAGCCCCGCCGGTAGAAAAGTTATTAATACGTGTGGCATCAAAGCCAAAAACACAAAAGTCGGCTTTGATTACAACAATGCTTGTTGCAGCTGCAGCAGGGTATATCAGTTGGGGTTTGGGTTTTGTATTAGGAGCTCTTTTTGCTATCGAGGTTGCCAAGCGAGTCCCGCAAGCAGATTTTCGTTTATTGATTGCAGCAGCGTATACTGCGACGGTTGCAATACTGCCAGCGGGTATCACATTAACGGCACCGCTTCTGGTAAATACACCAGGTCACTCACTGGAAGAAGAGGTCGGTCTTATTCCGCTGACAGAAACAATCTTTAGTCCGACGATGCTGTTAACAGCGTTCATTGGTTTAATCGTAGTTATCTTCGCGTATATTAAAATGATGCCGGAAAAAGAAAATGTAGTTCCGTTTAATAGTGAAGAGAATGGTGAAAATGATGATTTCAAGAATAAGATAAGTAACACATTTGCAGAAAAAGTTGATAATAGCAAAATTATTAACTATGCAATTGTCCTATTTGGTTCATTATGGATTATCATGTACTTTGCCCAAAATGGATTTAATTTGGAATTGAACATCCTGAACTTTATTTTTATTATTTTGGGATTAGCCTTACACGGTTCCCTCAACAGTTATTTTAAAGCAATTGTTAGTGGGATGCCTTCATCTGGAGGAATTTTAATTCAGTTTCCTTTTTATGCAGGTATTATGGGCATGATGGCTGGCTCAGGACTGATCACCATTATTGCCGAATCGATTGTATCATTTTCAAATGAATTTACATTTCCTATATTCTCATATGTATCCGCGGCTATAGTAAATATATTTGTTCCATCAGCTGGCGGGCAATGGCAGATTCAAGGTCCTATTATGTTAGAAGCGTTACAGGAATTTGATTTACCAGCTTCTGTGGCTGTCATTGCAGTTTCTATTGGTGATATGACTACCAACTTGTTACAGCCATTTTTCGTATTACCGGCATTAGGGTTAGCTAGACTTGGATTGAAAGATATCTGGGGTTATTGTCTGGTTTCTATGGTTCTGTTATTTGTCGTGTCCGTCATAATAATTACATTAGGCCCAATTGTATTTTAACATACTGAGAGAAAGGTGATTTTAATGCTGACACATGGGGATATGACCATTTATACTTATCTTGAAAAACAAGCAAAAAAATATAAAGAAAAGCCATTTCTATATTTTGAAGAAGAAATTATTTCATATGAGGAAATGCTTAACCGAGTAAACAAAACAGCAGCATGGTTAGAGAAAAAGGGCATTAAGAAAGGCGATACAGTGGCCATGATGCTTAAAAATTCTCCTGAATTCTATTATATATGGTTTGCATGCGGTGCCTTGGGTGCAATAATGCTTCCTATTAATATAGCATCCACCGCCTCGGAATTAAGATATTTTCTTGAGCATTCTGAAAGTAAGGGGTTTATCTATAATCCAGCCTTTAAGACAAAAGAAATTGAAGAAGTAATTAAAGATGTCCCACTTCTCTTTCATCAGGCTGAAAATCAGGAGTGGGAGAACAATGTCAAAAAAATGGATGCTTCTTCACACAAAAAACAGGTTGGTTCTCAGGATGTATGCGGAATTATGTATACTTCGGGTACTACCGCAAAGCCAAAGGGTGTATTAATTACACATGAAAATTATTTATATGCAGGCCACTCTTCTGTTTTATATCAGGGATTGACACCGGAGGACCGCTATTTAATATTTTTACCTTTATTTCACGTAAACTCACAATACTATACATCCATGTCAACTCTTGTTGTCGGTGGCTCTATTATTCTATTGGAAAGTTTCAGTGCCAATGGTTTTTGGGACAACGTTGAAAAATATCAACCTACTGTTTCCAGTTTTGTAGCCACCATAATAAAAATCCTGCTGGAGTTGGAAAGTCATCCTTATGAAAAGAAACATTCAATAAGACAAATCGGCTATGGTTTATTTGTGACAAAAAATGATGTTGAAGCGTTTAAGGAGCGATTTGGGATTCCACTTTATCAATGGTTTGGAATGACTGAATCTATCACTACGAATATCACAACACCGTTTTATGATGAAATGCAGGAAGATCCTGAAACGGGGATATTTTCGATTGGAAAAGCAGGGCTTGGCCAGGAAGTGAAAATTGTAAATGAGGAAGGTTTGGAGTGTCCTTACGGTACAGTTGGTGAAATTATAATTAAAAGCCCGTCACTAATGAAAGGTTATTATAAAAATGAATTTGAGACGAACAAAACAATAAATGATGGCTGGCTCTATACGGGGGACAATGGTTATATGAACGATGAAGGTTATATTTGGTTTGTTGATCGTGGCAAGGATGTAATTAAGCGGGCAGGTGAGAATATTTCTTCACTAGAGATAGAAAATGTTCTCTCTGATCATCCATCTGTAATAAATTGTGCAGTTATAGCAGCGCCGGACACACTTAGGGAAGAAAAAGTTGTTGCCTATATTGAGACGGAGGATAAAAATTTGGATGCAGAAACGTTAACAGCATTTTGTCAAAAGCAGTTGTCATCCTTTAAGATACCAGAGGAGTATCACTTTGTTGATGAATTCCCTAAAACGTCAATTGGCAAAATACAGAAAAATTTACTTAGGGAAAAACACAAATAGATTTGAAGAAACAATGGCTGCTAATAGTTCGTGATGGTATTAGCAGCCATGTTAATTAAAGAAATAGTAACTCCTTAACTTCGTCTATTTAATAATGAAAGGGGTATAAAAAATGAACGACGTTTATATTTTAGATGGGGCTAGAACACCATTTGGTAGTTTTGGAAAATCACTTCGAAGTATTTCAGCAATGGAAATGGGAAGATTGACTGCTGTTGAAGCAATGAAAAGGTCTAATATTTCACCTGAAGCGATTGACCAGATAGTATACGGTAATGTTATTCAAACAAGCACAAATGCCGCTTACTTATCAAGGCATATCGGATTGCATGCTGGAGTACCACAGGAAACACCGGCATTGATTGTTAATCGTCTTTGTGGTTCAGGGCTGCAAGCAGTTGTATCTGCCGCACAAGGTATTCGTCTTGGAGAAGGAAAGACTGCTTTAGTAGGTGGAACAGAAAACATGTCCATGTCACCCCACGCCGATTTCACAAGTCGCTTCGCCGGAAAAAAACTAGGAAACATTAAACTTGAAGATATGTTGTTAAACACCTTAACCGATCAATACTGTGGATGTGGTATGGGGATTACAGCAGAGAACCTTTCCAATAAATATAGTATATCCCGGGAGGATCAGGATGAATATGCATATGAAAGTCATCAGCGGGCAGCTCGTGCCACAGAGTCAGGGAGGTTCAAGAAAGAAATTATTCCCGTTGAAATCAAAACACGCAAAAGTGTTCAAGTATTTGACCAAGATGAACATGTTAAAGCAAATACTACCGAGGAAAAATTAGCACTGCTTCGTCCTACTTTTAAAGATGATGGATCCGTGACACCCGGGAATGCTAGTGGGATTAATGATGGTGCTGCATCTTTGGTCATTGCCGGAGAAGATTATGTTAAGGGAGAACGCAAAAAGCCACTTGCTAAAATTGTTTCTTGGGGAATTGCAGGTGTTGACCCAACAATCATGGGGATCGGTCCGGTACCTGCTTCTAAGATGGCTTTAGAACGTGCAGGACTGGACATTAGTGATATTGACCTCGTTGAAATTAATGAAGCTTTTGCCGCACAATATTTAGCAGTTGAAAAAGAGCTTCAGTTAAACAGAGAAATTACAAACGTTAACGGTGGGGCAATAGCTCTTGGACATCCTGTTGGTGCCAGTGGATCCAGGCTACTTTTGACACTTGCATACGAGTTAAAAGAGCGGGGGCTGCGGTATGGATTAGCAAGCCTTTGTATTGGGGGCGGCCAGGGTATTTCGATGTTAATTGAAAGTCAATACAAAGGTTGATATTCTTAGGTATATGTTCCATTTTATCTAAAAACTGACAGAAAATTAAAAAATATGGGCCCGGGAAGAGATTTCCAGTAAGTTAACAGACTTACTGGAAATCTCTTTTCTTTAGATAAAAACCATAAGCATATATTTGTATACCCTATCTGTTAGCATAAAATAATCGAAAGGTTCACATTATGTATTTAAAATAACTAACCGAACAGGAGAATCAAAATGAAAGAACTATTATTCATGTTACTTACCATCACTTTAGTCTTAGGTGCTTGCAGTAATGGGGATAACGAATCGCAAAATACAGATAAAAGCAATCAAAAAGATAATCAAGAAAAGCAAGATGAATCTATAGACGTGGATGAAAGTCTTCTGAGGGTGAAAATTACAATACCGCCTTCGTTATTAGAAGGTCAGGACAAAAAACAAGTTATTGCTGAGGCTAAAGAAGCCGGTGTTTCTGAGGTGAAAGAGAATGATGACGAATCACTAACATATACAATGTCCAAGTCCACGCATAAGAAAATGATGAATGAACTAAAAGACAGTGTAAACCAGACCATTAATGAAATTAAAAATAATAAGGACTACACTTCCATTGAAGATGTGAAGGCCAATGATTCATTCTCTGAATTCACCATGGTCGTCGATCAACAAAAATTTGAAAACAGCTTTGATGGTTTTGCAGCATTGGGATTGGCGATGTCCGGTCTCTACTATCAACTATTTGATGGGGTAGACCCGGATGATTATGAAGTCAACGTTAATATGGAAAATGCAGAGACTGGCAAGGTCTTTGACACCGTTGTTTACCCTGATGCATTTGAAGAGATGGAACAGGAATAATTTATAAATTAGAATTTCCGGCTGTTACTTTGAATGGAATCCTTCGACAATCAGACTTAATCCATAAGGTGCTCAAAGAAAAAAGAACCTCAGCCAGGACTGGACCAGTGAACACCGCAAAAATCGGTAAACGTATATTGATGAAAGAAGGAATCAAAGGCCAACAACTGGTGTTTATTACAAGAGCTATTATGGAAGAAGTGAACGAATAGTATGAAGATTGGCCTCATGAAGGGTAATATTTTTTAGAGTAAAAATTCCTTCTTCATATCTATAATCGTATCCTAATGTAAAAAAGGTGGCATGATTTTTTTCAAAAAATCATGCCACCTACATCTTCTCAGATTCGATTATAATAGTGACAAAGGTTTTGGGTTCATCATTGCTAGTCCACAATCGAGCTGAAGGGACTTTAGAGGTAAAAGTAATATAAGGTTATACTGCAATTGGACCATTTAATGGAATAACAACTTGTGAAAGTAACAGAAATTTGAAATAATCACAAAGTAAGGTGATGACATAAAAGAAGTGGAATTTTAATTAGGTTGGAACATGAATCTATTGTATAAATTGAGGAATAAGTGAGAAATGATGGAAACTTCTCATAGAAGATCCCTTACTACTGATGAGAAAATTATTGTTCTTTACTATGAAATATCAAATTTAATCTATTGTTGCTAAAGTGAGGTAAAAATTATGATACCATTCAAGATTCCAAATCCGTTTGATATGAAACGGGCGCTATTTATTCAACCGCACCCTGATGACAATGATATTGGTGCTGGCGCGACAATTACAAAACTAGTAGATAAAGGGGTGGAGGTACACTATCTTACGGTAACTGATGGTGGTTCTGGAGGTATCGACGAACGTCTGTCAAATGAAGAGCTTATTGAGATACGACAAAAGGAACAGAAGGAAGCAGGAGCAATTCTAGGCGTAAAGGACTTTCATTGGTTGGAATTGCCCGATGGACATCTGTATGATCATGAAGAGTTGCGTGAGAAGTTAGTGGGCGTGATTCGGAAGGTGCGTCCTGATATTATTTTTACCGTTGACCCTTGGCTATATTATGAAACACATATTGACCACATTGTTACGGGAAAAGTTGTATCTCATGCAGCGCGAACAAGTGGTAACTTTCGATTTTATCCAGAACAACTTGAAAAGGGGACGGAACCACATCGAGTTCAAGCAATGGGATATTATATGACCTATC
This sequence comes from Virgibacillus doumboii, assembly GCF_902806455.1. Lineage (GTDB taxonomy): Bacteria > Bacillota > Bacilli > Bacillales > Amphibacillaceae > Lentibacillus > Lentibacillus doumboii. The sequence goes on along the minus strand of NZ_CADCWQ010000001.1, from coordinate 3,167,897 downwards.
ATCCAAATACGTTTATTAATGTGGATGGATTTTGGGAAGACAAACTTAAGGCAATTCAAGCACATAATAGTCAGTTTTCTGGTGAACACCTTTCATTTGTAACTAACTACTTTACTAAAAAAGCGATGCAAATAGCGGATAAGGCAGATGAAAAATGTACATATGCAGAGTCTTTTAAAATTCTACCCCTGATGTTCCTTCACAGTAATGTAGATGCTATTGATATGTAGAGGCGTAGTGTTAGGGATAGATACCAATTGTGCCATCTAAGATGGTAATACAGTTATTTACGAATTATAACATGATACTATATATGGTACCTTATACATGAAAAGGGGATTTGACAAAGGGGATAAGAGGCATTAACTATGAAAAAAATACTATTATCAATGGCGATTTTATTTACAACAGCATTATTGCTTGCGGCGTGTAGTGATGATGCAAGTCAAAACGAAAGCAATGATAAAACAGAAACAGAGGACGTCTCTGCTTCTCAACCTGAAAAAGATGATGATACAGAAAGTGACCAAACAGATAAAAAAGAAGATGTGTCGGAGTCTGTATCAGAATCGGAATTGGAGGAACCTGAAACCGATGATTCTGACAAAACATCTTCAAAAGAAAAAGAAAGCAAAGGTACAAATGATCAATCTGAAAGCGAAGAGTAGGGTAAAGCACTATCCAAGTATACCTCTGAAGAAATAGAATATGCCCGAGTCTGGTTACAGCTTGGAGAGAATCAAGATATAAGTGAATTGAATATTGAACCTATTCCAGCTGGTGAGCCACTTAATCCTGACGATAAAACGAGTGCCAACTATCCGGAAGATTTTTTCCAATTGGCAGGTCCTCGCTTAGTAGATGGGTCTGTAACTTATAGCAGTAATGGGGATGGAACGATTAATGAGTATGACGTTCCTCTGCGTTGGGACGGCAAATACCCCGCTGGTGAAGACTTTTACAAAGAAATTATCAAGGATACCAAACAAGTGTCCATTGACCCGGGTGATGACGAAAAGGTCGAAGAATTGATTAAAATACTTAATATGGATTAGTAAGCAAACGGGCGCGACTGTTTAACAAGAACAGTCGTTTCTTGTACTAACGCCGCAGGAATATTTACTAATCTATTTTTATGTCCAAAGTAAAATATGGTGAATAGGAGTGATGTTGCTTTTGAGTGCTTTAAAAGTGTTTAAATCATTAAGCAAAACTATTTTATTACTATCTTTGCCATTCATTATAATTAGTTGCTCTAACAATGAAATGACATCTGAAGTTACTCAACCTGGAGAATTGATTGACAAGAAGGTGGACGATGAATCTCATGATAATGAAAAATTTAAGGCAACCTTCTCAACCCTTGATACCAACCACATACCTAAGAATATAACTTTTGAGGTCGATAAAAATGTATGGAATTTGTTAGAAAAAGATAAGGTCTACAATTTGCACTATATCTATAAACATCAATCTGACAAATTTGTTTTGAAAGAAATCAGTTTATCTAAAGTATCTTTAGATGACTTAAGGCAAAAAAATAAGGAAATTAAAGGTGAAGTAAGTTAAGCACATTATAATAAATTTTTATTGTATGGATAAAGTCACTCTTTCACTAAAGGGTGCATTAGTTTAATAAGGTCTTTTGAAACGATTTTCCTCAAACGGGCGCAGTAATTGAATAAGCGTATGACTGAATTGGGCAGTTTGTTGAATAAGATTATGTTAAAATTGAATCAATGAGAAGCTGTTATAGGGAGGGGTGTATAAAATTGAAAAGACCCTTGGGCGTTTCTCTAATAAGTTATTTTTATATTTTTGGTGCCATTATTTTATTATATACCGTCATTTTTTATGATGTTAATGCAGATCCCATTGGCATAGCTGACAGGTTTGGTGTTCCTAGTGTACCTGAACAACCTATGAGGATATTGGTTGCAATATTTTCAATGGGAATGGTTTACGGATATATACGGCTTAAAAAATGGGTGTTTTGGCTGATGATTACCTATTCTGCGTTTTTTGGTTTAGTAAGTCTCACCCTTATATCAAATCAACATCAACAGCCATTTGTCGGAAATTTAATTTGGTCGATAATTGTCTTAGCATATACGTTCTATGTAAGAAGTTCATTTTTTAAAACTGGAGAAGAGCAATATGCCAAGCATTGAATATTATATATGTTCCAGAGTTGGGCGATTATCACTAATAAAGAAGAACGTCAATATTGAATATAAAATCCATTAAATCAAATAATGCTACACGTATTATGTAAAAAGTATTTGACATAAATGTGTAGTTTTTTTATACTTAATATGTAAAAAGGTTTTTACAATAAAGGGTGTACGAAAAATGAAAAATAATATCAGACTCATAAGAAAAGGAATGAAAATGTCTCAAGGAAAGCTAGCGGATAAATGCAATGTTACGAGACAAACCATTAATGCAATCGAGAATAATAAATATGATCCTACCTTAAGCTTAGCGTTTAAGTTATCAAAAAGTCTTTCTACTACGGTGGATAATTTATTTATTTTTGAGGAGGGTGCTAAATGAAATTACGTAAGGCAGATGAAATGGAGCAAAACCATAATATAAAAGCTGCAAGAAATGCTTTTATGTTTTATACAGCAGCATTATTAATATGGGCTATTTACGATTTTATCACTACTGGTAAATTAGGTTGGCAAATGACAATCCTTCTGGTGGGTACAGCAGTCTTTTGGTGGTCAAGAAGTATTTTATATAAACAAACGGAAACAGAAGAGGAAAAAGTAAAAATACCATCAAAAGCAATCTTATGGACAATTTTTTATCTTGTTTTATTCCTCGCTATTATTTTCATAGCTAATTACTATTTTTAACGATTCAAATCGTTCCGCAATACGATCGGGCGCAGTAATCGAAAAATATCTACCCTCTTCTCGCTTATAAGGGCCATTTTGTTAAATATAAGGTTACTTTAGAATAAAGACTCTGAGGGTGCTATATTGGTATGATTCAAGCAGAGGATAATAAACGAATGGGGGATATTAATGTACACAACAGAAGACCTAATTAATGATTTTGAAAGTTTTAACCTCTATATCGGTTCATTGAAGACAATTGAGGAGACTCTTTTCTTTGAGCCAATTGCAGAAGGCAAATGGTCTATAGCGGAGATTATCAGTCATATATCATTTTGGGATAGGTACATTCGAGAGGAAACGTTGCCACAAATGAAACTTAACGCTGTGATTAAAAGTATTGATTTTGAAACATTAAATAAGCAAGCAGCACAATACGCGTTGTCTGGCGTATCCCAACAACTTTTGTTTCAACAAAAGCTTGAGGAAAGAACTAGGCTTATATCCGAGTTAAGAAAAAGGGATGAGGAGGAGTTCTTTGCTAAATTTACACTGAATGGTGAAGAGGTCGACAGATATTCAGGTTACCCGCATTCTATTTTTAATTACATAGCAGGATTTATATGGCACGATAATCACCATAAACAGCAAATTAATGGGTTTTTAAAAGAAAAAGGAGTGGAATTGAGGGTTTATGATAACAGCAATATCGAAAAGTAAGCGTTATAATTATTCGCAAATATAATCTTCACCAATCGGGCGCAGTTGTCGAATAAGCATTGTTTCTGAATTGAACCAGATTGTTGGATACGAATTAAATGATTTAAGGGGGGTAAGTGTGACTTTACGAGCAGGTTTACTTCTGATTATTTTAATCTCATTCTTTATAGGTGTTTGGAGTACTGATTATTCAATGCAAGGGTATATTGTTTTTGGATTTCTTGGTATTACTGGGGTATTAAATGTGTTAACGCTGGGAACCGGCAACAAGGAAATAGCAAAGACATTAAAAGAATCGTTTTTATAAAACTATCTATTGTTTTTATGAGTGGACTAATTTATATTTCATCAACGTATCATTTATATGATAATCCTGTTGATGGTGGTTTTCAAAAGCAGTTTGACTGGGTGAATTTTTTCTTGTACTTTTACCTCATTCCACTGTTTATTTTAGTCGGTTACAAATTATTTAAATTTACTAATGAATCGTTTAAAAGAACTTGGTCAAAAATTGCTATGTTAATAATTTGGATAGCCTTGTTAGTAGGTATTGGATATGTATTATCCTTTATATTTATATTACTTTTTTATGGGTTTGCTCCTTAATAAGACACGTCCTTACTAATTCAATCATCTAGGTAATTAATAAACTTTGCTATTATCGGGCCCGCTTATTGAATAAGATTTTGGAGTGAATTTTATATTGAAATAAGGATGGGTTCTAGAAATGATTCATTCAAAGCTATAATGGTGTTAGTAAATAATAAGGCTGTGTTTAAAATGAGTGTTAACCGTAAAGAACTAAAACGGCTGATTGACTTTATTCACGAAGAAGATAGGGCTGAAGTATATGACTTTATTGGTTATTTAAATATGAAACGGGAAAGAGAAGCAATTGATCAAATGGACTTAGACCTTTTTTCTATTGATAAGGAACTCATCCAGCAGGTACAGAAAAGTCGGGAAGATCGTGAAAATGGACGTATTTATGATCAAGAGCAGGGACTAAAGTATCTTCAGCATAAAATCAGGGAGTTTGAAAGTGAACAAAACTTATAATGTCTATTGGTCACAAACTGCCCTTGATGAATTAAGCAATATACTTGCATATCCACCAGAAGTTAAGGAACGGATACATTTGGATGCTTATAAAGGATTGTCATATATGCCTGTTTTGACTGCAAAACAAATACCCTATGGGACTTTAAAAGGTTAAATTAAGGGCATAATCTCAAATAAGGCTGCGCGGCTTCTTTGTCTATCCCAAAATCAGCTAATATCTTTTGGATAAAAAACAAACAGAGCCCCCACAACGGAAGACTCCTCATTATAAGTATTTATCTCACACCCCCTACCGCTGCTTACTCTTCGGATCAAACGCATCACGCAACCCGTCACCAATAAAGTTTATCGCCAGCACAGTAACCAAAATCGCTACTCCCGGTGGAATCCAGGCTTCCGGATGATCACGGAGAATCCGGACGTTCATTGCCTCTGAAATCATATTCCCCCACGTTGGTGTTGGTTGTGGAATGCCAAAACCGATAAAGCTGAGACCTGATTCAATGATAATATATACAGCCATCATCAATGTGGCATTAACAATAATTGGCCCAATCGCATTTGGTATAAAGTGTTTAAAAATAATCCGAAAATCGGTTGCTCCGATTGCTCGTGCGCCAAGGACAAACTCCTGTTCACGGAGCGATAGGAACGTTCCCCGGATGATCCGCGTCAGATTCGGCCAGGATGTAATCGCGATAATGGTGACAAATATCTGGATGGTCACTTCCTCAATAATGGCCATTATCGTAAGCACCAGTACCAGGAACGGGAGCATGAGCATTATATCGGCCGCCCGCATGATTAATCCGTCTATCTTGCCGCCGTAATAGCCGGCAACCGAACCCAGAATAACTCCGATTACCAATGTGAAGAACATTGCACTGAAACCGACAATTAGTGAAATTCGTCCGCCATATAACAAGCGTGCAAAGTTATCCTGCCCTTGTCCGTTTGTGCCCAGAATATGTTCCTCGCTCGGTCCTTTCTCAATCAGTAATAGATTTGTTTTCTCCGGATCCTGGTCGGTAAATACAGGAGCCATCACACATACGATGGTAATCATTATTAAAACAAAGACGCTGATGACAGCTAACTTGTTTCGCATGAACCGGCGTAATGCCAATTGAAATGGGCTTTTGCTTTTGACTTGGCTTTCATCCGGGTTGCCTTCTGGCTGTGGCGACGATGGTTCTTGCAGATTTGAATGCATATGTTTTCACCTCAATCGTATCGGATTCTTGGATCGATAATGCTGTAAAAAATATCGGCTAATAAGTTTCCAATCAAAATCAGTACGCCCAATATCAGGGCAATCGCCATTACTACCGGAAAGTCACGGTTTACCACTGAACTTAAAAACAGTGTTCCGAGCCCTGGGTACTGAAAGACCTGTTCGGTAATAACCGCACCACTCAGTAAAACACCAACTTCAAATCCCATTAGCGTAATAATCGGGATTAGTGCGTTACGGAGGGTGTGTTTATAAAGAACGTTCGTGTCGCTCATCCCTTTGGCTCGTGCGGTTCGGATGTAATCACTGCCCAGGACATCAAGCACTTCCGAACGCATGTAGCGCATGTATGTTGCTGTTCCTGCCAGGCCAAGTGTTATCCCGGGTAATATCATATGGTGAATACGATCCATGAATGCTTCAAAACCGGTCATGCCCGGAGCAGATAGTGTGCCTTGTGCAGGGAACCATCCCAGATTAATAGACAGGAAGTATATAGCAATTAATCCGAAAAAGAAATTTGGAATGGCAAGGCCGAGAAAGCCGAATCCCGTTGCTCCATAATCAAGGAGCGAATAAGGATGTCGTGCAGAATAAATCCCTATTGGAATACCCACTAGAATCGTAATACCAAGTGAGAAGAGGCCTAAATAAAGGGTGTTGGCAAACCGGGCTTCAATCAGCTCGGCTACGGAACGTCCGTTAAAGACTAATGATTTTCCAAAGTCCCCCTGTGCGGCATCACTTATCCACCGCCAATATTGAACAGGTAATGGATCGTTCAGTCCTAATGCTTCCCGCTGCTGTTCATATACTTCCGGATCAACATTCGGGTCAGCAAGTGATTGCCCGGTTAACGCATCCCCGGGTGCTGCTTTTGCAAGCCCGAATACAATGATGGTCAGGGCAAAAAGCATTGGAATAAATACAAGTGTCCGACGAATGATATATTTGTACATAAGTCTCCCCCCTTTAGTTTAACCGGGCTTTTTATCTTTGAATTTTGTGTGTTATTATACTTCGATTTTTTAAAAGGTACGTATATTACTATTATTCTTGGTATACATTTTTTTACTAGCAGGCTGTATACACGTAGACTCCTGGGGGAGCTAAGGCATCGGTGAGACCACGGAGTGCGTAAGCACGGAGAGGGCTCACCAGCCGCCCCCGGAAAGCGAAGTGTATACAGACTGCGGATTCAGGTAGCAACAAATTATTCTTAGTGTACTTTTTAAAAAAAGAGCATGCGGTGCTATCCACACGCTCTTTCAAATGGGCTAATCTATTTCTGCTCAGATACCCACCATTTGTGAGGATCGTTTATAAACGAGTACGGCATTGGATCAACACCATGCAAACGTTGATTGAAAGCGTAAATTTTATTTTGTGCGTACAGGAGAAGGGCTGGTAAATCCTCTGAAAACAGTGCCTGCCATTCACTGTACTTTTCTGCACGATAGGATTGTTCAAATGCTTCAGGTGCCTGCATCGCTTCCTGCATTAACCGGTCAGAATCCGGATTATTCCACCTTGAGAAGTTGTAGGCTGCCGTTGATTTCCACAATGCGGATGGGTCAGGATCACCACTGCCCAGGCTCCAGCCAAGCAGGTAAAGATCCCAGTCCGTATTATCGTTCGTTAAATTTTCAACATAGGCAGTCATTTCTTTTGGCTGACGCAAATCAATCTTTATACCAACTTCTTCAAGGAACTGTGCGATAATCGGTGCAGAATCTTCACGGAGCTGGTTACCCGTTGGATAGTTCAGGTTAACGACCCATTCCTCTCCATCAGGTGTTTCCCTGAAACCGTCACCGTTTGTATCTGTATATCCCGCTTCATCAAGCAATTCCCCGGCTTTTTCAGGGTTGTATTCATACGCTGTAACTGCTTCTTCATCATATGCCCAGAATTGCTGTGCAATTGGCGCATTGATAACAGAACCATGACCGTACAACAGGTTATCAACAATGGCCTTGCGGTTAATTGCATATGCCATTGCCTGTCGAACCTGCTGATTACTCATATCTTCATTTGGCACCCAATTGTCAGGTTCAATTGCCCCGCTTTCAACGTCAGCAGCTGTTCGGTGATTTATTTTGAAGCCCATCAGCTGGTAGCCAAAATCAGTCTGTTCAATAATCTCTACATGATCAAGGCCGGCTACCGTTTCATAATCAGCTGCAGGGACTCCATTTGGATCGGCAATGAAATCAATCTCACCGTTTTCCAGCAGTCCAAGCATTACGGATTGTTCAACAATTCGCCAGACAATCTGGTCAAGGTACGGCTCGCCTTTCCAGTAGTTTTCATTCTTTGAGAGTACATATTGCTCACGTTCAAGCATTTCAGTGAACTGGAATGGTCCTGTTCCGATTACTTCACCTGCATTTAGTGATGCTGGATGTTCCGGCATTTCGGCTATCGGGACATCTCCAAATACATGCTCCGGTATAATCGGGAAGGAAACATCTTTTAAAATGGTTACATTCGGTTCGGCAAATTTAAAGGTAACCGTATGTTCGTCCTCGGCAACAACACCTTTAAATTCATCTGTTTCTCCGCTGTTGAATTCTTCGTAGCCAAGCAGTCTTACCACATACTCGGTACGGATACCGCCTGCTTCCACATATCCCGGCTTTGCAATTGATTTATAGGTAAATACAACATCTTCTGCAGTAAATGGCTCACCATCATGCCAGGTAACGCCTTCTTCAAGTGTTAATGTGATTTCTGTATTGTCTTCGTTTATTTTCCAGTCACTTGCAAGGTTCGGTATAAATTCAAGCTTTTTATTTTGATCGAGAAGCCCTTCATGTGTGAAATCAAGAATATTGGCTTCGTATGCTTCTTCATAAAAAATAGGGTTAAACATACCGGCAGGTGCTGTGTCCATTGCACCTGTCAGTGTGCCGCCCATCTGTGGCTCATCAGAAGCTTGTTCTTCTTCACTTGTTTCTTCCTGCTCTGTCCCTTCTCCGGATTCATCCTCTGTGCCTTCTTCGGTTGAGTCACCACCACTGCATGCGGCAAGAAGCAATCCAAATGTCAGTGCAACAATCAGCAAAAACAGCCAATTTTTTCTCAACATCGAAAAATCACCCCTTTTATTTTTTTGTATCGAAGCAAATTCTTACGGTTCTTTTGCTGATAAATCACCCCCAATGCTTTATTCAGTACCCGCCTTGTTATATGTTCGATTCGTCGTACAAGTGGCATGCAACGTGATGACCGTTACCGACTTCCTTAAGTTCCGGCCGTTCCACGGAACACCGGTCATGTGCAAATGGACAACGCGTCCGGAACACACACCCGGATGGTGGATTGGCAGGGCTCGGCAAGTCTCCGGTTAATTTGATTTTTTCGCGGCGATTATAGATGTCTGTTGATGGTACAGATGAAAGTAATGCCTGGGTATATGGGTGAAGCGGGTTATCATAAAGTGAATTCTTCGGTGCAATCTCGGCAATTCGTCCGAGATACATGACAGCTACACGACTGCTTATGTGCTTTACAACACTTAAGTCATGTGCAATGAACAAATAGGTTAAGTCAAATTCATCCTGCAGATCAGCCATTAAGTTCAGTACCTGTGCCTGAATCGAGACATCAAGTGCCGAAACCGGCTCATCGTAGATAATAAATTTTGGATTGAGTGCCAGTGCGCGGGCGATGCTGATCCGCTGACGCTGGCCCCCGGAAAATTCATGCGGATATTTTGTCCGGTCACTTGCACGCAACCCAACTTTCTCCAGCAGTTCAATGGACTTTTCCTTGCGTTCGGCTTTATTGGCTGACGTTTGAACAAGCAAAGGCTCCTCAATAAGTTCACCGACACTCATTTTGGAATTGAGCGAAGCAAAAGGATCCTGAAAAACAATTTGCATATTTTTTCGATAGCCTCGAAGTTGCCGTTTACTAAGGTGTGCAATATTATTTTTTTCGAATCTGATGTTACCTTCAGTTGGCTCAAGAAGGCGCAGAATAACCCGGCCCAGGGTGGACTTGCCTGAACCTGACTCTCCTACAACTCCAAGTGTTTCACCTTTATTTATTTCAAACGAAACGTCATCAACAGCTTTGACATGGCCTACTGTACGTCTCAAAATTCCTCCTTGAATTGGGAAGTATTTTTTAATGTTTTCAGCCTGAAGCAGAACTTCTTCACCTTTGTTTTCTGTATTTTCAGACTTATTATGGTAAATCTGTTCATCGGAAATCGCCATTGTATGTAGCCCCCTTATTCATAGAGATAACAACGAACCTTGTGATTTGCCTCGACATCGCGCAATTCCGGATTTGATTCCAGGCAGCGGTCCATTACATGCGGGCATCGGGCTGAAAAACGGCATCCTTTCGGGAAACTGTGTGCGGGTGGCACGGTGCCTTTAATCTGTCCTAATCGATCCATCTCTTTATCTAAATTAGGTAAGCTCTCAAGTAATCCCGTTGTATAGGGGTGTTTTGTATTTTTAAACAGTTTTTCAACTGACGTTTCTTCAACAATTTGGCCGCCATACATAACCAAAACCCGATCGGCATACTCAGCAACTACACCTAAATCGTGTGTTATCAGCAGAATTGCCATATCAAGCTCTTTTTTCATTTCGATTAATAAATCCAGTATTTGCGCCTGTATTGTCACATCCAATGCTGTCGATGGTTCATCAGCGATTAACAATTTTGGTTCACATGAAATCGCCATCGCAATCATCGCCCGCTGGCGCATACCACCAGACAGCTGATGCGGATATTCATCAATAATTTCCTCTGCTCTCGGAAACCCAACGATCTGCAGTAATTCGATTGCTCTGTGCCGGGCTTCTTTTTTCGGAAGTTTCTTGTGCTTTCGTATTGTTTCAATAATCTGATTGCCGATTGTATAGACCGGATTTAGTGCGGTCATCGGCTCCTGAAAAATCATTGCGATATCATTACCGCGTATTTTTGTCATCTGTTTCGGTGATTTTTCAAGCAGATTTTGACTTTCCAGTTTTACGGTACCTTCGATGATCTTTCCCGGCTTTTGAACTAATTGCATGATTGACAGGGAGGTGATGCTCTTACCACTTCCGGACTCTCCAACAATTGCAACTGTTTCACCGGGTTTTACTGATAGGTCAACACCGTCAACTGCTTTTGCGACTAAGTTATCATCCAGGTAAAAGTGCGTCTTTAATCCTTCAACCTCCAAAAGCGGTTTTTGCGCCATATATTTCACCTCGAAAAGAATGTTTCTTATATTAAATGAAGTTGCTTCTATTTTTATTCGAAAATTCGTGTAAATTTTTATAGAGATTATAATTTACTTCAATTAAAAAGGTGATATAAAGCCATATATTAATTGTTATTTTTTCAGAAAAGTTTATATTTGAGTGAGAGGGGGGTGGATATTATGGCAGAATGGCTTCCAAGTTTAAAAACAGATACACCACAGGAAGGTTTTGAGCTGGCGATTAAACTTGCCAGAAAGGGTGTGGGGTATACCCAGCCTGATGCGGATGTCCGGGAGAAATTAAGACCGGTATATGCGGATAATGCGGATAGTCTGACAATGGCTTCGCAAGTTGTTGCGATTCATTATCAGACAGTTGCAGTGGCGAATAACTATTGGAGATGAGAGAAGAACATAGATAGGACCAGGCATGAGTGTGCCTGGTCTGTTTTTGTTTTTATAATAGTTTTTAAAATCGTCTTTACTGCTGACTGAGCGCACGCTTGAAAATCAGATTTATGAGGACCCAGGGAAACGGGGCACCTGATGAAAGGATATGAGTGCCCGAACGAAGCCAGAATACTGTTGAAAGGTAACTCATCGGGTATATGAGTGCCCGAATGGATCCAGATTTCTGCTGAAGGGTGACTAATAAAGATTAAGAAGATTAAATCACAGCTTAAATCAAAGCGAAAACCTTCATCGGCGCCCCCATAAAATTTGGCTCAGGACTCATTGCCCCCGGGCTGTTTTACCAACTGCATCCGCTGATTAAACAGCGTCGGATACGATAGATAACCAATCATGATACTGGTCACAACGGCGGTCGTCAACAGAAGAAACAGGATAAGCAGCTGGAACATTACCGCCTGTACAGGGTCTGCACCAGCAATGATTTGACCACTCATCATACCTGGAAGCTGAACAAGCCCGATTGTTTTCTGGCTTTCAATCGTTGGAATCGTACTTGCCTGAATGGAATTAATCAACTGGGTATGGATTGCCTGTTTTGGTGTTCCGCCAAGTGACAGGACTAGTTCGGTTTCATCCTGATGTGTTTCTATTTCCGATGTGAAACGGTTAAGGAACAGGATGGCAAGCACCATCGAGTTTCCAACCACCATCCCGCTAATTGGAATGATGTATTGAGCAGTTGGCGGTGTAATATTTAATCCGAGCAAAATACTTTGTGTCAGAATTTCCACAAAAACGAATGTCACCACTAATTTCCAGATAATCCCCTTAATAGCTGCACCTTTTTTCTGTGCATTGTGTGTTGCTGCGCCTATCATCAGTACGACCATCAACAGGATATAAATCATATTTTCGGAATCAAAGACAAATTGGAGCACATAGCCAACTGCAAGCAATTGAATAATGGAGCGGATGGCTGCGATAACGGTATCTTTTTCCAGTCCCAATTTAAGTGTTTTGGATAAAACAAGCGGAATGATAACAAATAAAAGCGAAATACCTAACGTAAGGTAGCTCATTCGATTTCACCCCTTACAAAGCGTTTTACCCGGTCATTTTGCGGATCCCTCAACAATTCACTTTCACCTGTCTCAACGACTTCCCCGTCCATCATCACCCACGTATAATCACCAATTGTCAGTGCCTGCTGCAAATTATGGGTGATCCATAAAATTGTTGTTCCGTATTTACGTTTTATTTCCACGATAAGTTCTTCAATGTCCTGCCGGGAAACACTGTCCAGTGATGATGTGATTTCATCAAGCAATAAAACTTCGGGACTGTTTACGAGTGTGCGTGCAATCGACAGTTTTTGCTGCTGCCCACCTGATAAATCTTTCGTGTTTCGCCGTAAAAAATCCTCATCCAGACCGACTACTTTTAAAAGTTCTTTTGCCCGCTCCATAGATAATTCCTGGCCCTGCAGCTTTAATGGGAGCTCCAGATTTTTCTGTACACTTCCGCCAATCATTGTTGCTTTTTGCAATGCAATTCCCACATTACGCCGTAATTCCACCGGATCATAGCTGTCGATATGTTTATTTTTAATATAAATATCTCCAGAGTCCGGTGACTGCAGTCCATTGCACAGTTTGAACAAGGTTGTTTTTCCAGCACCGGACGGACCGACCAGTGTTGTGATTTTCCCCTCAGGGATTGATCCGGTAATATTTTTTAAAATATGTATGCCCTCTGCCGAATAATTCACTTCATTAAACTGCAGTGCTGCATCATTTGCCGTCACTTTTTCACATCCTTACTATAAAAAAAGAACGTAACTATGAGTTATTTTCTCCTTAGCTATTATAAATATGTTCCCCTGTAAAGGACAACCTAACACCTTTTTCGCATTCAGTATTAATTTATTGTAAATATTTACCTATTACAGACACTTAACAATTTACAATTTAGGACAAATTTCACCCAAAAATAGTATACAATTATGCTAGATTTAATTGATGGAAGTTAATTTTAGCTCCATATATATAAAGACAAAGCAATTTTTTTAAAGCAGGTGGAATCGTGAAAAAGTTTATTATTTTATTAGCAGCAGTTATCAGCCTGAATCCACTCCTAATCTCCACGACACACGCAGAAACAACAACACAGCCTCCTTCTATAATCAGTGAAGCTGCTATTGTGATTGATTCAAAGACTGGGGATGTCCTCTATGAAAATAATGCACATACAAAAATGTATCCAGCGAGTTTAACCAAAATCGCCACAGCTATTTACGCTATTGAAACTGGTGACCTGGATGATATCGTAACGGTCAGTGAGAAAGCAAGGAATATCGAAGGAACGAGAGTCTACCTGGAAGAAGGAGAGCGGGTAACATTAAAAAAACTTATCCAGGGATTATTAATTAATTCCGGTAATGATGCAGGCGTAGCAATTGCCGAACATCTTAGCGGCAGTGTTAAGCAGTTTGCATTCGATATAAATGATTATTTAAAAAATGTAATCGGTGTGGAAAAGACACACTTTGAAAACCCGCATGGACTTTTTGATCCCAATCATGTTACAACGGCTGAAGATTTAGCCAAAATCACCAAATATGCGTTGCAAAATGACCTGTTCCGGGAAATCTTCGGTACAGTCAAGCTGGAATGGCATGGTGAGTCATGGGATACGACTCTGATAACACATCATAAATTATTGCACCAGGGTTCGTACGAAGGGATAACAGGTGGAAAGACAGGGTTTGTGAATCAGTCCGGATTTACATTGGCAACAACAGCTAAAAGAGATGATTTAGGCCTGATTGTTATTACGTTAAATACTAATTTCCAGTCTGAGGCATATAAAGACACTACGAATCTATTAGACTATGCATTTAAAAATTTTGAAAGGACGTCCATTGCCAAAGGGACGACATTTAAATCAGGCGATCAAACATATCAAACAACTGAATATCTGACCTATACCCATCTAAATAATAAACCAGTAACGAAAGAAATGAATGCTGACGGTACATTGGATGTAATCAGCCAATCCGGATCAGTGATAAATTCATTTTCATTAGCTAAAGTAGAAAAGAAGAAAGGTAACGATGCAAAAACTGTCAGCCATGAAGTGAAGACGAATTCTTTTATCGGAGACCATCAGGTGATGTTGATTGCTTCTACAATCATCTTCCTTGGTTTAGCTGGTCTATATTTCCGTCGTCACCGGATTAAAAAATATAATTAAAATGAAAAGGATTCTCATGTACATCTTCCATGTTTACTGAGAATCCTTTTCTATGTTTCAACTGTACTGTTTTTTTCTAATCGTTTTAATAAAATCCATCTAAGTATACCACCGATAGCCAATCCGACAGGCAGCGCCATAATCGGCAGCCACATCGGACCGATTAAGTAACCAAATATTGTAAAGTTTGGTGAAAAAATTAAACCAAGCGTAACAAAATAGGCTGAAAATACGAATGGCAGGAATGTATACGGTTTACTTTCTCCCTCTGCTTCTTTATAGGCGTCCCATATTGCAAAGAAATATAGACACGGGTAGAACATCAGCCATTGATAATTCGTTTGTTCGATGGCTTCCTGAATTTTACCATGATAGCTTAAAATGATTATCTGATTAAAATTTCCTAATACATTAATAGCAATTTCAAGTGCAACCAGGGTAATCCCTTTCAAAAACTGACGATTTAATATTTGTCCGAATCCGGGCAGGGCGATACTCCATAACAGCATTTCCAGTTTGTCTCTATTTTTTCCATATTGTTTTTTCATATACGAACCTGTTTCCTGTTAGCCTTTTGCCAGTTCATCACGGTCTACCATTCGTGGAGGTTCTTCAAGCCATCCATTATCGATCATAATGTTGGCGCCGTCTTCGGAGTATAGCATTATTTCCTCTGTTAATCGAACATAGTGTGTAGCTATGTCCCTGCGAATATTGCTTGATATGCTTAATCCATAGAATCCTATCCCAAGTGTAATCATCCCGGTTGTATGATACATCATCAATTTATCCGAGAAAGGTGAAACTTCTGCTTCAGCTGTTACCATTGTGTCGGAACCAGTTGGTGCCGGGATATTATTCTCATTTAAAATGGAATTGAATATTTCCGCATGCTTCTGGGCTATTTCGACCCCTCGGATAAAGTAGTCCTTCACTTCTTTGGATTGCGCTACCTGAGCGAATCCGGTAATTGTTGCGGCACCAAGTACATTTCTTTTAATATTCGAATATAGATTGGCTATCTCTACGGAAAGTAATGGACGCCGTTTTCCAAACCATCCCGTCAGGAAGTTTTGCTTTTTAACAAAATCCCGTTCCTTTCGCTTCGGAATAATTGGTGGTTTGCTGATGAGCCCCTTGGATAATCCGGTCATAACCGTTTTCTGATGCAGTTTATTAAAATCCTGAAACCCCTCTGAAAAAAAAGAATAGATATCCTGTCTTGTTGAATAACTAATACCCATTGAATAGGATTTCATTCCCAATGACCCCAGCTGCATTATGTTTTGCAGAAAGTAGTTATCTGAAAACAGTCTTGGGGCACTGGCGTTCAGATCCTCATCCGTAAACCCGTATGGTACAGGCATGTTTTCCTTTTCGAATAAGTCTGTAAACTGCTGTTTATGGGATTTCATTATGTCGAGAGCTTCTCGAACAACTTCACGAATATCACCATCCTCAACCTTTTCTTCAAAGTATGATAAAACATGTGTCATCAAGCTTGCATTCATGTACGCTCCCCACATTTCTCCCATTTCAGCTGAGGTTATGCTTACATTTTCTTCTGGCATATAAAATCCTCCTTAAACTGGTCCGTGCACTTAGTATGTATTACGTGGAAAGACTTATACACAAATCCACAATTCGTATAAAAAGCTGAACTTAAGGGAAACAAAAGGGAAACGGTAATTGAAAATGAGGGCATTCGAATGGGACTGGGATCGTTTTTTAAGAAGAAACAACAACAGAAAAGAGAGAAAGAAACTGAATTTCCGGTTGATTTGAAAAAAAGTCTTGATAAAAATATGTCTGTTTTAAAAATTATGCTCGAGGAACCGAATGATTTAGTCATCCGGGAATTCAGCCTTGGATATACCGATCATCGCTGTGCCATTGTTTTTATTGATGGTTTAGTAGACAAAGATAGAGTAAATGATAACGTACTTAAAAATCTTCAAATATTTGCTGAAAAAAAGGAGCTTCCATACAATACCAAAGATTTACTGCATGAAATTGAAATGGAGCTTGTTTCTATCAGTGATGTTTCAAAAGGTAAGACACTTGATGAAGTATCCAATGCTTTATTATATGGAAGCTCAATACTTTATTTGGATGGATTGGATAAAGCAATAATTATTGATGCCAAAGGATGGAAAACACGTGCCATTCAGGAACCTGTTTCGGAATCACTGATTCGTGGTCCGCGTGAGGGCTTTATTGAAAATATGCGTACAAATATGGTTTTAATCCGCCGGCATATTCGTGATCCTAATTTACGATTTGAAACATTCCAGGTAGGGCGCCGTTCCAAAAAGAATTTGGTCCTCACGTATGTGGAGGGGATTATTCACCCGGATATCGTCAAAGAAGTTAAGCGAAGACTTGCGACGATAGACTTGGATAATGCGCCTGAGTCCGGTTTTATAGAGGAGTGGATTGAAGACAGCTTTCTGTCCCCATTTCCCCAGTTGACGAATACAGAGAGACCTGACAAAGTTTCTGCAGCGCTGCTTCAGGGAAAATTCGGTATTATCCTGGACGGGACACCATTTGTACTGATTGCTCCTGTGACTTTGGGGAATACACTGCAATCGCCGGAAGACTTTTATGAACGGTGGACAATTGGTACGTTTTTGCGGGCTTTACGTTATTTAGCCGCATTTTTTTCCATGTTTTTACCGGCATTATATATTGCACTGCTTTCCTACCATCAGGGAATGATTCCGACTAAACTTGCTTTTTCCATTGCTGCAACAAGGGAAGGTGTGCCATTTCCTGCAGCCATTGAGGCAATTATAATGGCGATTACAATGGAACTGCTTCGTGAAGCAGGGGCTCGATTGCCAAAAACAATTGGACAGACAATTGGTATTGTAGGAGGTCTGGTAATCGGTGAGGCTGCTGTAACGGCAGGTATCGTAAGTCCGGTTATGGTTATCGTTGTGGCACTGACAGCAATAGCGTCATTTTCCATTCCGGACTACAGTGTGGCAATTTCGTTTCGGCTATTGCGCTTTGCATTCATGATTGCGGCTGCCGTCCTCGGGTTATACGGAGTTATCCTCATTTATATCATGGTCAATATCCATATTGTCAATCTGAGGAGTTTTGGTGTACCTTTTTCAAGCCCGTTTGCTCCATTCTTTTTTAAAGATTTCAAAGACCTTGTACTGCGGGCGCCAATTACCATGCTGACAAGAAGGCCGGGTTATTTACAGACAGATGACAGCAAATCCACGGATAAAGGGGAAGCATAGGTTATGAAAAGATTTGAGTATGCGGACGATGCAATTCGTGACAAAGAAATAATGATTGCAGTCCCTTCCATTGTTATCGGGGTTGGGATATTGTCGTTGCCAAAAAGCCTTGCAAAGCCGACAATTGGTGTTGATGGACTGTTCCCACTTATTGTTGGCGGTATTGTTATCATCTTCCTGACATGGTTTGTAGCAAATCTGGCTGCAAAATTTCCGCAACAAAGCTTCATTACCTATACTTCCACAATCACTTCCAGATTCATTGGGGTGGTCTTTACCATAATAATGTCAATCCAAGGCTTATTGATAACTGCTTTTCAGACACGTGTGATAGCTAATGTTGCTGAACAATATTTATTTGACCAGACACCATTTGGGGTTGTCGGGCTTACTTTCTTATTGGTAGTTGTATACGCGGTATCCGGTTCAAGGGCGGGGTTGTTCCGTTTAAATGTGATGTTCCTCCCGTTTATCATTTTTATCTCATTTCTTGTCATGCTATTTACGACAGGTTTATTTGAGCCGAGGAACCTGTTGCCTGTGCTGAAAACAGATATGAATGGGTATTTAAAAGCACTTAATCAAAGCATCTTTTCCTTTCTGGGCTTTGGGATTCTTTTATTTTATACATCACTGGTCAAACATCCTCGAAACGTACCGAAAAAAGCATCTATCGGCATGTCAATAGCAGTAGTTTTATATATTTTGCTTTACGTAATGTGTATCGGTGTGTTTGGAAATCTCGCTGCCGGGAACCTGATCTATCCTACTGTTGAACTTGCAAAAGACGTTGAAATACCGGGTGGTTTTTTTGAACGGTTCGAATCACTTTTCTTTGTCATTTGGATCATGGCCATTTTTAATACAACAGTAATGGGATTGGATGGAGCTGTATTTCTGCTGAACTCTATTTTTAAGAAAGACCGAAAACATCAGCTTATATTTCTATTAGCTCCATTGGCGTACATTATTGGTATGATCCCGCAGAATGTTAATGAAGTATCTTTATTTGGGTTATTCATTAGTTACTATGGATTTCTGGTGACAGTGTTTATTACTATATTGCTTTATATTGCCTTAAAAGTTAGGGGTGTGAAAAGCAATGGTTAAGCGAAAATGGATATATTTGGTGCAGGCTTTACTGATGCTTCTCCTGTTAGCCGGCTGCTGGGACAGAGTTGAAATAGAAGATCGCGGGTTTATCGTTGGAATTGCCGTTGATCTTCCTGAAGAATCAGAGAAAGAGAATGCGGTAACAATTACGAATCAGCTTGCGGTGCCTGCCGGGCTAAGCGGACAAACACAGGGAGGAAGCGCCAGCAAAGCCTTTGCTAATTTGACGGTAACCGGTAATAGCCTGATTGCAATTCAAGGAGAAATGTCCACCATTACAAGCCGCTCGCCATTTTTGCCGCATATGCAGCTTATTGCTGTATCGGGTGAATTGGCAAAGACAAAATTATTTGCCAATGTAATGGACCTTTTCATTCGGGATCACGAAATGCGCCGTGGAGTAAGTGTAATTATTATAGATGGAAAGGCGAAGGAAGCATTTGAAATAAAACCTGAGAATGAACAGCTACCTGTGATGCACATTCAATCAATTATCGATAACAGTTTTAAAAACTCCGAAGTTGCTAGACAACTGAGGCTTGGTGATCTCCACGAGAGTCTTTTGGCCAATAGCAGCTACGTTGTTCCCAGGATGGTGAAAAAGGGGGATAGACTGGACTATGAAGGTATAGCGGTATTCCAGGGACATACAGATTTGATGGTAGGAACACTGAATGCAGAAGAAACAAAAGGGTATAATCTTATCACTGGAAAAATTGATGGAGGAACGCTGGAAACTAAAGTTGATGGAGAGCAGATCACCCTGGAAATGATGTCAATTAAGAGTTCAATGGAGATTAGTGAAAAGTCAAAGGCAAAAGTCGGTGTTTCGATTAAAGTCGAAGTTGAAGGGAAAATCTCCGAGACCTTTGGAAATAATAGTTTGACATCAAATAGGAAATTAAGGGATATCGAGAAACAAGCGGAAAACAAAATAGAGAAATTAATGAATCGATCAATTAAGAAAGCGCAGGACGAATTAAAGGCTGATATTTTTGGTATTGGTCGTACTTTACAGAACCATCATTATGATTTTTGGCAGAAGGTAAAGAAGGATTGGGATAAGGGAAAAAATATTTTTTCTGACAGCAGTATACATGTAACGGCCGGTGTGAAAGTGCGTTCAATGGGAGCAACGGACGAGACTCAAAACTAACAGAGACGAGTGATTGGTATGTGGAATATTTTGCAGGACAGGTTACCTGAAATGTGGGTGTTTTTTGGTGCATTTCTGGTTTTTGTTATACCATACACAGTGTTCAAGGTGAATGAAAAGCTGCATGACTATGGGGATCCTCCCTGGAAGAATTCTGAATCGGTTTATGAAAATACCGGCAAGTCGAAACCTGACAAAAAATCATGATACAATGGAGGAAATAGAACAATACGAGGTGAACGCATGAATCTTCAATCCTATTTAGCAATGGATGCAACTGAAATGGCAGAATTGGTTCAATCAAAACAAGTAACACCTGCAGAGCTCCTGGAATGCAGCTTTGAACAACTGGACAAGCTGAATCCATCGTTGAACGCGGTAGTCCATAATCGAAAAGAGCGGGCAACTGTTGAGGCAAAAAAACATAGGTATACTATGGGCGCATTTTCAGGGGTGCCATCGTTGCTGAAGAACCTTTCCCATTCAATGGAAGGGGAGCCAGTTGATTCCGGGTCAAGGTTATTAAAGTCATCGGTAGCCGGGCATGATTCTAATTTTGTAAAAAAACTGCGTGACGCCGGGCTATTATTTATAGGGCATACGAACGCACCGGAATTCGGACTTAAAAACATTACTGAACCTGAAGTACACGGCGCAACACGAAATCCATGGAATATGGAATACTCCCCGGGCGGATCAAGCGGTGGTGCTGCCGCGGCAGTTGCATCTGGTATTGTTCCGGTTGCAGGCGCTAGTGATGGTGGAGGTTCAATCCGAATTCCGGCTTCTTTTACCGGGTTGTTCGGATTAAAGCCTACCCGCGGCCGTACACCTGTAGGTCCGGGAGTGGGAAGACAATGGCAGGGAGCTGCAATCGATTTTGTGCTTAGCCGCAGTGTCCGGGACAGTGCGGCAATGCTTGATATATTACAGGTCGTTCAGCCTGAAGCGGCATTCCAGACACCATTATTTTCAGGCAGCTATAAGGAAAACAGGAAAAGGGAATTTGCGAAACCACTCCGGATTGCCTATACGATGAAATCTCCAGTCGGGACACCTGTTTCTGATGATGCACGACAGGCTGTGTGGAAAACGGTTAAGTGGCTGGAAAGTGAAGGGCATATCGTTGAGGAGCGGGACAATGATGTGGACGGCATCCAGTTAATGAAAGATTATTATTTAATGAACAGCGGTGAAATAGCTGCACTTGTGAAAAAACTGGAAAATAGTATTGGCAAACCGCTCACCGCTGATGATGTCGAGATAGAAACATGGCTGTTGAATGTGGCAGGAAAATCAGTCTCAGCAGCGGAGTTTTCAGCAAGCCTGGCATCGTGGGACGTTGCAGCGGCAAAAATGGCAACTTTCCATGAAATATATGATTTTTATATGACACCTGCAACAGCATATACTGCCCCCAAGGTTGGTGAGCTGACTCAATCTGTGAATGAGCAGGAGAAACTATGTGCCCGGATTGTCGAATCAGACAAATCGGAACAGCAGGAACTCATTTATGAGATGTTTTTGCCAAGTCTAACGTACACACCGTTTACACAGTTGGCAAATCTCACTGGACAACCGGCAATGTCGGTACCCGTTCATGTTTCCGAAGAAGGTCTTCCACTGGGAGTTCAGGTAATGGCTGGAAAAGGCAGGGAGGATCAGTTGTTGCAACTGGCTCATCAGCTGGAACAATCAGATATATGGATTGGAGTGAAAGGAAATCCGATATTGCAGTATAAAATAGAACAAAACTATTAATAATGATTAATAAGGATGTTGGCGGGGAATTCAGGTTGGTGTGAAGCGCGGGATATTGGCTTGGGACGCCGATTATCAACCAGAGAGATATATCAACCGGAAACAGCCATATATCGATCGGAGATCCCAAACATCGGCAGAACAGCATGGACATCGGCAGAAAGGAACAACCCCACCAGATACTTGTCACGGCACTGGAAAAAAACGAACTGATTTAGAAAATGAGCAATATTATCTATTATTCTTCTTTTATTAATAGTATATTTTTAGTATTATTAAACTAACTATAGTTTAATAGAAAAAGTAAACGTGGTCAGGGAGGAGTCAGGCAAATATGATGCAAGAAACCGCAGTTAATAATGAAAGGATCGAAAAAGTCTTAACGAATATAAATAAAGTTATGATTGGCAAGGAAGAAGCCGCCACATTGAGTTTAGTAGCACTACTTTCCCAGGGGCATGTCCTGCTTGAGGATGTTCCGGGTGTTGGAAAGACGATGCTTGTACGAACGTTGGCGAAATCGTTGGACTGTGATTTTAGAAGAATTCAGTTCACTCCGGATTTATTGCCTTCAGATGTAACAGGGGTATCGATTTATAACCCGAAAGAGATGGAGTTCGAGTTCCGCGGTGGTCCAATCCTCGGTAATATTGTGCTTGCCGATGAAATTAACCGTACATCCCCGAAAACACAATCGGCACTGCTCGAAGGAATGGAAGAAAAAAATGTAACTGTTGATGGCAATACCATTCCATTGAAACAACCGTTTTTTGTAATGGCAACACAAAACCCAATCGAATATGAAGGAACCTACCCACTTCCAGAAGCCCAGCTTGACCGTTTTATTTTAAAACTTAAAATGGGATACCCTTCAACCGAGCAAGAACTGCAAATGCTTGAACTTACATCCAAAGACCATCCAATCGAAACAATTTCTGCTGTCATCAATAAAGAAGAATTGATATCCATCCAGGAAGAAGTAAAAGATATTTATATCGATAAAAGTGTGCAAACGTATATTATAAATCTAGTAACTGGAACGCGTAATAGCAGCAATATTTACCTCGGGGTCAGCCCGCGTGGATCGATTGCATTGATGAAAGCTGCCAAAGCTTATGCGTACATCGACGGACGTGACTACGTTCTGCCTGACGATGTGAAATATTTGGCGCCGTTCGTTTTAGGTCATCGCATCATCTTAACTTCAGAGGCAAAATATGACGGCCTGACAAACGAAGAAGTTATCGATAACGTGGTAAAAAATACACATATTCCGATTCGAAAGGAATTTAATTAATGAAAGGCATTCTCAGATTTATTGGCAAATTAGCTTTTGTCGTACTCCTGTTACTGCTTTTATTTTCATTTGCCATGTTCCAGGGTGGTTTTGTAAGCTGGTTTTTATTCTTTGCGTATACGCCTATTTTTCTTTACCATATCGGTTTGTTGTTTTATCCGATTAAAAACTGGCAGGTTACACGGAAACTCTCCAATCATGTAGTCCGGGCCGGCGATCGGGTGGCCGTTAAAGTGAAGATTAATCGATCATTTCCATACCCGCTGTACTATTGTATTTGTGAAGAAGTTTTCCCGGTTACATTGCAGCGGATGGATAGTCATAATGAGAAATACCGTTACATGGATCAACCGGGTAAATTACAGGTGAACCGGAAAATAAAGAAGATTGTTTTTCCGGGATTTAAACGGGAGATTGAATTGCCATATTATATTGAACAGGTCCCTCGCGGTGAGCACCAGCTTCAGTTCGTGCGTATCAGGATTGGGGATGTATTTGGCTTTGTCAAAAAAGAACATGTATTTAAAGTGCCGGACCAAATTGTGGCATTTCCGAATGAACGGCCTGTACACATATCCGAAAGCATCAATAGTTTTGAACAAGGTTCGGTTTCTTCGTATGCAATGAATTTGAAAAATACAAATGTGGCAACAGGCATCCGTGAGTACATGCCGGGAGATAAGTTTTCCTGGATTGACTGGAAACAAACAGCAAAAAAGAATACCATCATCACAAAGGAATTTGAACAGGAAAAAAGTACGGATACAATGGTTATTTTGGATGCCAGTCATTATCATGGTATGAATGATCTGGCGTTTGAAGCGGCGATTGAGCTTACAACGTCACTCCTGGAAACAATCCGGAAGCAATCACAGGTGGGATTTCTGTCAATAGGCAGTGAAACCTCCTATTTTCCACTTCACCATGATCCTGCAAAAAGGGATCTGATCCGGCAGCATCTTACAAGGGTGCAGCCAAGTGGAGATCATCCGTTTTCGGTAAAACTGAAAGAAGAATTGGCTAAAGTCTCATCCGGAGTAAATATGATCGTGGTTACAACTCATATGGATGTTTCTTTTCAGGAAACAATTCAGAAAGCAAAACAACGCACAAAACGGGTGATTGTCCTGTTTATCCAGTCATCCGCACTGATTACACGCAATGAGCACCATATTATTCAGCAGCTTCGTTTTGAGGGAGTTGTTATTAACATGATAACCGAAAAACAATTAGTTCAACATATGATTGAGGTGAATGTATCATGAAATCCAAACTTCCACTACTATACACCTCTATTTTATATATTTGTGCGTTTGTGTTATTTCTCGAATGGCTGTACCCGGTAAATGCGATTGGTGATGTAAATAATCTGACCGTTTTTATTTTATTTACAGTTTTTTGTTTTTTTATTTCAATCCTTCAGGTCAAATGGTGGATTTCCATGCTGTTAAAAGGATTTGGCCTTGCATTTATTATTAATAGTCTGTTTTTTACAGAATCTGTTTTAAGTAAATTATGGTTCAAACAAGTATTCACGGAAATCGGCTTTAATATAAATGCCCTGTTTTCACAACAATGGTATGATCTGACACCGATGTTCCGCAGCGTTTTATTCCTGCTTCTAATTTGGTTAATGAGTTATCTGCTGCACTATTGGTTTATAGTAATGAAACGGATATTCTTTTTTATCCTGCTGACGTTTATTTATTTAACGATACTGGATACGTTTACGGTCTATGATGCAGATACGGCAATTATTCGTACGTTCATCATTTCGTTTGCAGCACTGGGTATGACAAACTTTTTCAAAGAAATTGATCGGGAAGCTATTCGCTTTTCCTGGCTAAAAAGTTCAGCAGTTTGGGCAGTTCCGCTAATCGCTGTGGTTCTGTTTTCAACATTAGTTGGTTATGCCGCACCAAAGTTTGATCCACAATGGCCCGACCCGGTACCGTTTATAAAAAGTGCAGCCGAAAATGCGGGAAGCTCCGGTAATGGTGGGTCAGTAGTTCAGAAAGTCGGCTACGGGACTAATGACTCCAGACTTGGCGGTTCATTTATTCAGGACTACACTCCGGTATTTGAGGCAAAAGCAAAAGAGGAACATTATTGGCGTGTAGAAACAAAAGATGTTTATACAGGTAAAGGCTGGGAAAAGTCAGCCGAGCCAAGTTATGAATTGCAGCAAAATAATAATATTTCACTGGAGACATTTTCAGATAGTGTGGAGACAGAGGAATTAACCACAACTCTGGAGTTTCAGGGGAACAATGAGATGAACAAATTGGTATACCCATATGGAATAACTGAGGTTGCCACAACATCAGCCCCTGACATTCAGTTTCAGGTGGATAGTCAATTTGGAGAAATCCGGACACAACGGGAGGGGAATGATTACCGCGCGAATAGTTATTCGATTACCTATGAGCGGCCGTCATTTGCCATCGATAAATTACGTGAGGCAAGTATAGAGGATCCCAAACAAATATTTGACAGGTACACCCAATTGCCGGATTCTTTACCGGACCGGGTTGGCGAACTGGCAGCAGAAATTACTGCGGAGGACGATAACCGTTTTGATAAAGCAAGGGCAATCGAATCCTATTTCAGCAGAAACGGTTTTACGTACCAGATTAGTAATGTTCCTGTGCCAGGTGAAGATCAGGACTATGTAGATCAGTTTCTGTTCGAATCAAAGGTAGGATATTGTGATAATTACTCCACTTCGATGGTAGTACTGCTCAGGTCATTGGACATCCCTGCACGATGGGTGAAAGGCTTTACCAGTGGTGAAGTAATTGAACAGGGCGCTACTTCAGACGACCATGACGTCTATGAAGTAACAAATGCAAACGCACATTCATGGGTTGAAGTATATTTTCCTGGCAGTGGCTGGGTTCCATTTGAGCCGACACAAGGTTTTTCCAATTTAACTGATTTTCATTTCAACCCTGATGAGACACAGCAGGAGGATACAACAACCACTCCAGAAACGGACACAGAACAGCAGCAAAGACAACCGGAAGAAATTGAGCCGGAAACATCAACACAATCTGAAAGCAGCAGCTCAGCCGGCATGGAAGTGAATTGGTGGTATGTCCTTATCGGAATTGCTGTTGTGGCTATTGTTACATTTATTTTGTATATAACACGATTCCGCTGGAAAGCCGTTTATTACTATAGGCGATTTAAATATAACAGTAATGAAAAAACATTCCAGAGTGCTTATCACTATCTGCTTAACGTGTTAGCGCATAAAGGATTGCCGAAAAAAACCGATCAGACATTACGTGAGTATTCCAAACGCGTGGATCTGCGTTATGATACCAACGCTATGAAACAGTTAACGAGTCATTACGAAAGTATTTTGTATAAAAATGAAATGGATGATCAGGAAACGACCAATTTAAGCCAATTATGGAAATATTTAATGAAGCAAATAATGACTTGACCGGTATGTTATTGGTTAGTAGAATAGGATAATATTAAACGAATAATAATACGCCATTCGTATATCCTCGATAATATGGATCGAAAGTTTCTACCGGGGTACCGTAAATACCCTGACTATGAAGGCGGAATTTCTATAGGTGTGTTTTTTGACCTGGATTTCTGCCTTTATGCAATCTGCATATTGGGGAAGTTCAGGTTTTTACAATTGGTCCGAATCTGACTTATGAATTGCGTTGTATGCGGACAAATATTCCGCTATTTGCTGAAAACAGATGGGTTAAAGCAGTTTTAAACCGGATAACGGAATAAACGTCCGGCAATTGCTAAAAAACTAGTATTTTGGCCAAAATAACGGAACAAATGTCCGTTTAAATCGTCGGCAATTTTGACCGTAAAGTGGTAAATAAAGAAGGGTGTTGAACATGGAACATAATGAAATGATTTTAGTGCTGGACTTTGGCAGTCAGTACAATCAGCTGATCACAAGACGAATTAGAGAACATGGCGTGTACAGTGAATTGCACTCCCATAAATTAACTGCAGATGTCATCAGGAAAATGAATCCAAAGGGAATTATTTTATCCGGCGGGCCGCATAGTGTTTACGATGAAAACAGCTTCCGTTGTGATAAAGAAATATTTGAATTGGATATCCCTATCCTCGGTATTTGCTACGGAATGCAGCTGATGGCAATGCATTTTGGCGGAAATGTATCCGAAGCAAAAAATCGTGAGTATGGAAAAGCGAAGATTGATCTGACGCATGATCCGATATTGTTTAAGGATTCGCCAAAAAATCAAACGGTTTGGATGAGTCATGGCGATAAAGTTTTGGAAGTTCCTGATTCTTTTCAAATCGATGCAACAAGTCCGTCCACACCGGTCGCAGCCATGAGCAATCATAGTCAGAACCTGTACGGTGTGCAATTCCATCCGGAAGTCCGCCATTCAGAATATGGCAATCATCTGTTGAAACAGTTTGTTTTTGACGTATGCGGTTGTAATGCAGAATGGACAATCGGAAATTTCATTGATATGGAAGTCGAAAAAATTCAGGCAAAAGTCGGCGACAGAAAAGTGTTGTGTGCCTTGAGTGGCGGCGTCGATTCATCAGTCGTTGCAGCCCTTATTCATAAAGCAATCGGTGATCAGCTGACATGCATTTTTGTTGATCATGGACTATTGCGAAAAAATGAAGCGGACGATGTGATGACTGTTTTTGCGGATGATTTTAATATGAATATTATTAAAATCGATGCAGCTGACAGGTTCCTGTCCAAGTTGAAAGGTGTGGACGATCCGGAACAGAAGCGTAAAATAATCGGTAATGAGTTTATTTATGTGTTTGATGACGAAGCAGAAAAGTTAAAAGATATTGACTTTCTGGCACAGGGTACGCTTTATACCGATATTATTGAAAGTGGAACAGAGACTGCCCAGACGATAAAATCACATCATAATGTTGGAGGGCTTCCTGAGAATATGCAGTTCGAATTAATCGAGCCGCTGAATACGTTGTTTAAAGACGAGGTTCGTGAACTGGGATTGCAGCTTGGAATACCGGAAAGAATTGTTTGGCGACAGCCGTTTCCTGGACCGGGTCTGGCAATCCGTGTACTCGGTGAAGTAACGGAAGAGAAATTGAAGATTGTTCGGGAGTCCGATGCTATTTTGCGTGAGGAAATCGCTGCTGCGGGATTAGAACGGGATATTTGGCAATACTTTACCGTGCTTCCTGATATTCGAAGTGTTGGCGTTATGGGAGATTCCCGGACATATGATTATACAATCGGGATTCGGGCAGTTACTTCCATCGATGGTATGACCTCAGATTGGGCAAGGATTCCATGGGATGTGTTGGAAAAAATATCGACTAGAATTGTTAACGATGTCGAGCACATTAACCGTGTTGTCTATGATGTAACAAGTAAGCCACCAGCAACAATCGAATGGGAATAAGCGAACATTATTTATATTTTAATATAAAATATTCGTGTTTTGGTTGACTTTGTCGAAATTCGGTAGTATTATATTTTTGTAAACAGCTTAATAGTTTGCGTATAATTTCGGGAATATGGCCCAGAGTTTCTACCAGACCGCCGTAAATGGTCTGACTACGCAGAAACTGGTAATTATGATGATGAGCATTTTTATGTCTCTTTCTAATTGCTTTTTCCTGCTAAGTAGCACTCTTGACCATTAAGAGTGCTTTATTTTATTTAGAAAGAACAAGGAGGAGCAGCCATGAAGAAATACTTTCGCTTTGAAGAGTTAGGCACGAATTATAGAACAGAATTTATGGCAGGGTTAACGACATTTCTGGCAATGGCATATATTTTATTTGTTAATCCGGCAACACTTGCATTAGTAGGTGTTGAGGAATTGCCTGAAGGGGTTACCCGAATTGACCAGGGAGCTGTCTTTACGGCTACAGCGATTGCCGCAGCCGTTGGTACACTGATCATGGGGGTATTTGCTAAATATCCGATTGCACTTGCACCTGGTATGGGATTAAACGCATTTTTTGCTTACACCGTTGTGTTGGGCTACGGAATACCTTGGGAAACAGCACTGGCCGGCGTACTGGCATCCGGACTTATTTTTATCGTTTTAACGCTGACCGGCCTCCGTGAGAAAGTCATTAATGCTATTCCGGGCAATTTAAAGCTGGCAGTCGGCGCCGGAATTGGCGTGTATATCGCATTTATCGGTTTTCAAAATGCAGGAATTATCGTTGGTAATGATGCAACGCTCGTTGGGATAGGCGATTTGACTTCGCCGACAGTGTTGCTTGCTATATTTGGAATTTTTGTATCTGTTATCCTATTGAGCTTGAACATTAAAGGCGGTATTTTCTATGGAATGATTATTACTGCTATTGCGGGAATCATATTTAATCTGATTGATCCGCCATCAGGACTTGGCGGAATCGTTGGTGAGGTGCCGAGCGTAGCACCGACATTCGGTCAGGCATTTGCTCACTTTGGTGATATTTTCACACTTGAAATGCTTGTTGTTATTTTAACTTTCCTGTTTGTTGATTTCTTTGATACTGCTGGAACCCTTGTCGCAGTTGCAACACAGGCTGGATTAATGAAGGATAATAAACTGCCGCGTGCAGGTAAAGCATTGTTTGCCGACTCAGCTGCAACTGTTGCTGGTTCAATTGTTGGTACATCCACAACTACATCGTATATCGAGTCAACATCGGGTGTTGGAGCTGGCGGTCGTACTGGTTTTGCTTCAATCGTTACGGCAGGATTTTTCCTGTTGGCATTATTTTTCTCACCATTATTAAGTGTGGTAACAGCTGAGGTGACAGCACCGGCACTGATTATCGTCGGAGTTCTAATGTCCTCATCCTTAAAAGGAATTGACTGGGATCAGTTTGAGATTGCAGTTCCGGCATTTTTAATCATTGTTACCATGCCATTGACGTACAGCATCGCAACCGGAATCGCAATCGGCTTTATTTTCTATCCGATTACCATGATTTTAAAAGGCCGTATTAAAGAAATAAATCCGGTCATGTATGTGTTACTTGTTATATTCATTTTGTATTTTATTTTCTTGAGCTAGATGAAAAGGGGATTTTTATAAGTCTTCCTGCTTTTTTATTTGTTATTAGGAGGTTATGAGTGACCGAACGAAGGAAGAAAGCTATCGGGAGGTCTTTCATCAGGGTTATAAGTGCCCGAACCGAAGAAGAAAGCCGTTGAAATGTCCGTCATAAGGGGCATGACGGACAATTTGGGGCGGAAAAGTCATCGAACTGTCCGTCATCCAGGTTATGAAGATCAAATTACGTTATAAACCCAAGCGAAAAGACCTTCATCCGGTTTATAAAGATTCATTTCGTAAAGAAAATCATCATAATCTCTTAATCCAATGAATTAAATAAAAGTAAAAAAACAGCATGCGAAATTCCAAAAGATTTCGCATGCTTCTTTACTTCTGGAGAACTGTAGCGCTTTACCTGCTCATCCTCTGGCTTTTCCCCTATGCGGCATTACATGATAGATCGTCAGGAATATAGTACCAGCCAAGGCACAGCATCCCATTAAAAAGTATAACGTATCGCCGCCATACGAATCGATCAATACGCCGCCGCCAAGTGAGCCGATGATCCCTGATATTCCGAAAAAGACGGCGTAAAATACCAGATGTCCGGTCGACTGCAACAAATTCGGGATTAATCGGCTTATATACTCAAATGCTGCCAAATAAAACACGCCGAACGTGACTCCGTGTAAAAATTGTAAGGCTATTATATAGACGGGGTCATCAAACACAGCATACATGAACCAGCGCAAACTATAGACAGCACCGGCGAAAATAATAAATATAAGTGTATGATATTTTCTGAACCAGTAGCGGGCGGTAGCAAAAATTGCAGCTTCACTGGCAACCCCGACAAACCATGCAAGGCCGATTAACCACTCGCTCCCGCCAAGTTCGGCAATATATAAACCAATAAAACTGTCACTCGCCCGATGGGAAATTGTCAGAAACATAATCATACCCAAAAACAGAATAAACGGTTTATTCTTTATCAATTTTTTTATATCACTGAGCTGTACCGGATCAGACTCCACTTTCACGTCGGTTAAACGAATCGCGACGATCAAAGCCATTGATCCAAAAAATAAATAGGGCCAAATCATATACTGAACACCAATTTCCGAAAGAATTGCGCCAACGATAAGAGTAGAAGTGGCAAAGCCGATTGATCCCCATGTCCGGATGGTTCCGAATGATATGTTTAACACATCTGCACGACGCTGTGCCATACTGTCTCCGAGTGCTCCAATCGGTGAAGTGAAGAAGTAAAATACCGCACCCATCAGTACTATCGCAAGCAATCCATTCATTTGAAAAAATAATACACTGCTTATGAGTAATCCGATAATACAAATAATCAGCACGCGTTTAACCGTTTTGTACTTATCACTCATATATCCCCAAAACGGTTGTGAAAAAATCGAAGCTAATGGTCCGACTGCCAGTACCCAGCCAATTTCAGTACCATTTAACCCTTTGAATTCCAAATATAATGGTAAATAACTGATGATTATTGTATTCGTTGCATGAAAGCAGAATAATAGCATTTTTAATGGCGTGGTTGATTCATTGTTTGGCAAAAAAATCGCTCCTAACACTACTAAAATGTAATTATACTATAGATAGATGAACTAATATAACCTTTATCTGGAAAAGAATATGATTTTGTTGTTGGTTATGGTATAGTCAGAATAAATACATTAAAATGAAAATTCGGTTAAAGGGGAGAGTCTTCAACGATGGCACATGAGATGGAGTGTATTAACGTTGGCAAGGAATTTCAGGGGGATGGCGTCAGTACACACGCCCTCGATGATATCAATTTAACGTTTGAAGAAGGGGAGTTTGTAGCAATTGTAGGCCCATCTGGTTCAGGAAAGTCAACCCTGTTAAGTCTTCTGGGGGCGCTTGATCTGCCTACTGCGGGTGAAATTACCTATGGAAAGAATCCTGTCAACAAACTGAGCCAGAAAAAATTGGCCGACTTTCGTTTTGAGAACATCGGATTTATTTTTCAGCAATTTCATCTTCTTCCAACACTTACAGCCTTAGAGAATGTCATGGCCCCATTGTTTTCCCGAAAAGTTCCCTATGACAAAAAAGAACGTGCCGAATCGATGCTGACACAGGTTGAGCTGACGGACAAATTTGATTCGTTGCCATCCCAGCTTTCCGGCGGGCAGCAACAGCGTGTGGCGATTGCCCGCGCCTTAGTCCATGAACCCAACTGGCTTTTGGCTGATGAACCTACCGGGAATCTTGACACCCATACAGGTGATATTATTTTTGACAGATTGGCAACACTGAATAAAGAAAAAGGCTGCGGCGTAATCTTTGTAACACATGATTCTGAACTGGCTTCCCGTGCGGACCGGATTGTTGAGATGAAAAACGGCAAAGTAATCAGTGATACACGAAGCGGGGTTCATGCATAGTGTTGTTTTGAAATAGAGTTGTGATTTACTATAACTCTCTGTGAAGGAAACGTATCTGCGAACCAAGAGACATAATTTCTGTCTCTTGGTTATTTTCATGTTTAGGATGGTAAAAGGAAGCTTTTGAAAAACCAAATTATATTAGTATAAAAAGCCTCTTTTGTGAAAAGTTATAACTTGTAGGAGGTGTGGTTTATGAACAAATCTAAAAACCAGGGAACTGAAAAAATGAACACTAAAATCCTAACCACTCCTCTGTCAACGTCTCTTGAGAAGAATGTTTCCATCCTGAAAGAAATATTTGATTCGTGCGACGATATCGACTTTTATCACGCACAATTCGGTAACCAATCCGTATGTCTGGTTTATTTGTCTGAAATGGTCAATAATCGGGAAGTATTTGAGATAGAACAAGCCCTCTATTCATATGCCGCGAATCAAACACAAAAAAATTCAGAGTGGTCTTTTAAAACTTTTATCCATCAGCGTTTCCCTTTTAGAAGTGTAGCAGAATTGGATGACCTGCAACCAATTGTAAAACAGATCTTGTCAGGGCAAATCGTTCTTTTAGCCGATGAAACAGATCATGTTTTTCTATTTAGTTCGGACAATTGTAAAGATAGAAGTGCGAAGGAACCAGATACGGATCGGACCGTCAAGGGACCTAAGGAAGGATTTGCGGGAGATGTCCATACAAACTTGCGGTTAATCCGCCAAAGATTGCAAACACCTTCTTTAAAAGTTATAAATTTGACACTGGGGAAACAAACGCAGACACAGGTCAGCGTTGTTTATGTGGAAGGAATTGCTAATGATGAAATTGTAAAGGAAGTACAACAGCGCTTATCTGATATTGAAATTGATGGAGTTTTAGACAGCCACTATTTAGAATCAATGATAAAGGATTCTCCAAAATCCCCTTTTCCGACGGTATTCAGTACAGAACGTCCTGATCGGGTTTGTGGTGGACTGTTGGATGGAAAAGTGGCTGTTATTACAGATGGCAGCCCTTTTGCTTTAACGGCCCCTGCAATGTTTGTTGAGTTTCTTCATTCAAGTGATGACTATTATGAAGGGTCTTTGTTTGCAAGCGTTACTCGTTGGGTACGTTTATTGGGTCTGTTTATCATTTTAATCCTTCCGGCATTTTTTGTGGCCATCGCAACCTTTCATCAGGACTTATTACAGACCCCATTCTTACTGCGTATCGCGGCCAATCGTGAGGCTTTGCCATATCCTG
Source organism: Virgibacillus doumboii (assembly GCF_902806455.1). Classification (GTDB taxonomy): domain Bacteria; phylum Bacillota; class Bacilli; order Bacillales; family Amphibacillaceae; genus Lentibacillus; species Lentibacillus doumboii. The sequence goes on along the minus strand of NZ_CADCWQ010000001.1, from coordinate 3,133,882 downwards.
TGTTGATAGAAGCAATATTTATGCTGCTGACATATGAACTGATTCGGGAAGCGGGATTACGAATGCCAAAAATATTCGGCGGAGTTGTGGTGACCATTCTTGGGCTCGTATTAATTGCTCAGTCTGCAGTGCAGGCGGGCTTCATCGGACCAATAATGGCAATTGTCATTATGGTTACTGCCCTGACATCCTTTATTTTGCCAAATTATGCATTCCATCAGGTTATACGCTTTTACAGCATCCCCCTGCTTCTTTTGGCAGGATTCTTTGGGTTTATGGGTATCATTGTCGGGCTGATGTTTGGATTAACCCACTTAGTTAGCATACGTTCCTTTGGTGTTCCTTACTTTTCTCCAGTTTCTCCTGCAAGAAAAGAAGGATGGAAAGACGTATTTATTCGTGCGCCATGGTGGGCGATGGAGACCCGTACACCTGGATTGGGTGTCGAAAATTTTGACCGTGCAGGGGAAGATAATATTGCAAAACCTCCAAAAGAAGGTAAGGAGGATCCAAATGGGGAAAAATAGGCTGTTCAAACGGTTACCTTTTCTTCGTCCGATGGCAATGCTCGTTACTATTCTGTTGCTTTCAGGTTGCTGGAGTGCAAAGGAGATCAATAACCTTGCTATAATCAACGTCATCGGGATTGATGAAAATGATACCGGAGAAGTTGAAGTAACAGCTGTTATGGCTAAACCATATTCCCTTTTTTCAGAAACCGCTGTTTCGGGAAATGAAGAAAACAAATTTCTGATTGTAATCACTACAGGTAAAAGCATCTTTGAAGCACTAAGTAACTTATCGGCCACTGTGCCAGAAAAACTTTACTTTGGTCATTTAGACGCGGTTATACTTGGTGAACGTGCGGCAAGGGAAAGAACGGAGTCCGCTTTAGACTTTTTTAAAAGAGAAACTGACTTCCGGCCAAATATTCAATTGCTCGTAACCAAGGGGTCCGCAGCTGAACTGGTTAAAACGGTTCCACAACAGAATCTGACGCTTGGATTGGAAATAAATGACCTGGTCCTTTCAAACAGGCTTGCCACGACCGGGATGGTCAAGGATATGAGCCAATTTACTGAGGCACTAATGAGTAATACAACGGCCCCCTATACTGGGGTGATCAGTGTCGCGGAGAAAAAACAGGAAATCGACATACATGGGAATAAACAGGATACAATAAATCAACAAACTAAGAATAAAGAAGGGGATACATCAGCCAATTCGTCAGGTAATGATCAGGGAAATGTACCGAAAGCACTTAACTTGAACGAAACTGCTGTATTTAAGAAGGGGCAATTAAGAGGGTTTCTTGATGAAGAGGAAACACGTGGTTTTTTATGGATAAAAGGAGAAGTTCAGAGCGGAATAGTTGTCCTGAACTGCGGGAAAAAAGGTGAGGGAGACGTGAGCTTGAATGTAACCAATTCTGTATCAAAACTGATCCCTCAAGTATCCGGCAAGAGCCCAAAAATGAATGTACAGATTGAAGTTGAAGCCGATATCGGCCAATTGACATGTAAGGATATTAACTTAACCAGTAAATTCCTCAATCGTTTAAATGAAAAATTTGAGGAAAAGGTTAGGCGAGAAGCAATAATGGCTTTGAACAAGGCGAAAAATCAATGGCAAACAGACATTTTTGGATTTGGGCGGGCCATTAATCAAAAAAGCCCCAAGAAGTGGAACCAAATGGCTTCTCAATGGAAAAACGGCTTATTGAGAGAGACGGAGATTGATTTAAGGGTTTCAGCAATTATTTCACGGTACGGACTGTTTAAAGAACCGCCTGGAACAAATAAGTGAGGTAATATATGAATATTTTATTAAGTTTACTACTTATTGTACTGATTGTTCTGACCACAGGAACCCATATCTATTTTGTATGGAAGGGGAAAAATCATAAAATGCTGTTTGTACAGCTCGCGATTATCGGTTTAACGATTATTCTATGTGTGATGACCATTTATGATATTCGTGATCCTTCCATTTCCAAATTCTTAAATGCATTGAGCCCCTTGCAAAAATGAAACGGAGGTACCAACTATGATTGAAAAAGGCAGAATAAGTAATATTCAAGCCGCCATGTTAGCTATTACATCCTTGACGATTGTTGGTCATTTGATTTTGTTAACGGTTGTTCTCCAACAAAGTCGTCAGGACGGCTGGATTGCTGCCATTGTGGGTACCATTTTAGGGCTGATCGGGATTATTGCACTGGTGAAACTGTCTCAACATTTCCCGGGCCAAACGTTAATTGAAATTCTATTTCAACACTTTTTATGGCCGGGAAAAGTCATTGGTATAGTTTATCTTATTTATTTTTTTATTATGGTAGTTTTGGCAACAAGATTGTTTGCAGAAGTGTATGAGAGAATCATGGGTGAGACGCCGATGTGGGCATTTGTTACAATTATTCTGCTTCTTACGTCATTTATTGTATATCAAGGATTGGAAACATTAGGACGGCTGAACCAGATCATGTTAATCTTCTTAATATTTATTGCAATGGCAGTAGTTTTCTTGACGATGGGGGAAAAGAAGGATTATACGAATTTATTGCCGATCATGGGGGATGGGATAATGCCTGTTACTGTCGGTTCGCTATCAGTGATGGGCTGGTTTGGTGAATTTGTGATTATGGGTATGATTCTTCCCTATGTTCAAAGGCCGAAAAAGCTGGTTAAAACTGGAGTTGGGGTAGCGGTGGTTACCTTAATCTTCTTTCTTGGTCCTATTACGGGGCCGGTCGCCTTATTCGGTGCCGAGCAGGCTTCGAGCATGGCCTTTCCAACTTTTTCAGAAGTCCGCTATATTGAAGCCGGAGAAGTCATCAATCGATTTGATTCCATTGCTGTAATTCTTTGGACGGTCGGATTAATGATTCGAATCTCACTGTTTTTTTACGGGTTAAGTTTAGGGCTGGCCCAAGCCTTTAAGTTAAATACATATCAACCTTTAGTCATTCCATTAGCCTGGTTGATTGGAATAGGTGCTATTCTTTTCGCCAATAATTATGCGGAATTGAATGCATTTCTTTTTGAATCCTATGTACCTCTTAATATTTTGATGGGGGCTATAATTCCAGTTGGACTGCTTTTAGTCTCGATTGTATTTTTCAGGAATGCAAAAAAGAATATTTCTTGATAGATCTTAATAATTGAAAAAAGTTTCGCTATATAGTTGGGATCTAAGAGTTTTTGATAACAGAATTCATTTCCATAAAAAAAGAGCAGAAAACATCTACTCTTCCCAAACTTCTCTAATAAACTCGTCACGCCCGGATTTGGCGCGGTCCTCTTTATAATATTCTTTATTCTTTTTATAAAAATCCTGGTGATATTCCTCAGCAGGGTAAAAGGTGGACCCCTCTAAAATCTTCGTAACAATCGGCTTGGAAAACTTACCGCTCGCTTCAAGCTGTCTCTTTGATTCTTCAGCCAGTTGCTTTTGTTCATCATCATGGTAAAAAATGGCTGTACGATAAGAATCCCCGCGGTCATGAAACTGCCCGCCGTCATCTGTCGGGTCAATTTGCCGCCAGTATAAATCCAGGATTTCTTTATATGATATAACACTTGGAACATATGTTATTTCGACTGATTCATAGTGTCCTGTAGTTCCGGTTTTAACTTCTTCATATGTCGGGTTTTCCTTATTGCCGCCCGTGTAACCTGACACAACCTGATGTACACCGTCCCATTGATCAAATGGTTTGACCATACACCAGAAACACCCACCGGCAAATGTGGCTTTTTTCAGCTCGTTTGTCATGTCTGTTTCCTCCAGTTGTACATAAACTATTGAATTAACTATAACACAATCAAGGAATCGTAACGAAACACTTCGTACTGAAAAAGCTGCCTGCAATGTGCAGGCAGCTTCCAACTAAATAAAATACGGTCCAAATACTGACAATACCATTAAAATATGTGCTCCGGCAAAGCAGGCAATCCTTCCTGAAGCCTGCCAGCCCCTTGTTTTCTTCGTTGATTGTGCTGCGATGAACGCAATGACGGCAAACAGCAGGATATAAACAATACTGCTTCCATTAAACGTCAGATAACTTGGTGCATTGGCATAGACAGACGGCACAAATATATACTCTTTGAAGAAAAATACTGCCAGCATGTAGATGCCTATCCCGGTGTAAAAGAGCCATGCCGGGTCTTCCTCTACAATCCTTCCTCTCAAAAAGTATACAACGACAATGAACAATACCGGCCAAACGAACCAGATACTCGAAATCGAAATGGTGACCGCAATTACTGATAACATCCCGAGGGTTTTGCCTAGTGCGCGAATCCAGTCATCCTGCGTCAGTGATGAGGCTTTATCAATAATTTCCGGATTTCCGGAAGAAACATAGATTACATTTTCATCACCTTCCATGTCAAGCCATGCAACCGTCTCGTCATTTAACCATTGCGGTTTTGAGGATATTTCAGGAGTATTGCTTTTCCGAGATACGTCGATATGTCCACTGTCTGACATGGTTGCTGCGTATATGTTAAACGCACTTCTGCCTTTAAATTGTGTTTGTGAATTTCCACTCGCCCTAAAAAGAAAATGCGGCTTGCCATCTTGGTATTTGACGGAAATTCCGGCAACTTCACTTAGACTTCCATCGCCGACTGGATCATCAAATTCCAGTTGTTGTAATGGAGTCCCCTCACTGCCACCAATGGCTGTTTCCTTAAAATACGTATAAAAAACTGGTGCTCCCTGTGATTGTTTCTGCTCTGTTTCAAGGGTAAATGCCAGGTTTTCGCCATTAATGACAAAATCAATATGGTTGACTACTTGTCCAAAGTCCAGCGTGAATTGTTCCTGGTGGATATACTCAACATCCGTTGAATTAACGTTGTAGACATTTAATTCCACTTCATTATTGAGGGAGTTTTCCGTCATAAAATAAAGGCCCTGTTCTCCCTGGTAAGGTATGATATCCTCGATTCCTTTTTCAAGATCCATCAATTTTTGTGTGCTATTATCTGCAGGTGCCAGCTCGTACAAAGCGTTTTCTTTGATATAAAGAATGGTGTCTTTTAATGGATAGAACCGGCTTGCATCCGAAACAATGATGTTGCCTTCCTGATCATAGATGTGATTATAGTCATGATAAATCAGTGTATCACCCTGCAAATACACCTGTGTCCATTTATCATATGGAATATCATATGACTTCTCTTCAATTGTCTCAAAGTCCTTAGTCAGCGTCTTGATCCGAAGCTGTTCGTCTTCATAAGTTTGAATATTAATAGTTCCATCTTCCGTTACCTGGACAGGAAGCTTGTTATCCACTGTTGTCGTTCCGATATGTAATGCTCTGCTCCAGTTTGCTGCCGGTGGTTCTGCGACATTCGTAATGTTTTGATAAAAAACATTGATTATTCCAGCGGCAATTATAATGGAAGGTAAAATCCAAAATAAATGTTTTTTCATTATGATCCCCTTGTCTGTAAGTTTCTGTAAAATATCATACCACAATTCGTCTGATTTTTGTCTATAATGAAACAAATTATTTTGTCTGGTCTGTCATATGTTAAACTAAAAGAAGATTGAAATTTTTGAAAGAGGGTATTCATATGGGGAAAATACCGATCATTCAAAGCCAACTCAGTCCACCGCCAATGAAGGATCGTTTTGTTCATCGTGCCAAATTGAATCGAAAGCTGATGAATGCAGCCAAGTATCCGCTGACACTGCTTCATGCAGGTGCAGGTTACGGGAAGAGTACTGCATTGGCATCGTATGTGCATCATGTGAATCAGGATGCATGCTGGTATTCAATTTCCCGGAATGATGATGATATTCTGCCCTTTATAAATAAACTGACTCACGCTGTTAAGTTGAAATATCCTGCATTTGGAAAGACCATCCTGGATGAGCTGGAGGTGTTGGATAATTATCTCAGTACCGAACAGATAGGTTATCTGACGTCATCTTTTATTAACGAAATTATTGAATTGAACAAAAAAATTGTATTCATATTGGATGATTTTCACCATGTCCGGAATTCGAATGAGATTGAACAATGGATAAAACAATTGCTTGAGTATATGCCTGACAATTTGCATATTATCCTGTCGAGCCGGAATAAACCAAAATGGGATATTATACCGAAATTAAAGGTAAAAGGGGAACTGCTTGATATCCCTCAAAATGATTTAATTTTGACATCAGAAGAAATGCATCATGTATTGGGAGATATGTATCAGCTCGATCTGGCGCAGGATGACCTGAAGAAAATACATGACCTGACAGAAGGATGGGCCATTGCATTCAGCATGTTTGTTCAGCACATTCAATCGGATACTTCAATCGATGTTATTTTGGAAAACCGCCAGCGCTCATTACAGGATCTCTTTGATTATCTAGCGTCGGAAGTGCTTTCCAAACAATCGATGATCATTCAGCAGTTTTTATTGCAATCCAGTATTATCGACGTGTTAACGCCAGACATTTGCGATGACGTTTTAAAGATTAATGGTTCAGAAGAAATTCTTGCCGGACTGGTTGAGCAAAATCTGTTCATTGTCGACGGTGAAGGTGACCATTACAGGTATCATGCTTTATTCAAGGCTTTTCTGGAAAATCAGCTGCAAAAAAATTACCCGAGAGAATATACCGATTTACATACAAGGGCTGCCCATTACTATCAAAAAATATTCCATATGGAAACAGCTTTATACCATTACCGGAAAGTAGAGGCATTTGGCGCAATTGCCCGCATTCTTCAACAGCAGGGGTCCGAACTGCTAAGAATCGGACGGCTGCAGCATTTATACGAAATATTGACTGAGCTGCCGATGGAATATAAAGATAAAGATTTAATACTCTATTTTTATCAGGGAGAAATCGAACGATACCGGTCATCCTATGCGAAGGCGGAAAAGAATTATGAAAAAATCCTTGAACGCGGTAACGATGATTACTATATAGCCGGACTTGCATTGGAAGGCAAAGCACGTATTTACCTGGACACGATACAGCCTGATAAAGCGGAACGTTATGTCAATCAGGCAATCCATATGCGGGAAAAGTCAAACGCAACAAAAGAAGAGATGGCACGATTGTATCAGCTAATGGCTGAAAACCTGATAAATGCCGGACAGGCAATCAAAGCAGAGGCGTGGTTTGACCGGGCAAAGGAATTAAATCTGCCGCTTGAGGAAGGAAACCTGCAGGCACGGATTTATCTTCGGACCGGCCGGCTTTCCAAAGCAAGAGAAATCCTGATTCAGCGAAAACAAGTCGCAAAAACAACGAAACATCTGCCGCAATCACATCGGGAAACCGATATTCTTTTATCAATTATTGAAGCGTTTATGGGCAACGCAGAATCGAGTAAAAAATTGGCAAGTGACGGGATTCAATTAGGATTAAGTATACAGTCCCCGTTCGTCGAAGCCTGCGGATGGATGCGAATGGGGCATGCCGTTCAGTTGCTTGACAATTATGAAAGCGATTTAGCAATTGATTGTTATGAGACTGCCCTTGATATTATGGAAAAAATAAATGTCTCACGCGGCAAAGCTGAACCGTATATGGGTCTGGCAATCCTTTATGGAAAAAAACAGCACTACGAACAAGCAGTTGAAATGGCTAAAAAAGGTCTGTACGAAACTAAAAAGGTTAACGACCGCTGGCTGAGCGCAATCATAAAGATATGTCTCGGTGTCGCTGAAATATACAACAATCAGTTTACGGAAGCATCAAAGGTGATGAAAGAAGTTTATGAGGAATTCAGTTCATGTGGTGATCGGTATGGGCTGATTGTCAGCCGCTTCTGGATTGCCTACATTTCTTTTATGCAGGAAGATGACGAAGGATTCAGGCAGGAAATGAGTGCTTTTCTGAAGGAACTGCAAACCGAATCCTATGATTTTTTCCTTAAAAAAAGGACGACATTCGGACCGACGGATGTTCAAAATATTGCACCAATGCTGTTGAAGGCAAAGCAGCTAGATATGGAGCCGACATTCATTTCCCGGATGTTACATGAACTTGGCTTGGATAAAACGATTAAAAGTCATCCGGGTTATACATTAACAATCCAGACACTCGGTCACTTAAAGGTATGGCTCGGAAATAAGCAGTTGGAAACAGGCGACTGGCAACGCGGCAAGGCAAAGGAACTTTTTGAGTTATTTATCACCAATCGGGATAAGCTCATAACCAAAACAGAGATTTTCCACACACTGTGGCCGGACCAGGATGAGAAAAGTGCCAATAAATCATTCAAGGTTACCCTCAATGCATTGATGAAAGCATTGGAACCTAACCGTAAGCCGCGTGAGGAATCGTTTTTTATCAGACGAAAAGACAGTGCATATGGCTTGAACCCAGATTCTGGATATAAACTCGACAGCATCCTATTTGAAAAAGGGGTATCAAGCGGGATTAAAGCGCGCAATCCGAAGCATGCAAAGGAATTGCTGGAGAAAACACTGACACTTTATCACGGAGATTACCTTTCTGATATTCGTTTCGGCGACTGGTGCCTGGCTGAGCGGGAACGTCTGCAATTAATCTATCTGCGGGGCGCCGAAAAAATGGCTCAGGTAGCAGTACGACTGCAGGAATTCAACGTATGTGTCGACTGGTGTGAAAAGATATTAGCAATCGACAATACATGGGAAGAGGCATACCGGCTGCTAATGTACAGCTACTATCAAAATAATAACCGTCCACAGGCGATAAAGTGGTACGAAAAATGTGCTGCTGTTTTAGATGAAGAACTGGGAATTGAACCGATGGAACCAACACGGGAAATGTATGACATGATCATCGAATCGGAAGAGTTAAAAGCATATTGAAGAAGACTCCCTTGATTACACATGAATCAGGGGAATTTTTTATAAAATATCGGCTCGAGATAAGGAACATCGGCAGAAGGGCAGCGACATCAGCCCACAGGAAAACATCGGCTCAAGTTCATAGCAACACCCGACGTTGCAATTTGTAACTTCCCTGTAACTACTCTTCTTTATCATCACGGTAAGAAGTAATGATTAAATTTAAAGGGGGAAATAAGGAATGAAAGCAGGACGAATAATCGGACTGATTTTTGCTTTGGTACTGTTTACTGCAATCGCGACTGCCTGTGGTGATGAAGGAGACGCATCCGGCGAAAGCGGCGATAGTGGTGATAGCAAGGAAACGATAAAAATCGGTGTACTTGCATCATTGACTGGTGCATTGGAAGCATATGGACAGCAAACGCAAAGGGGATTTGAGCTTGGTCTTGACTATGCTACTGACGGAACAATGGAAGTAGCAGGTAAAAAACTGGAAGTAGTTTTTGAGGATACCGAAACAGATCCAAAAGTTGCCCGGCAAAAAGCATTAGGTCTATTGGAAGATGAAAATGTGGATTTCCTGGTTGGGTCATCCAGTTCCGGGGATACGCTGGCAGTAACTCCGCTTGCGAAAGAATATGAAACTGTCATGATTGTTGAACCGGCTGTTGCTGATAGTATTACAGGTTCAGAGTACAATGATTATATTTTCAGAACAGCCCGTAACTCATCTCAGGATGCGGCGGCAGCAGCTGCGGCAATTGCAGATGAGGGAGTAAAGATAGCAACATTGGCACCGGATTCTGCATTTGGCCGTGATGGTGTTTCGGCATTTGTAAAAGAAGCAAAAGACCTGGGTGCAGACATCATTCATGAGGAATATGCAGACCCTGCAGCGACTGACTTCACAGCAAACATTCAAAAAATCATCGAAGCGGATCCTGACTATCTGTTCGTTGTATGGGCAGGTGCGAATACACCGTGGAACCAGATAGCTGATATGAAGGTTCAGGACCAGGGAATTAAAATTACGACAGGTGCACCGGACATAGCTGCTCTATCAACGATGAAGCCGTTAGTGGGTATGGAAGGATTCACTGTTTACTATCACACACTGCCGGATAACAAAGTGAACGATTGGTTGGTGGAAGAACATAAGAAACGTTACGACGGCGAAGTGCCTGATTTATTTACACCTGGTGGCATGAGTGCAGCGATCGCAATTGTGGAAGCGCTTAAAAAGACCGATGGAGATGCAACTGCCGATAAGCTGATCGATACGATGGAAGGAATGAGTTTCGATACCCCTAAAGGTGAAATGACATTCCGTCCAGAGGATCACCAGGCACTGCAATCGCTATATGCGATTACGTTAGAGGAAAAAGAAGGATACGATTATCCGGTGCCGGTGCTGAACAGAGTTTTATCGCCTGAAGAAACAGCACCACCAATTAAAAACGATTAACCATGGATCAGAACCCTTGCCTATATCATTTTGGAGAAATCGGCTTACTCGCCGATTTCCTCCAATCCGACTTCTGGCATCTGACCTCTGAAAATACGAGGCGAATGCCGAGTTTTTCTTAGGCATCTGACCTCTGAAAATACGAGGCGAATGCCGAGTTTTTCTTAGGCAAGGGTATGTTCCGCTATCAAATAAACAGGGAGGACCAAAGATGACCGCGATACTGGAAACAGAAGATCTGACAATTGCATTTGGCGGCCATACAGCTGTTGATCATATTTCTGTACAGATTCCCGAAAAAAAATTCACCTCGATAATTGGTCCGAATGGTGCAGGGAAAACAACCTTTTTTAACCTGCTCAGCGGCCAGCTCTCCCCGACAGAGGGACAGATATTTTTCAAAGATAAGGAGATAACAAAGTATACAACAACACAGCGTGCCCGCATGGGTATTGGACGTTCTTTTCAGATAACGAATGTTTTCCCTAACCTGACTGTACTCGAAAATGTACGTTTAGCAGTGCAATCGCAGGCTAAAGTTCGCTATCAGATGCTTGCTCATTTCAAGTATTATAAACAATTTGAAGAAAAAGCAATGGAGCTTCTCAAAAAAGTTTTCCTCGAATCAAAAGCACAATTACGTGCTGTTAATCTTGCACATGGTGAAAAAAGAAAGTTGGAATTGGCAATGCTGCTTGCTCTGGAAACAGAGATATTATTGCTTGATGAACCGACTGCCGGCATGTCACTTGAAGAAGTCCCGGCAATAATCGATGTCATCAACAACATAAAAGCTGATGGTGACCGGACGATCGTATTAATCGAGCATAAGATGGATTTGATCATGGACCTTTCTGATGAAGTACTTGTTTTATTTCATGGTGAGCTTTTGGCGAAAGGGACACCTGAAGAGATTATTGAAAATGAAATGGTTCAGTCAGCATATCTGGGAGGCATGTACGATGAGCAATTTGCTTGAGCTGAAACAGGTTGCAGCATACATACAGCAATATCATATTTTACACGATATTTCATTTGAAGTTCCAAAGGGTGAGGTAACGGTGCTTCTTGGCAGAAATGGTGCAGGAAAAACCACGACACTCCGGACAATTATGGGACTGAACAGGGTTTCAGGCGGATCTATTTCTTTTAAAAATAAGGAAATAGGCGAGCTGAAGACGCATTCCATTGCCAAAAGCGGCGTTGGCTATGTGCCTGAAGATCAGGGTGTATTCGCTGATCTGACTGTTGGTGAAAATATGAGAGTGGCCATGAAAAAAGAAGATGAAGAGACAACAAAACGCATGGAATGGGTACTTGATTTATTTCCGGATTTAAAAAAATTCTGGAAGAAACCCGGCGGCCAGCTGAGCGGAGGGCAGAAGCAGATGCTTGCCATTGCCAGGGCATATGTGAATGAAAATGAATTACTGTTGATTGATGAGCCAAGTAAAGGACTTGCCCCGATCATCGTAGAAAAAGTTATGGAATCCATCCAGCAGATGAAGGAACGTACTACGATTTTACTGGTTGAACAAAACTTCATGATGGCAAGTAAAATTGGTGACCGCTTTTATATTATTGATGACGGACAGACCGTTCATAACGGTCAGATGGATGAATTGAAAAATGATAAAGCACTTATGAAAAAATACTTAGGTATTGCGTAGGGGGGAAAGGGATGGACTTATTATTCAGTTTGACAATAAACGGACTCGCAACAGGTATGATTATTTTCCTCCTTGCAGCTGGGCTTACACTTATTTTTGGACTGATGGACGTTCTTAATTTTGCACATGGAGGGTTATTTGTCTGGGGCGCATTCAGTGGTGTATGGGTATATACTCTGACAGACAGTTTCCTGCTGGGAATTGTTGCGGCTATTGTTACAGGACTAATTCTTGGTGCAATAACGGAATTTCTGATTATCAGACCTGTGTACGGAAACCATATCCAGCAGATTTTGATTACACTTGGTCTCATGCTTGTACTTGCTGAATTAATCAAAGTTGTTTTTGGACCAGAGCAGAAATCGGCACAGCCGCCAGCGTTTCTTGATGGCAGTTTCATGGTTGGTGACGTCATTTTAATTAAATACCGGTTATTTATTATTGCTGTTGGTATTCTGGTTTTCGCAATTACATCGTGGATTTTAAAACGGACCCGAATCGGATTGATTGTCAGGGCAGGTGTAATGAACAAGGAGATGGTACAGTCACTTGGCATTAACATACAGTTCGTGTTCATGGCTGTATTTATGGTCGGAGCGGCGATGGCTGCTTTGAGTGGAATGCTGATGGCGCCATATTCGGGTGTTATTTATGCGGAAATGGGTCTGGAGTTTGCAATCTTGGCATTTATTGTTGTGGTTATAGGTGGTATGGGCAGTTTCAAGGGGTCATTATTTGCTGCGCTGCTGGTAGGTTTAACACAAGCGTTTATGGCATACTATGTGCCGGCATTGTCACTTGCGGTAAATATGTTACTGATGGCCATTGTACTTATTTTCAGGCCACAAGGGCTATTTAAGGTGAAGGGGTGAGCTAAACTATGAATATACGAAATATCGAAAAGAGTACCTGGATCTATCTGGCCATTGCAGTACTGTTATTTATCGTTCCATTCATCTTCACCGGGCGCAGTGTTTTGTTTTTGATTATGCAAATCTTTATCTTCGGTATTTTTGCAATGAGTTATGATTTGCTGTTGGGCTACACAGGCATTATTTCATTCGGTCATGCAATGTTTTTTGGAATTGGCGCATATTCAGCAGCAATTGTAATGGATCATAATGATTCAACATTGCTATCGTTACTGGCAGGAGTTTTAATAGCTGTTATTTTTGCCGCGATCGTCAGTTTTATTGCCGGGATATTGACATTGCGGCTGAAAAGTCACTTTTATGCGATGCTGACATTGGCATTGGCTGGCCTGTTCCTGGTGGCTGCTGAGAAGTGGACCAGTTTGACTGGTGGCGGCGAAGGATTCACATTCCTGTTGCCTGATTTCCTCCGTGATTCCGGAACGATGTATGTTATCTGTCTTGTGTCGCTTCTGGTGTTCTTTTTTGGCCTCAGGCGGTTCACGAAATCACCGATGGGTAAAGTGCTTGTAGCGATACGGGAAAATGAAAACAGGACAGAGTCACTAGGTTTTCAGGTATTGCATTATAAAGTGATTGTCAGTGTGATTGCGGGGGTAATTGCAAGTTTGGCCGGTGTCTTATATGTACTCTCATTACGGTTTATCGATACCAGTGTGTTTGCAGTGGACGTTACGCTTGATGCGTTATTAATGACAATCATTGGAGGTGTCGGCACACTTGTCGGTCCGCTGATAGGAGCCGGTCTGGTTGAGTTTGCCCACCACTGGCTGTCCGATTTGGCTGACGTGCACTGGATTTTTGAACGCTGGATTATTTTATATGGAACCGTTTATATCCTGGTCGTTATTTTCTTCCCGCAAGGAATTGTCGGAACACTGCAGACTAAGTTTAGGAATCGGTTCAATAACGGAATGCCGAAAAAGTGAGGTGTGCAGACGATGGAGCCAATTGGTATAGTAAGTACAGGTATCTATATTCCGGAGCAAAAAATGTCTTCGAAGGAACTGGCTGAACGGTCCGGACTTCCAATTGAAGTTGTTGAACAAAAGATGGGAATCAACCAAAAGCCGATTCCTGGTGAAGCGGACCACACGTGTGACATGGGCGTGAAAGCGGCAAAAGAAGCACTGTCAAAAGCTAACATGAACCCTGAAACGATTGATCTCGTAATCTATATCGGCGAGGAACATAAGGAATATCCGTTATGGACTGCCGGTATCAAACTGCAGCATGAAATTGGCGCCGTAAACGCCTGGGCGTTCGACACAGCATTACGGTGCGGGACGACGATTGCGGCGCTGAAAATGGCAAAAGATATGATGACCGCTGATGATGAGATTCGGACCGTGCTGCTGGCAGGCGGTTACCGTAACGTTGATTTTATCAACTATCAAAACCCCCGGACCCGTTTCATGTTCAATCTTGGTGCCGGCGGTGGGGCAATGATCTTGCATAAAGGTCATACGGAAAATCAACTGCTTGCAACCCACATTATTACAGATGGTTCTTTTTCCGAAGATGTGGTTGTGACAACGGGTGGTACGAAAAATCCGCTTACGCATGAAACGCTTGATGCAGGACTCTATCAACTGGATGTGCTTGACCCGCCAGGTATGAAAAAACGGCTGGAACAAAAATCGATGAACAATTTTATTTTCTGCATCGAAAGGGCTTTGTCCAAAAGTGGTTACACGAAAGAAGACATTGACTATGTTGCGATGCTTCATATGAAGCGTTCGGCACATACATATGTATTGGACCAGCTCGGGGTTGATCACAACAAATCTATCTATCTGGAAGACTATGGTCATATTGGTCAAATGGATCAGATTATATCACTGCAACTTGCTGAAGAGCGCGAGCTGCTTAAAGATGGGGATATTGTTGTTCTCGTTTCTGCGGGAATTGGCTATGCCTGGGGAGCAAACGTTATTCAGTGGGGAAAACAAAGGGAGGAGCTTTAATATGTCAGAAGTTTTTTTGAAAAAAGTGCAGTTGTCAAATGGTGAAGAGCTGGCTTACCGTGAACGTGAGGGTGGCAAGGAAAACGTATTGCTTGTACATGGAAATATGACATCGTCGGTTCATTGGGATCTGGTAATCGAAAGCTTGAGCGCTGACTATAAAGTGTTTGCAGTGGATTTGCGCGGGTTTGGCGAGTCTTCGTATAACCAGCCGATTGAAACGATTAAAGACTTTTCGGATGACTTGAAGTTACTGTGTGATGAAATAGGCGTTCGTGATTTTGCCATCGTGGGCTGGTCACTAGGCGGAGCCGTTGCGCAGCAGTTTTGTGCTGATTATCAGGGGTATGCGAATCGCTTGTTTTTGCTGGCATCCGGGTCTTCACGTGGATATGCATATTATGCTACTGGAGCCGATGGAATGCCGGATCCCGCCAATCGCCTGGAAACATTCGAAGCGGTTAAGCAGGATGGCAAGACTCAACTGGTACAAGGGGCGTACGATGCAAAAAACTATGATCTATTGCGACAAACATGGGATATGCTCATCTATCGGAAAGATAAGCCGGACTCTAACAGATACGAAAAATATTTGGAGGATATGACAACGCAGCGAAATCTGGCCGAGACGTATCATGTACTGAATATCTTCAACATTAGTCATGTCCATAATGGGCTGACGGAAGGAAATGGAAAAATTGGCAAGATAGAGATTCCGATCATGATTACCAGGGGCGACGAGGATTTGGTCGTTACCAAGGAAATGACCGATGAACTTATCGAGGATTATGGTGACAAAGCAGTTTATAAAGAATTGACTGGATGCGGTCATTCCCCGCTTGTAGATGATTTGGAGGGACTGCTGGAAACAATGGAAAGTTTTTTCAAAGAAAGGACATCAGTAAATGAATAGATTACAAGATAAAACAGCGATAATCACAGGCGCAGCCAATGGAATCGGCTTACAGGCTGCCCGCACATTTGCCAGCGAAGGAGCAAAAGTTGTTATCGCTGACTTTGATGAAGAAACGGGGATAAAACGTGAAAATGAATTGCTGGCAGAGGATGTGACATGCACCTTCGTTCAGGTTAATGTGGCCGACCGCAGCAGTGTGGATGCAATGGTGGAAAAAGTCTTATCAGCTTATGGCAAGATAGATATATTAGTTAATAATGCCGGAATCACCAGAGATGCGATGCTGTCAAAAATGACACCAGAGCAGTTCCAGCAGGTCATCGATGTTAACCTGACAGGTGTCTTCCATTGTACGCAGGCGGTACTGCCATCCATGATCGCCCAAGGCAAAGGGAAAATCGTTAACACATCTTCTGTTTCCGGCACTTATGGAAACATGGGACAAACCAATTACGCAGCAGCGAAATCAGGAATTATCGGTATGACAAAAACATGGGCCAAAGAGCTCGCCCGTAAAGGGATAAACGTGAATGCCGTAGCACCCGGATTTACCGAAACGGGAATGGTAGCCGGAGTGCCGGACAAAGTGATTGATAAAATGAAAGCACAAGTTCCGATGGGGCGGCTGGGCAGGCCCGAGGACATTGCAAACGCCTATTTGTTTTTATCCTCCGACGAAGCCGATTATGTGAACGGCCATGTGCTGCATGTTGATGGCGGGATAATGATGTAGTGTCTATTAGTGCTGGAAATTGGAAAGACGCTTGAAATCTTATTCAGGCGTTTTTTTGATGCGGACATATTTTTCCTTATTTTCGAAAATAACCTCTATTTGAAGGCTTTGGCGGTCATATTTTCCTTTATTCAGTTTAAATTGCAGTACATCGAAGCATTTTTTAACCGATAACGGAAAATATGTCCGCGAACAACCTAAAAACACTGTTTTTGACAAGGATAACGGAAAATATGTCCTCTTAAATATAGTCTCAAGTAGTGTTTTTTAGTTTGCTCCCTTATAGTCCAATGTTATCGGCTGATTATCCTCCATGGTTGCTTTATATAAAGTAATATTTCCGACAGTCGGTTCAGCCGGATCTGAATGAACCTCAAAATTTTCATTTAAACCGATTGTCCAAACTGCCTCGTCATTTTTCTTTAAAACAACAGCAAGCGTACCGAACTGCTTTATATTGTCCCAGCCAAATGTGTCGGTTTTCCCATTTACCGTAACGGAAATTCCTTCTGTGTCACTTACAACTTTAGTGTCACCGGCCTGCCACTGACCATGAATTTCGGCCCCCACATAGTAATAAGACCTGCCACTGCCGCGATCACCATAGGTAGCGATGAATTGCTGCATCGTATTATTTTCAGCTTTGTAGGTAACTGCCGCAATATCATCTGCCAACCACTCTACTTTAAAATTACCTTCAGCTTCATAAGGCAACTTTTCTTTTGGACGAGCCAAAATACCATAATAAGACCTGTAGTAAACAGCTACCCCGCTTTCCACATTCATTTTAATTGATAAAACCTGGTTCCAATCCGGTGAAATGCTGGTAATATTCTTTATATGCTGATTACTGTTAAGAAGTAGCACAGCATTAACAATGATAAATACAACCCCAACACCGGACACAATAAATTTCAATTTTTTAGTGAGCGTAAGCAGAAGCAGAAGAGCAATCAACAAACAAATAATACATAACATATTGACGACATAAAAAATCTGATTATCAATGTACTCTACTTGATACCTGGCTGCTGCGAATAAATAACCCATCTGCAAGCAGAAAAAAGTGATGGCGGAAAGAAGCAGAATCCAGCCGATTATTTTCAGCAATTTATTCCGGTTTTGATTCATTTGGCTGTACCTCCATCGAAAATTCCCATGTTAATCCATTATCTTTAGATATAAATTTTCCCTTCACTTTTCCACCCAGGTAATCACCGTTCGGCCCCTGATTAACCAAAACAGATAAATGGTCTCCTTCTTTCACCGGAACTTCTGCCTGAACAAAAATCCTGTCATACTTTTCCGGAATATGGAATGCTGCTTTTTCCCAGCTCTCCCCGCCATCCTGTGTTACATAAACATCTGGCTCCATAGGATTAATCGTTCCATAAGATAAAAATCCGGTTGTTTCATCCACAAAGCCGCCATCCGAAATCATTCTTATTGTCGGTGGATCTGCTGTTGCCTCCCAGGTTTTCCCGCCATCATGCGTTAAAAAGGCAGTTGAATATTCCTGAGACATGGTACGGCCACCGGAAATAATCACATATCCAAACTGGTCATTTAAGAATTCCACTTTTCGAAAACGCAAGTGTGGAAAGGATTCCGCAACAACACTGTCCTGCCATGATTTTCCCTGACTAAGGGAATATTTTAGTTTTACAGGACCTTGTTTATATAAGAATGCAGCGCGGTTTTCCGTAAGAATATAGCTGTCATTAATCAATTCCTGTTTGTTGCCACGGTACTCCCCATTGAATAATAGTTCTTTTTCAATCGGAACTTTAATCCAATTCTCTCCTTGAGTATATGTAATGTTCAGTTCATTATTTTGCAGCGAATAACTGATTGTGTCATCGGTTACCGGTTGTAATGGGTCAGGCTGAGGTTGTTCCGTTTGGTCGGGTGATGCCGTATCGTTCTGTGTTTCAGTTGGAAGAGTCAGTTGTGGCAGGGCTGCCGTTTCCCGATTCTGGTGAACATAAGTCCCGATGATTAAGCCAACCATCATCAGCATGGACAGCACAAGTAAGCTATTTTTCATGAGAAGAACTCCTTAATTTTTCGAATCAGTTAAAACCATATCCCTTTATTTGAAAAATAGACCAGCATAATTAATCCGCCAAAAATGATAAGATATCGCAGCCATTTTGGAACCATCGCAAACCACTTGGATGTTGTTTTTTGACCGAATGGTTTATTTTGAGTCATGTTAATTCTCCAATCACTTCAAAAATGTATCGTTTCCTTCAGGTTTGTTATACAAATTGATTCGTTCCTTCACATTTTCTTCTTTATTCACATCCCACCACTCAACGATCATATAAACATCACTTATGTCATCGAGTGTGATGGAGTTTTCACCTTTCCCTTCAATTGTTCCGGTCGTCTCTTCCGCTATATCAATCCCCATACCGGTTACGGAACTGGTATGAATCGTTCTATCTTCATTGTTAATAACTGCGTGTGTTGTAAAGTGGAAAGAATCCGTTTTATACTCCTCATGATTTTTCATTGTTAATGTTCCATTTCCTAATTTAAATTCCTCAGGTGTTATTACGATTTCGTATCGATTTAGTTTCCAGCTGTCACTCTCCCCCGTAAGTGACAAGAAATAATTATCATCATTTTTTTGTGCATTACAGCCAGCTAATATAAGAATTAAAAGGGACAGAAGTGCGAAAAACTTTTTCATTATCAAAACATCCTCATCAGTATAATTCACATTTCATCATAACACTGAATCTTATTTGTTTTAATGAAAAAACCAAATTTCATGTCAAATTTCAAAATCACCGAAATATAAGTGAAAATCGCCGATATTCGTGTTGATTTCGCCGATAATTAAATTGAAATCGCCGATATTCACCGAAAAATCGCCGATATCAGATTGGATGTGACGGCTGCTGGTGAACTGTAACTGCCATGTAACTCCAATTCTCTATACTTACCGTAATATATAGAAATAAACGGAGGGGTAGCGATGCAAGCTGCAATGGATTGGTTTCAAAGCAGGGTAAATTTATTTGCTGATAAACAGGCAGTAGTTGACGCGAAAACAGAAAATGCCTGGACATATAAGCAGCTCAATAACCGTGCAGAAATCCTGGCGCAATATTTTATTGAACGTGGGATTGAAAAAGGAGATAGGGTAGCACTGCTTGCCCCCAATCATATTAGTTATTTTGACTTCATATTGGCCTGTATGAAAATTGGTGCCATTTTTGTACCGCTTAACTGGCGGCTGTCGCATGATGAACTGAACTATTGTCTTCAGGATTGCGCACCGAAGCTAATCGGTGTTGATCCGTTATTTAATGAAAAAATAAATAAGATTAAAACAGGCAGTGCAGTAATGGATGTTTCTAACAACTACTATATTGAAAGTCTGCAAACTGCCGGTACTTATACAGGATTAACTAAGCCAGACGAACAGGATCCCCTGGCCATGATATATACCGGCGGGACTACCGGAAAACCTAAAGGGGTTGTCCTTTCCCACCGGTCGATTTTGTGGAATGCGATCAACACGATCATCAGCTGGAATTTAACCGATACTGATGTGACATTGACATGCCTGCCGATGTTTCACACAGGCGGGCTGAACGTATTGTCGTTACCACTGTTGCTTGTTGGCGGCAGAGTCGTTATATCTCCGGAGTTTGAGCCAACGAAGGCAGTTAATGACCTGATTACATATGAATGCACGATTGTGCTATGTGTGCCGACGATGTATCACATGATGATCCAGACGGAAGCATTTCAGAAAGCCAGCTTTCCACATATGAAGGTCTTTTTATCAGGCGGTGCCCCTTGTCCGCATAAGATTTATCAGGCTTTCCATAAAAAGGGTATTCCCTTCAAAGAAGGATATGGTCTCACTGAAGCCGGGCCGAATAATTTCTATATTGATCCTGCTGATACAGTGCGGAAACTGGGATCGGTCGGTAAGCCAATGCTCTTTAATGATATAAAAATAATGGCAGGCAATAGTAACGAGGCTGCTGATGATGAGGTTGGCGAGCTGTTGATTCGCGGACATCACGCTTTCGAATATTATTGGAATAAGCAGGAGGAGACGGAGCAAACGATTATTGACGGCTGGGTCCATACCGGTGACCTCGCCAGACAGGATGAAGATGGATATGTCTATATTGTCGGCCGCAAAAAAGATATGATTATTACCGGCGGGGAGAATGTTTATCCGTTGGAAGTCGAACATTGGCTGGAGTCGAATGAAGCCATCAGTGAAGCGGCCGTCCTTGGCTTTCCGGATGAAAAATGGGGCGAAATTGTTGTTGCATTTATTGTTCCAAAAAATGAAATGACCGAGGAAGATTTGAAAGTCTATTGTGAAGCAAAACTGACACGATATAAAATACCTAAGAAATTCTTTTTACTCGATGAACTGCCGAAAACACACGTTGGAAAAATAAATAAAGCTGCTCTGAAGGATAAAATTCCGGAAATGAAATAGCTGCAGCAGAAAATAAGCAGTCCAATTCACATAATAATTGGGCTGCTTATTTTTGTTAAGTAAAAAATTAGCTGCAGGCGATTATGTTAAAATTAACTAATATTAATGTTTGCGTTCAAAAGTAAGAGAGGTGTTTCCTAATGACAAATAATAGAATGAATCCTAAGGTTGATGAATATTTAAGTAACGCCCAAAAGTGGCAGGAAGAATTTAAGAAGTTGAGAATGATTATTCTTGATTGTGGGCTGACCGAAGAATTAAAGTGGAAATTGCCTTGTTACATGTTTCAGAAACGTAATATTGTTATCATACAAGGATTTAAAGAATACTTTGCGCTTATGTTTTTCAAAGGTGCTTTACTAAAGGATCCCAATGGTATTCTAACCAAACCCGGCGGGAATTCGCAGGCACAGCGCCAGATTCGGTTCACCAATGTTCGGGAAGTAGTTGAGATGGAACCCATATTGAAAGCCTATATAAATGAAGCTATTGAAGTGGAAAAAGCCGGCTTGGAAGTGAATTTTAAAAAGACTGCAGAATACACAATTCCTGAAGAACTGCAAAATAAATTCGATGAAACCCCTGATTTGAAAACTGCTTTTGAAACATTAACGCCGGGACGGCAAAGAGCATATATTCTTTATTTTTCCAAAGCCAAAAAATCCGAAACCCGAGAGTCAAGAGTTGAAAAATATATGCAGCAAATTCTCGATGGAAAGGGATTAAATGATTAGTATAATCGATGAGAAATATCACTTTGTATTTATATGACCCCTTTTTTGGAACGCTCAGAGCTTCTTACTCCAGGCGTTTTTTCTTTTCCAACTATGGATATGTGATTTAAACCGCATTTCCGAAAATTAAAATCGAGTACTGTACAGTTTTCATTTTCACCAGAATAAGGATAAAATAAAGGAAGAAAGAGGTGGGGAATATGACTGCACCATTTGTATATAAGTTATTAACGGGAAAGGTGAAACAGATGGGTGATCCGAATGCAGAAAACCGAATGGACCGCCCTTGGGAAAGTGGCATATTCAAAAATGAAACAGAAGATAGGTTATGGCTTAGGGAAACCGGATTTACCGAAGATGAAGTTGCCGATAAGAAAAATCACGGCGGACCGGAAAAAGCAGTGTTCGCATATTCTAAAAAACATTACGAAGATTGGCAGGACGAATTGAACATCGATTCAATCGGCGTTGGTGCCTTTGGAGAAAATCTCTCATTGGAAAATGCCGATGAATCAACCGTATGTATAGGTGATACATATCAGTTTGGCGATAGTATTATTCAAGTTGCCCAGCCACGGCAGCCGTGCTGGAAGCCTGCCCGGCGTTTTCGTATCATGGACCTTGCACTGCGTATCCAAAACAGTGGACGAACAGGCTGGTATTTTCGTGTCCTCAAGGAGGGACATGCACAAGCAGGGATGGAGTTGGAACTGATTGATCGTCAATACCCAGAGTGGACAATTGCTGCCTGTAACGAAGTGATGCATATAAAGAAAAAAGACTTACAAGCAGCTGAGGAACTTGCATCATGTGATTTGCTTGCCGAAAGATGGAAAAGAACACTGTACAAGCGGATTGGCGGGAAGCAGTCATCCATTGAAAAGCGGGTGTACGGGCCGAACAAGAGTTAACGTTCATCCATTAATTCTATGCTTACTTTATTTCGCCCGCTTTCATCGGAAATAAGACGATGCAAGTGAATAAAGACTAAACCATCTTTATATGTTGCGTTAATTTTATCTTTGCGCACAGGGAAAGGTAAGGAAACCTCCCGTTCGAAAACACCCTGGAGGATTTCTTCTTTCACAACAGTACCTCCTGTGTAGGCAACGTCAATGACACCTTTCAGTTCAAGTGTTGCATAATCTACAAAAATGTCCACTTTGTTTAAATCAGTTAATCCGGGGATATTGACAATACATATCAGTTCATGATCATATTGATAAATATTAATTTGTGGAATAGCAGGTTTGATGACATTTTCAAATTCATTCCAGAACTGATCACCGAAAAAATGATCCATGTTTTTTTTCCAGTCAGTCATTTGTTTAAATGGATCCATCATGACACCTCGCAAGTTTTGGATAGATTACGCTAACAATGTATGCATTTGCCGGGCGTCAGGTGAGTATGATGAATTAGAAAGTATTCCTGGATTAGGAGGGTTTATGTTGCTTGAAAATGCATTTATGATGGTCGCAATCATTCTTGTAATTAATATTGTGTATGTATCGCTGTCAACAATGCGGATGATTCTGACTCTAAAAGGGCGCCGGTATACGGCTGCATTTGTCAGCATGTTTGAAATTGTCATCTATGTCGTAGGGCTTGGACTTGTTTTGGACAATCTGAATGAAATACAGAACCTTATTGCATATGCACTTGGCTTTGGTATCGGTGTTGTTGTTGGTACAAAAATTGAAGAAAAACTGGCATTGGGTTATATCACGGTTAATGTTATTTCTTCCGATCCGAATATTGAATTTACACGTAAACTCAGAGATAAAGGATATGGCGTAACAAGCTGGTTTGCCTATGGAATGGACGGCGACCGCCTGGCAATGCAAATCCTGACCCCGAGAAAATATGAACTAAGATTATATGAAACGATTAAAACGATTGACCCAAAAGCATTCATCATTTCGTATGAGCCGAAGCAGATAAACGGCGGCTTCTGGGTGAAACAAGTACGAAAAGGCAGATTATTTAATCCAAAGAAAGCGAAAACTCCGACAGACAAACCAATAGAAACACCAATGGAACAAAAAACAACGGATTCAAAGCCTGATATTTAGGTTGTTTTATGAAGGCTTGTTGTGCTTGTTATTGCGAATTCCTATTTGTCCTTGTCCTCCGGTGTAGTGGACTAGTTGAACGGTCATTTTGCTTCATGTTAATGGCGGATAAGTGTGATGTCGGCACTCCTTTGAGGGGGGTGCTTTCTTATCGAAAATGGGGTTAATAATTTAAAAATGCCAAAGTTCACAGCAAAATCGCTAAAGTTCACAATGTTTTCGCCGAAGTTCACAATTAGTTTGCTCGGAGTTCACAACCAAACTGCCCGAAGTTCACAATTACGTCGGTACCCTTCGTCAGGACTGAGAAATTCCTGGCAACTCACCTGTGTTATTATAATCGTTTCCCAACCGAAAAAAGTCGCATAAAAATTATTTTTTTCAATGCCACTTTTTCATGAACACATACGATTATAGTTATATAAGAGAGAGGCCAGGGCGAAAAACGAACATTACATAAAAAACAATTATTAATGTTCGATTTTTATTGACAATCGGAAAGAATATTTGCTATGCTTGAACCAACAAACTAATACGGTACCTCATATATTTTTGGGAATATGGCCCGAAAGTCTCTACCCGGCACCATTAAATGCCGGACTATGAGGGAGGATGAATCATTGTGCTGCAATGATTAGTTCATATTGTCCTGCTTAAAGTCTATTCATCTTCTCTCATTTATAATGGGGAAGACGAATAGACTTTTTTATTTTATACAGAAAGAGGGAAGATCTATGGCACAAGTTGGCGTAATTATGGGAAGCATCTCGGATTGGGAAACAATGCAGCATACGTGCAGTATCCTGGATGAACTGCAGATTCCCTATGAAAAGGATGTTATTTCAGCACATCGAACCCCTGATGAAATGTTTGCGTATGCAAAATCTGCACGCGAACGCGGTTTAAAGGTGATCATCGCAGGAGCTGGGGGTGCAGCACATTTGCCTGGTATGGTGGCAGCCCAAACAACATTGCCTGTCATCGGGGTACCGGTTCAAAGTAAAGCGCTGGATGGTCTTGACTCACTGCTTTCCATTGTCCAGATGCCTGGTGGGGTTCCAACCGCGACAGTTGCAATTGGCAATTCAGGGGCGAAAAATGCTGGCATCCTTGCTGCAGAAATCATTGGTGCTTTTGATGAAAATGTAGCAGAAAGACTGGAAGCGTCACGAAAAGACATGAAAGCAAAAGTTGAAGAAATGAGGGACAATCTTGCAAAAAAATAATGTAATCCTTCCACCTCAAACAATCGGAATCATCGGCGGCGGTCAGCTTGGACGTATGATGGCTATAGCCGCAAAATATATGGGATATACTGTTGCGGTACTTGATCCGACACCAAACTGTCCAACAGCCCAGGTTGCCGATCAGCAAATCACTTCTGCATATGACGACATGGACGGAATAAAACAGCTGGCAGCAATCAGTGATGTGATTACATATGAATTTGAAAATGTAGATCTAGATGCTGCCACATATCTTGAGCAACAGGGAAAACTCCCACAGGGTGCATACGCGTTGGAAGTCACCCAAAATCGCGAGAAAGAAAAAATGGTTATGAAAGAGGCTGGTTTACCGGTTCCACCCTTTGCGATTGTTTCCAATGGTGAAGAATGCAAACAGGCTTTGGAAAATATGGCTTTTCCGGCAGTCATCAAAACGTGCAGCGGCGGTTATGACGGTAAAGGCCAGCTGAAGCTTAACTCCGATGATGATATCGGGGAAGCGTGTGAATTTGCCGAGCAGAGCAGCACCTGCATTATTGAACAGTGGGTGCAGTTCGATAAGGAAATATCCGCGGTGTTCACCCGCTCACAGACAGGTGAATTTGAGTTCTTTCCAATTGCTGAAAATGATCATAAGAACCATATTCTATATACAACGACTGTTCCGGCAATAATAAGCGAAACAGTTAATCAAAAAGCAATCGAAGCTGCAAGGAGTCTTGCCGAGAAGATGAATATCGTCGGTACTTTTGCAATTGAAATGTTCGTTAAAGGTGATGAAATCTTTCTAAACGAAATGGCACCACGGCCGCATAATTCCGGTCATTACACCATTGAGGCATGCAACATCTCGCAGTTTCAGCAGCATATCCGCGCAATCTGTGGATTGAAACTAATGCCGATTAAGTTATTGGCACCTGTACAAATGATCAATATTCTGGGTGAGGATATGGAGCATGCTTTAGCTGCCATGCCGAATCTTGAAAACGGCTTTGTTCATCTGTATGGAAAAGAAGGAGTAAAACCAAAACGTAAAATGGGACATATCACTTTTATTGCTGACACGGAAGAGGAAGTCAGCACACAGGTAACAACTTATGAGGAGGCAAACAAATGATTGACCGCTATACACGGGAAGAAATGGGTTCCATCTGGACCGAGGAAAATAAATTTAAGGCATGGCTTGAGGTTGAAATTCTGGCATGTGAGGCATGGAGTGAACTGGGTGTCATTCCAAAAGAGGATGTAAAAAAACTCCGGGAAAACGCTTCTTTTGATAGCAACAGAATTTATGAAATCGAGCAGGAGACCCGCCATGATGTGGTTGCATTTACCCGTGCAGTTTCCGAAACGCTCGGCGAGGAACGGAAATGGGTTCATTACGGCCTGACATCAACGGACGTGGTGGACACTGCACTATCCTTCCAGCTTCGGCAGGCAAATGAAATTATCCGAAAAGATTTAACTAATTTTATTGAGATTATTAAAAATAAAGCAATCGAACATAAGCATACCGTGATGATGGGCCGGACGCACGGGGTACATGCAGAGCCGACCACGTTCGGTCTGAAGATGGCGCTGTGGTATGAGGAAATGAAGCGGAATCTGGAGCGGTTTGAACTTGCAGCGCGTGACATCGAATTTGGAAAGCTTTCCGGCGCGGTTGGCACATATGCGAATATCGACCCATTTGTTGAAAAATATGTTTGTGAAAACCTTGGCCTTAAGCCTGCACCTGTTTCCACGCAGACTTTGCAGCGTGATCGCCACGCAGCATACGTATCAGCACTTGCATTGATTGGTACATCTATCGAAAAGTTTGCAACAGAAATCCGTGGTCTGCAGAAAACAGAGACTCGTGAGGTTGAGGAGTTTTTTGCCAAGGGTCAAAAGGGATCATCGGCAATGCCGCATAAGCGTAATCCCATCGGTTCGGAAAATATGACCGGGATGGCGCGGGTTCTTAGGGGTAATATGGTTACCGCATTTGAAAATGTCTCTCTTTGGCATGAGCGCGATATTTCCCACTCATCAGCTGAGCGCGTTATTTTACCGGATACTACTATTGCACTGAACTATATGCTGAACCGGTTTTCCGGTATCGTTAAGAAATTGACCGTATTTCCAGAAAATATGAAGCGAAATATTGATAAAACACATGGCGTTATTTTCTCTCAGCGGGTACTTCTGGCACTTATTGATAAAGGCATGGCCCGTGAAGCGGCGTATGATATCGTCCAGCCAAAAGCAATGCAGGCATGGGAAACTGCGACCCATTTCAAGCAGTTGGTTGAAGCGGATGAACAGATTACCGAGCGGCTTTCACAGGCTGAAATTGATGATTGTTTTGATTATACGTATCATCTGAAAAATGTGGATGCAATCTTTGAGCGCATCGGACTAGAGGTGGAATGATGAAAGCAGCCCTGTTATATGAAGGAAAAGCAAAACGTGTATATGAGGCGGCGAATAAACCCGGGCAGCTGGTATTGTCATATAAAAATGATGCCACTGCCTTCAACGGTGAAAAGAAAGCATCCTTCACCGGAAAAGGACGGTTGAACAATGAAATCTCTTCACGGATTTTCCCGCTGCTCCATGCCAACGGAGTCGAATCGCATTTCATTGAAAAGCTCAATGAGACCGAGCAGCTGGTTTACCAGACTGAAATCATTCCACTTGAAGTGGTTGTACGGAATCTGGCAACCGGCAGCATCACCCGCCGGCTGGGGATTAAGGAAAAGACACCGTTCAACCCGCCAATGATCGAACTTTTTTACAAAAATGATGACCTTGGCGATCCACTGATTAATGACCAGCATGCATTATTTTTGAGTGATGTGAATGAAGCAGAATTGGCAGAAATAAAGGAAAAGGCTCTTGCTGTGAATGAGCAGCTTAAACGGATTTTTGACGATGTAAATGTCACACTGGTTGATTTCAAGCTCGAATTTGGCCGGCTGGAAAATGGCAGCATTGTCCTTTCCGATGAAATATCGCCGGATACTTGCCGGCTCTGGGACAGTGCAACCCAGGAGAAACTCGATAAAGATGTTTTTCGCCAGGGCACCGGCGACTTACTGGAAGTCTATCAGGAAATTTTAACCCGTTTGGAGGCAGTATCATGAAAAAGGTTACCGTACACGTTACGTTGAAGCAGGGCGTGCTTGATCCACAGGGAAAGGCAATTCAGACGTCACTTAACTCACTTGGTTTTCAGGAAGTGGAAGAAGCACGCGTAGGCAAGTACATTGAGCTTTATATCGGTGAATCAGAGAATGTCGAAGCACGCGTACAGGAAATGTGCGACAAACTGCTCGCTAATCCGGTTATTGAAGACTACGAGATTGCTATGGAGGAGGCTGTTCGTCCGTGAAATTTGCTGTAGTAGTTTTTCCAGGGTCCAACTGTGACCGTGACATGTACCATGCGGCAAAAGAAGTGCTGGGAGCGGAGGCTGACCTGGTCTGGTATGAAACTGGTAATCTCGAAAACTATGATGGTGTTCTTTTGCCAGGCGGATTTTCGTACGGTGACTACCTTCGCACAGGTGCTGTCGCATCCACGTCATCCATCATGAAAGAGATTAAGGAACATGCAGCAAAAGGAAAGCCTGTGCTTGGTGTCTGCAATGGCTTTCAAATCCTGCTTGAGGCAGGGCTGCTACCAGGCGCAATGCTGCGTAACAGGAACCTGAAATTCATGTGCCATCACGAACCCCTGGTGGTTGAAAATAATCAGACATTCTTTACATCCGGTTATGCAAAAGGCGAAATTATCCGTTTTCCAATCGCCCACGGAGAAGGTAATTATTTTTGCGACGAAGAGACGCTTCATACGTTACAGGTGAACAACCAGATTGTTTTTACGTACCAGAATAACCCGAATGGGTCGGTTGCAGATATTGCCGGGATTATTAATGAACAGGGTAACGTGCTTGGCATGATGCCCCATCCGGAACGTGCAGTCGAAAAGCTGCTTGGCAGTGATGATGTACTCAGGCTATTTCAGTCAGTAGTGAAAAATTGGAGGGAATCCTATGTTGTCAACAGTTGATATCAGCCCGGAGAAAATCGAACAGGATAAACTGTACCTGGAAATGGGGTTGAGCGATCAGGAATATGATCTGGTGAAACAAATCCTGAACCGCCATCCAAATTTCACGGAGACTGGAATTTTTTCCGTTATGTGGTCAGAGCACTGCAGCTACAAAACATCAAAGCCACTCTTGAAAAAATTCCCGACCAAGGCACCGCATGTGCTGCAGGGGCCTGGAGAAGGTGCTGGAATCATTGATATTGGCGACAATCAGGCAGTTGTTTTTAAGGTGGAAAGCCATAATCACCCTTCAGCGGTGGAGCCGTATCAGGGTGCAGCAACCGGTGTCGGCGGCATTATCCGTGATGTGTTTTCCATGGGAGCCCGTCCGATTGCACTGATGAACTCATTGCGGTTCGGTAACCTGACGACTGATCGGGTTAAATATCTTTTTGATGAGGTTGTTCACGGGATTGCTGGCTACGGCAACTGTGTCGGCGTTCCTACAGTTGGCGGTGAGGTCCAGTTTGATGACAGTTACGAGGATAACCCGCTCGTCAATGCGATGTGTGTTGGCCTGATCAACCATGATGAAATCCAAAAGGGGGTTGCGGAAGGTATCGGTAACACCGTGATTTACGCAGGTGCAGCAACTGGCCGTGACGGTATTCATGGGGCAACGTTTGCATCTGATGACCTGGCTGAGGATTCCGATAAAGACCGGCCAGCTGTCCAGGTTGGCGACCCATTCATGGAAAAATTGCTGATCGAAGCGTGTCTGGAAGTAATCCATAACGACGCACTTGTCGGAATGCAGGACATGGGTGCAGCAGGCCTTACATCTTCAGCGAGTGAAATGGCAAGTAAAGCAGGGACCGGGTTGGAGATGAACCTGGATCTGGTTCCACAGCGCGAAGAAAATATGAACGCATATGAGCTGATGCTTTCTGAGTCACAGGAACGGATGCTGCTGGTAGTTAAAAAAGGCCGCGAACAGGAAATCACAGCTATTTTTGAAAAGTACGGTCTGCAGGCAGTTGCGGTCGGAGAAGTCATTGAGGAGAAAGTATTCCGTCTCACACAGCATGACAAGACGGTGGCAGATATCCCGGTTGACGCACTAGCTGAAGAGGCGCCGGTTTATCACCTGCCATCAACAGAAGCAGCATATTATAAAGAATTTCAGGCCATGGAAAATACGGTGCTACATGTAGAAGACCATGCAGAAATACTGAAAAAACTGCTGCAGCAGCCAACGATTGCGAGCAAGGAATATGTGTATGACCAGTATGATTCGATGGTTCAGACGAATACGGTTGTCACACCAGGATCTGATGCAGCGGTGGTTCGTGTGAAGGGAACCGATAAGGCACTGGCAATCACAACGGACTGTAATTCCCGTTATATTTATCTTGATCCGGAAATGGGAGGCAAGATTGCCGTAGCCGAAGCAGCCCGGAATATTGTCTGCTCAGGGGCACGCCCACTGGGATTGACGGATGGTCTGAACTTTGGAAACCCGACTAACCCGGAAATCTTCTGGCAGATGGAGAAAAGCGTGGACGGCATGAGTGCTGCTTCATCTGCGCTTGGTACACCGGTTATTAGCGGCAATGTTTCCTTGTTTAACCAGTCGAAAGGCAATTCGATTTTTCCGACGCCTGTTGTCGGAATGGTTGGATTGATTGAATCAATTGAACACGTTACACCAAGTTATTTTCAAAAAGCTGGCGATTTGATTTACCTGATTGGGGAAACTGAAGCGGAATTTGGCGGCAGTGAGCTGCAAAATATTGTTTCCGGAAAATATGAAGGGAAAGCACCGACCATTGATCTGGAAAAAGAATCATTGCGACAGAAGCAGCTGCTTGAAGCGATCAGGCAGGGAACTGTTGCATCAGCACACGACCTGGCAGAAGGCGGACTCGGAGTTGCGCTGGCAGAGAGTGTGTTTAACGGAGCGGGATTAGGTGTCAACGCGGAAATCTCCGAAAATCCAACCGTATCGCTGTTCAGTGAAACACAGTCACGGTTTCTGGTTTCAGTTCAGCCGGATGATAAAGACAAGTTTGAAGCATTGGTTGAGGATGCCAAACAGATCGGCGTTGTAAATAATGCAGGCGTTTTATCGGTCAAAACGAACGATGGGGTTCTTTTTGAGGAGGATGTCCGAACGCTTCACACTTTATGGAAAGGAGCTATTCCATGCTTGCTGAAATAAAAGGGATTAACGAGGAATGCGGCGTATTCGGGATTTGGGGTCATGAGAAGGCATCAGAACTGACCTATTACGGACTGCACGCTATGCAGCATCGCGGGCAGGAAGGTGCAGGTGTGGTTGTCAGTGACAGAGAGGAATTGAAGGCACATAAAGGTCTGGGCCTGGTTAATGATGTATTTAAACAAGCGAATTTCACTGAGCTTTCCGGTCATGCGGCTGTAGGTCATGTCCGCTACTCCACTCAAGGAGGAAAAGGTGTTGATAATGTCCAGCCACTCTTGTTCCATTCACAGACAGGGAGTCTTGCGCTTGCGCATAACGGAAATCTGATGAATGCGCACAAACTCCGTGGTGAGCTTGAAAGCCAGGGGAGTATTCTTCAGACGTCTTCCGATACGGAGGTGCTTGCACATCTGATTAAACGGAGTGGGATGGACACAAATGAAGCGTCGATTGCTGCTGCACTTAATGAGGTGGTCGGCGCGTATGCCTACCTTATTTTAAAAGAAGACAAAATGTTCGCAGCACTTGATCCGACTGGTATCCGCCCGCTATCCATCGGGAGGCTTGGTGATGCCTGTGTCGTTGCTTCGGAAACATGTGCATTTGACCAAATCGGTGCAACATTCGAACGTGAAGTTCTGCCCGGTGAACTGGTGACGATCAGTGATGAAGGAATCAAGTCAACACGCTTCGCAATGCGCGAACAGCGAAAAATGTGTGCGATGGAATATGTTTATTTATCACGGCCTGACAGTGATGTGAATGAGGTGAACATCCATGCGTCACGGAAGCGAATGGGAGTCGAACTGGCAAAAGAATCACCGGCACCGGAAGCGGATATTGTTATCGGGGTTCCTGATTCCAGCATTTCAGCAGCAATTGGCTATGCCGAGATGAGCGGCCTTCCTTATGAAATGGGGATTATCAAAAACCGTTATGTCGGAAGAACGTTTATCCAGCCTTCCCAGGAACTGCGCGAACAGGGTGTGAAGTTGAAACTTGCACCGGTACGAGGAATTGTCGAGGGCAAAAGAGTTGTTATGATTGATGATTCAATCGTTCGCGGAACAACAAGCAAACGAATCGTCCAAATGCTGAAAAGTGCAGGAGCAAAAGAAGTCCATGTTCGGATTGCATCTCCATCCATTCAGAATCCCTGCTATTACGGGATTGATATGTCAACACGGGATGAACTGATTGCAGCAAATAATACCCTTGATGAGATCTGTGAGATTATCGGCGCTGACAGTATTGCATATTTGTCCGAGAAAGGATTGGAACGGGCAGTTATTAAAAATAAAACAATCCATCAGGGAATCTGCACAGCCTGTATGACCGGAAAATATCCGGTAAAAAAAGACGGGCAAACGGAAATGATGTATACGAAATGTTAGGGGGCGGCTGGAATGTCGGATGTATATAAAACGGCAGGAGTCGATGTGGAAAAAGGCTATGAGGCCGTTGAACGAATGAAGAAGCATATCGCGCGGACGGCCCGGCCTGAAGTGCTTGGTGGTGTCGGCGCGTTTGCAGGACTATTTGAACTGACTTCATTTAACTATCAAGAACCGGTAATGGTTTCGGGAACCGATGGTGTGGGGACCAAGTTGAAGCTCGCCTTCGAACTGCAAAAGCATGATACCGTGGGAGTCGATCTTGTGGCTATGTGCGTCAATGACATTGTCGCGCAGGGTGCCCGTCCGTTATTTTTTCTGGACTATATTGCCTGCGGGAAAAATAACCCCGAAATGATTGAACGGATTGTCACCGGCATTTCCGATGGTTGTGTGGAGGCGGGTGCTGCTCTGATCGGCGGCGAAACAGCTGAAATGCCGGGGATGTACGGTGAGGAAGAATATGACCTGGCCGGATTTACGGTTGGTATTGCTGAAAAGTCGAAACTCATTACCGGAAATCAGATTGCACCTGGCGATGTGGTGATTGGTCTCGCTTCAAGCGGAATCCATTCTAACGGATATTCGTTGGTTCGAAAGCTTGTTAAGGGGCTTGATTTTATGGAGACCTACGATGGACTTGATAAACCGCTTGGTGACGTTCTTTTGACACCAACCCGGATTTACGCAAAATCTGTTTCAGCGGTTATGGACCAGGTGGAGGTTAAAGGCATTTCCCACATAACCGGCGGGGGTTTTTACGAAAATCTGCCACGGATGCTTCCTGATGGCCTTGGTGTCCAGGTGAACCGGAACAGCTGGGAAGTACCAGCAATATTTCCGTTTTTGCAGGAGCTCGGAGGGATTTCTGAGGACGAAATGTACGGCGTATTTAACATGGGAATCGGTATGGCAATTGTGGTGTCGGCTAAAGATGCGGACGCTGCACTGGATAGTCTGCGCGAAGCAGGCGAAACAGCAACAGTAATCGGTGAAATAACTGCCGGCGAAGGAGTGTATTTCACATCATGAAAAAAATAAAGGCCGCTGTATTCGCATCAGGAACCGGCAGCAATTTTGAGGCAATGATGGAGCGGGATGACCTTCTATGTGATGTAGTATTGCTTGTTTGTGACAAGACCGGTGCCAGTGTGATTGATAAGGCAGTGAAGTTTGGTGTCCCTGTGCTGGAATTTGACCCAAAAGAGTACGCCTCCAAGAAAGAATACGAGACGATGCTTATTTCCAGACTTCGGGATGCCGAAGTGGAGTGGATTTTCCTGGCGGGATATATGCGGATTGTGGGCAGGACATTACTTGACGCGTACACCGAACGGATTGTAAACATTCATCCTTCATTGCTTCCTGCCTTTCCAGGAAAAGACGCAATCAATCAGGTCTTTCATGCGGGAGTTGAGGTAACCGGTGTGACCGTACATTTTATTGACGAAGGCATCGATACCGGACCAATTATCTCGCAGGAATCCGTAACTGTATACGCTGATGATACAGAACAAACCTTGAAAACGCGGATCCAGGAAGTTGAACACAAGCTTTACCCCGATACGATTAACCATCTATTAAGGGAATAGCGGTAATTTTACCGAAAGTCGCGCAAGAACAGTCCAATGTCGCGCGGGAACAACCAGAAGTCGTGCGAGGACAGCCCGAAGTCGCGCAACAACAGCACAAATCCGCGCGAAAACAGTTCAAAGTCGCGCAACGGGTCACTCAAAACGCGCAACAACAACACGCAATTATCCAAGTGAATCAAGCAATAAACAATCTTCATAACATATCCAACTATAGCGAGGTGTTTTTTTATGAAAAAACGAGCACTTATCAGTGTATCCGATAAATCCAATATTACTGAATTCGCAAAAAAACTCACAGAACTTGATTACGACATAATTTCCACGGGTGGCACGCTAAAGGCATTGGTAGAGGCAGGCGTCGAAGCGATTGCTGTAGAACAGGTTACGGAATCGCCGGAAATCCTTGATGGACGTGTTAAGACACTGCATCCTTCCATTCATGGAGGGTTACTGGCTAAGCGTGATCATTCCAGCCATCAAGCACAACTTCAGGAACATAATATCCTTCCGATAGACATGGTCGTTGTGAATCTTTATCCATTCAAACAAACGCTTGATCAAATAAACGTTACCGAAGAAGAAATCATTGAAAATATTGATATCGGTGGTCCGACAATGCTGCGTGCGGCTGCCAAGAACTTTGGCGATGTAACCGTAGTGGTGGACCCGGCTGATTATGATGATGTGATCACCGGCCTAACTGAAGGGAAAATGGACAAAGCTCAACGTAAACAGCTGGCTGCCAAGGTGTTCCGTCACACAGCCCATTACGATGCGTTGATTGCCGATTATTTTACCGATGAACCTTTCCCGAAAAATCATACTGTTACCTATGAAAAAGTGCAGACACTTCGCTATGGGGAGAACCCGCACCAGCAGGCGGCATTTTACAAGAATCCGATAAACACATCGATGAGTCTTGCATCAGCAACACAATTACACGGCAAAGAACTTTCCTACAATAATATTCAGGACGCAAATGCTGCACTGGAGATTATCGCGGAATACAGCGATCCAAGCACTGTAGCAGTAAAGCATATGAATCCATGCGGAATCGGCGTTGCTGAAACAATCAATCGTGCATTCGACAAAGCATATGAGGGAGACTCAGTATCAATTTTTGGCGGTATTGTAGCATGTAACCGGGAAATTGACGCTGACCTGGCAAAAAAATTGAGCGGCATATTTTTGGAAATTATCATTTCCCCTTCATTTACGGAGGAAGCGTTAACGATTTTAACGAAAAAGAAAAACATTCGTCTTCTTACATTGCGGATGGACAACAATCAATCAAACTATCATAAACTCACAACAGTCAAAGGCGGGGTGCTCATTCAAAGCAACGATGCGGCCGACCTGAAAAAGGAACAACTGACGTATCCGACTGAAAAGAAACCTACCAATGAACAAATCGAGGATCTGTTATTTTCCTGGAAGGCTGTCAAGCATGTGAAATCAAATGCGATCGTACTTGCCAGCAACAAGCAAACGGTCGGTGTCGGTGCAGGCCAGATGAATCGTGTGGGTGCAGCGAACATTGCCATTAAGCAGGCAGGAGAGAAGGCTGAGGGAACCGTACTTGCTTCAGATGCATTTTTTCCAATGCCAGATACCGTGGAAGTAGCAGCAAAAGCAGGTGTAAAAGCAATCATTCAGCCGGGTGGTTCCAAGCGTGATCAGGATTCTATTGATATGTGCAACGAGCACGGGATTGCCATGGTATTTACAGGAATGCGGCATTTTAAACATTAAAAACAGGAAAGGTGTTTTTCTATGAATATATTAGTTGTCGGTCGTGGTGGGCGTGAACATAGTATAGTTATGAAACTGGCAGAGAGTGATAGAGTCAATCAAATCTTTGCGGCACCGGGAAATGGCGGAATTGCTGAGCAAGCAACGTGTGTACGTATCGATGAAATGGATATCGATGGTCTGGTGGATTTTGCTAAAGTGTATAAAATTGACCTAACCATCGTTGGCCCGGAAAACCCGCTGCTTGCAGGGATTGCAAACAGGTTTCGCGAAGAAAATCTGGCTGTTTTTGCCCCGACGAAAGAGGCTGCATTACTGGAGGGAAGCAAACGGTTTGCCAAAGAATTTATGCTGAAACATGGCATCCCTACCGCGGACTATGCCAGTTTTACGAATGCTGATGCGGCAAAAGAATATATTAATGAAAAAGGTGCACCGATCGTTGTAAAAGCGGACGGACTTGCTGCTGGGAAGGGCGTTGTCGTGGCGGAGACGATTGAACAGGCACACCAGGCAGTTGATGATATGCTTGTTGCGAAGTCGTTTGCCGAAGCAGGCGCAACCATTGTGATCGAGGAATTTTTACAGGGTATGGAATTTTCATTGATGGCATTTGTTCATGAAAATAATGTTTATCCGATGGTGCCGGCGAGAGATCATAAACGTGCTTATGATAATGATGAAGGTCCGAACACAGGAGGCATGGGTGCATATGCTCCGGCAGAAGATATCACAGCTGAACATCTTTCTTTTGCCACAGAGAACATTTTACAAAAAACAGCTGATAGCCTGGTTGCAGAAGAACGGCCATTCACCGGAATCCTTTATGCAGGGTTAATTATGACAATGGATGGTCCAAAAGTCATTGAATTTAATGTCCGCTTTGGGGATCCGGAAACACAGGTTGTTTTACCTCTGTTGCGCAATGACTTGCTGCAGGTCATTACCGATGTGATAGAGGAGAGAGACCCCCATCTCGAGTGGGAAAATAATTGCTGTGCAGGGGTGGTTTTGGCATCAAAAGGGTATCCTGCATCATATAATAAAGGGATTCCATTGAAGAATTTGGATTCGTTGGCTGAAGGGTTTGTTGTTCATGCGGGTACAAAGCAATCCGAAACAGGGCTGGTATCCGATGGTGGCAGAGTCTTGCTGGCAGGTGCTAAAGGAACAACGCTGGAAAAAGCTGCAGAGCTATCTTATCAGTGTTTAAACAGCTATTCCGAATCAAGTGAGTTCTTTTACCGGACTGATATCGGAAAAAAATAACTGTGTGAGCCTGAGAAGATCCGGCCGTTCTCAGGCTTGTTATTTTAAAAAAATGCGATTCGGCTTAAGTTGTCACAGAAACCGCTTAAGTGTTCACAAACTTGGCTTAAGTTCACAGAAAATCCGCTCAAGTTCACAAATTTCTCTCTTAGTTCACATTTCAGTTGCACAGGAAACCCTCAAACGAACGGTCTGGGTGCGAAAATGCCAAAGTTCACAAAGAATTCGCTTAAGTTCACAATTAGGTTGCTCAAAGTTCACAATTACTTTGCCAAAGTTCACAATTTGTTCGCCTAAAAACCCGAGAAAGCACCTACATTTAGATCGAATGTACCCCGGTCACAAAATTTTCACTTTAATTCATAAAAACGTTACAGTACGAAAGCGAAAATATGTTACGATAGAAAAAATCACTTATTGGAGCGTTGGTTGATATGCTGGAAAATGGATACTATTGGAGAAATCGTGAAATAAGGGAACACGTTGCTGCCGTAGATGGCACAGTAGCTCCGGACATTCTTTTGAAAAATGGAATGTATTTAAATACGTATACAAATCAATGGCTGCGTGCAAATATCTGGATTTTAAATGATCGCATCGTTTATGTTGGTGATCGTCTTCCAGGAAACAGTCAGGAAACTGAAGTGGTGGATTGTGAAGGATTATATCTTGTGCCTGGATACATGGAACCGCATGCGCATCCATTCCAATTATATAACCCTGCAGAACTTGCTCATCATGCTGCAAAATATGGAACTACTACATTAATAAACGATAACTTAATGTGGAATTTTTTATTGGATGAAAAGAAAGCGTTTTCCTTGCTGGAGGAGTTTAATAGTTTGCCAGTTTCGATGTACTGGTGGGCAAGGTTTGACTCGCAGACAGCATTACAGGATGAAGGTGAAATTTTCAATACAAGTCAGGTTTTATCATGGCTTGAACATCAATCTGTTGTTCAGGGCGGGGAGTTAACCTCATGGCCGAATTTGCTTGCCGGCGATGAGCGATTGCTGTATTGGATTCAGGAAGCAAAACGTCGCGGGAAACCGATCGAAGGACACTTTCCGGGAGCATCCGAGAAAACCTTAACGAAAATGAAATTATTGGGCGTGTCTGCAGACCATGAAGCAATGACAGGCGACGAAGTAGTCAAACGGCTGCAGCTTGGCTATCAGGTTGGCTTGCGCTATTCTTCCATTCGACCGGATCTGCCAAAGTTACTGGAAGAATTGAAGACGAAGAACATTAAAACCTATGAAAATATTACAATGACAACTGACGGAGCAACACCTGCATTTTACGAAGATGGATTAATGAACGTCTGTATTGAAATTGCTATTGATAAGGGTATTCCGATTGAGTATGCCTACCGAATGGCATCACATAATGTTGCCAGACATTATGGACTTATTGAAGAGCTCGGGTGTATTGCACCGGGCAGAATCGCAAATATTAATATTTTAGAGGAAAAAGAAAATCCGCACCCTGTCAGTGTTTTGGCAAAAGGAAAATGGATTGTAAAAGCACATGAGGAACAAAAAAGATCATGTTCGATTAACTGGGAAAAATATGGGCTGGATCCCCTTACATTTGATTGGGATCTGACCATGGATGATATGCAGTTTTCCGTCCCAATCGGTTTGCATATGGTAAATGATGTCATCATTAAACCGTATCCCATTGAAACCGATGTAACGCTTGATGTAATTCCGAAGACACGAGATGATGCATTTCTTTTACTGGTTGACCGCAAAGGAAAATGGCGCGTCAATACAGCAATTAAAGGCTTTACCAATCAGTTGGGTGCGCTGGTAAGTTCTTATTCCACTACCGGTGACATTGTGTTTATCGGTAAAAGCAAGTCAGATATGTTGTTGGCCTGGGAACGAATGAAGGAACTGGGCGGCGGGATTGTACTCGCCCATCAAGGAGAAATTATCTTTGAATTACCATTGAAACTTGGTGGCAGTATGTTTGCCGGAACCATGACCGAGTTGATTGAAAAAGAAAAACAATTAAGAGAACTGCTGCAATACTATGGCTATCATTTTTCCGATCCGGTTTATACAATATTATTTTTATCAGCAACCCACTTGCCTTACATCCGCATTACACAGCAAGGCATTTTGGACGTAAAGAAACGCGAAGTCCTCTTCCCAGCAACCATGCGATAGCGTATAATGGAAAAAAGCGGTAGAGTTTGGTGTATTCTTACCAGTCGTTAGCGCCAATACTATACGTTACAGACATAATTTTTTTAAGGAGTGGGGATATGAGGAAGTTACTTTTTTTACTATTTATACTAATGTTCTTCCTGCTTGCGGCTTGTTCAGACGAGGAGCAAAGTGCGGAAGACAGTGAATCAAAGGAAAACGCAGTAGAAGAAAAAGAAAAGGCTCCTGAAGCACCGGAGAAATCAAATACGTTCCCACTAACAGGAATCAAGACGGATCAGAAAGTAAATGACCGGATTGTCAGTGTAATGGTCAACAACCATACAAAGGCACGTCCGCAAACGGGACTTTCCAAGGCGGATATCGTATTTGAAATATTGGCAGAGGGACAAATCACCCGTTTTCTCGCAATGTTTCAAAGTGAAAAACCGGATGTAGTCGGTCCTGTCCGCAGTGCACGTGAGTATTATTTTGAATTGGCAAATGGCTATAATGCATTATATGTTTACCACGGGGCAGCAAATTTTGTAAATGATATGATAAAAAATCGCGGGATTGAGCATTTGAATGGTTCGCTTCACGATGATGATGGTTATTTGTTCAAGCGCGAATCATTCCGTCAAGCACCGCACAATTCCTATCTGCTGTTTGAAAACGTGTATGATGCAGCCAAAGATAAAGGTTATGAAGTTACCCATGATTATGAGCCGCTCCCATTCCTGGCTGGGGGCGAAGTGAAAAATATTTCAGGTGAAGCAGCAAACCATGTAGAAATTGTCTATTCCGACAACCCGATGGAGATTGTCGAATTTGAATATGACGAATCAAGTGGAAAATATACACGGTTTAGCGATCGTGAAAAAACGGTCGAATTGAATTCAGAAGAACCGATACAGGTAGAAAATGTATTTATTGTCGAAACCCATCATGAAGTAATTGATGATGCTGGTCGTCGGGCCATCGATATCACATCGGGTGGAAACGGCTATCTCATTCAA
Organism: Virgibacillus doumboii; assembly: GCF_902806455.1. Taxonomy (GTDB): domain Bacteria; phylum Bacillota; class Bacilli; order Bacillales; family Amphibacillaceae; genus Lentibacillus; species Lentibacillus doumboii. The sequence goes on along the minus strand of NZ_CADCWQ010000001.1, from coordinate 3,093,433 downwards.
AAAGGTAAAATTCAGGAAGTGCAATGGGAAAATCGCAATGGCCGTATCATTCCTGTAAAGAATGGTCAGCCGGTTGGATTGGTGCCTGGTAAAACATGGATTAACGTCGTGCCATCAAACCCGGGAATTGCGCAGTCAGTGAACGTAACAAACCAGTAAAAGGCAGGGGGGCAAGTCATGCAAATTGATAAATTACGCGGAAAGCAGCTGGATCAATTCTTTGATGCTATTTTATCACTCAAAGACCGAGAAGAATGCTATAAATTTTTTGACGATATCGCAACAATGTCAGAGGTCCATTCCATTGCTCAGCGTTTGCAGGTTGCCAAAATGTTGACGGAAGGCCACACGTACACGGTTATCGAAAACGAAACAAACGCCTCAACAGCAACCATCTCACGCGTACGCCGCTGCATCAATTACGGCAGTGACGGCTATCAAATGGTGCTGGATCGAATTTCAGATACCGATGAAAATAAAGATAACTAAAATGTCGTTACCTTAGTTGGTACGGCATTTTTTTTATATTTCATGAAAAAAATTACGCGAATAGTTGAATAGTATGATATAATCACGTTTAAATATTTTGAATAATATAAATGATGAATGGGAGTATGGTATGAAGAGGTTTTTGCAACTGATTGCAATAATTGGAGTTATTGCATTAGCAGCTTGTGGAACAAGCGATTCCTCAGATGCTAATGAAGAAAGTGGGGAAGGCTCTGATTCAGAAGGAGATAAAGCTTATAAAGTGGGGGCAACTCAAATTGTGGAACACCCATCACTTGATGCGGCTTATGATGGCTTTAAGGCAGCGTTGGCGGATGCCGGACTTGAAGTGGAGTATGATCTGCAAAGCGCACAGAACGACCAAAATAATGTAAAGCCGATTTCTGATGGATTTGTTTCGGATAATGTAGATTTGATTTTTGCCAACTCTACGCCAAGTGCGATAGGTGCGTTGCAAGCGACAAAAGAAATCCCAATCATCTTTACTTCTGTTACAGATCCGGTGGGTGCTGAATTGGTACCTTCTATGGACGAATCCGGCGGTAATATTACCGGTGTGACTGATCTTCATCCTGACGCTATTAAAAAAACAGTGGAATTTATTGACGCTAATTTCTCTGATGCAAATGTAGGCATGATTTATAATGCGGGAGAACAAAACTCAGTTAGTCAGATTGAAGATGTGAAGGCAGCTGCTGAAGGAACTAGTCTGAACATTGTTGAGCGTACAGTAGCGAATTCTGCTGAAGTACGACAGGCTGCAACAACACTTGTGAGTGAAGTAGATGTCTTTTATATTATTACAGATAATACAGTTGTTGAAGCACTGGATGGTGTAGTCGGGGTTGCAAATGAACAGGATATACCACTTATTGTTGGAGAACCAAATTCATTGGAAAAAGGTGGCTTTGCAACCTTTGGAATTGATTATAATAAGATTGGCTACCGTTCCGGAGAAATGGCAGCTGCAATTTTAACAGGTGAAAAAGAACCAAGTGAGATTCCTCCAGAGTATCCGCCGGAAATTCAATTGTTTATTAATAAGCAAGCTGCAGAAGAACAGGGAATAGAATGGAAAGAAGAATGGGACGAAACAGCACAGTTTGTAGAAACAGCAGAATAATATCATTTTAAAAGAATAAACGAGAGGGTGTTTCAATAAAGGAAGGAATCAAACCCTATGGAACACCCTCTCAGGCACTTATATTTTGGCTGTTTTATAAAAGATTTTTGCTTTTTGCCGGGTCAGGTAAGAAGACTTTAAATGATAACAATCGTTAAGAATAGCAATTATATTTTCATAGTATACTAGTAATTTTATAGATGTTGCGAAAGGAAGGAAGGTAATTATGCTTATATCAATGTTTGGTGCTGTGGAGTCAGGCGTCATTTATGCCATTATGGCTCTTGGCGTTTATTTAACCTTCCGTGTTCTGGATTTTCCTGATTTAACAGTGGATGGAAGCTTTGTAACGGGCGCGGGTGTAGCAGCAATTTCGATTGTTAATGGAATCCCTCCTATTATCGCAACAGGCTTGGCAGCGGCTGCCGGATTTATAGCGGGATGTTTAACTGGTTTGTTGCATACGAAAGGGAAAGTTAATGCATTGTTATCTGGTATTCTTATGATGACCGCCTTATATTCAATCAATTTGCGGATTATGGGACAGCCTACAGTTTCAATGCTAAATGAGCCAACCATTTTTAACCAACTGGAGTCCGTTGGTGTTACAGCAAATATTAATTCTTTTTTTAATGGAAAAGTATTATTTTTCGGTGCCGAACAATTACCTGCTACATGGATAATCGTTATTGTTATGACTATTGTAACGTTACTAATCAAACTGCTGACAGATTACTATTTAAAGACTGATGTGGGTCTTGCACTACGGGCGATTGGTGACAATAAACGAATGATTCGAAGTCTATCGGCAAATACAGATTCATTAACTATTGTTGGCGTCGGATTGTCGAATGGTCTTGTTGCCGTTTCCGGTGGGCTGATTGCACAGTTGGGCGGATTTGCAAATGTGAATATGGGGATTGGGATGATCGTTATTGGTCTGGCATCCGTAATAATTGGTGAAGCACTGTTTGGCACGAAGACAATTCAAAGAGCGACACTGGCTGTTCTTGGAGGAGCAATTATTTACCGTATTATCGTTACATTGGCACTACGTGTTGACTTTTTGAAAACAGGGGACATGAAAGTAATTACAGCTGTTATCGTTATAGCGGCATTAATTACCCCGAAAATTCTCCAGGCCAGAAAAGAAAAGAAGCGCCGTCTGCTAAAGCGTAAACAACTTGGTCATAAAAGAAAGGTGGTCTAGCCGTGCTGAAACTAAGTGATATTTCAATTACGTTTAATGAGGGTACCCAGGACGAAAAAAAAGCGTTAAAGGATATTAATTTAGAACTGGAAAAAGGAGAATTTGTAACCGTAATCGGAAGTAATGGGGCCGGTAAATCAACCTTAATGAATGTCATCTCAGGCAATCTGATTCCAGATGTTGGGAATGTTATTATTGGCGGGAAACAAGTTGTGCATTTGCCGGAATACAGGCGTTCAGCATACATTGGCCGTGTGTTCCAGGATCCGATGGCAGGAACAGCTCCATCAATGACAATCGAAGAAAATTTAGCGATGGCTTATGCGCGTAATAAGAAAAGGAAACTAAAGCCCGGTGTAACGAAGAAGCGTAAAGAAATGTTTGCCGAATATTTAAAGTCGCTCGGATTAGGTTTGGAAGACCGTTTAACAGCTAAAGTCGGTTTTCTGTCCGGGGGAGAAAGGCAGGCACTTTCGTTGTTAATGACAACCTTCACCGAACCAAATATCCTATTACTGGACGAACATACGGCTGCATTGGATCCTTCCCGGGCAGAGCTAATCACCAAGCTTACAGATGATGTGGTACGTAAATCTGAATTAACGACATTAATGGTAACCCATAATATGCAACAGGCATTGGATTTGGGAACCAGATTAATTATGATGGATAGAGGACAGATTATTTTCGATGTAAGTGGTGAAGAAAAGCAAAAATTGGCCCTTGAAGATCTGTTACATGAATTCAAGCGAATACGTGGCACACAGTTTGAAGATGATCGGGCTGTACTGGGTTAACCCGCAGCCTGAATAGATTTTAGCGGGTTTATTTTCAAAAGGATTTCAAAAAAACCGTTATTCCGTAACTTCGGTATAGTGGTTTTTTTCATGATGACGGGCTAAATGCCAAAGTTCACAGGAAACATGCCAAAGTTCACAGGCCAAACGCCAAAGTTCACAATTAGGTTGCTCGAAGTTCACAATCATTTCGCCAAAGTTCACAAACCCACACACGCTCCATGTCAACTTCCACCCACCCAGGCAAAAATATTTAACTTTCCTCTAAATTCCGTCGCCGATTTTTGATATACTTTAAGAATGGGAAAACTTATATTACGATACTGAAAAAATATCCAATTTTTTTACATATGGAGGATATACGTTGAATTATACTTTGAACGAATGGAAGCATTTATTTAAACTGGATCCTGCCAAAGAAATTTCGGACGAGCATCTTGATATGATCTGTGAATCAGGGACGGATGCTGTTATCGTCGGGGGAACCGATGATGTGACATTGGATGGTGTGCTGGATTTGCTTTCACGCATCAGGCGCCATACGGTTCCGTGTGTTTTGGAGATTTCGAACATGGAGGCAATCACACCCGGATTCGACTACTACTTTATCCCGATGGTGATGAACAGTACGGAGAAAAAATGGATGATGGATATCCAGCATCAGGCGATCAAGGAATATAAAGATATCATGGACTGGAATGAAATGTTCGTGGAAGGCTATTGTATTCTGAATCAGGACGCCAAGGCTTTCCAAAAAACAAACTGTGAAATGCCGGATAACGAGGATGTCACGGCATATGCATACATGGCAGAGCATGTTTTTCATTTGCCGATTTTTTACCTGGAATACAGTGGTACATATGGCGATCCTGACCTTGTAAAAAAAGTGAAAGACCAATTGAAGAACACGAAGCTCTTTTACGGTGGCGGAATCGAAAATAACTTCCAGACACAGGAAATGAAGGCCCATGCCGATGCAGTAATCGTTGGCAATATTATTTACAGGGATATAAAAAAAGCACTAAAAACAGTTAAAGCTGTTAACGAAATGGAGTAAAGGTGGTGTCATTGTGAGTCAGACGATTGGAGACTTACTGCAAGGACTGAATAAAGAACAGCAACAGGCTGTAAAACATACAGAAGGACCATTACTTATCATGGCGGGGGCCGGAAGCGGCAAGACACGTGTGCTTACCCACCGGATTGCTTATTTGCTTGGTGAAAAAGATGTTTCGCCGAGAAGTGTTTTGGCGATTACGTTTACGAATAAAGCAGCACGTGAAATGAAGGAGCGTGTCCGCAAACTTGTCGGACCGGGGAGTGAACAGATTTGGGTTTCTACGTTTCACTCGATGTGTGTGCGGATACTCAGACGCGACATTGACCGGATTGGCTATAGCCGGAATTTTTCAATCCTGGACAGCAGTGATCAGTTGTCCGTTATTAAACAGACCCTGAAAGACCTCAATATAGATCCGAAAAAGTTCGAACCGCGGGCAATGCTCAGTGCGATTAGCGGTGCAAAAAACGAGCTTATTACGCCAGAAGTATATGATAAAAAAGTCGGGGATTTCTTTGGACGCCAGGTATCTCAGGTATATCATGCGTACCAGAAAACATTGCAAAAAAATCAGTCACTCGACTTTGATGATCTGATTATGCAGACCATTCATTTGTTCAAGCGTGTTCCGGAAGTGCTGGAATATTATCAGCGCAGGTTCCAGTATATTCATGTCGATGAGTATCAGGATACGAACCATGCCCAATACTATCTGGTAAAACAACTGGCGAACCGCTTTCAGAATTTATGTGTTGTCGGTGACTCCGACCAGTCGATTTATGCTTGGCGCGGGGCGGATATTACCAATATTCTTTCCTTTGAAGAGGACTATCCAACAGCACGTACGGTTTTTCTCGAGCAAAACTACCGCTCGACCAAGGCAATCCTAAAAGCAGCAAACAGTGTCATCGAAAATAACACCGGAAGAAAGCCGAAAAATCTCTGGACGGAAAATGATGATGGGAGAAATATTCATTATTTTCAGGGCGCAACCGAGCAGGAGGAAGCCCTGTATGTAACCGATAAAATTCAGGAATTAACCCGTGAAGAAGGTTTCTCCCCAGGTGATATTTCAATTCTGTACCGGACAAACGCACAGTCCCGGGCAATTGAGTCAACGCTGACAAAATCGAATATTAGCTACCAGATGGTCGGTGGACAGAAGTTCTACGACCGCAAAGAAATAAAGGATATGATCGCGTATTTACGCCTGATTACAAACCCGGACGATGATTTGAGTTTCGAGCGGGTAGTCAATACGCCAAAACGCAGCATTGGAAAAACATCGGTGGACAGACTGCGCGCATACGCGGCTGAACATGATATTTCATTTTACCAGGCAGTAAAAGAAGTTGACTTTACCGGTGTTCCGAAAAAAGCAGCGAATGCACTGGCCAAGTTTGGAGAGCTGATTCAATCACTGACCCAGCAGCAAGAGTTCCTGACTGCAACAGACATGGTTGAGGCTGTGCTCGAGCGGACAGGCTATGAACAAATGCTGAAAAATGAACGATCAATCGAAGCACAGAGCCGACTGGAAAACCTGGAAGAGTTCATGACCGTTACCCAGGATTTTGAGGAAACCAGTGAAGACAAAACACTTATTGCATTCCTGACAGATTTGGCATTAATTGCCGATATTGACCGTGTTGATGAAGAGGATATTGAGAGTGAAGAAAAAGTAACCCTCATGACATTGCATGCGGCAAAAGGGCTTGAGTTTCCAGTTGTCTTTTTAATCGGGCTGGAGGAAAATGTCTTTCCGCACAGCCGGTCAATGATGGACAATGATGAAATGGAAGAGGAGCGGCGTCTGGCTTATGTAGGGATCACACGGGCCGAGCAGCAGCTGTACTTGACCCATGCAAAAATGCGCACACTGTTTGGCCGAACCAACATGAACCCGATCAGCCGTTTTATCAATGAAATTCCTGAAGATCTTGTGGATGGAATTGAACAAGCGCGAGCAACGATGTATGGTTCGTTCGAAAAGCAAAAGGACAGACCAGCCCCTGCTAAACGCCGGGCGCAAAAAATGCAGACGACAACCGGTGCGGAAAATGAAATGTGGGCCCCTGGTGATAAAGCAAAACATAATAAATGGGGCGTTGGAACCGTTGTTAAAGTGCAGGGCGCGGGAGATTCGATGGAGCTTGATATCGCCTTCCCGGCACCAACAGGGATCAAACGTGTACTCGCAAAATTTGCCCCAATTACAAAAGAATAGGGAGGTGCTTGTTGGATGGATAAAAAGCAGGCACAAGAAAAAATTGCAGAACTGCGAGAACTGTTAAATCAATATAATCACGAATATCATGTATTGGATCATCCGAGTGTTCCTGATGCGGAATATGATCAAAAGATGCAGGAACTCCGTAAATTGGAAGAAGAATTTCCTGGCCTGGTTACCGCTGACTCCCCTACACAACGGGTTGGCGGTGAACCATTGGATGCCTTTCAAAAGGTGCAGCACAATGTTCCGATGCTGAGCCTGGGAAATGCCTTCAATGCCAATGATCTGCGTGACTTTGCGCGACGTGCCGCTCAAGGAACCGATGATCCGATATCTTTTGTATGTGAATTAAAAATTGATGGACTCGCCATCTCCCTTACCTATGAAAATGGCACGTTTGTCCGTGGTGCAACACGCGGTGACGGGACGACAGGCGAAGACATTACCAGTAATCTGAAAACCATTCGCAGTATTCCGCTTTCCATAAAGGAAAAAGAAACGATTGAGGTTCGTGGTGAAGCGTTTATGCCGCACAAATCATTTGTCGCCATGAACAAAGAACGTGAGGCAAAAGAGGAAGAACCGTTTGCCAACCCTAGAAATGCTGCAGCTGGTTCATTACGGCAGTTGGACCCGAAAATAGCCGCAAAACGTAGCCTGGATATATTTTTGTATGGTGTCGGTGAATGGGAAGCTGGCACATTGGAATCCCACAGTGAACGGTTGGATTATTTAAAAGAGCTTGGATTTAAAACAAATCCGGAGTGGCGAAAGTGCGAAACAATTGATGACGTTATTGAATATGTGGAGTACTGGGAGAACGAGCGTCCGAACTTAAATTACGAAATTGACGGAATCGTTATTAAAGTGGATAATCTTGCCCAGCAGGAAGAACTCGGATTTACGGCAAAAAGCCCCCGCTGGGCCATTGCCTATAAATTTCCTGCAGAGGAAGCACTGACAACATTACGTGAAATTGAACTAAGTGTCGGCCGCACTGGCGTTATTACACCAACAGCAATCCTGGATGCAGTTAAAGTTGCAGGAACAACGGTAAAACGTGCTTCGCTCCATAATGAAGACTTAATCCGTGAAAAAGATATCCGCCTTGGTGACACAGTAGTCATTAAAAAGGCCGGCGACATCATCCCGGAAGTTGTCCGTGCTGTCGAGGATAAACGGACCGGAAATGAAAAAGAATTTTTTATGCCTGATGAATGCCCGGCATGCGGCAGTGAGCTTGTCCGTCTGGAAGAAGAAGTCGCACTGCGCTGCATTAATCCGAACTGTCCCGCCCAACTAAAAGAAGGACTGATTCACTTTGTTTCCCGCAATGCGATGAACATTGACGGGCTTGGTGAGAAAGTAATAATTCAGCTATTCCAGGAAAATTTGATTCAGACGATTGCTGATTTGTATCGCCTCAATCGGGAAGACTTGTTACAATTGGAACGAATGGGTGAGAAGTCGGTGGCTAATTTATTGAAGGCGATTGACACATCGAAAGATAACTCATTGGAGCGACTGCTGTTTGGACTGGGAATTCGCTTTGTTGGCTCCAAAGCGGCCAAGACACTTGCGGAACATTTTGAAACGATGGAAAACCTGCAACATGCAACGTATGATGACATTATAGCCATTAATGAAATAGGCGAAAAAATGGCCGATTCAATCGTCCGTTATTTTGCCGAGGAAGAAGTGACTGAATTATTGAGTGAATTAAAGTCGCTTAATTTAAATATGGAATACAAAGGACCGAAAAAGCAGGATATTGATGAGGACTCCGAATTCTCCGGGAAAACTGTTGTTTTAACAGGGAAAATGGAAATACTCACCCGGTCAGAAGCAAAAGCAGCCATTGAACAGCTTGGCGGTTCAGTAACCGGCAGTGTGAGTAAAAAAACGGACATTGTTATCGCAGGCGATGATGCAGGGTCGAAATTGGATAAAGCACAAAAGCTGGGAATCACCATATGGAATGAAAACCAACTTAGAGAAGTCTTAAATAATTAAGGAGTGGAGAATTTTGAAAAAGATTTTTGTTGGGCTCCTGAGTACTGTCCTGGTCCTAACGAGCTGTGCCCCAACCATCAATAATGATGAAGAGGTTGTCAAAAAGGAAGATGAGACAGAGAAAAAGACATCAATCGTACCCAGTTACCAGCTTTCCGATGAAATGTACCGGACGATTCTTCCATATCGACCAAGTGCTGCCCGTGGGGTGATCACTAATCAAATGGGGAACCGCCTGGACATTGATGAGATGGAACAAGGTTTAAGACGGCATTCAAAAGAATATTTTGACCCGGAAAAATTGTTTTTTGAAGAAGGTCAGTATTTGGGCAAAGATATGATGTACAGCTGGCTTGAACGCAAAATGACTAAGGGGCAGCTGCAGGATACAATCGACAACCAAGTGAAAGTTTTTAAAGATAATAACCCCGGTGCAAGCGAAAGTCAAATCGAGTCGCTGAAGCAAGAGCTCCGGCATGAAAATTCACTGGCGCTGAATCCGAAAATTGAGCATTATGCGGATGAATGGAAGAATACGAAAGAGCAGCATGAGAACAGCCCGAAATACCTGTCTCATATTCTGGAACAAAACTTTTTGCAAAAAAAAGAAGATAATACCGTTGAACTTGTCGGGATGTCAATTGGTATAGCGATGAAGTCAGTTTACGCTTATCAGACAGAAGAGGGTGGTGCCACCCATCAATACGAAATATCCAAGAAGGAAATGCTGAAAAAAGGAAAAGAAATTGCTCAAACCGTTCTGAAACGTATCCGTAAAATGGAAGGTTTAAATGATATTCCTATACTGATTGCTATTTACCGGGAAGAAGATCAGGGATCACCGGTACCTGGGAGTTATGTTGTTAAAACAGGGGTTCAAGGCGGTGATACGTCGATTGGTGAATGGGAAGCAATAAATGAAGAAAATATTCTTTTTCCTTCAGATGAAGGAGAAGAAAAATACTATGATCATTATCAGTTAGTCCAGGATTTCGGTGCTGAGATTGAGCAATACTTCCCGAATTATGTTGGGGTTATCGGAAAAGGATTTTATATAAACGAAGAATTGCAGAAATTAACCCTTGAGATACCGATTGAGTTTTACGGGAAAGGTGAAGTAATCGGGTTTACACAATATACGTATGGGCTGGTAAAAGAGATGTTCTCCGATTATTACGAGCTCGAAGTTAAGATCAAATCCAATCAAAAAATGGAAAGTATTATTTTCCGGGAAGCAGGAGAAAACGAACCAACCTACCATATTTTTGGTCAATAACACATTGAAGTACTTGAATGATTGGGGTAAAATAAAAGATGGAATTACTCCATCTTTTATATTTCCATGAAAGCGCAAACATCGGAGTAAAATTTATAATTTTAAGGGGGATTTTTAATGGTAGTACCATACAAGCATGAACCTTTTACAGATTTCACAGTTGAAGAAAACAAGAAAGATATGCTCGAAGCACTTAAAAAGGTGGAAGCTGACCTAGGTAAAGAATATCCGTTGATCATTGGGGGAGAACGCATCACTACTGATGATAAAATCGTATCCGTAAATCCCGCGAACAAAAAAGAGGTTGTCGGCTATGTTTCCAAAGCCAATCAGCAACTGGCTGAACAGGCAATGAAAGTTGCCGATAAAACATTTGAAACGTGGAGAAAGTCTGATCCCAAGTTTCGTGCAGATGTCCTATTCCGTGCAGCAGCAATTGTGAGACGTCGTAAGCACGAATTCACGGCCCATTTAGTTAAGGAAGGCGGTAAACCATGGAAAGAAGCAGATGCTGATACAGCTGAAGCTATTGACTTCATGGAATATTATGGCCGTCAAATGCTCGAATTGAAAAATGGTGCACACGTGAACAGCCGTCCAATTGAGCACAATCAATTCAACTATATCCCATTAGGTGTTGGTGTGGTTATTTCACCATGGAACTTCCTGTTCGCGATTATGGCAGGTACCACAGTGGCTGCAATGGTTTCAGGGAACACGGTACTGTTGAAACCAGCCAGTGCAACCCCTGTTATTGCATATAAATTAATGGAAGTACTTGAAGAGGCAGGCATGCCAAAAGGTGTAATCAACTACATTCCTGGACCGGGCAGTGAGGTTGGTGACTATTTAGTCGACCATCCACGCACACGTTTTGTAAGCTTCACAGGGTCCCGTGATGTGGGTACACGTATTTTCGAACGTGCAGCAAAAGTACAGCCAGGTCAAAAGTGGCTGAAACGCACAATTATTGAAATGGGTGGAAAAGACACCATCGTTGTAGATAAAGAAGCAGACCTTGAACTGGCAGCACAATCAATCGTGCAATCTGCATTCGGCTTCTCCGGCCAGAAATGTTCAGCCTGTTCACGAGCGGTAATACATCAGGACGTTTATAACGAAGTGAAAGATCGTGTGGCAGAAATTACAAAAGATGTCACAGCAGGTAACCCGCACGACAATTCACACTTTATGGGACCTGTTATTGATCAGGCTGCATATGATAAAATCATGAGCTACGTTGAAATTGGTAAAAAAGAAGGTGAACTTCTTGTCGGCGGTGACGGAGATGACAGCAAAGGCTGGTTTGTAAACCCAACCGTATTTGCTGACGTTGATCCGGAAGCACGCATCATGCAGGAAGAAATCTTCGGTCCGGTCGTAGCACTAACGAAAGCAAAAGACTTTGATAACGCAATCGAAATTGCCAACAATACAGAATACGGCCTGACTGGCGCGGTAATCACGAACAATCGTGTTCATCAGGAAAAAGCACGCGAAGATTTCCATGTCGGAAACCTTTACTTCAACCGCGGCTGCACCGCCGCAATCGTTGGATACCAGCCATTCGGCGGCTTCAACATGTCAGGCACAGACTCAAAAGCCGGTGGTCCGGATTACCTAATCCATCACATGCAAGGAAAAACAACATCAGAAATGCTGTAAGTCAATAGACAAAAAGACCTTTTTTTCACGAAAACGTGTTAAAAGGGTCTTTTTTTGTCAAACTTTCCTCAATTCAGGAAAGTTGGCAAGTTTTTATTGTGTTTATCGCCATATTTACTCCTCAACTTTCCCAATATGAATTATTTGAAAATATGTTATCATATAATTATAGAAAAAATATTTAGTTCATTTAAATTTCAGCTGGTGAGGTGGGTATAAAGATGGAAATTGGGCCCTATATAAAACTGCACCGAATTAAGCAGGAAATGACTCAGGCGGAACTGGCTGATGGAATTGTCTCGTATGCATATCTCTCAAAAATTGAAAATCAAAAAACAGAGGCAAGCCCAAACGTAATAAGCCTGTTATGCACCCGCCTTGGAATTCAACTGGACAACACAACAGATGAGACGATCAGGGAAAAATGCCAGAAGTGGTATGAGATGCTTTTTGAGGTAAATGAGAAAGAAATGGTTGAAACTTATAATGAATTAAATAAACTCATGTATGAGCATCACTCAGATAACCTGATAATGTTTGAGATTCATAAGATTAGATATTTTTTGGTACTGGGTGAAATGGAGGAAGCTTTAAACCAGATTAATAAATTAACTGAAATGTCTGGTACCTTCGACAGTTTGCATCAGTTTTACTGGTATAAGTTTAAGGGGAATTATAGTTCAACTAATGCTGAATTCAATCAGGCCATGCGAATGTACAAGATTGCAGAGGAAAAATTGAACCAGATTGAGTTGTCGGAAGGTAAAACAGCTGATCTACAGTATACAATTGCTGTTACACATAGTAAATTACATAATACCCTTGAGGCAATTGAATATGCTGAAAAAGCCATTGATACTTTTCGTAAAGAATATAATTTTATACGGTGTGCCCAGTGTCATATAGTATTGGGGATTTCATACCGAAGAATTAGAATGTATGATAAATCAATAAAGCATCATAATTTAGCGAAACATTTAGGTGAATTAAGCAAAAATAAGCAGATTATTCAGCTGACAAACCAGAATCTTGGATATTTACACTCTACAAAAGGTGATACAAAACAGGCAATTCACTACTATGTCGAGGTATTAAACGATCCAGAAGTTGAACTAAACGCTAGATTAACCGCTGTAACATCTTTAATCAAGGAATATTACTCTATATATAACTTTGATAAAACAAAAGAAATGGTTGATAAAGGGTTTGAATTATTGGATAGCATTAATAATAAAGAATTATTTAAAATTCATTACTATGTTATCAATTCATACAATTATGCTATAAAACAAGATAATGAGAAGTTCGAGAATTTGGTAATTAATGAATTTATTCCGTATTTACAAAAGCATAAAAATTTTGCTAACTTAGTCGATTATGCAAAGATGCTTGGTAAGCATTTTGAAAAGCAACATAGGTATAAAGATTCTGTTAAATATTATAAATTAGCAAATATCACCTATGAGGAATTGATAAATCTGTAAAGGAGGGGAGATAAATGAAAAAGCTAATTGCAACAGTATCATTGGGAGCACTTCTAGTAGGAGGCTTTCTATTTTCACAAGAACCAGCGGAATTAGCGTCAGACCTTGAACCAAGTATATTTTCAATCGGTTATGATACTAGCTTTTTCTAATCCTTTGAAGAGCTAGTCAGTAATTTTTTTACCCTATTACTATATGATGAACTTGCCTGAAATAGTGTGGAAGCTGTTTCAGGCCTTTTTTTGTTTTAAAGAATAATAGAAACTTAGATCGTGAACAAAACATCGGCAGAATAAGAGAAAACCAGAGAAGGATCATCATCCGCCTGAGAACTATATTCCAAACCTGACTCGCAAAAATCTCTCTCATCACTTCAATAAATCTCACAATATATCTCAATATTTTCGATTTAAAATCAAAATTTCACTTTGTCCTCTCTCAATCTAACAATTTATTTCATTTTTTTAAACAGTCTATAAGTCCTAATACTTCAGTGCGTCACAGAAATGACACAATTATTCCAAGGTTTAGAATTAACCGTGCACTGTTGTAATAAAAAAACTAGTGTGATTGTATAGTATTTGTGATATTATTGAAATGTGGTTAAATTTTAAATTTTCAGAAAGGGGAGTGTGCTATGGAATATGCTATTTCTGGTGCAACGTGGCTGTGGTTATTTATACCTATGCCAATCTTGATCTTACTTTCAATTATCACTTTAATTGCAGAAGGGAGGAAAAAATAAATGGGTACGACAACGCTTATTACGTTTATTGTTTATTTAGCTGGAATGCTGGGAATCGGCCTTTATATGTATTTTAGAACAAACAACTTGTCTGATTATGTTTTAGGCGGACGTTCATTAGGTCCTGGAGTTGCTGCGTTAAGTGCCGGTGCATCCGATATGAGTGGATGGCTGTTATTGGGACTGCCAGGTGCGATTTATGCCTCAGGGATGTCGGAAGCTTGGATGGCTATCGGGCTTTCGATTGGTGCTTATTTGAACTGGCAATTCGTTGCAAAGCGTTTACGTGTTTATACGGAGGTTTCGGAAGACTCTGTTACAGTCCCGGACTTTTTGGAAAACCGCTTTAAAGACAAGTCCCACATACTTCGTGTTATTTCTGCATTAGTCATTTTACTGTTCTTCACTTTTTATACTTCATCAGGAATGGTAGCGGGCGCGAAACTATTTGAAGCATCATTTGGATTATCATATCAATCAGCACTCTGGATAGGAACGCTGGTTGTTGTTTCGTACACACTATTAGGCGGCTTTCTGGCTGTTTCATGGACTGACTTTATACAAGGTATTTTAATGTTCCTTGCATTAATTGTTGTTCCGATTGTTGCCTTGAATAACATGGGTGGATGGGATGCTGCAGTTAATGCTGTAGGACAAATTAATCCGGACCATCTCAATATGATTCAAGGGGTTGGCATAATAGCCATCATTTCATCAGTTGCCTGGGGTCTTGGATATTTCGGACAGCCGCATATCATTGTCCGTTTTATGGCATTAAAGTCTGCAAAAGATGTTCCAAAAGCACGTTTTATCGGTACAACCTGGATGATTCTTGGGTTATACGGTGCCATATTTACAGGCTTTGTTGGTCTGGCATTTATCAGCACCCAGGATGTCAATGTTTTAAGTGAATTTGGTATATCCGTTGTTACTGAAAATGGAATTCAGATGCTTGAAGATCCGGAAAAAATCTTTATTGCATTTTCACAGATTTTATTCAACCCGATTGTTGCGGGTATCTTATTAGCTGCAATTCTGTCAGCTATTATGAGTACAATTGACTCGCAATTACTCGTTTCTTCATCAGCAGTTGCGGAAGACTTTTACAAAGCAATTTTCCGCCGAGAAGCAAAGGATAAAGAACTTGTATGGGTAGGACGTTTTGCTACAGTTGGTATTGCACTGATTGCAGCTTTAATCGCCACGAATCCGGACAGCTCGGTATTAACGCTTGTAAGTTATGCATGGGCCGGTTTTGGTGCAGCATTCGGTCCTACTATCCTGCTGGCACTATTCTGGAAAGGATTTACCCGAAATGGTGCACTGGCAGGTATCATAGTCGGTGCAGTAACCGTTATCGTCTGGGGTGACTTCCTGTCGGGAGGAATATTCGATCTGTATGAGATTGTTCCTGGTTTCTTACTTAACCTGATTGTTGCCGTATTGGTTAGTATGGCAGGAAAACCATCACAGGAAATTGAAGCTGAATATGATGAAGCCGTAGCAAAACTGAACGAATAAGATAAAAAATCCACTTTCCTTAATGAGGGGGGGGGATTTTTTAGTGCTGAAAAAAATGAGCAAACTGCGAATCGCCGAAGTTTAACCGGAAAACGCCGGAGTTCACAATGAAAACGCCGAAGTTTGTCACAATCTGCCGCGGCAGACTGCATGATAAACAAGGCTGCAAATCAAAGAATCATGTTGATAAATATCATTACTTTTTCATGCGCACTATGTTTTATAGATAACCACACTAATGTCTATTCATTTGCTTACACACAGCCATTTCTGCTATTATCAATAGTGTCTTTAGTAAGTAGTATTATAATAGGTATAAGTAAAATTATAATAAAAAGGAAACAAATAAAAACTATTTGGAGGTGTCATTCATGGCAGATATTTCAAAGGATCAGGTGAAGCATGTTGCCCATTTGGCAAGACTTGCTGTTACCGAAGAAGAAGCTGATATGTTTACCGATCAACTAAGTTCAATTATAGAATACGCTGAGCAATTAAATGAATTGGATACAGATGGTGTAGAACCGACAACCCATGTTCTGGACTTGAAAAATGTCCTGCGTAAGGACGAGCCGACGGAATGGATTTCAAAAGAGGACGCATTGAAAAACGCTCCGGATAAACAGAATGGGTATTTTCGCGTGCCATCAATTCTGGAGTAGGGAGGGAACAAGATGTCATTATTTGACCATAGCATAAAAGAACTGGAAAAAATGCTACATAATAAAGAAATTACTGTGGAAGATTTAGTCGATGCTTCCTATGACCGGATCAATGAAGTGGACGACGAGGTACAAGCCTTTTTAACACTGGATGAAGAAACGGCACGCAGCAATGCCAAACAATTGGATGCTGCCCCTGATGAAACTGCTAAGTTATTCGGGATTCCGTCCGGCATTAAAGATAATATCGTAACAAAAGGATTGAGAACAACTTGTGGCAGTCAGTTTTTAAAGAACTTCGACGATCCACTATATAACGCAACCGTTATCGATAAGCTTAATGCCCAGAAGTCCGTTACAGTAGGGAAGCTGAACATGGATGAATTCGCAATGGGATCATCCAACGAAAATTCAAGCTACAAACCGACTCGTAACCCGTGGAATACCGACCATGTGCCAGGTGGTTCCAGCGGTGGTTCTGCAGCAGCTGTATCGGCAGGAGAAGTAATGTTTGCGTTAGGTTCTGATACAGGTGGTTCCATCCGACAGCCGGCAGCGTTTTGCGGTGTTGTTGGACTGAAGCCTACATACGGACGGGTTTCCCGCTTTGGCCTGGTGGCATTTGCATCATCACTTGATCAGATTGGGCCAATCACTCGAAATGTGGAAGATAACGCACGGGTACTCGAAGTTATTTCCGGACACGATAAAATGGATTCAACGAGTGCTGATGTGGACATTCCCAACTTTACTGAAGCATTAACAAATGATGTAAAAGGTCTCAAAATCGCTGTACCAAAAGAATACTTAGGTGAAGGTGTTGCACCAGAGGTAAAAGAATCCGTCATGAACGCCCTGAAAGTTTATGAATCACTTGGCGCAGAGTGGGAAGAAGTATCATTGCCACATTCGAAATATGCTGTGGCGACATACTATCTTCTGGCGTCTTCTGAAGCATCCGCAAACCTTGCGCGCTTTGATGGAGTACGTTACGGCGTCCGTTCGGAAAACGCAGATAATATGGTTGATATGTTTAAATACTCCCGTAGCGAAGGCTTTGGGGAAGAAGTAAAACGCCGTATTATGCTTGGTACCTTTGCATTAAGCTCGGGCTACTATGATGCTTATTACAAAAAAGCACAAAAAGTACGTACACTAATCAAAAATGACTTTGATAAAATTTTTGAAGACTATGATGTAGTCATTGGGCCGACAACGCCAACACCAGCGTTTAAAATTGGCGAAAAAGTGGACGATCCGTTAACGATGTATGCAAATGATATCCTGACGATTCCGGTAAACCTTGCCGGTGTTCCCGGAATTTCAGTGCCATGCGGTTTCTCAGAAAAAGGGTTGCCTATTGGACTGCAAATAATCGGAAAGCCATTTGATGAAAGCACGGTTTACAGAACAGCTCATGCTTTTGAACAAGCAACAGAACATCATACAAAACGACCTCAAATCGGAGGTGCAAAATAATGAACTTTGAAACGATTATCGGTCTTGAAGTACACGTTGAGCTTAAAACGGATTCAAAGATTTTCAGCCCGAGCTCAAACGCATTTGGTGCAGAACCAAACGCCAATGTAAATCCAATCGATCTGGGGTATCCCGGTGTACTTCCCGTACTAAATGAGGAAGCAGTTAACTTTGCCATGAAAGCCGCAATGGCTCTGAACTGTGAAGTTGCAACAGATACCAAATTTGACCGGAAGAATTATTTTTACCCGGATAATCCAAAAGCGTATCAGATTTCCCAGTTTGATAAGCCGATTGGTGAAAACGGCTGGCTTGAAATTGAAGTGAACGGGAAAAAGAAGCGGATCGGTATTACCCGTCTTCATATGGAAGAAGATGCCGGCAAACTGAATCACCAGGATGACGGCTATTCCCTGGTTGACTTTAACCGTCAGGGCACACCATTAATTGAAATTGTGTCCGAGCCGGATATGCGCTCACCCGAAGAAGCAAACGCATACCTGGAAAAACTGAAAAACATTATTCAATATACCGGAGTTTCTGACTGTAAAATGGAAGAAGGGTCACTGCGCTGTGATGCCAACCTGTCTATTCGTCCAATCGGTCAGGAAGCGTTCGGAACAAAAACCGAGCTGAAAAACCTGAACTCGTTTAACTTTGTCCAAAAAGGTTTGGAATTTGAAGAAAAGCGTCAGGAAAAAGAGCTCTTAACAGGCGGCGAGATTTTACAGGAAACACGCAGGTACGATGAAAAAACGAAAGAAACGATTCTGATGCGTGTCAAAGAGGGTTCGGATGATTATCGTTATTTTCCTGAGCCAGATTTGGTACCATTGTATATCGATGAAGCATGGAAAGAACGGATTCGCGAGCAAATTCCTGAACTTCCGGATGCCCGTAAAAAGCGCTACATCGATGAATTGGGATTACCGGAATATGATGCAGCCGTTTTAACGAATTCCAAAGAATTGTCCGACTTTTTCGAAGAAGCAGTTGAGAATGGCTCCGACATTAAACAGGCGTCAAACTGGCTGATGGGTGACATTTCGGGCTACATGAATAAACATCAGAAAGAATTACATGAACTGGCCCTGACACCGGAAGCATTGGCTAAAATGATTAAACTGATTGAGGACGGAACCATTTCATCAAAAATTGCCAAGAAAGTTTTCGCAGAACTGGTTGAAAACGGCGGCGATCCGGAGAAAATCGTTAAAGAAAAAGGACTTGTGCAAATTTCCGATGAAGGTCAGCTGACGGAAATTATCACGAAGATTCTTGATGAAAACGAACAATCGATTGTTGACTATAAAAACGGAAAAGACCGTGCCCAGAAGTACCTGGTAGGACAGGTTATGAAGGCTACCAAAGGTCAGGCAAACCCGCCGATGGTTAATAAGATTTTGAGTGCGGAGCTGGAAAAAAGATAAGCTCAACCCCTAATAGACTACTGCTCATATTTGTGGCAGTAGTCTTTATTTTTGCGCTATACCCTTTTCAAAATGGACAAAAAGGGCTATGATGAATATTGATGTAAAAAATCAGTCATGGGGAAGCAATTGGGGAGAGAAAACTATGAAGAAAGCTCGAATCATTTATAATCCAACTTCCGGGCGCGAAGCCTTTAAAAGAGAATTAGCGAACGTCCTGGAGCGTTTTGAAATAGCCGGATATGAAACTTCGGCACACGCGACAACCGGTGAAGGCGATGCCATTGAAGCAGCAAAAAATGCTGTGGAACGTCGTTATGATATTGTTGTAGCAGCAGGCGGTGATGGCACGATAAATGAAGTCATTAATGGTCTTGCGGAACAGGAATACCGTCCAAAGCTTGGCATTATCCCAATGGGGACGACGAATGATTTTGCGAGAGCTTTGCGTATACCGCGTGATATCAATAAAGCAGTTGATGTTATTTTGGCAGATCAGTCAATGCTTCTGGATATTGGGCGCGTTAATGACCATTATTTCATGAATATTGCCGGCGGGGGAAAACTGACGGAATTGACGTATGAAGTGCCAAGCAAGCTGAAAACCATGCTTGGACAGCTGGCTTATTATGTCAAAGGTATTGAAATGCTTCCATCCCTAAAGCCAACACGTGCCAAAATAGAGTATGACGGAACAATTATTGACGAGGACATTATGCTGTTTCTTGTATCCAATACAAACTCGGTTGGCGGTTTTGAAAAACTGGTTCCCGAGGCACGTTTGAATGACGGTTATTTCGACCTGCTGATCCTGAAAAAAATGAACCTGGCTGAGTTTGTTCGTATAGCCACCCTTGCGCAAAGAGGAGCACACCTTGAGGATAAACGTATCCTTTATGCACAGGCTAACCATGTCAAAGTCGAGACAGATGAAAAAATGCAATTAAATATAGATGGAGAGTTTGGCGGATTGCTGCCGGGAGAGTTCGTCAACCTGCAGCAGCATATTGAATTTTTTGTACCAGAGATATTTATCAACCAGTAGAAAACGAATAACGGATTGAAGACCAATGAAGATAGGTTACAAACCATTTTCATTGGTTTTTTAAAGTTACAGCGGATATGATAAGATAAAAACCACATACAAGCACGAAAAGGAAGGTACCAATGGCAAAACATAATGCTCCAGTAAAAAAGAATGAGACAATTAGTCTTCGCTTCGAGGACCTTACCCACGAAGGAAGCGGTGTTGGAAAAGTAAACGGCTATCCGTTATTTGTGCCCAACGCACTCCCGGAAGAAGAAGGCGAAGTGAAGGTTGTTAAAGCAAATAAAAATTTCGGCTTCGGAAAGCTGCTGCATCTGACAAAAGAAAGCCCGGAGCGCGTTGAACCAGTTTGTCATGATCATTGCAATGGCTGCGGCCTGCAGCATATGAGTTACCAGCTGCAGCTTGAGATGAAACAAAACCAGGTGCAAAATGCGATGAAGAAAGTTGCTCACCTGGAACATGTACCGGTACACCCGATAATTGGCATGGATGATCCATTGCATTACCGGAATAAGGTGCAAATCCCTGTCGGTGAAAAGAATGGTGAACTGATAACCGGCTTTTATCAAAAACGCAGTCACCGTATCATCGAAAATACAGAAACATGTTCTACACATAATGAAGTGATTAATGAAGTCGTGAAGGCAGTCAGAAGCATTGCAAATCGGCTTGGGATAAGTGCATATAATGAGGAAAAGCACAGTGGAGTTCTCCGCCACATCATGGTACGCACAGGCGAGGAAACGAAGGACATCATGGTTGTGCTCGTAACCCGGACGAACGAATTGCCGCATAAGGATGAACTGGTAGAAGAATTAACGAAACAGTTCCCGCATGTAAAGTCGGTCGTTCATAACATCAACGATAAACGGACAAACGTTATCATGGGCAAAAAAACAAAGGTAATTTGGGGCGATGAATACATTTACGATAAAATTGGAGACATTACATTTGCCATTTCAGCAAAATCGTTTTATCAGGTTAATCCGCCTCAGACAAAAACACTGTATGATAAAGCATTGGAATATGCTGCGATTGACAGTGGCGATATTGTAATCGATGCGTATTGCGGCATTGGGACAATCTCCTTATTTTTGGCACAAAAGGCCAAGAAAGTGTACGGTGTCGAAATAGTCCCTGAAGCAATCAGCGATGCCAAGATGAATGCCAAAAAGAACGGTATCACAAATGCAGAATTTTATGTAGGTGAAGCAGAAAAAATTATGCCCTGGTGGAAAGCACAAGGGTTGAATCCAGATGTAATTGTCGTGGATCCGCCACGGAAAGGCTGTGACGAAGAATTACTCAAGGCCATGATTGCCATGCAACCGAAGCGGATTGTGTACGTTTCCTGCAATCCATCCACATTGGCAAGAGATCTGCGTATTTTGGAGGACGGCGGCTTTGCGACACAGGAAGTACAGCCGGTTGATATGTTTCCTAATACGCCTCATATAGAAAATGTTTGCTGGTTGGAAAGAAAATTGTAACCCGCTAATAGAAACTTGCTATTGATAATATAAACTTGTGAAATCGCCCTTTTTTGATAATAAAAAGTGTGAAAAGGCGTGAAAAGAAGCGTGACAAAAATTGCAAAATCCCATCATATCAAGGCGTGATAAAGCGTGATTTAGCAAAAGTGTATTCTCACCAATTATATAATTTTGCTAAAAA
Organism: Virgibacillus doumboii; assembly: GCF_902806455.1. GTDB lineage: Bacteria > Bacillota > Bacilli > Bacillales > Amphibacillaceae > Lentibacillus > Lentibacillus doumboii. The sequence continues at coordinate 3,071,500 of NZ_CADCWQ010000001.1, read as the reverse complement.
ACGTGAATCAAAAAGTGGGAAAAAGCGGGGTTTGTAGCAAATTTCTATTATCATTATAACGGTGGAATGCGGGTTTGAGGGGGATGATTTAGCAGGTTTCTATTGTTGCTGAACAAAAAGTGTCTAATTAAAATAGAAACTTCTCAGTTAAAACAAACATTTCCGACTTAGACCCTGAATTCGTGATAAAAACATTTCCGATTCCGGGGTCTTTTTCATGGCCATCCCTTGATAAATAAAGCTTTTTAAAGTTGGTTTACTCCAAATTTTATTAGTGATTTTATTAGTGTATTTATTTGATTTTGCAAAGATTAGAAAACAAAACGAAACAATCATTGAACAGAATGAAAAGGTCATTTCTTTGTTGGATGATATTAAAAATAAATAATCTGAAGGGATTAAATTATAGGGTAGCGAGAGTTAAGCAAGACAATCAAAATTATCGAAAATCAGTTCTTAAAAGTTTTTGGAAGGGTTGAGTTAAATAAATGGATATAAGAAAACCAAATGATTTAGAAATGGAAAAGATATTGTCACATTCTCCACAAGCGGTATCTGAGGGTACGTTAGGTGAAGTAAAACCAACGATTGAAAAAGCCAAACAACTGGTAGAACCTCTTTTAAAGAAGGGAGGTTATTATTTAATATCAACAAAAAATAATGAATTAATGGGATGGATCCTTATAGGAGGAAGTAAAGACCAGTTCTCGAATAAGACAATCGGATTTATTTATGAATTATTTGTTTTAGATCAATATAGAGGCAAAGGTATATCTAAACATTTGATTGAAACAGGTATTGAACAACTTAAACAAGAGGGATATTCGGAAGTACGTTTAAGTGTATTTGAAGGAAATCAAGCAATTAAAATATATGAAAGTCTGGGATTTGAAAACAGAACAATTACGATGAGTATGTCATTATAAGTTTATCTTGTTTTATTTTATTTACGTGTGCATCGGTCTAAAAAGAACAGTTGCTTCTTGTGTTAATGGGGCCGGTTAGTGAAACAAATTAAAAATAAATTGCGTATTGATAGTTAAAGTTATTCAATGGAAAGAAGTGGTAATATGCTGTCACTTCTTGCAATTATTCCAATTGGTTATAGACTTTACTCTTATTTTTGTTATGAGAGGCATATTGAAAAGTAGTTCTTTTTTTTTTCCTAATTAAAGTTTTCCCCGGCTAACAGAGGCTTAAGCTGAAGAATAACATTAGGTAGTAAACCTGAAAACCGCTCGGATCATAACGCTTCGGCGGCATTTTAATAGTTATTAAAGTGTATAATTATCAAAACTTTCAATAGTTTGATAAAAAGTGCTCAAGCATGGTATAAGTATAAAGATAGCAGAGGTATCTTTGCTTTTTATTTTGGGGACAAGTGTTTAACATAGTGTCCCATAGTGAGAGGTTTTGAATATGATAGATAATTTTTGGCGTGATTTACCACGACCGTTTTTTATATTGGCACCAATGGAAGATGTGACGAATGTTATTTTTCGCCATGTAGTAAGTGAAGCAGGCAGACCTGATGTATTTTTTACAGAGTTTACAAATACAGAAAGCTATTGTCACCCAGAGGGGATTTTTAGTGTGCGTGGGCGTTTGACTTTTACCGAAGATGAACAGCCAATGGTGGCCCATATATGGGGAGACAAGCCCGAACACTTTCGGCAAATGAGTATTGGAATGGCGAAGCAAGGCTTTCGGGGTGTGGATATTAATATGGGTTGTCCTGCTCCTAATGTGGCACCGAAAGGAAAGGGATGCGGTCTCATCCGCCGTCCGGAAGTTGCGGCAGATATCATACAGGCAGCAAAAGCTGGCGGTTTGCCCGTAAGTGTGAAAACAAGGCTTGGTTATACGGATGTAGATGAATGGCACGACTGGCTGGCACACTTATTGAAACAAGAAATCGCTAATCTTTCTATTCATCTGCGTACAAAAAAAGAAATGAGCAAAGTAGATGCTCATTGGGAACTGATTCCGGAAATCAAGAAACTTCGTGATGAAGTGGCACCAGATACACTTTTAACAATCAATGGAGATATTCCTGATCGTCAAACTGGCTTGGAGCTTGTTCATAAATATGGAGTAGATGGGGTTATGATTGGGCGCGGTGTTTTTAACAATCCATTTGCCTTTGAAAAGGAGCCCAAAGACCATAGCACGAAGGAATTGCTTGATCTCTTAAGATTGCAGCTTGATCTTTTTGATAAATATACAAAAGAATTCGAGTCACGTCCATTTAGACCGCTTCGTCGCTTTTTTAAGATATATGTCCGCGGATTTCGAGGGGCAAGTGAATTAAGAAATCAATTGATGGAAACAGAGTCGACAGATGAAGTGCGTGCATTGCTCAATAACTTTGAGAATACTGATGAGACGAGGGGACAGGAGAAGTGTCCCAATTCAAGGTAAAAGCGAAGCGGGACGTTAAACCTGTCCTTCTGCCTCTAATGAAGATTGAGTGGGAGAGAAACGAGTGCATTTCTCTCCTTTCTTTATTCTGCTATTTCCCTTGTTAGTCCTGGCTTTTTTCAATACCCACCCAATATTTATTTCAATAATAATCCAGTTATTTTCCAACTTTAACTCAATACAATCCATCTTTTCTCTTCATCCGAATGAGCAGGAAAATGCAGCAGTACGGCTTTGTTCGGATTAAGCCGCTTATATTACAGGAGTGAATCTCATTGTTGACGGTGGACAAACCGCTCAATAATGGAGAAAAAATATGAAATTGAACCGTGCAAGTAGTGCATGTGGCGCTTACTCCACGGTTCGGTTTTTTTGAGAAAGGGATTGAATATAGAATAAAATCCATCACACATTTTCCGGAAAAAACAGGAGTGTTTATTTAGGTCCTCTTCTTATTTCAACTTTTTTGTTTCCTCATCATACAAAGCAGTGCGTTTAATATTCACGCCGACAAAAGACTCAAGGATTGCCTGACCGCCGGCAATTGCCAGGATAAAGATGACATACTGAGCAATGTCGGGAATCCACAAATATGTCAGACCCAGGAATATCGCGCTCCATACCCCGGCGCACCAGTAACAGGTCAGGAGGTAACCGAATTTCGATTTAGGCACCTGCTTCGTTTCTTTTGATGAAGTCTTTTTCGTTGTTAAAAAGGGCTTACGGATAAATTCAGTTATTTTATCAAACACGATTAAGTGTGTCAGCCGATAGCTGGCAAGTATCAGCATCATAAACTCCATCAAGGTTATTTCCAATTCCATAAAACAGCCCTTTCTAATTTTTCCCTTAGTGTTACCTTGAAGATGGATCTTAAACAAGACAACGGGTGTAACTAGGAGAAAGAGACATGTTATATTCAGGGAACTAAAAAGGATTTGGCCAATGACCAAACCCTACTGCTTTCTATTTAATGTTGTTGAAATTGTTGAGCCTGCGCAATATTCAGGACGTCCAGCGGCTTCAAAAATGAGGTATTGTATAAGATTCAAGGCATTATGTTTACAAATATATTCCTTTTTCCTGGAGATTTTCAATACATAATTAACTGTCGCATGCTTTTTTCCCCATCCATTTCCGCGCAGAGCACGAGGGGTCGCGTTTAATTCTATTGTCCAAAAAAAGCCTCCTCAAACAAAGAGGCTTTTGCCAGTTATGGAAGACTCTCACATACTTTTCCATCATTATCAGAACCATCCAGGCGGTGTGGATCTTCATCTGGACCGCCAGCTGCTTCATAGAAATCCTGAGCAGCATGTTGTGTATCAAAATCACCGCAGTCTCTATCCGGTCCGTTCGGGTCATAACCGGATGAACTGGAATTATCATTAGAGCCGGAAGAATCCGATGAAGAAGTATCCTCTGATTTGTTCGATTTTGAAGTAAACCCATCCGGAGTCACATATCCTTCCATGCTCCAAATACCAAGATCACGGCTTTTTGCATAGGATTCTGCTTGTTGGAAAGTCTGTTGATGTGTGTACGGTGGATCGTATACATATGCATATCTTGCAAGTCCTTTTTTCAGGAGCATCTTGTTGAAATTCTTCCCGTCATCCCAAATGTATCCCAATAAGCGATCGTAATGGTCGCGCTTTGGTCCGTCAAATTCTATTTTAATAGTTTCTCCTTGCGTTAATGTATTTTTCGCAAAGGTAGAAGCTTTAGGACCAACTGGTTGCACCGGCTTTGATGGATGTACTGTTTCCGGTGTGTCCACCAGGAGTAATCGAACATCTTCAACTGACCCGTTGTATTTAATTTCAACGGTATCGCCGTCTACTACCCTCTTTACGGTTGCTTTTTTAGCAGCTGATGGGGCAGGAGATTCAGTTGAAACATTTTCTTTCTTTTTGTCGGTATCTTCCTCAGGTTTGGAAGTATCTTTTGTGGTGTTGTTATTTTTTGCAGTATTTTTATCTGTTTTCGATTTGTTATTATTTTGTTTGTTATCTTTATTATTGTCAGTATCCGTTTTTTCTTTAGTGTCTTTTTTATCCCGTTCGCTATCCTCTTTTTTATTTGCCGCGTCTTTATTCACTGTTTCTTCAGTTTGAACATTTTTCGTCTTGTTTCCATCTGCCAATTCCTCTACAGGTGGTGCAGTGATACCAAAAAGTATGAAAAAGATTACCGTAAGTGCCGGAAAAATAGAAGCTACCAACCCACGGCTTGCCTTAAAAGGAAGCCAGAATAAAACGTATTTTGGATAGAAAAGACCTAAAAATAAACAAAAAAGACTTATAAGCATGAATGCCAAAAATAAATCATCCAGCAAGAAAAATCCTCCTTATTGCAAAATTTCATCCACCATTGTAGTACATTTGATGGCGAATGTAATTAGCAAATAAAGGTTAAACCATAATATGGAAGTATGGGGTTAGAAGCATTATTAAAACGGGAATTATCCGTATTAAAAATTTTTAGAAAATATGATAAAGTGTACCTAGGTTATAATTTATGAAAGCTTTTTTCTTATAACATATAGTGATACCAATAATGATAGTGGTTTCATTTATCCTATCCAGTTTTATATTTGATTTTATAAAGAAGGCAGATTAAGAGTAGGATAATTCGCTAACGGGTTTGTTTCTTCAAGGAGTGGAAACACTCAGAATTGGTACAAATAGGGTGACAATAATTTAGGGAAGGGTGTTTATGGTTTTTTTATTGGCTATTTTTGGAATCATTTTACTTATGCTGCTATTGAGTGCGTTTATCAAAAAAAGAACCACATTGATTATTGTGACTGTAAGTATAATCTTTGGAACTATTTTTTTGGTAGACCAAATGAAATATACAACCTTCACAGAGCTTTATTCAGACGAAATCAACGATGATAGTATTTTGGAAAAGGCAACCTTAACGGTTTATGAACGTGCTGATGATCATTTTCCTAAGAGAAAGGCGGAGCTAGAAATAGAAGATAAGGAAATTATGGAAGATCTCTTTCAAGATTTTTCAAAATTAGAGCTGAAAAAGGATGAAAACCTAGACGATCCTTTCAGAATTTACTCAATAAGATTTGTTTCAACCAATAAGATAAAGGAAAATACTTACGAATCAGAATTTGTTACCTTGGATTTAAATAGTAATTACCTCGAAAATTATGAGATTGTTAGTGATACTGACCATTTAAAAACAATAGGATCCCTGGTTGAAAATGAGGAACTTGATTGGAAGTATTATTAATAAACGGTGAAAAGCAGGGGTGATAAGGCTGACAGTATCAATTATTTTCATAGCAATCCTGGTTTTAGTTATCACAAGAATTCAATTAGTCAGATATCGGGATAAAGAAAAGGTGGATAAAGGCTTTGTATGGAACTATTACAGGTTAACTTACAGAAGAAAGATGATACGTACGTTATGGGGACTCCCCTTTATGATACTTTTCTTTCTTTTGATTTACTGGTTTGTTTCTCTAAATCCAGGTGAATTAAAGTTTGTTGGCATGATTCTCGTATTCTATTTCTTATTAGAACTAACGTATAACTATGAAAAGTGGAAAGAGAACGAAAGGTAATTGTGAAAATAGGAGGGAAATAATGAGGAAGCTTTTCATCCTGATATTGATTATTTTCATACTTGGCATAAACATCAAAGTTTCAGCGTCAAGCTATGAAACATTGGAACCACAAGAGGTTGTTAAACGTGCGGATATAATTGTTATTGGAAAATACAATTTTAATGATAACCCGGAAGAAAGCGATTTTATTTACAGTGGTTATGAGTTTGATGTTGAACGGGTTTTAAAAGGTGAAGCCACCACGGAAATAACGGCTGGAATTGATATGTACGATGTTAGTATGACAAAGGATTTTCAAGAAAAAGGTGGTAAGTTTCTTTTACTCTTGGAACATACTGAATTTGCCAGCTATCCAACACCAGTAGTAGCACAAAACGGGATGGTAAAACTCATCAATGGTAAGGTAGATGAAGAGGGTAAAAAGAGGACTTTTTATGAAGATTTTATAGATGGAAAATCGCCAAAGTCAAACTCGGATGGAACTGTAAAATTATCCATAAGCGTAGCAATACTGGGAATTGCTAGTGTATCACTAGTATATTTTAGAAGAAAAAGCTCTTAATTCTTGTGCTGTTTTAAAGGGGGAAAAAATGAGATACAAATTTATTTCAAAAAGGAAATGGATTAGAGAAGGTATACTTTCGATATTTAATGTATTATTAATTATTTTCTCTGTTAGTTACTCCTTTTCTATAATTGATACAGGATATACCGCTAAAGCATTTTTAAGCATTCTCCTATTTGTGTTTATCTTATTAGGGACAAACAGGGCTTTATATTATTTTAAATTACATAAAAAGGATTATCTAATCATTGACGACAGTTCTTTGTCAATGTACAGAGGAAATATTCTTTCAAGAAAACTGATTCGATTCAATCATGTGGACCGGGTTGCCAAAATCAACGAAGTCATCGTATTTAAATTGGATAATGGTAAGGAAGAACCAATTTATACAGAATGGTTATCCAATGAAGATACGGAAGAACTGAAAAAAGAACTTAAGTGTAGATTTGGTTCAAAGGGGATCAGTCTAAGCGAATATAGTAGCAGTGTTGAGGAAAGCCTTTAAAAGCTTTTTTCAGGGAGGGGGAATCTTTTGCCGCAAAGAAAATGGGAACAGCCAAAATGGTTTTGGTGGTCAATAGGAATATTTTTGCTGTTGGAATACTGCTATCTATTAATAATGGTTTTAATGGGAACAGAACCGAAGAATCTATTGATGAATAGTCGTCCAGTTTCCTTTATTATTTTTCCATTATATTTCATAACCATATTATTGGTTTTACCAAGGAAACTGAGAACAGATATTAATACAATTTTTTATTTATTTGTGCCGTTCTTATTTTACTTGCCTAATTGGACACTTATTTCCATTTATTTTAATGAACTATTTAGATAAAGGTGCGAAAAGTTGGGGGTGATCTTATGCCTTTAGAGCAAGAAGTTTTGGGAATGTTAATTGGCGGATTTTCAATTGTTATGGGGATTTCGGTTTTAATAACGGTGTTTCTTTGGTTGAAAAATAAAGGCAACAGTTCAGGATATATCTGGACATTGCTGCATTTGCTATCGTTTTCTGTTGCAGTATATTTTGCATTAAAGGCTGTTGCTTTTGATTATGATCATCCGATGGCATCAGAAGAAGTCTCACTTCAAATAGGCATTTCCGGTGTGGTTTGGGCGCTTAGTATGCTTTGTTTGGTAATTGCATTATTTCGTTTTTCAAAAGGGAAAAAGTCTGGTGTTTCTTGAATACAAGGTATATTATTTCCAAAAAAATTATGGTAAAGTTAAATTGTCTAAAAATTAGAAACACCAATTATTAGACAATACTCTGTTCAGGAGGTAGTTATTATGATGAACAAAAAATATGCAGACGTAGAAAATACCAAGGGGAAAACGTCTAAATAACATAATAGCGTTTCCCCACATTCGAAAGGGGAAAAATTTTTTGAATCAAACATTATTAATAATTGATGCCCAGCAGGAGTTAATTGAAGGGAATCAGGAAGAACGTGGAGTTTTTAATAAGGAGCAGCTTATTAAAAACATTAATTTGGTAATTGAAAAAGCAGGAAAGTCTGATATTCCGGTTGTCTTTGTAAGGGATCTGGACGTTGCTGAAGGTAAAGGGAATGGATTTCAGGTTCACGGTGAAATTAGTGTGCCTGCGAATGCGAATTTTTTTGATAAAGCTGCAACGAATTCCTTTCATGGGACAGGACTTCTAAGCCACTTAAAATCTCAGGAAATGGAACACATCGTTATAATGGGCTGTGAAACGCAACACTGCATCGATAGTGCAGTCAGAACAGCCACGATTAATGGTATGGATGTCACATTGGTTAGTGATGGACATTCAACAATAGGCGGGGATGTTCTAAGTGCCGAACAAATAGTAAAGCATCATAATGAAACGCTCCATGGCCATTACAATGTTGATCACTTTTCGATTGTCAGAAATACAAATGAGGATCTGTTTCACCCAACGCACTATTTATATAGATAACTGAATAGAAAAATGTTAAAAGACTATCCAAATTTCTTTGTCACCACTCCAGGAAATTGGGATATCAGGGGAGGATAAATATAATAAAAGCTGTTTTATTTGATCTAGATGGAACTTTGCTGAACCGGGATGAGTCAGTAAAGATTTTTATTGAAAAACAATACCAGCGTTTCAATCAGTGGCTAAATCATGTGCCAAAAGATAAGTATATAACAAGGTTCATAGAGCTTGATAACAGAGGCTATGTCTGGAAGGATAAAGTATATCAACAGTTACTGGCGGAATTTGATATTACCGGTCTGACTTGGGAGGAATTGCTTCAGGATTATGTCAGTCAATTTCAATATAGCTGTGTCCCATTTCCCAATCTCCTTCGTATGCTGGAAGAATTGAAGAGCGATAACTATAACCTTGGAATAATTACTAATGGAAAAGGCCAGTTTCAGATGGATAATATAAAGGCTTTGGGTATTGAGAAATACTTTGAGACAATCCTCATATCCGAATGGGAAGGGATGAATAAGCCTGAACCTCGAATATTCCATAGAGCCTTTGATAGCCTTAATGTTTTGCCTGGCGAAAGTATTTATGTTGGTGATCACCCGGAAAAAGATGTGAAGGCCGCTCAACGGGCAGGTATGAAGGGTGTATGGAAAAAAGACTATAAATGGAACAATGTTAAAGCTGATTTTATGGTGGATGATTTGAAAGAGGTACCTCTGATTATTAAAAATGTGGCCTTGAAGTAAAAGATTATTCCGGATGATACGTATTACAATACATTGTAGAACAAAATAATGATTATTAATTTTAAAACCTAAGGAGAAATAGCATGCACATCTCACCAGAACCATTGGATAAATCATTCTACAATCAGCCAACCCTTCAAATGGCTCAATCATTACTTGGTAAATGGCTGCTGAAGGAAACAGATGAAGGGATTGCTTCTGGTTTCATTGTTGAAGCGGAAGCATATATCGGGCCTGATGATCGTGCAGCACACAGCTTTAACAATCGGAGGACGAAGCGAACGGAAATCATGTTCGGTGAAGCCGGTCATGCGTATACCCATACGATGCATACACACTGCCTGGTTAACGTTGTGAGCGGACAAATCAATCATCCGGAAGCTATATTGATACGGGGGGTTGATCCATATACAGGACAGGAATTAATGGAAAAACGACGTCCAAAAGCAAAGAAGAAAACTCAATGGACAAACGGCCCAGGCAAATTAACTCAAGCACTTGGAATTACGATGGATGATTATGGGCATTCATTCAATCAGTACCCGCTTTGGATTGCTCAGGGAAAAACAGTGAAGCCTTCTGAAATTGTCTCAGGTCCACGGATTGGTATTGAAAATACCGGGGACGCGAAAGATTATCCTTGGAGATTTTGGATTGATGGGAATGAATTTATTTCCAGGTAAATGGGATAGAATTCTTTCATCAATTTTAATGTTTATTTAACTAAAACAAAGTGAATACAGATACCCTGTGGGTCTGAGGCGTTAATCTATAAAAGGTTAACGCTTTTTTTGATGTTTAACTTTAATCATAAAAAATATTTTATACAGTACCTTGCAATAAACAGTAGTGTGTGGTAAATTATTTTTCACAAGGTATTTTTTTATTACAGTACTGTTTAATGCACAGTAGTGAAAATGAGGTGTACGTCTAATGAATATACAGTTTAAAAAAGGAGCTTTGGAATTTTGCGTACTTGCGCTGCTAAATAAGCAAGACCGTTATGGGTATGAGATTGTTCAAAAAATCTCTGATCAGATCGTCATTTCCGAAGGTTCGGTATATCCGTTGTTAAGGAGATTGAAAAAAGAGGATTATTTAACAACCTATTTACAGGAGTCAAAAGAAGGTCCTTCCCGAAAATACTACAGGATTACTGATAAAGGAAAAGACCACCTTTATGTCCTTAATGATGAGTGGGAGCAGTTTTCGGATGGTGTTAATCAAATAGTAAAGGAAGGTGTTAACCATGAATAGAGAGCAGTTTTTGAAAAGCCTGGAAAATGGACTGAAAAAGCTTCCTCAGGCGGAGCGTGAAGATATTTTGCACGACTTCCGGGAGCATTTTTCCATGGGTTCAGCAGACGGAAAAACGGAAGAGCAAATTGCTGAATCGCTGGGGTCACCTAAGCAGATAGCTAAAGAATTACAGGCTAATTACCACATTGAAAAAGTGGAAGCCACAGCAACGACAGGGAATATTTTTCGCGCAGTATGGGCTGTCATTGGACTGGGATTCTTTAATTTTGTAATCGTGTTTGGACCATTTGTTGCATTACTGGCAATTTTATTTGCGGGATGGACGTCAGGGATTGCATTTATTGTTTCACCATTAATGGTTTTAATAAATGTGATAACTTACCCGGCAGGATTTGAATGGTTTGATTTATTCTTTTCATTCATGCTTTGTGGAGTTGGACTGTTTATTGTAATCGGTATGTTTTCTGCAACAAAGGCGTTGGCAAATCAATTGGTGCGTTATTTGAAATATAACGTTTCGCTTGTGAAGGGAGGTTTAAAAGATGAGTAGCATCAAAAAAATATCCATTGTTGCATTAGCTCTCTTAATTATTGGTGTGATTGGCAGTTTTGTTACATTCAATACAACTAGTAAACCTGTCACCGTTTCGGAAGAGAGGGTCATTGATGACGATATTACAGATATTGAAATTAGTGCAGATAACCAAAAAGTAGAGCTTATTTCAGCTAATGAAGATAAACCGAGGGTGGAATTATCTGGTAGAAGTACGGAGGATGTTAAAAATCAGTTAAGCGTTAATGTAGATGGAAATACATTATCCATCAATTTAGTTGAAAAGAGATTGCAGTTTTTCGACTTTTTCAATTTCATAGGAACATCTTTAACATTGGAGGTACACTTACCCGAAAAAGTATATGAATCATTACAGGTTGATATCGATAATGGTGAATTTCAGGCAGAACAGCTGAAGATCAGAGAAGTTAAGGCTGGAGTGAGTAATGGACTGATTGAAATGAAAAACATTACTGCGGCGATGGTGAGTACAGAAGCGGATAATGGTCAGATTTCACTTGAAAATGTAGAAGGAAAAATTTACGGAAAAGTAAATAATGGGAAAATTTATCTTGGAACCAAAACGTTGGATCGCCCGATAACATTAGAATCCAATAATGGAAAAATTAAAATTGAGACCGAAAAAGAACCGACAAATACAACGTTTGATATTGAAATTGACAATGGCAAAGCGACTGTTTTTGGGAGCTCTAATTGGAACACTGTCGTTGGCGATGGGGAAAATCTAATAAAACTGAAAACCAATAACGGGCATATTTCCGTCGAGAAATAAAAGAAACGAATGATTATGAAAGGGGATGAAGAACGTGGAGGTAACGGGAAAGGCGTGCTTGTGGCGGAAAGTTTTCTTTTATCTGGCAGTAGTTTTTGTAATAACTGTTGCAACACAGGTTTTTTTCGCCGGGTTAGCGACTTTTGTAGATCCATCCAGGTGGCAGACACACCGGATATTTGTGAGAATTATTGAGTATGTACCAATCCTGATGCTGATTTTCAGTTTTTTTGCGAAGCTGCCAAAGAGCATGAAGTGGCAGAGTTTTGGATTGTTCATACTGTTTATTTTGATGTATGCAACGGCCAATATACCAAATGCTGGAGCATTTCATCCGGTAATCGCATTGGTTATGTTCTGGGCGGCAATTGCAGTCAGTCAGAAGGCTTGGCGATATGCATATAACATGGAATCAAGTAAAGAAGCACATTGATAGAAATGCACTTTTATAGAGTTAAAGAAGAAGAACGGATGTCGATTGCAAGGGAGCGGAAATCTAGACAACGTTCTTCTTCTTTATTTATGATAAAGATAAGAAATCAAAATAGTTTTATTTAGAAAGGATGGAGATTATGAAAATTCTTGTAGCAGGTGCAAATGGTCAAATTGGAAAACATCTGGTTACGTTCATTCAGGAAAGTGATAGCCTTGAGGCAAAGGCGATGATTCGTAAGCAAGAGCAGGCTTCCTTTTTTGAAGATTTAGGTGCGAAAACTGCGGTAGTAGACCTGGAAGGCGACATCGATCCGATTGCGAAAGCTGCTGAAGGGATGGATGCAGTTGTATTCACAGCAGGCTCAGGCGGTCATACAGGGAAAGATAAAACTATTATGGTCGATCTGGATGGTGCAGTAAAAACAATTGAGGCAGCTAAAGCAGCTGGTGTGAAGCGGTTTGTTATGATTAGTTCATTTGATACGACACGTGAAGCAATTCAGGATGCTCCTTCTTCCTTTGCACCATATGTTGCAGCGAAGCATTATTCGGATGAGTGGCTGCGGGGAACAGATTTGGATTATACGATCATCCACCCCGGTTTGCTGACAAATGATAAAGGAACCGGTCAAGTAGAGGTTGGATCAAAAGTGGAAATGGGTGAGGTTCCCAGAGAAGACATTGCAAACGTAATTGTTTCCAGCCTGGAAAATGAGAAGTCGATCGGCAAGGAATTTCAGGTAGTAACAGGTAATAATCCTAAATCCATTAAGGAAGCAATTGATTCAATTTAACTAATTGCCAATAAAAGTAATTTTAAAGAGCTATTTCAGGGCGAATAGCTCTTTTTATATAATTGATATTCAGAATTCTGCTTATATTATGTTACAATTTTATTACGTTTGCTATAGATACATAGTTTTCTAATAAATTTCTACTATTTTAAATCGTCTAAGATGGATGCAAAGGGGGAAGATGATGAAAAGACTAATAGCAATCATCGGATTTTTTGTACTGGTGTTTACTTTTTTAAGTTTTGGTTATACATATACAGCACATGCCGATGAACAGGACAGACTTGAAATAAAAGTGGAAGCTGGTTTAGATGGAAAAGCGAAACAACAGCAAGGGTATCCTGTTACTTTAACGGTTACGAACAATAAAGAGAATTTCAATGGGGATCTGGTTTTCACATTACCTGTTGGCAACAAAGTAATACCCATTGACATTGCATCCGGGACAACAAAAACAATTTCCTTCTCATTACCAGCTATGGAGGAAATGGGAAGATTTAGACAGGGTCCTTATCAAAATGAGCAACAATTCCACTTATATGAGGGCGATTGGAAAAATGGTAATGAGGTATCGATTGATTCCAGCCTGGAAGTAACTCCTGCATATATTCAACCTGACAAACTGGTTATTGGTGTGCTTTCTGACCGGCCGGATAGTTTGAATTATTTAAAGTTAACATCATTTTATGGCAATAATCCTGAAGTTTTTACATTGGAGGCAAGTGATATACCTGAAGATGCAGAGGGACTTGAAGTCCTTGATCTGCTTGTTATCAATGATTATTCGGTTGCTAAATTACCGGAGGAGATGCAAGAGTCCATTAAAAACTGGGTGCGAAATGGTGGAACTCTTGTTACGGGCAGTGAACCAGGACTGCAGAAGCAGTTTGGTACGCTTGCAGACGTATTGCCATTAACAATTACAGGGACAGAAACTGTTCAAAAGATTCAAGGCTTCGAAAAACTGTACAAGGAGCCAATCGAAGCGAATAACCTGGAATTGTTTACCGGTGATATCGATAAGGAAGCTACTGTCTTGTATAAAGAAGATTCCATACCTTTAGTTGTTGAGAAAAAATTCGGAAGGGGCTCAGTTAATCAAGTAACCTTTGATTTAGGGCTTTCGGCATTGTCAAACTGGAAAGGTAATGCCCCATTATGGCAATCAATTGGAAGCGATATCAGCAGTCCAAACCCAGGAATGAATGTTGTTAATATGCATATGGGTGATAGATTGGCGGACCTTTCCAGAACTTTTCCAACGCTGGCAAATTTTAAGGTTTCAACGCTTTCCTTGTTATTTGCAGCATACTTGTTGGTGATTATTCCTGTTCTTTACATTGTTTTAAAAAGAATGGACAAACGGGAGTGGGCATGGCTGGTCATTCCTGCGCTGGCAATTGTATCAAGTGTCGGACTATATGGAGTAGGAGCAAAAGATCGAGGCGGCTCTGTAAAAACCAATACAGTTTCTGTAATTTCCGTCAATGAACAAGGGATAGGCAGTGGTGAAGGTGCAATATCGATGCTGTCTAAAGGATCTGGTTCGTATACGTTATCCCTCGACAATAAGCTTGATCCATTACCTGCAGGAAGACAATACGGCCCACAGCCACAGCAATCGCATTCTGATTTACCATATGTTGAAGCGAAAGGTAACGAATCAATTGTTCAATTTCAGCATGTTGAATTTTGGTCACCCCGCAGTGTGGCAGTTGATTATCCTGTAAAAGAATATGGTCAATTCGCATCGAATTTAACACTGAGCAATGGTGAAATTACCGGCAAAATTACGAACAGCTTTGACTATGATTTTCAGAATATCTACTTAATCAGTGGACAGAACTATCATGAATTTGGAGAGTTAGCTGCCGGCGAGTCAAAAGAAGTTAGTTTCAATGTGCGAAACAAAGGCTTTTTCCAGGGAGAGCCAACAGAACAGGTTGCCTTTAAATTATTTGGCCACCCAGGTCAAATGGGGCAGCGGAATGATGAACAATTAAAGTCAGATCTCTTGGCCATGGCAATTAGAAACCATATAGATAGTAACGTCAATTCACCCAGATTAATCGGGTTTACCGAAGGATCGCTAAATCCAATAACTGTAAACGGGGATGAAACTGTCCAGAACAATCTTCACCTATTTACACAACCGGCAACGATTCAAATACCTGAAGGGGAAACAAGTTCGGTTTCATCGGAAATAAAATTGCCAAAGGTATCCACCGTCAAAGGTCAAATCTTTCACAATGGGATTGGACGGGGTGAGCCTTTCATTGATGCTGAAGCGGGCACCTATTTATTGACGTATGAACTGCCAGAGTCTTTGAGTAAGCAACCATTTGAGTTAGCGGAATTAGGGATACGCATTAAGCATCGCAGAAATGGTGCAGCCTTTTCGCTTTATAACGTTAAAAGCGATACGTATGAACCGATTGAGCAAAATTATGCTACCTTTAATCAAAAGGCAGACGAAAACTATCTAAAAGATAATGCAATCGTGCTTCGTGTCAGTATAGCTGCACAAGGTCCAATAGATGTTCCAACTGTTACTGCTGAAGGAGTGATAAACCCATGATTGAGATCCTGAATTTAACGAAACGATATGGTTCATTTACAGCACTCGAAGATCTTAACTTAACCATTGACAAAGGTACTGTGTTTGGGTTTGTCGGTCCAAATGGTGCAGGAAAATCAACAACTTTTTCCATTTTGGCAACGCTTTTGGCACCGAGTGAAGGGACTGCATATATAAACGGGTACGATGTGACGAAGGATCCGAAGCAGGTTCGCAAGCATATTGGATATGTACCTGATTTCTTTGGTGTGTATGATCAATTTAAAGTACATGAGTATTTGGATTTTTATGGTGCCAGTTACGGAATTTCAAGCACTGAAAGAAAGACAATAATTCCGCAATTACTGGAACTAGTAAATTTAACAGAAAAAATAGATGCCTATGTTGATTTGTTATCAAGGGGAATGAAGCAGCGTCTTTGTTTGGCAAGGGCATTAATTCATGACCCGGAGGTTTTAATACTGGATGAGCCTGCTTCCGGGCTCGATCCCCGTGCCAGGGTTGAAATGAGAGGAATATTAAGGGAACTTAAAAATATGGATAAGACAATCATTATTTCATCTCATATTCTTCCGGAGCTGTCAGAGCTCTGTGATGAATTAGGGGTAATTGAAAACGGCCAATTAATTGCACATGGGAATGTCGGCCAGATTGAAAACCAGCTGCAAGCACAAAAAGTATTGTTAGTAACAGTAAATGAAAATGTAGAGCAGGCAATCTCGTTTTTTGAGGATGACCCTAATGTGCTTGAGATTGACCGGAGTGAACAAGATACTCAACTATTACAGCTATCGTATCAGGGAACGGACGATGAGCAAGTGGCATTATTGAAAAAAGCCGTAAACAGTGGATTACCTATCTTAACGCTTTCACAAAAACAAACGAATTTGGAAGACATCTTTATGGAAATTACCAAGGGAGGTGAGTAGATGAGTCGATTACAAGGATTATTCATCAACCCTGTCTTAAATAAAGAGATTAGATTAAGGTTTCGATCATTCAAAAATTTTGTAGGTATCTTTTTATTCTTGGCTATATGTGGGGCGGTTTGCCTGGCGTTCATCTACACCGAAACACAGTTTACTCGTGATAGTTTTACAGCTGCAGATAGTAAAAATTTATTTATGCTGCTTTCGATGGGTCAGCTTGGTTTAATCATTTTTATTACGCCTGGACTGACAGCAGGATCGATCAGTGGAGAGAGGGAAAAGCAGACCCTGAATATTATGCTGACAACTCAACAGTCATCAACATCGATTATCTTGAGCAAGCTGTTTTCTTCAATATTATTCCTGACATTAATGTTAATCGCATCTTTACCGTTATACAGTATTGTTTTCCTGTATGGTGGTGTGTCACCGCAAATGGTACTTACAATGTTTGGCTATCAGTTATTGACAATGCTGGCATTAGGAAGTATAGGAATCATGTTTTCGACGATTATGAAGAAAACAATCGTATCTACTATTACCACGTATGGAGTGATGCTGTTCTTAGTTATAGGTACACTGATTCTGTTTTTTATCATGATGCGCTTAATCCTTGGATTTTCGCAAGGACCTGTGGGAACTGGACAAACGAATAACAACATTTTGCCATACCTGGTTCTGATATTTAATCCTGCAGTCGCGATGCTCTCATCGTTTGATATGAATCTGTTTATGTATCAATTTCGGCAACTGGGTATTGACTTGCCGCTTTGGACAGGATTTACGCTTGCTTATTCCACAATTACGTTGGTTATCTTACTAATTGCAGTTAGACGTCTGCGGCCCAGTACTAGAATTAAGTCAAAGAAAATGAAGAAGGGGTAATCTATGGATCAGTTTTTTCGGTTGCTGAAAGAAGTGAAAAGAAAACTAAGGTTACAAGTTGCAGTTCATACCTTGTATACCTTCCTTCTAACGTGTGCGGGGATTACGTTGCTGTGGGCAGTGGCCAGCCGGTTTATAATCATTCCTTATGTAGACATTAAAATTGCAATAACAATTGTTCTGGTTATTGTTGGTTTTCTCGTTTACTTTTTTTGGAAAAAACCAACCAATCTTGAGGCAGCCAGGAAATTTGATCAACAGGGCTTGGATGACCGTGTAACAACTTCTTTTCATTTTAAGGATGAGACATCGGATATTGCCGAATTGCAACGAAAAGACACCCTGAAAAAAATGAAGCAGGTATTACCGGATATTAAGCAGGAAAAGGTCAACTGGTTTCAATGGAGGAAATTAGCTATTTTCTCCAGTCTGCTGCTGGTTGCGTATCTTGGAATTCTTTTTCCAAATGATGCAATGGAAGCTGCGAAGGACAAGGAAGAAGAACAGGAAATTATAAAAGAGAACAAAGAAAAGGTTGAACAGTTCACTGAAAAACATAAAGAAAAAGCAGGGAAAGAAGCAGACGAAAAGCTGGATAAGCTTCTTGAAGAAGTAAAACAGGAAAAGAAAGCTGGGGAAATGAAAGAGGATTTGCTGCGGGCGGAAAAGCAGCTGAATGAACTGAAGGAGCAATCCGAAAACAGCCAAAAGCAATTAAATAAGCTGGCAAAACACTTACAGTCAAAAGGACTAAACAGCCTGGCAAAGGCTATCAATCAAATGAATCCAAAACAAATGGAAAAGCAAATGGCAATGCTGAAGGAGCAACTGAACGATTTGAGTGAGGAAGAATTAAAGGCCTTACAGAAAAAGCTAAAGTCAGCAGCCAACTCAATGGGAATGGATAGTGAAGCACTGCCTAAAGGGGAGTTATCCAAGGAACAGCTTGAACATTTAATGTCTAAGATGGAAAAACAACTGAAGGACCTTGCAAAATCTGCCGGAAATGAATCGAAGCTAGCAGCAGCACAGAAGGATTTACAACAACTTGCCAAAAATATGAACCAGCAAATGGCAGCTGCCGGACTTGGTACACCGGGTTCACTGGCATTTTCAAGTGGTCCATCATCATCAGGCAGCACGTCAGGAACTAGTGGTCCATCAGGTCAAAGCGGTCAACAAGGGAAGTCTGGCTCTGGTAGTGGCTCAGGGTCCGGAAACGGGAGTGGCACCGGTTCGGGTAGTGGATCAGGGTCTGGAAGCGGTTCAGGATCGGGCAGTGGCTCGGGCTCTGGAAGTGGGAGCGGTTCAGGTTCAGGCAGTGGGTCTGGTAGTGGTGGTAATGGTGCAGGTCTCGGTGCCGGCAACCATAACCTAACTGTTCCCGAAAAACTGGATGGTAAACAGAACCGGGAAGTAGATACAGGTGAATTGGGTTCGGGGCCAAGTGAACAACAAATCGCTCCAAACGCACCAATTGTGCCTGGGGAAGTGCGTTCATATGGTGAGGTTTACCAGCACTATGAAAATACCTACCGTGAGAGCTTGGAACGAAACGATTATCCGGACCATTTACAGGAAATAATCAAGGATTACTTTTCCGATATAAAGCCAGCGGAGGGAGCGAATTAGTATGGAAGCAGTAAATGAACAAGAGTTGATGGAAGTAAAGGAACGGATTGAAGCAGTGAAATCAGAAATTAGTCGCTTCATCGTTGGACAAAGTGATGTTGTCGAGCAGCTTCTCTGGGGAATATTTGCTGAGGGACATGTCTTACTGGAAGGGCTGCCTGGTCTTGGGAAAACAATGCTAGTTCGTAAAATTTCCGAAGTTATGGACCTGCAGTTTTCACGTGTACAGTTCACCCCGGATTTGATGCCAACAGATATTACGGGAACAAACATGATCCAGCCAAATGAACAAGGAGGGCAGTCATTCGTTTTTCATCAGGGTCCACTTTTTTCTAATATTATTTTGGCGGATGAAATTAACCGTGCGACGCCGAAAACCCAAAGTGCGTTGCTTGAAGCGATGGGGGAGAAAACCGTTACGGTAATGGGAGAAAGGCATACATTGCCGGAGCCATTTTTTGTGCTTGCTACCCAAAACCCGATTGAATTGGAAGGGACATATCCGTTGCCGGAAGCACAAATGGATCGGTTTATCATGAAAATTGATGTCGCCTATCCAACACGTGAAGAACT
This sequence comes from Virgibacillus doumboii, assembly GCF_902806455.1. Taxonomy (GTDB): domain Bacteria; phylum Bacillota; class Bacilli; order Bacillales; family Amphibacillaceae; genus Lentibacillus; species Lentibacillus doumboii. Next base: position 3,051,799 of record NZ_CADCWQ010000001.1, on the reverse strand, counting down.
AAAGGAAATCGCAGTAAGGACGACCGGATCGAGTGTTCAAGGTCTGGAAAAACTTGTTGATGCATCCTACGTTGTTCATGTCCAGCAAATGGCTAAGCACTTGCTGGTAGCAGATAATGTATTGGATTATGCCGTTAATGTAACGATGGCGACGCATGCGGATAATGAGTATGCAACAGGTGGTGTGAAAAATTATGTCCATTACGGTTCTGGACCGAGAGGACTGCAGAGTTTAATCGCCATTGCGAAAGTTCGGGCATTATTTGATGGACGTTACAATGTATCAATGGGAGACATAAAAAAGGTAGCTTATTCGGTGCTTCGTCATCGCTTGTTTTTAAATTTTGAAGGGGAAGCTGAACAGGTCGATAAGGATCAGTTAATCACAGAATTGCTTAAGAATGTAGAAGAAAGGTCGTGAGCCGATGACTACGCTTCTACCGCCAGTCCTGTCCAAACGTCTTGCTAATTTTAAACTTACCTCCAAGCGCATTGTTCGGGGAGGTCATAAGGGTGAGCGGCGGTCACAGCGACAGGGAACCTCCTTGGAATTTTCCGATTATCGTCTGTATAATCCTGGGGATGACCTGAGGCAGATTGATTGGAATACATATGCGAGAACACAGAAATATTATGTTAAACGCTTTTTGGATGAACAGGAGCTTTCGGTCTCCATCTATTTGGATTGTACGAAATCAATGGGCGTTACGAATGAAAAGTGGGATAGGGCAAAGCAACTTGCTGCATCATTCACATTTTTAACCTTAGCAAATTCAGACCGGTTAAGCTTTATTCCAGTTGCTTCCCCCTCTGGCATTTACCCGTATACAAAGGGAAAGGCAATGACGAATAAAGTCATCCATTTTATTGACGAAGTTTCCGTAGCGAATGGGGAAGAACGATTTGGTCAGCATCTGGTCAAGAAGTCAAACCAAGGAAGAAAGGGAAGTCTTAATGTTATAATCAGCGATTTCCTGGATGATCCTGCCAACTTGTTTTCGGCAATTAAAAAGATGCAGGCACGACACCAGCAAGTATTGCTTATTCAAGTTGTGTTGCCGGAGGAAGTTGACCCTGACTACATAGGTGACCTGCAACTTGTTGATATCGAGACAACTGGACGGCGTGAAGTATCGATGTCTCCTAAAGTTATTGATAACTACAAGCAATTATTTGAAAACCATACAGACAAAATCAAATCGTTCTGTCACCGGCGGGGAATGGAGTTAATTATCTGTCCTACTTCTACTAGCTTGGAAGAAACGATTTTTTCGTCAATAATGCGTAAAGGCTGGATCGGGAGGTGAAGGTATGGGGTTTCTGGCACCGATTTCTTTCTGGTTTTTAAGTACTATTCCAGTATTACTTGTATTCTATTTCTTTAAAAAGCAATATGATAAGCAAACCATTTCGTCTATTTATCTATGGGAACGCACCCTCCAGGAATGGGAGTCGGATCGCTGGTGGAGCAAACTTCAGAAGAATTTATTATTACTTCTGCAGCTCCTTATCCTGTTGTTTCTGATTTTTGCGTTGACTCGTCCATATTTTGTTGGTGAGGAAGTAAGCGGAGATCATCTGGTTATCGTCTTTGATTCATCGGCAACAATGATGGCCGAACAAAGTGGTAAGACGAGGTTCGCTGAAGCAAAACAACAGGCACAGGAGATAATTGACCAGTTGGGAAACGGTCATAAAGTTAGTGTGATTCATGCCAAAAAAGACCCTGTCCTGCTTGCTTCCAATCAGACAAATCATGCGGCTGTCCTTGATAAAATAGAAGACTTACAGCTGACCTACCAGCATGAGAACCTTAGTGATAGTGTGCAATTGGCACAGTCGTTGATCCAACAGGAGACAGGCGAGGTGCATATATTTACGGACAATCTGGACAAGGATAGCCTATCTGGTCAGAAATTTTCTAATCCAATCATTGTACATAATAGTCAAGTATCACAAAAAAATATATCTATCCAAGCGTTTGGTGTTAAACAAACCGGTAATCAAGTCGCTGCGATTGTTACCGTGAAAAATCAATCGTCAGAAGCTGCTGATGTTACACTGTCGGTCAGTAATGATGGAAATGCATTGGAGCAGTTAACGGAAAATATTCCGGCAAACGAACAGCAAACGATTAGCCTTAATAATTTACCTGTTCATGATTATTACCAGGTGAAAACAGATGATGATGCCTATTCGTTGGATAATGTCATGTATGCTTTGTTACCGAAACAGCTATCGTCATCGATTTATTTAGTGGGTGAGGTTAATTCGTTTATCGAACAGGCACTTCTGTCGGCTGGAATGCAAGTAACAACGGTTCCAAAAGATGAAAATGGCAACTATTCTTTTCCCGAACAGAAGCCGGAAGCCATTTACCTGTTATCGGGAGTTGAAGCTGATCAATGGCCAGCCGGACCGAAGTTGATTTTTTCTCCTTCTGTTGGAGGACCTTTTGATGTGGAAGAAAAAATAGAATTAAACTATGGCTTAAAACAAGTGATGGATGACCCGATATTATCCTATTCCAATGTAAGTAACGTTTATTTAGGTCAGGCATATCCAATTGGTAATTGGAACGATTTGCAGCCACTTGTTCAAAGTCGCGACCAGGTTATCATCGGCAAAGGGACGTATGAGAAGGCCCCGATGATTTTATTTGCATTTGACCTGAATGATTCGGATTGGCCGCTTCAGCCAGGCTTCCCGATAATGCTTGCGAATAGTATTGAAGAATTAGCAGGAAGCGGGGAATCACTGGGCTATTATAAGCCATTGGAAACTGCAACAATTAATTTATCAACAGTAACAGAGGAAGCGGTAATAGAAAGATTGGACGGTGAAAATGTTAAAGAAATAAGTTTTAGTCAACCAGAGTTAACGATGCCAAGTAAACCAGGAATCTATCAACTTCATGAAAAATCAGCATCCGGGTCGTTGTTTAGCTATTTTGTCGTTCAGTTGGATAATGAAGAACGGACTATTAAATCGGCCAAATCCTTTTCCGTTGATGTTGAGGGGCAGGAAGAGCGTTCTGCACAATTATCTAAACAGGAAATCTGGCGTATTTTTGCTAGCATAGCTTTAATTTTATTGTTTATCGAGTGGGAGGTGTATCGACGTGGCATTTCAAGTCGATAATCCCTTATGGTTTCTCGGATTCATTCCAATGGTTGTCGTTCTTTATTTATACTGGCGGTCCAATAGTTTACTATCTGGTGGCAGAAAGATAGTCTTGACAGTTCTGCGCACGATTGTTTTCACCCTGATTATTCTGGCATTGGCAGGGGTACAAATACTTTGGCCAATCCAACAGATGGCTACTGCTTTCGTTGTTGACCGATCACACAGTATGGCTGATAACGAAGAGTTTGCGCTGAAACAAGTAAATGATGCAATCAATGGCAAAGCTCCGGAAGATCAAGCAGGTATAGTGTCTACTGGAAGAGAAGCTGTAGTAGAAACTCCTTTATCTGATCAGGGAGATGGTATTCAGTCGTTTCAAACCGAAGTGAACCGTTCCTATACGAACCTGGCTTCTGGATTACAGTTGGCTGGAAGTTTGTTTTCAGCGGATGATAAAGGTCGGGTTGTGTTAATGACAGATGGCAATGAAAATATTGGTGATGCCCTCAGGCAAGCAAGTTATTTAAATAAACGGGGCTACATTGTTGATGTTATGCCTTTTGAATCGGTTTATAAGGACGATGTTGCGATTTCATCCTTTGATGTACCGGAAAATATCTATTTAGGTGAACAAGCAACCCTTTCCATGACAATAGACAGCAGCATTGATACAACAAGCCAAATACGCATCACACAGGATGGAGAAACGATCATTGATCAAACCGTTGAATTGAATAAAGGAACGAATCAATTGGCGTTTAACCACTTGGTTTCAACGGACGGATTTCATACGTTTAATGCAGAAATAGTCAGCGAGGGAGACCAGGTCATTGAAAATAATCAGTTGTCAGCATTTGCTGAAACAAAAGGTTTGCCGAATGTTTTGATTGTTGAAGGGAAAAATGATGCAGCAGCTAACCTGGAAAAAGCGCTTGATGCCTCCGCGGTTCAGGTGGAAACAATACCTCCAGCGTTATTGCCTGGACAATTAAGCAGTTATTTGACGTATGACTCAATTATTTTCAGCAATGTATCTGCCCATATGACTACGGGAAAGCAAATGGAATTAATTGAACGTGCGGTAAAGGACTTTGGGGTTGGTTTTATCATGACTGGTGGTGATCAATCGTTTGGTGTTGGTGGTTATTTTAAAACTCCGATTGAGCGATTGATGCCAGTAAATATGGATCTAAAAGGAAAAAAAGAACTGCCTTCACTTGGTCTGTCAATTGTTCTTGATAAATCAGGGAGCATGATGGGAAGTAAAATTGCATTGGCTCGTGAAGCGGCTGCCCGATCAGTTGGACTGCTAAGGGAAAAAGATACGCTTGGGGTAATTGCCTTTGACTCAGCTCCCTGGCAGGTGGTCGAACTTGGGCCAATCAATGATAAGGAAGAAGTGCTAAAGAATATTCGCTCGATAACAGCAAGTGGTGGTACAGATATTTTCACACCATTATCTCAAGCCTACGCTCAAATGGAGCCCTTGGAATTAAAGAGGAAACACATCATACTGCTGACGGATGGTCAGTCAGCGACATCGATTAACTATCGGCAAATGATTGAAGAAGCACAGCAAAAGGGGATAACCTTATCAACGGTAGCGATTGGAATGGGAGCAGATGGGCCATTGTTAGAAGAAATGGCCCAGTTGGGTGGTGGCCGTTTTTATCAGGTGCAAAACGACTCCAGTATCCCAACGATTTTATCCAGAGAAACTGCATTGGTCACCAGAACATATATTGAAGATGATCCGTTTTTTCCTAAGCTTGTCAGGGCTTATGGATGGGGATCGTATTTTGAAAATGGTGTTCCACAGATGAATGCTTATATTGCCACAACCCCAAAAGGTCGGGCACAGCAAATTTTAACAAGTGAAAAAGGTGATCCGGTTTTGACCAGGTGGCAATATGGGTTAGGCAAAACAGTTGCCTGGACATCGGACTTGTCCGGAAAATGGGCTGGTAATTGGCCTGCGTGGAAAAATTGGTCTCCGCTGTGGAATGATATTGTCACCTGGACATTTCCACAATATCAAAAGCAAACCTATCAAGTATCGAAAAAGATTGAGGGAAATCAAGTTACACTTAACGTAACAGCAGCAGATAATGATCCAGCCAATTTAACTGCAAATCTGGTAAGTGAAACAGGGGAAGAAGTCGACTTCAACCTGCAACCAAAAGCTCCGGGAGAGTATCAAGGAACTTTTGAGGCTAGTGAATCCGGTGTTTACTTTTTACAAATATCCGAACGGCAAAATGAAAAAGTTGTCGGCTCGTTCAAGACAGGAATCGTCGTTCCGTATTCAAAGGAATATACATTCACGCCTACGAATGATCACCTAATCGAAGAAATAGCTTCAGCGGGCGGTGGTCAGGTAATCGAAAACCTGGACAATGTCTTTTCACCAGAGGATTTACCACCTCGTTACGATAGACAGGATTTATTTTATCTATTACTGGCCGTGGCATTGCTTTTGTTTATGGTGGATGTGGCAGTTAGACGGTTCCGAATAAATTTTGCATTTGTTACGAAATTGAGCTCAGGGTTGAAAAAACAACGGAGTAAGGTAAGTGAGGTCACAGAAAAAAGGTCTGCACAGCTTGGTCAATTAAAACAAGCATCAACGAAAAAGACTGCTCCACAACCGAAGCAGACGAATCTACCAGTTAAACAAAAACCAGACCCACCAAAGAAAGGGAAACAGAAAGAAAAAATGGAAAGACAAAAACCGGTTGAGAAGTCCAAACCAAGCCAAAGTAATGGTGGTGAAAGCAAAGAAGAAAGACTGGCCCGATTACTGAGTGCAAAAAAACGTGGAGGAAAATAAATGTTGATTGACTTATCTGCTTTCTATCCAAAGGGCTGGTGCCATTCAATAAAATATTTTTTCATAATGATTCGTTTAATGATTTGAATGAAATTATTGATAAAGATGTTGATAGGCGAATAAGACTTCTTGCTGAAGAAATGATTGATTTACAGGAGAGTATGGAATAAATAAGAGAATCGCATTCCGCACTAGGCAATAGTATGGGATGATCTTAGAAACTGTAATTCAAAACTTTTTAAAAGGTTTTTCTAATCATGTTTAATTTTTGGTCTATACATTGCAAATAATAACAACCAATATCCGACGCAATATAGGGAACAATAATCCATGATATTTCAGGAAAGGGGATTATAGATGAGAAAAGTAATTTTTTTATCCCTAATGATGACCGTGATGTTGAACTTGATCGCAATGTCCACTAGTGCCGAAGAAAAACGCAATAAGGACCTTATCGAAATGATCAATGCGTTTATACCTGCAAACGCAACGCTGGTAAGTCCTGAACAGCCTGCTTCAACTGAACTGCTTCAGCTGTATGATTTTGACGATGACGGAAGCGAAGAAATTATTTTTACCTATGAACTGAAAGCGGAGGAACAACCTTCTCCATCACAGCACGGTGCAATTATTTTAAAAAAAGTCAATGACGAATGGAAGAAAATATGGGAAGCAGAAATACAAGGTGTCGGATTAGATTATTCGGGATTGGCTGATATTACCGGTGATGGGGTGAAAGAGTACTTGTTCGGTGTAAGGATTGGTGCATCAGCCGGAAATCAACTTGGGATTTACCAATGGCAAAATAATTCTCTAACAATGATAGCAGAAGTTCCTTATCATAAGTTGGAGCTTCTAAGCAATAATGGGATTGGATTAGCGGTCTGGCAAAGGTATGTCGCCGACACTTATCTAGTGTATGTCCTTACATGGGATGGTCAGCAATTAGTTTTTGATGAAGGGTTATTTTCTGAATACTATCCTGTTATTGAAAAATTTCACAAAGATAAACTGGCACAAATGAATGCCTGGTTCTACTGGTACACGCTTGCGGATGCTCAGATTAAAGCAAATTTATTGGATAAGGCCGAGAAATCTATTCAAAAAGGTATTTCGATAGCCGAACAATCTTCTTTAACCTATGTGGTTGAAGATTTCAGGGATTTAAAAGAAAGACTTGAAAATAAGAAAAAAACAAACTAAGCCAGGCGGATTCAAGTCCATGGATAAAAAAGTGATAGCGGTATTTTATAAACATTCTTCATCAGAAAACAATAATAAAGGTCATCATTTTCCACTCTGGATTTTGTTGACCTTTTCAAAAATTATACTCCAATACTAATAACTGTTCATGCCATACACATAATCAGTTTTCATCCATTTTATGATTCGGACTGATTCCATGCCAAAACAATTCCACAATCTGATTAGCAGTTTCGTCTGTTGAAGGAAACAGTTTATCTTGTTCACGATTGACATTGCCTGTTTTCATAAGTGCGAGGTATGCATGAACGGCAAAACGTGGATTTATTTTACGGATTTCATTTTGTTCCATTGCCGCGATGAACACACTTTCCAATGCCTGGTACAGATTCCCTTCAGCTTGCTGGATTCGTTCCTGTTGTTCAGCTGACAACGCATTTTCCATTCCTTTTGTTAATCCGTTCATATCAATATCAACAGTTGCTTGCAGGTGTGCATTTGTTATTTTTATAAGCCGCGCCTTTAACGGAAGGTTTTCCTGTAAATAGCCGGACATTTTTTCCTGGATATGAATCATCATTTGGACCATTGTTTCGGTAAATAATTCTGCTTTGCTGACATAGTAATAATAGATAGTTGCTTTCGTTACGTTGCACGCTTTCGCAACATCATCAACGGAGATATTGGGATATCCTTTTTCCAGGAATAGACGGGAAGCTGTCTGGATAATAAATTCATTTGTTGGCTGGGTTAGGTCATTTGCCCGTGGTCGACCTAATTGACGTTCGTTTTTCCTCTTCAAAATGGCTCGCTCCTTGTCGTTACTTTTAAAAATTATACCATACAATTCTCGGCAGTTGATAATTAACTAACCAGTATATATAATTATGAAATATCAACAGGTTTTTATTGAACGGGAAGGAAGATTGGATGGACAATTTTTTATATAAATGGGGAAAAACAGTTGCAGGGAAAAAGAGCCGGTTTGCAACGCCGGTGATTTGGGTGCTGATTATTGGTATTCTGACAATTGCATGGCCGCAAGTAAACAGCGAGACAACCACTTCACAAAATTTGCTGCCTGAAGATGCCATGTCGAATGAAGCAGCGGCCTTAATGGAGGAGCAGTTTCCTGATAACAATGGTGTTCCGTTACTGATGGTGTGGCATCGTGATGATGGGTTAACGGATTCAGATTATAATACTGTCAAATCGGTGTATCAGGAGTTAACGGACAATCCACTCACACATCAGTCACTTGTGCCGCCGCTTGGAAAGGCACCTGCAGCCGCACTGAAGCAGATGGCCTCCGATGACGGAGAGGCACTCATTACGCCGGTGTTTTTTGAAAAAGCTGCGTCAACAGATGAGTTGCAGCAGGATATGAGTATATTGAAAGAAAATGTAGCGAATATAGCTGGGAATAATACGTTTAATGGGGCGATTTCATCCGATGAATTACAAACACGATTAACCGGTCCGGTGGGCATTCAAACTGACGCCGTCGAATTGTTCAGTCAGGCGGATATCACATTATTAATCGCAACAGTCGTACTTGTGTTAGTGCTATTAATTGTGTTGTACCGGTCACCGATATTGGCTGTTGTGCCGCTTATAAGTGTTGGGATTGCTTATGGAATCATTAGTCCACTGCTTGGATTTATGGCACGGGAAGGCTGGATAGAGGTTGATTCACAGGCGATATCGATCATGACTGTATTGTTATTTGGTGCTGGGACGGATTATTGTTTATTCCTGATTTCCAGATATCGTGATGAATTACAGCTTGAGGTTAATAAATATACTGCACTGCAAAAAGCGATCGCCCATTCCGGTGGAGCAATCATGATGAGTGCGATGACAACGTTTATTGGACTATTCACGTTGTCCCTTGCACAATACGCCTCCTATGACCGTTTTGCCGTACCGTTCAGTCTGGCTATATTGATTATGGGAGTTGCTGTAATTGCTTTCTTGCCAGCCATTTTAGCATTACTTGGCAGAACAGCCTTTTTCCCATTTATTCCCCGCACGGAAGAAATGGCAAGGAAATTGGAGGAGAAAAAGGGCAAACCCGTTCGGCATCCGAAAACAAGGAGCTGGTTCAGTAAGGCAGTCGGCAGGTGGGTAACGGAGAGGCCATGGCTGATTATTGTTGTCTGTACCCTTTTTCTTGGTGCCGCAGCATTGATCGTTCCAAAAATACCTTATACATATGGGCTGCTTGATTCATTTCCAGAAGATATGCCTTCACGGGAAGGGTTTGCTGTTATTGCGGACCACTATCCCCCAGGTAAAGTTGCCCCTGTCCAGGTAATTGTTGATTCGGAAGGGGAAAATGTATCCATTCAGCATGCACTTGCCTCGATGGATACTACAGAAACCGTCAGTGATCCAAAAACCGGGAAAGAAAATCTGGACTATCAGGCGTATGAGTTAACACTGGCAATTGATCCTTACTCGGAAAAAGCGATTCATATGATACCGGATATAAAAGACGCTGTGGCAAAAAAACTCCAGGAGGCCGGAATTGCGAATGCTGACGGGAATGTCTGGATTGGCGGCGAAACGGCAACGCTCTACGACACCAGACAGGTTACAAAGCAGGATCAGAATATCATCATTCCGGTGATACTCATTATTATTGCAGTCCTTTTACTTGCCTACTTGCGATCAATTACGGCCATGTTGTATTTAATTGTAACAATTCTGCTTTCTTACTTTTCTGCTCTGGGAATAGGCTGGTTACTTATTCATTATGGGTTGGACGTACCAGCCATGCAGGGATTAATTCCTCTATATGCATTTGTTTTCCTTGTAGCGCTTGGTGAGGATTACAATATTTTTATGATGTCGAGCATCTGGAAAAATCGTAAAAAAATGCCGCTTAAACAAGCAATTTCGGAAGGCGTTGGGCAAACGAGCGGTGTAATCAGTTCAGCAGGATTAATTCTGGCGGGAACTTTTTCGGTTCTGGCTGTCATGCCGCTCCAGGTTTTGGTCCAATTCGGCATTGTCATGGCAATTGGTGTTTTGCTGGATACGTTTGTTGTCAGACCGTTACTTGTCCCGTCCATTACAACTGTGCTTGGAAGGTTTGCTTTTTGGCCCGGCAAGCTGTGGAAGAAGAACTCCCATGAGAAAGGCTATAATGAGGGAAAATAGAAATGACAGGATGGGAAAGTGAATCAAAGCTATGTCTTTGATTTGCTTTCTCTTTTTACATTTAGCTGTCCAATTAAAAATTTTGCTAAGAAGGAATTTTTTACTATCTGCCGAAGATTAGTTACTTAATAGTGACTAATCTTTTAATTTTTGTAACGAATGCTTTAAAAAAGGTACTAACAATACGAGGGGGGAGGGCGATTTTGAAAGAATTCACTGAACTATACAGACTATATCCCAAGGAATTATACAACTACTTGTTTCATCTAACCAAAGAACAACTGTTGGCGGAAGAGCTGGTTCAAGAAACATTTTATCAAGCGTACAAATCAATACATCGATTTAAAGGTAATTCTTCAATAAAAACGTGGTTATATCAAATTGGAAAAAACGTTTATTATAAACATTTAATAAAAAATCCAACTATATATGGTGAGTTCAACGAAAATGATAAAAATGCTGCTGATCTTTCAACCCCTCCAAAGGTATTGGAAATGAAAGAACAAGAACAGCTATTATTGCAATCAATTAAACAACTAAATTGGCCGTATAATCAAGTAATTATTCTTCGTAGTTTTAATGATCTGAGTTTTAAAGAGATAGGGGATATTTTCCTTAAGAGTGAGAACTGGGCAAGAGTTACTTTTCATAGAGGTAAGCATAAGTTGAAAGAAATTATAAAGAGAGGTGAAGAATTTGACAAATAGCTGTAAAGTAATTCAGGACTTATTACCGTTGTATGTTGATAACGTTACAAGTAATGAAAGTAATTTACTGGTTATTAATCACTTAGATGAATGTGAAAATTGCAATCAAATGTATCATGATATGAAAAATGATATGTCTATTAGCAGTCATAATGTAGAAGAACTTCCTGAATATAATTTAAAACAGTTAATAAATAGAATAAAAAAAAGGAAAATAATAAATGCTGGTTCGATTTTAGTCATATTCTCAATACTAGGCTTCTTATTAGGAGGATACCTATTTTATGCAAACAATTTCATCATAAACAGAGTTCAGCCAATACCTTTAACATTTGAAAATCGAAATACATACGATAATCCTGCTGAAAAAGTAAATCTTGAATCATCGATTTTAAAATCGTATCAGGTGAATCATAAAGATGTTATGCCAGGATACTATGACATTGCAGCGGTTGAAGGTAATGTTGATATCGGTGGAATTCATTTAAGTGAAGGTCAACAGTACGTTGGTAAACAATTTTATAGTAATAATCTTATTTCGGTAAGAGGAAATGGATATGCACAACTAGTGCCGGCTAAATTTCAAAAAGAAACCATGAATAATAATACCTACAAGTTCCATAACAAGTTTGGAAAATATCAAGCTGGTATTGAAATTGAACCAGGAACATATGAAATACAAGTATTAAATGATTTAGAAACTCCCTTTTATGTTTTTACAACTATTGATAACTTTAGTGAGGATTCCTTAAATAAGCGGAGCATTGACATAAAGGACTCCAAGGTTCATACCTTTTCGGTTAAAAAAGGTGAATTCATCAATATTTCAAATTGGTCTAAGGAAGAAACGGATATAACAGTAAAATTAACTAAGATTTCTGATTAGATTCTGGATCCTAAAGGAAAGTCGAAGGAATATTTACATCAAATGCTGAAAAAACATCGGCGTTAAGCGAATAAGTTTTTGTATCCCTGCCCACAACTGAAACTAATCCTAATATTCAAACGTATAAAAGATTGATATAGATATAGACGAGGATGAGTACATATGAACGTGTTACAGGTTAAAAACCTCCGGACAGAAATGAATCAGGCCGTTCTGCTAGATGGAATTACATTTGAAATCAAGCCTTCTTCCGTAACAGCGCTTGTTGGTCATAATGGTGCCGGCAAGTCGACACTGTTTAAAACGATAATGGGGGTTATGGCTAAGTCAGAAGGTGAAATCTGGATCAACGAAACACACAGCCAGGATGATGACTTTCTCTCCTTTAAACAAATGATCTCCTATTTGCCGGAAGAACCGTTGCTTTTGACAGAATTAACAGTTAGGCAGCATTTTCAGTTGTATGCAATGAGTTATGCAATTCCGGAAGATAAAATGCAAAACTTGCTGAATCGGCTGGTTCCCGGTTTTGAGCTGGAGGATAAATTAGATGAATATCCGGAGGCTCTTTCAAAAGGGATGCGGCAAAAAGTGCAGACAATCTGTGCATTGCTCCCCGATGCACCTCTTCTGCTGATCGATGAGCCGTTTATGGGGCTGGATATTTACGCTATGGAATATTTGGAAGAACTGATTCATGAAAAGGCGCAAAACGGGACAAGTGTTTTACTGACCTCCCACCAGCTTGAACGGGTAAAGGATATTGCTGAAAATCACATAATGTTGCAGCATGGCAAGATACAAAGTCTTGGACCGATAGCTGATTTTCAGACAATCAAACGGAGGTCCGTCGATGACTAGGAGAACAAATGAAGCCAGTACATATTATTTTATCCGGAAAAGCCGGTTCCGTAAAAAGAGAAAAATAAACAAAATGGCCATGGAAGTCATGGTTGATAAAATAACAGCCGTTTATTTGGTTCTTTTGGGCGGGTATGTATTTGCAAGCATATTTATCTTTGGCGATGCGCTGGATAGCTTTCAGGAAGAGTTCTTATTTATAGAATCGAATGCTGAGGCAGGATTCTGGCTGATTTTGACCGCTCTGCCGATTCGCTATATTTTCAAGTCTTTCCGTGAGCCGGGGGTATTGTTTTCCAGCACGGAATACCAGTTGACGCTTCTCCCATACAGCAGGGGAAGAATCTGGTTATATATATTTCTGGAAAAATTGATTAAGCGATTACTGATATCAGTTGCGGCTGCAAGTCTGGTAATTTTGTTAACTCCTATTTCCGCATCAATTGTTAGTGCATATGTATCCATTTTTCTATTATATGAAATCATCTTGACTGTTCCGCAATGGGTGCTGTTTCAAAAGGGTTTCTGGGTTAAAGTTGGATGGCTTTTGGCTGTTCTTGCGATAAATAGTGTTGGCGTATTGACTGGTTCACCATTTGTCGGTTTGGCCCAGCTTGTGCTGATTATCGTAATTAATCATTACCTGCTTTCACGTTCTATATTCGATCGGGTTCAGTGGTCGAAGGTAACAGAAGTGAATGATTTTCAGATATGGAAAATGTTCCTGATTTCGGCGGCATCCCAGACTAAGTTTAAGCGGCAGAAGACATTCAGTATCTTTCAGAACACGAAAAGGGCGAAGAAGCCATTTCAATCAGATAAATCAATCCATAATAGATTGTGGCGAATCTATCTGGCTAAAAATTTGCAGCTCCTATTCCAGGTAATAGGTGTACTTATACTGATGAATATCGTATTTGTTTTTATGTCTGATTTTATCTATCATCTTGGCATCGCGGTTTCAATTTATGTGTTGGCTGCAATCGCGGGAAGTTTCTTCGGAGACAGGATGCAGGCAGACATTTTGGAAGTATTGCCATGGAATTTGGAATCATTTAAAAAATCCTACTTTAAGTGGGTGGCGACAGGTGCAGGATTAGTGCTGATTCCAATTGTAGTAAACGAGGCTTTGAATTTTTCCATGTGGACTCCTGTGAAACTGGTATTTTATGCGAGTGTGTTTCTATTGATCTATCATGTTAATGTGAACAAAACAATGACACTGTTGGCGAAACAGTCGCGTTATTTTCAGATAGATGATGGTATCGCGGTAATATTTCTCATTGCTGTTGTGTTCAGTGGGACCTATCCTGTATTAGCATTTGGATTTATTGTTGTTCTTTTGTTGCTGAAAAGACAGGTGAACTTTTCTCTGAGTTGAGACAATGGTTCCTTATCTCAATGCTGTACGTGAATGGAGGGGACACGATTGGCAAATATAAGACAGGCGTTGGTCCAGGAAGCGAATGTCCTGAGTAACATCGCGATGGAATCAAAGGCTTACTGGAATTATGATGCGGATTTTTTAAAAGCATGTGAAGCGGCTCTGACCATCAGCAAAGAGGATATCAAGGGCCAGCATGTTTACGTTTTGGAAGAGGATAATGACATTATTGGATTTTTTTCCTTGGTGAATGAGGGCAAGGAATACAGTTTGGATTTCTTCTTTATGCGAACGCAATATATCGGGAAGGGCTTTGGAGGAATTCTCTGGGAAGGTGTAATAAGGGTAGCCTGGGCTTTAGGTATTACCAGTTTTTTAATTGACAGTGATCCTTATGCAAAGGGCTTCTATGAAAATATGGGCGCTGTTCATATCGGGGATACACCTTCTACTGTTTTCAATAATAGGCAGCTTCCACAAATGAGATACGAGATTAATAGATCAAAGGAGTGTTGAATAGTGCTTTTTGAATCGTCCAGGATTAAGTTAAGAAAAATGATCTCCGATGATGTTGAACTCTATCATAAATGGAGAAACGACATGGAGGTTATGCAGTCAACCAATCCTTTTTTGGACATGCATTCACTTGAGTCGACAACAGTGTTTGTAACAAATACGATTATCGGAAGTCAGTCCTCCAAGTGTTATGTCATTCAGGAAAAAGAAACAGAGAAACCAATCGGGATCACCTCGCTCATTAATATAGACTATAAAAATCGTAACGCGGAATGCATTATCGATATTGGCGAACGGGATTATTGGGGAAAAGGATACGGAAAAGAAGCAATGAATCTGTTGTTGGAGTATGCCTTTCTTGAAATGAATTTGCACCGGCTATCGTTAAGCGTATTTTCATTTAATGAAAGAGCAATCAAACTCTATGAAAAAATTGGCTTTCAGCATGAAGGCAAATCACGGCAAAGCTTATTCAGAAATGGTGAATGGCATGACATTATACATATGGGAATTCTGCAGAGTGCGTTTAGAAGATAATAGACCAAAGCGGGTGACGTAATGAAAGCGCCGGAATCGATACTTTTCACTTGGAGAAAATTTGATGACTTTCCAATGGATACATTAACGAACGTATGGATTTATCATAATTCGAGCGGTAAGAGGCAAAGGGATGTGTCCTTAATGAAAGCGCATCGAAGCAAGTATGGTGTTTCGGGCAATTGCTTTGACTTAGCTATATGGCTCCATGATGAATTTACGAAAGATGGGATACAGGCTTATCCCATTGGGCATGATTTGCAAACGGAGGATGCACACGTGGCGGTGATAGCTGTAGATGAACAGGGAAAACGGTTTTTGTGTGATTTGGGGGATCAGTGGCTGCAGCCTATTTTAATAGATGCAGAAAGTGAAAATTATACAAATGAAAAGTTAGGTGGCTATTTTCCAGCTGCAGAAATTCAGGTGTGTCCGGGAAGCAGAGAAGTAGAAATTTTGTACCATCGACCGAATGGAAAAGTCTCCAGTCAGACGTACGATACGGAACCAATTGATATGTCCGATTTCCTGAAAGCTGCTGAATACTCTCAGAATAAAATTAAGTCTCACCCTCTTTTGGAATGCAGAATACCATATAAAGACGAAATTGCCCATTGGGAATTCAACAATTGGAAGAGCTATCTAAGTACAAGTGAGGGGTTATTTAAAGAAGAACCTTTGGTGACTATCGAGGAATGGGCTGAAAGAATTAACAAAAGATCGGGTTTTAAGAAAGCATTTCTTGTGGAATCACTGAATATATATTAGTGAGACAGCCTTTCCCCATGTCTCATTAAAAAGTGATATAATGAGAATAATAATTCTTTGGAGTCTGTGGGGTGATTTGAGTGTCATTACCAAAAGGAGAACGGATATATACGTATGCTGATTATTTAGCCTGGTCAGAGGATAAGAGAGTGGAACTTTTTGATGGAATTCCTTATTTGCAAGCCGCTCCTTCAAGGATTCATCAAAAAACACTATCAGAGTTGCACCGACAAATTGCGAATTTTCTAGTCGGAAAAGAATGCGAGGTTTACCCGGCACCATTTCATGTTGTATTGGACCTTGAGAAAGATATTGAGAATGAAAAGGACAGCCATAACGTATTTGAACCTGATATTAGTATCATCTGTGATAAAGCAAAACTTGATGACCGTGGTTGCATAGGCAGTCCGGATATGATAATCGAGATCGTTTCTCCTGCAACTGCCCGAAAAGATAAGATTGAAAAATTTAATAAATATGAGCAGGCTGGTGTTAAAGAATACTGGATTGTCGAGCCCCAGGAAAAAATTATTAGTGTTTTCACGCTTCAAAAAAATCAGCGATATGGCCGACCGAATTTATACGCAGAAGAGGATCATGTTACAGCATCTACGCTTAGTGGATTGACTGTGGATTTGAAAATGGTCTTTTCTTCATAAATCAGCTGAGCCCAAGTGTATACACCTTTATACTGAATGTGAGTTATTACGTTCATTTATGTTATAGTTGTAAAAAAAGCTAAGGGGAGAGATTATGATGGATCAAAATCATTTTTTACTATTTGACCAACAACAAAAACCAATCCGCCTCCAGGCAGAACGTGTTGCGTTTTATCGTCAGGGTAAATTTATCGAAGTGATAAGTGAAAATAACGAACTGTACTATTTGTTTTTTTACAAAAATCAATTCCTTACTGCAGCAAAAGCAAAACGAATAAGACGACGTTCATATATTGCGCACGCTTTTAAACAAGGCCAGGTTTTTGACGCACCACATCCGTTCATTAACACACTGCTTTCCGAGAATCACCCCTGCAAAATTGTCAGTTTCAAGCCATTATTGAAAATGCTGGAAAAGCATTATACTCCCCAGGAAAAAGCATTTATCCTAACCTTCTTTGAATCGTTTATCCCGAAAAAAACATTATTTCATGAAATAAAATCAATCTTTTATGTGTACCGCCGTAATGGACAGGGCTTTCTGGGCTATCGGATTATCCGTATATTAATGGGTTTTGCTCCGAATCACAGTTTGGTAAAAGAGCTTTCCGGCGATTCAATGTTCCAGAACTATGCCAACCTGTATAAAGAGAAGTCCGAGGACTTGTTCGAAAAAGATCCGATTTTTGCCGAAAAAATCCTCTATGCACGGAAGGATAGCGATCAATCCTTTAATCAATTGAAAGAACTACTCGAAAAAGACTCCCGTTGGATAGATTTAATTGCCTTGTATTGCTACAAACTAACACAGACACCTGCAGAGGATTATTACATTTCCCTTATCAGCATACTGGAGCAGCATGTAACTGATGATGATAAAGTAAGCATACTGGAGAAGCTGGATTCCCGGTTATCATCATTTCCTCCACTTAAACAGGATTTGTTTAACATCTATGTGAACTCCCACAAAATTGAAAACGTATCACACATGATGCGTCAAAATAAGCTCACCCTCAGTAAAGCACAAGTTTCCACCCTTGGTAATGTACTGGAACAGTTAGATACGGATGCCGGTTGGCTTAATCCGGACTCGCTTACTGCATTGCTAAGTCCAATTATTGATGAATACCCCGAAAAGGCAAAAGCACTTCTCTATAAATTTGTTACTTCCTTACTAAAAACGCACGAGCCGGCGTACGTCAACCAATGGCTTGAACCTTTCAAAAAATCACCTGAAGCGCAACAGTTGATTAGAAAAATAGATACCATGGATAAACTGAGTGACGACCTGGACCAGATGCAGACACTTGGCGAGTTGTTTTATGAATTCGGGCAGCTGGATAAAGCGATTGACTGCTTCAGCTGGGAAATGGAATTGAAGCCAACGCAGCCAAAGCCTTTGCAATGGTTATCCAAAATCTACCGTGAAATGGGCAAAAAACACGAATCAGAAGCCTATCAGCAGTTGTGTATTAATTTGCAGAAACATGCCTAACGCAAGGAGTTATTTACCCTCATCATAAATGCTATGTCTGATTATTATTGTTATAATGGGAGTAAGGATATCGCAAAGATCTTGTACGATTAGTGATAAAGGATGTGTCTGGATGAGTGCGGGAAAAATAACAAATGAATTATTTTTGGAAATTTTGGATGTACTTGATGAAAGACTCAGAGAAAATATGCTCAACTTGTCATTAAGCATATATGGCGGTACGGTAATGATGGCCTGCTACGATGTTAGACCGGCAACAAAAGATATTGATGCAATATTTGAAACTTCCCCGCAGATTAAAACTATATTGACTGACATCGCTGAAACATATGGATTAGCTGAAGACTGGATTAATCAGGATATTAGGGAACCACTGAAATATGTTAAAAAAGAGAATTTGAAAGAATTATATACGTACAATCACCTCAAAGTCTTCGCCCCCAGTCCGGAGCAGATGCTGGCGATGAAAATAATGTCATCGAGAGCGGAGCCATTCAAGGACTTTGCTGATGTGGAGTACTTAATAGAATTCCTCGGACTTGAAACACTTGAGCAGGTACTGGATGTTTTTGATACGTATTTCGGCAGGAAATTCCTGCGTGATCGACAAAAAATGTTCCTGAACTATGTTGGAAAGGATCTGGGTAAATCATGGAAAGAGTTTACCGTTTGATACAAGCAACTGATTTTAATTTTGCATTAACCAATCTATTAATTGATTTGTATTCTTCTGATTACCAAAAACATTTTGAGGGGTTGGATTTTGATGAGCGGGAGATAGATGCACTCAGCCTGGAAGATCGGGAAAAATTGACTATAGTTGCTGCAGTCGCGGAGTATGTCAGCAATCGGAAACAGGGTGCAACATTATATAATTGGGTTTTTTCAGCAAAATTGAAATTGGACAAACCATACACGCCAGGTGTGGAGAACGGGAGTATCGCACGTGTAAAAAGAATCATATCTGCTCCGAGAGAATTTGCGTGTCGCAATGTATTTTTTGATGAAGAAACATTGAAGCCGGTTTAGCTTTTAAATAAGGTGTAAAATTAAAACAGGGCCTGCTTCGCTTTTCCAATTCATTCTACTTACAAATTTGTCTATAAACTATTACAATAATAAAAGAAGATTTTTTTGCAGTTAATAAAGTATAATTACTTTCTTACTGCATAAGTGCTACTAAGGCTTTCGCCATTAAGGCTTGGCGATAAGCCAAGTTTTCTAACGAGGATGAATTGGAATGGACAACAACGCTTCGGACAAAGCATCACTTCTGACTGATTTGAAGTCTTTATTTAAACTAATCGTTTTGATCGCCAATGCCGTACCTGTATTTGCGGGTTTTTGGCTGGCCTTATATTTTACAGAGTCATCTTTTACAGCGCATATAGATACGTTTTTATATACGATAATTGGAAGTTCGCTGGTAATGGCGGGAGCACTTGTCATCAACAACTGGTATGATGTCGATATTGATACCGTAATGGACAGGACCAAATCACGTCCGACGGTTACGGGGACTATTCCGCTCCGTGCTGTACTATGGATTGGGATAACAGCAACTGTATTGGGCTTTATGCTGTTATCATTTACGACACTTGAAGCGGTCTTTTATACATTTATCGGATGGTTTACCTATGTTGTTCCTTATACAATGTGGTCGAAACGCCGGTACACCCTGAATACGGTGATCGGCAGTATTTCCGGTGCAGTGACGCCGCTAATCGGCTGGGCTGCATTGGAACCAGCATCACATATTGTACCAATTGTATTGGCACTCATAATTTTCCTCTGGCAGATGCCGCACACATTTGCGATAGCCATCCGGAAATTTGATGAATATAAAGCGGCAAATGTTGCCATGCTACCGGTAATCCATGGTATGGAAGTTACCAAACGTCAAATGGTAGTTTATATAGCTTGTCTGCTGCCACTTCCGTTTTATTTATTTTCACTTGGTACAGCGTTTGTTGTGATTGCAACCGTGCTTAATATCGGGTATCTGGCACTGGCAATCAGTGGATTTTTTGCCAAGAATGATTTGAAATGGGCGCGCAAAATGTTTTTGGTTTCCGTTAATTATTTGATGATTATCTTTGCTGCGGCAATCATTGTGACAATACCATTAGCTGGATAGATTAATCTTTTGTGCAGCGGGAAAGCGATTATAAAAAGGAGGCAATTTATATGACAACGATTAACAAAGGTGAGAATAAATTTTATGTTGGAGAGGACGAACAAAATCCGCTTGGCGAAATTACGTTTAAGCAATCAGGTGACAATGTTCTGACTGTCGACCATACGTATGTATCAGACGAGCTTCGCGGACAGGGTGTTGCCGGGAAACTGGTTGAAAAAGTTGTTAATTATGCAAGAGAAGAAGGAAAACAAATCAATCCGACATGTCCATATGCGGAAAAGAAAATTAAAAACACTCCGGAATATCAGGGTGTGCTCGTTGAACATTAAAATACTATATAGGTGGAGGCTGACCGCAAGCAGGAGTGGTCGCCTCCATTTTTTCGTTGTGAAGGGATTACATTTCTCTGCTTTTTCAATATAATAGAGTAAGAGATGATTAAAGAAGGAATTCCAATGCAAAAAATATTGAAAACAGTATACGAGATGATTATGATCCTGCTCGTTATGGTAACAATTATAACGTTATGGACGGAAGATACCTATAACTCAACGATTAACTGGATAGTATGGGGAGCCTTTTTTATCGACTTCGTTGTCCGGTTTTTTACTGCCAGGGAAAAGTGGGTATTCATTAAAGAAAACCCATTTTTATTAATCGCTGTCATTCCGTTTGATCAGTTTTTCCAGGTTGCCAGAATCGTCCGTGTTATCTATTTGTTCCGGATCAAAACAATTACCAAATACTATATTACACCATATTTGGAAAAATTGACTTTCCAATCCAAGACATTAATTCTTTCCGTATTTGTATCATTACTGGTTATAGCTTCCATTGTTATATGGAATCTGGAAAGCTCTGTAAGCACTTATTTTGATGCACTGTTTGTCATTTTCGGTTATTTATTATTTTTTGGTCATCAGATTTTTGTAATCGAAAATGAGGTTTCAATTTGGATTTTAACCGGTATATCTATTATGGGAATTGGAATTCAAGGGTTGGCGCTGCAATGGGTATTCCATCGGGCAGAGGTATTTTATAAGCGGTTTAAACATAGACGTGGTTCTGATATAGATGAACAATCTGAATTAAAATCAAAAGAACAATAATAATGTCAGGAGGCGGTAACTTTATGTTGCAGGTTCAATGTACGAAAAAGCTGTCCGAACAACTGAACATGAAATTGTCCAAAGAGGGAAAATTTACTTGCTGATGGATTTGACAAAAAAGTTGTCGAGGCGTATCTGGAGAATTGTGACACGGTTAATTACGGCCCGACAACTGACCGGGCGATTATTGCACAATTAAATCAAGTAATCCTCGACACGAGGTATATTGTTGAATCTAGAGACGGGCTTGAGGATATTGATAAGATGAATCGCTTTAATAGTAAAACCGTTATGCTGAAATTGCCGGAAACCTATCCGATTAAAGCAATGGAAAGTGCATTAGAGAAGGAGATTACCCTTTGAATGGATGAGGGGTAATCTTTTTTTGGAAAACGCTAAAGATTGATTCAATATCGCTAAAGCATCAGGGAATAACGCTAAAGGTTGCTAAAGTTTACCTCTTCGAATTTCATATCCTGTTAAATGAAATTAGATAATACCTTGAATCTTACGTAACGTCATATTGTATAATACAAACCAAGCGGCCATGGAGGTGACTGGTTTGTATTCAATAGGAGAGTTGGCACGGATAAGTAGGACAACGGTCCGGGCACTTCGGTATTATGATGAAATTAGTATTTTAAAGCCTGCATATGTCAGTGAAGGCGGACATCGATATTATGATGAAGAAGCATTTGCGAAACTCCATTACATATTAACGTTGAAAGAGATTGGTTTTGAACTGGAAAAAATCAGGGAGATTATGGATAATCAGCAAGCATCACCGAAAGAATTATTAGAAATGCGCTTGGAAATGATAACTTCCGAGATTCAGGAACTGGAGAAAAATAAACGAACGATCCAATTGGCAATGCAGATTATGGAATTCGGCGGACATGAAAATTGGGAGGAACTTTTCGGTACGTTTAAACAATCATTTTTAAACTGGAAGGAAATTCTTGATAATAGAAAAAAATATTTAACACCGGAAGAACAAAAAAAATTGGCGAACATGTCCAATTTAGGTGGGAATACGGAGCTTAATAGTGGATGGTCCTATTTATTAAATGATATCCGTAAGGCACTGGAACAAGGCATATCCCCTGAATCTCCGGAAGGGCAAAAATTTGCAGAACGATGGTCAGCGCTCGTTTATGAAATGTATGATGGTGAATGGGAACTGGCACAAAAGCTTTGGGACATTCAGTATCATGATGTGGAAAATATTGGTATGATTAACATAGAAAAAAGAATCGTTCAATTTATTGAAGCGGCTATGGAGTACACCTGGGCCAAAGCAGGTGAAGCAGATGAATAAAAAACTGATTATCCTCGACATTATCTGTTATGCTGCACTGCCATTTATCATCTGGAGATATGGCAGGGATCTGATGGGTGATTATCCAGCTATGCTGATATCGACTATCCCGGGCTTTATCTATACCATTTACCGATTTATAGTCGAACGGGAATTTAATATTGGCGGATTTTTTATAATTGGTTCTTTGTTCATTGGTACAACAGTCGACCTTTTGTCCGGCTCGGCTGAACAGATGTTGTGGAATGGGATTTATCTTGGACTCTTCTATGTGCTGGTTCATTTGATTGCGCTGATCTTCAGGCGTCCGCTTGCATTGTATTTTGCAGTGGATGCTATGTACTTGCAAGGATATCCAAGAAAAAATAGCACCTCTTTATACTACGAAAAAGGTATTTTTATGTGGTTTCAGTTGATACAAGTTATCTTTATTGTACGCGGATTATTCATGGCCGGCTTAAAAACATGGCTGCTTCAGAAATATGGAGTAGATGGATATGAGCAGATGTTGATATACCGGCAAATAAGCGGCTGGTTTTTTGGGTTGTTAATTACTGCTGGGTTCTTCTATACTAGTGTTCCAATCCGTAAATATTTAGAAAAGATGCAGGGTGCGGAACAGTCGGAATCGGTGTGATTTTAAAATCGCCAAAGTTTAGCTCAAAATCGCTAAAGATTGATGCGAAAACGCCAAAGATTGAAATGAAATCGCCAGAGTTTTGTCCAAAAACGCCAAAGTTGATATGGGACCACTATAATGCACACTGGTGTTTGACATGAAAGGTACGTCAAACACCGGCTCAACGTTTTCACTCCAATGGCGCTTTTTCCACGACGCGTCCTTTCCGCCCTTCTGTTGTCTCAGCATTGCGCAGCGAATTGATAACGGCTTCCTCGGTTGTTTCAACAACTGCTTGGAACAGCTTATTCATTACAGGCTGGTCGTCCCGAAGAAACATCACTGATTCGACAGGTGACTCAGCTTGATGCTCATATGTCTCGGCAGTTGAAAACGCAATTGCAATATCACCGCTGCCGTGACCAATAATGCTTCCGGTTCTGCCCAGTCCGGCTGTGCATCGTTTGGCAAGGCGTTTTAACTGGCGGTCATAAAGTGGCGCATCAGTTGCGATGATCATCATGATGGATCCATCTGGAGTTTCCATTTTTATTTTCTCGAAATCCGCGAACAGAGCATCCTCCCGCTTGCCAAAATTACTCAACACAAGACAGCCGATTGTATATTCTTCAACTTCACGTGACGCCGTTCCAATCCCGCCTTTATATTCGAAGCAGACGGTTCCTTTCCCGGCTCCAACAGCCCCTTCCTCAACAGGTTTATCACTGGCATTTTTGATCGCCTGAATGGCATGCTCCGGCTTTACAGATTGAAGCCGTACCGAATTCAAATAGCTGTCATTGCATTCCCCGACGACAACATTAAGTGAGCTTGTTGTATTACCGATTTCCGGATTTGTATCAAGCATATACTGGAGGGTTCCCTGCCAGACAGCGCCGACACTGAATGTATTTGTCAGCATGATTGGTGATTCCAGCAGTCCCAGCTCGTCAACCTGCACGAGGCCGGCAGTTTTACCATAGCCGTTGATGACTGAACTTGCTGCCCGTATTTTTTTATAAAAAAGATTGCTGTCGTGTGGCAGGATAGCAGTCACTCCGGTACAAACAGTTTTTTGTTCGTTAATTTTCTCATATAATGTTACATGTCCGACTTTTACACCTTCGACATCGGTGATACAGTTAGTTTTTCCTTTTGGCAGTTGCATTGATAGCACCCCTTATTTTATAAATAATGTTAGTCCGATCGTAGTCGAGAAGGGAAATTCTCTGGGACAAGAAATATCACCTGAGCGCAGATAATCTTCTCCAAATAGTATTTCGGCATTCCAAGTTCGGTTTCCTGCAAGTTAATCGTGAAAAATCATATTCCCTTCTATATCTATAATCGAACCTCACCCCAAAAAAGTGGCATTATTCCACAAAAAAATTTTCATGCCACTTTTCACGCCTCTCATACGATTATAGTTATACAGAGGCGGGTTTCAAGCCGCATTTTTGCATTTCTGAAAAAATCGGTGCTATACTATAACTGTAATTAAATACGCAATATTCCTTCGGGGTCGGGTGAAATTCCCAATCGACGGTGATGAAGTGCAAGCTTCTTAGTCCGTGACCCGTGCGGTTTCTTTACCAAGCGGTGGATCTGGTGCAACTCCGGAACCGACAGTTATAGTCTGGATGGGAGAAGGGATTTTTCAGGTAGTTCGCATTGGTATGCGTGTATTAATCATACCTAGTTACTGATTTTGATATGCGAAAAACTTATAAAAATTCTGCCCTTACGCCTCTGAAGAGTGTTCAGAGGTTTTTTTAATTGGAAAAAGGGAGGAGAATGTATTGAACGATGAAAACTATATGCAATTTGCTTTAGATCTTGCCCGTTCTGTTTCCGGTCAGACAAGTCCCAATCCTCCAGTCGGGTCTGCCGTTGTGAAAAATGGCGAGATACTCGGGTTTGGAGCACATCTGAAAGCAGGTGAGGCGCACGCGGAAATACATGCGCTGCATATGGCGGGAGAGAAGGCAAAAGGTGCAACGATATATGTCACACTTGAACCGTGCAGTCATCATGGAAAAACACCGCCATGTGCTGATCTGATTATTGAAAAAGGGATTAGCCGTGCAGTCATCGCGGTTATGGACCCGAATGAAAAAGTGGCTGGACGCGGGATTGAGAAACTGCGATCAGCCGGGATAGAAGTGGAATTGGGTGTTTTACAGGCTAAGGCTGAAACAACCAATGCGATGTTTTTCCATTATACCCAAACGAAAACACCGTATGTCACCATGAAATCTGCTGTTAGTCTGGACGGGAAAACGGCGACACATACAGGTGACAGTAAATGGGTTACTGGTGAGGCTGCACGTCTTGATGTTCATCATTACCGACATACCCATGATGCGATTCTCGTCGGAGTAAACACCGTCCTGGCTGACAATCCCAGCCTGACAACGCGGCTTCTGAATGGCGGGAAAAACCCGATACGAATTATTTTGGATACAAACCTAAGGACACCATTGGATGCAGTTGTTTTAAATGATCAGCAAGCAGAAACTTGGATTGTTACCGGCCAGGAAGTAACGGAGCAGGAAATTGCACATTATAATCAAAAGAATGGTGTAGCAGTTGTCCAGCTTGAGCAAATGGATGTTGATGCTGTTTTGCAATACTTGGGAAGCAAAGGAATCATGTCGCTGTTTGTGGAAGGCGGGGCATCTGTAAACGGTTCCTTTTTGGAAAAAAGGCGGATTAATCAGCTTATAACGTATATGGCACCAAAGCTTATCGGCGGCAAAACCGCTCCAACCTCAATAGGTGGAGATGGTATTGACTATATGAAAGACAGTTTATCGATGGATATCAAGCATGTTGAGATGATTGATGAAGATATTAAGATTATTGCGGACCCGCGAAAGGACGATTCAGATGTTCACAGGAATAATTGAGGAAAAAGGTATCGTCAATAATATGAACCACGTTTCCGAGCAGTCGGTGGAAATGACAATTGGTTCGACGAAAGTACTGGAAGATGTTCATGTTGGTGACAGTATTTCGGTCAATGGGATTTGCCTGACTGTCACGGATCATTCAGCAAACGAATTCCAGGTGGATGTCATGCCGGAAACAATCAAGGCGACTTCCTTAAATGCGTTAACGGAAGGGTCTGAAGTAAATCTGGAACGCTCGATGGCAGCAAATGGACGTTTTGGTGGTCATTTCGTTTCAGGACATGTCGATGGCGTCGGCAAAATTACCCGAAAACAAAAACAGGAAAATGCCATTTATTATGATATTGAAATTCCGGAAGAACTGATGAAATATCTGATGTTGAAAGGATCGGTTGCCGTTGATGGTATCAGCCTGACTGTATTCGATGTTGGGCAAAATACATTTACGCTATCACTTATCCCACATACTGTATCGGAAACGATTCTTGGCGGGAAAGAAGAGGGCGATATGGTGAATATTGAATGTGATATGCTCGCAAAACATGTTCATAATATGCTTAATCAGATAGACACCAATCAAAAAGATGGAATTAACCAGGCTTTTCTAAAAAATAACGGATTTTTTTAAAGGAAGTGGAAGTTAGAGTAAAATGTTTATGGGAGAACATATACCTCATTTTTGGTGTTGAAGTCGTAAGACTTCAACACCAAAAATGAGGCCAGCAAGCGGAGCGCGGTAGTCTTTTAAGACATTTTTAATGAAAAAAAGGACCTTCTTTTGTATAGTTAAGTTTCCTACAACAACAACTATAGAAAGAGGTCCTCAAATGAAAGATATCATATCTACGCTAACTATGAAAGAATTAGAAAAAATTACATATCGTGCTTTGCAGGAAAGCTTTTCCCAGGAGATGGCAAAGACCCTTAAGGAATTAGATGAGGCAATTGCTAAGGGAAGGGATAAACAACGATTTTATTACAAGGATAAAAGAACATTAAAGTTTCAATCAGTCTTTGGACAAGTGGAACTGAAAAGAAATTATTATCAGGATAGGGAAACCGGAGCCTACGTCTATTTATTGGATCAATATTTATCCTTTGACGGTACAAAAGGAATGAGTCCAATGGTGCAGGATTTGGCTATTGAACTGGCTGTGACAGGCGTTTCCTATCGACAGGCTGGTAAGGCGATGGAGAAGCTTTTGGGATATCCTGTGATTAGTCATGAAGGCATACGTCAACAGCTTTTGAATACGGAGGTAGTTCCGGAAGAATCCGTATCACTTGTGAATGATGTTGTATTTGTGGAGGTTGACGGGCTTTATACGAAAAGTCAGGAGAAAAATAAAAAAGGCAGAGAAATTAAGATAGCCAGTGTACACCAGGGTTGGGAAATGAATGGTAAACGGGCAAAACTAATGGAAAAGCGACATTTTATTCATGAAGGGAAACAGCCGTTTTGGGAGGAATTCGAACAGTATTTAATGACGACTTACGAGTACGATCCTACCAAACATCATCTCGTTATCAATGGAGATGGAGCAAAGTGGATCACATCCTGCCGAGATTATTTCCGTCATAATGCGACTTTTGTCATTGATCGTTTTCATGTTGCCCGGGATGTGCAACGTATATTTCGGGATCATTCAAGATATCGTTCCATTCGGAAGAAACTAGCAAAATATGACTGGGAAGGTTTCATGGTGGAGTTAAATAGCGCTGTAGGAACGCTTGATAATGAAAAGAAGGAAGAACGGCTGGAAGAGCTAATAGCACAGCTTTCTCAATATCCGGAAGCGCTGGGAGATTATCGCAAAAAATTAAAAGAAAAGGGCATAGACACAACAGGATTTCGTCCAATGGGGAGCGCGGAAGGAACAATGAGCGTTTTCGCTAAACGGCTTAAAAACGGGCGTAGCTGGAGTGATAAAGGACTTGATAAATTCATTGATATTATGGTTGCTTTGAAAGATAAACTGGAGATTAAAACGCTACAAGGGATACTTGAGCAGACAGAGGAATTAACACAGGAAAACAAAAAAGAAAAGCCGCCTAAACACTTTGTAGAGAGGCTAAGAGACAGTGCTGCAGAAGCAACGCGTAACAACATGGGTTATTTAAAACAGGCTTTAGGAAAACCAGTTACAGATGCCTTAAAAGGATTGAGAGGAATTTAAAAAGCAAAATAGCATCAACATGCGCAAAGACATAGGCGTGAAAACGCTATCAAAATTGGAGCTAAAACAATACAAAATAAGGGACTTTAAAATTCTCCCACAAGTACTTGACACAATCGAAGTGGAAACGATGTTTGACACAATAGATGAAGCTATCAACGATTTAAAAGCAGGAAAACCGATTATTGTTGTCGATGACGAAAACCGTGAAAATGAAGGTGATCTCGTAGCATTATCGGAAAATACAACCCCTGAAGTCATCAACTTCATGATAACGCATGGAAAGGGATTGGTTTGTACGTCCATCAAAGCGGATTTGGCAAAACGAATTAATTTGCCGATGATGACAAGCCGGAGCAGTGACCCGCTTGGTACGGCTTTTACCGTAAGCATCGATCATAAGGATACAACAACAGGAATCAGTGCTGCCGAACGG
This sequence comes from Virgibacillus doumboii, assembly GCF_902806455.1. GTDB lineage: Bacteria > Bacillota > Bacilli > Bacillales > Amphibacillaceae > Lentibacillus > Lentibacillus doumboii. The sequence goes on along the minus strand of NZ_CADCWQ010000001.1, from coordinate 3,022,951 downwards.
TCAAAAACAATTAAGGCACTGCTGGACCCTAAAGTAAGTGAGGATGACTTTAAGCAGCCGGGACATGTTTTCCCGCTGGTTGCCAAAGATGGGGGCGTGCTGACGCGACCAGGACACACCGAAGCTTCGGTTGATCTGGCTATGTTAAGTGGTGCATTTCCCTCTGGTGTCATTTGTGAAATCATTAAAGAAGACGGTACAATGGCCCGAGTTCCTGATTTGAAGGAAATGGCTGAAAAATTTGATCTTAAATTTATAACTATCGCTGATTTGGCGGCATACCGCAAGCAGAATGAAGTCCATGTAAATCGGGCGGTAGAGACGGTTCTGCCAACGGAATTCGGTATGTTCAACGTATTTGGATACACGAACGATCTTGATGAAAAAGAGCATGTTGCACTCGTTAAAGGCGATATCAATTCTGATGAGGCAGTATTGACACGAGTCCATTCCGAATGTCTGACAGGGGATGTGTTTGGCTCGTATCGCTGTGACTGTGGGCCGCAATTACATGAAGCATTGGCTAAAATTGATGAGGCCGGTTCAGGTGTTCTGGTATATATGCGCCAGGAAGGCCGAGGAATCGGGTTGATTAATAAACTTCGGGCATATCAGCTGCAGGATGCAGGCATGGATACGGTTGAAGCTAACGAGCATCTGGGGTTTGCACCTGATATGCGGGAATACGACTTAAGTGCACAGATTTTAAAGGATTTAGGTGTGACAAAGGTAAATCTTTTAACAAATAACCCGGAGAAATTGAATGCACTATCATTATATGGAATAGAAATCGAATCACGAATTCCAATCCAGACCGATTCACGAAAAGAAAATGAAAAATATATGCATACAAAATTTGATAAAATGGGACACTTACTTAACTTTCATCAACAATAACGAGGAGATGACGAAATGGGAAAAACATTTGAGGGGAACCTGGTAGGAACCGATTTGAAGATAGGTATTGTTGTAGGACGTTTTAATGATTTTATTACGAGTAAATTGCTTGAAGGGGCAGTCGGCACCTTGAAAAGACACGGTGTACATGAAGAAAATATTGAGGTTGCCTGGGTGCCGGGTGCATTTGAAATTCCCTTAGCAGCCCAAAAAATGGCCAATAGCAATTATGATGCGGTCATTACGCTTGGAGCAGTGATCCGCGGGTCCACTCCGCACTTTGACTATGTGTGCAATGAAGCCGCAAAAGGTGTATCACATGCATCCATGCAATCAGGAAAGCCGGTAATATTCGGTATTTTAACAACCGAAACAATCGAACAAGCTGTCGAACGTGCAGGTACAAAAGCCGGAAACAAAGGTGCAGATGCAGCAGTTGCGGCAATTGAAACAGCAAACCTTGTAAAAGAGTTGGAAGGATAGATTAAGAAGGGGAACAGTCATGATGCTGTTTCCCTTCATTAATTTAATGGAAAATTAGGTTTCAGTAAGATAAACTGTTAGTAGATTGTTTGAAAGTTGGGGGTGGCGATTATGATGAAACCGTTAGTTTATCAAGTTATCGGATTAGGTGTTATCTGGTTGGGGATGGCATTTTTTTATTCCGATTTGCACGGTGCAGGAAGGATTATATTCTATATAGCAACATCCTGGCTGTTATTTTTAATTGTAATTTTAGTAAAGGCGTTGATGAAAGGCCGCAATGAGGACGACGATTCAACAATAGGAAGGTAATATTATGCTCACAATCGAAAGTTTATATAAATCATATGGTGACAAAGTTTTATTCAACGATGTAACGTGTACGGTCACAGAAAATGACCGAATTGGTCTGATTGGCGTCAATGGTACCGGGAAATCAACTTTTTTAAAAGTAATTGCCGGTCTGGATACTGCCGAAAAAGGTACCATGAATCATGCCAAAGATTACCGGATTGAGTATTTGGCGCAGGATCCCGAGCTCGCCGACGATTTAACGGTTATTGAGCAGATTTATTATGGTGAATCGACAATCATGAAAGTGATGCGGGAGTATGAGACAGCGCTAAACAGGCTGAATCGGGATACAACTGATGAAAAGGCCCAGTCCCGAATGCTCGAGATGCAGCAGCGGATGGATGAACATGAGGCATGGGAAGCGAATACTGCTGCCAAAACCATTCTCACGAAATTAGGGATTAAGGATTTTGATAAAAACGTTTCCGAGTTATCCGGCGGGCAAAAAAAGCGTGTAGCGATTGCAAAAGCATTGATTCAGCCGGCTGATTTGTTAATTCTGGATGAGCCGACAAACCATCTTGATAATGAAACGGTGGAATGGCTTGAAAAGTATCTCGCGTCCTATAAAGGCGCATTATTTCTCGTTACGCACGACCGTTATTTTTTAAACCGCGTGACCAATAAAATATTCGAACTCGATAAAGGCAACTTTTATATTTATGAAGGAAACTATGAATTGTTTCTGGAGAAGAAAGCTGAACGTGAGGCGCTTGAAGCAAGTTACGAGGAAAAGCACCGGAACACGCTGCGTCGGGAACTTGCCTGGCTGAAACGCGGGCCGAAAGCAAGAGGGACGAAGCAGAAGGCCCGGGTTGAACGTGTCGAGGAGATGAAAGGAAAGAAATTTGACACCAACAGACAGGACGTTTCTTTTGAGGTTGGCTCTACCCGCCTTGGAAAAAAAGTAATCGAGCTGAAAGGAATTAACAAATCTTACGATGGCAACCAGCTGATCAGGGATTTTGACTATTTGGTTGTACCCGGCGAACGGCTTGGTATCATCGGGCCAAATGGTTCCGGTAAAACGACGCTGCTTAATATAATGGCAGAGCGGATTGTCCCTGACAATGGTGAACTGGAGATTGGAGAAACCGTTAAAATCGGTTACTATACCCAGGGCGACGAAGAACTTGATCCCAACATGCGAATCATTGACTACATCAAAGAAGTAGCGCATGTAATCCATACAAAAAACGGCGAGGAGATCACAGCAGAGCAAATGCTGGAGCGGTTTCTATTTTCCCGGGCGGAACAGTGGACATATATCGGCAAACTTTCCGGCGGGGAAAAACGACGGCTTTATTTGCTGAAAGTATTGATGAGGGAACCGAATGTATTGTTTCTCGATGAGCCGACGAATGACCTGGATACACAAACATTGGGTGTGCTTGAAGAGTACTTGGATTCGTTCCCCGGTGTTGTTATTACGGTTTCCCACGACCGCTACTTCCTGGATCGTGTTGTTGATCAATTGCTTGTATTTGGCGGAAATGCCTCCATTGAGCGGTTTTATGGAAACTACAGTGACTTTTTAGCCCGTGAGAACGAACGCAAGGCAACGCGACCGTCCACTCCGGTAAAAGAAAAGCCGAAAAAACAGCCGAGTCGCAAAAAGTTATCCTATAATGATAAAAAAGAATGGGAAACGATTGAGGATGAAATAACACGGCTGGAGATGAAAGTGGAAGAACTGCAGGATGGCATTGATAATGCCGGCAGCGACCTTGAGAAGGTTCAGGAGTTATATCAGGAACAGCAGCAAATAGAGGAAAAGCTCGAAGCAAAGATGGAACGCTGGGAAGAACTTTTGGAGTTAGTCGAAAAGATGGAAAAATAATGATTAAAACGAGGCAGCTGATTTTGCCCTGTATGAATGACTGACTGGAAAGTGGCGCATATAAACGCTCCGGAAATATACTTCGCTTTCCGCGGGCGGCTGTTGAGCCTCTCCGTGCTGTCGCACTACGAGTCTCACCTAGGCCTTTCCTCCCGCAGGAGTCTACGTATATTTCCTCCGCTTTTTCCGTACGTTGTTCGTTTCTTATGCTGGACGTTTTTGTTATGTCCCAGCCTCGTTATTTCAGTTGAGTAAAAAAATGATGTGCTGTCACGATGAAAGTGGGTGTTTGTTTAGCGAGAAACCATCGAGAGAAAGACTCTCACGATGAAAACAGATAATATTTCAGTGAAATACAATCGTGATAAACCTTCTCACGATAATATAACACAGTTCTTCACGAGGAAATAAGAGAGGAGATGAAACCTAAGAAAAATCGGCCGGGAATTGAGTTCTCCCGGCCGATCCATCTGTCTATTCAGTTAAAAGCATTTCCAACGCCTGAAACTTATTTCATCAATTCTTCAATCTCAATCGATTCCACAATCCCGGTTCCGTTATCCCGGATAAGTGCTTCCAGCGTCACGCGATCCCCGGATTTCATAAACAATGCAAGTGGTTCTTTTCCGGCATTGATTGTATAAATTGTCTGGTCCCCTTTTAAAATAAATTGGACAACCTGCCCCGTTTTCTCCTGTGTGGATACCAGGACACGGTTCACCTCTCCCTGTACAGTTTTTAGATTCGACTCACCGGTTGCTTCCACATTACTTGGATTTTGGGCCAGTTGCAGTCGATAAGCTTCCAGCGTTTCTCGTGCAGTATCACCAAATACGGCAAAGTCTGCATCATCTGCTTTAATGTAAGCGTATCGTTTGAATAATCCATTAGGGTCGAGTACGTTTACAACCCATGTCGGATTTCCGTCAATGTTGTACAGTATCGGCATCGAGCCATTCCAGTTTTTCTCAGGAAATTGCTTGTTAACAATCTCTTTTGCACCTTTACTGTCCATAATTCCATTGTTTTTCTTCCCGTTATAATAAGTCAGCTCACCTGTACGCGCATTAATTAATGTGTATCCGAGTGCTGAGTCGATATTTTCCTTCGGTGATGCCATATCGGTAAAGTAATACATATCGCCCTGCTCATTAAAAATAGGGGTGACACTGGTTTCCGTACCTGATTCGTTCGGTATTTTCACGTCTTTTTTACCAAATATCGAATTCAGCCAGCCGTGGACATATTTACCGAAATACTCATTCTCGTCACTTGCAATTTCCGAGCTGATTGATCCATCGATAAAGTCGGGTGCTTCGTTAGTTTCATACAGGTTAACTTCACTTGTTACAGGGTCAACGACAGCAACATGCAAATCACTCATGTCCGGTTTATTTGTCAGTCCAATTGGCTGATACAGAGTTTGGACATACCATGGTTTACCGTCTTCATCTACTTCGATTTGTGCTTCGCCGCTTTGAATATAGTTCGGATAAGCCCCATAAATGGTCCGCTGCACATTATGATTAAGGTAGCTGGAATTGGTATAACGCATTTTACTTTCAAAAAACTCCGGCTGTGCATTAACGTTTGTTGCCGAAATGGTAAAGTATCCTTCCGTTTCTTTGCCGCGGAAGTACTTCCAGAACCCGGTGAATTCGAGTGGTGCTACAAAAACGATTTCGCCGTCAATCTTTTGCACCTGTAATTTTCCAAGATCATAAAATTGCGTGTTGGGAACGACGCCCATTGATTTTTGCATTTTATTACGTGCGAATTCGGGTGATACCGCGATTGGTGTGGCTTCTTTGTCCATTGGCTTCGCTTCTTTTACATCTTCCTTGGCAATCGATTCATAGGAATCATCGAGCGTTAATACCCCGAGTACGAGAATAGTCGGTACGGACAAAACAGCCAGAATAATGATTAATCCCAATGACGTTTCATATGTTCCGCGTGCTTTTTTCGGAAATTTGGCTGAAGTCATTCCGTAAAGCAGGAAAATACCTGCACCGGCAATAACAATATTGGATATCACCATGTTTGGAACAGTGATTGGAAGCAGGATGACATAGTTCATGATACCCGCGATGATGAAAAGAACGATAAAGACAATTCCTGCAAATTTGCTCGTCACTGCCCTTGTTTTCGTGTTTTTGACAATAATGGCACCTGCCAGAAGTGCGTATAAAATGAAAGATAGGATAGTAGTTGTTAAGATTCCTGTCATGATTTCAGCTCCTGTGTTGTGATATGGTACATATGTATATACGGAATAATACATAAATAGTTTCATGAATGGGGAGTTATTTTTGAAAAAAATCTATAGTGATATTATTCAATTCAGGGGAACACATTATGAATTCGGGTACATGCAGGGTGAACTTTTGAAGGATTCACTGACTATTACCAACCGTAAAAAGCAATGGCGTGTACGGAGACCGCGGTTTACGATTGATGTAAATGAGGCAAAAGAAGCGATAACGTCATTTGCGCCGGGTGTATGGGAGGAACTTATTGGCATGCAGGATGCCCTCGAATGGGATATGTCTGATGTTCTGCAGGAATTTGGCGGATACCGGCTTGAATATGTACGAAGCGGCTGCTCCATATTTACAGGAAATGACTATATGATTCGCAATTATGATTATCATCCAAAGACATATGAAGGGCGTTACACAATCTTTCAGCCGAGTGACGGGGGCTATGCCGTTATCGGGCCGTCACAGCGAATAACAGGCCGCATGGATGGGATGAATGAAAAAGGACTTGTTATGGGCTATAATTTCATGCATCGGAAAAAGCCAGGTGATGGATTTATCTGTAACATGATTGGACGGATCATTTTGGAAAGATGTGCAGATGTTAAGGAAGCGGTTCAGACGCTGAAGGAAATCCCGCATCGCCATTCGTTCAGCTATACTGTACTTGATAAAAATGAAGAAACGTTTGTGGTTGAAGCAACGCCAAGAGGGGTTCAAGTGCGCAGGTCCAATATGTGCACCAATCATTTTGAACGGATGAAAGATGAGAACCGTCATCATTTGGATGATTCGTATAAACGACTGGAAGCCATCAAAAAACAACAGAAAGATGCAACGGATGGGTATAAAGCATTCCGAATGCTGAATGATACAGATAAAGGAATTTTCTCCAAACAGTATAGAAATTGGGCAGGAACAATCCACACGGCAGCATATTATCCAAAGCAGCAAAAAGCCTGGTTTGCTTTGGGCGGTGACCGTGAGCCGATGATTTTTAATTTTAAATCCTGGCTTAAAGGTGAACAGGTTAAAACAAAGCGAGTACTGGGGGAAGTCGACACAGATTTATCATTTGTTCACATGGATGAGAATGTGAGATGAAGCCTAAATTTGCGTTTTCTCTTATTTTATGTTTAATTTACAAAGAATGATGGAAAATAAAAGTGAATTAATATATTTAATAGGAGGCTAAGTTAACATGAAGCTGTTTCAGGTAAGAAAGGGTCAGTTTGTTTATTACAACAATGAGCTGCATAAAGTTTATTCAGTGAAACCAATGTTCAAACAATCTGCGCACCTGTATCGTTTAAAAGATATGAAGCAAATACTTACGAAAGCAAGTGACATCCAGCTCTACAGACCAAAACATAATGATTCATTTATTTTTTATGGAAAACGGTATACCATTGATAAGGAAAAGAAGCCGGAACCGGGCGACTATATCCTGATTATTAAACCAACTCCGGATTTCCTTGATCATTATTCACTTAATGAAATTGAAAAAGTTGATAATGTGGAGGACGGGAACGTAGTCACAACGAGAGACAATGGTGTCAAGCATAGTGAGTATGTTGTAATGGTACCTGGTACGTCAAAGGATGCTCATGATATTGCATATCTGGATAAATCCCGCGTATCTGAAGCACAACTGCAGGAAGATGAGTCTCCAAGATTTTTGGCAGAACAGGATAATGAAATGAAGCCTGTCGTGGGTGATATTTATCTGGATGTTCAATCTAAGACAAAGGCAATGATTGTGGCTATGACAGAGGAAGAAATCGTGTTTGGTCATGGTGTCAGGGTACATGTCAGTGAAGTTCTGGATGAAGACAAATATACGTTAGTTTACCGATTTGAAGAAGATTTATAAGATAAACTCCTGAAGGCTAAAGCTTTCAGGAGATTTAACGTTATCTGATACCATTTGTTATATTTTTGGGTATATTGCATTATTTTTACAAAACGATGACATAAGTACTCATAAATTTCCTGAAAAACTCGAATATTGTATTGAGATTATAAAGAGGAGGAATTATTTCATGCAATTATTCGAGAAAATTGTCAAACTAGCAGTCAGTGCAGTGTTTGTCGTATCCTTTACGGTAACTGCCGGTACGGGTTTTGTATTTGCGGATGAGAGCGATAAACCGAATGACCTTACCATTAAGGAAGCAGACAATGAAACGGATGTTGAAACAACCGGGGAAGATAAGGAAACTATGGAAGAAAGAGAAGCGGAAGAAGAACTTCCATCATTAATTCCAGGAGACTTTTTCTATTTTGTAAAATTAATGAAAGAGAACATTCAATTAGCTATCACACTTGATGATTATAAAGAAAGTCAATTGCTGGCTGATTTTGCCGCAGAGCGAATTGCTGAAGCAAATGCATTAATTAAAGCTGGAGACAAAGAGGAAGCTGCCGATTTATTGAAAAAGGCTGTTGAAACACAGAAAGAAGCCGAAGATATGCTGAATGGCACTGAGGAAACAACGGGAAGTAAAACAGAAGGTGAAGAGGGTTCCACAACTGTAGAAGGTACTGCAACTGAAGAAAATACGGATGTGGAAGAAACAGATGTGGAAGAAACAACAGTAGAAGCAACAGACGAGGAAATAAATGAAGAAACAGAACAGGTACGAATCAACCTCGCCAACAATATTGATGCATTAACAGCTGTTCTGGCAAAAATCGATAATCCGAATGCACAGGCAGCCATTATGAAAAACATTCAAAAGTCATTTGCAAAGCTGGCAGCAAAAATTGAAAAACGTGCCGGGTTCACTGAGGAATCAGATGACAAATCAGGGGAAGAAGACGATTCTGCTGAGGAAAACGAGACCGTTGAGGAAAATAGTGATTCCGATGCAAATGCAACATTGACAATTTCTGAAAAGCCATATGCAAAAGATGATCTTAATAAGCAGGCACAAAAGGAAAAAGAGAAAGAAGCTGAAAAACTGATCAAAGCCCAGGAAAAATTTGCAAAAGCGAAGGCAAAGGCTCAGGAGAAAGCTGCAAAAGCTAAAGCTAAAGCCGCAAAGAAAGCTGAGAAAGCACAACAAAAAGCAGCCGAAAAAGCTCAAAAAGCAAAACAAAAAGGCAATAATAACGCGGCAAAAGGAAAAGGCAATGGGAATTCAAATGGCGTTGGGAACGCTAATGCCACAAAACATGCGAATAAAAATTAACCAGACAATTTTTAAACAGCAATCAATAAAATCCAAAAAGAATGATCATCAGTCTATATACCAGGTTGATGGTCATTTTTATGTTTTATCTGAAGCCATGAGAGTTTATGTTAAAATAAGGGTCGAGTTTTTGAAAGAATGCTCGTACGAACGATACAGTTGCTGAAATAAATAAAATCATCTTAACTGCTCCATTCTATAGTTGAGGTGATTGAATATGAGAATTCAATTAGTTACTGTTATTTTCATTGGTTTAATAAGTATTTTACTATCTTTTACAGTCCAGGCAGAAGAAGGAAACAGCAATGTAAACAAGGAATTTAATATGGATTTGACAGGGTATAAACAATATTCTTTTGGTTCTTTTAATCAATTAGGACATGAAATAACCCCACTTGCTCAACTATATTTTCGAATTGTACAAAGAGAGCAAGAATGGATTGAAGAGCCCCGACTTTACATCAAGGGAAAAAAAGGATATGTTCATCTTTGGAAGAAAGACGGTACAAATGTACTCTATCAAGTTGAAAAACAAACAAATGATATGTGGGAAGTAATCAATGTAAACAGGAAGAAAATTGACAGAATACCGGTATCAAAGAAACATCTTAAAAAAGCATTAATTGAACGTTTAGTCGAACCAATCAGTAAAGCTATTCATAATTATTACGGTGAGTACAAACTTTGGTCCCGGAGTTTTGAAAAAGTACTTAAAATTGATAAAGATAAACATGATAATCTTTTATATGTAACCGTTCAAGTCCAAACGTTTGAAGGTGCCCATAACCCGCCATATGGTGAAGAAACAATTACCTTCAGGTTAAAAGGAAATGAAGTTGAGGTTGTTAATTTTAAACATAGGGACATCCCAAAGGAAGAGTGGAAAAGATTGGAGCTACGGTAATTCAAAGACAGACTATCATGGATGAGTACTTATTCTGTGTTAATTGAATAGGTGATGGAATTCACCATAACCGCCTGTATAGGCTAATGACTCCTGCTAAAGATAAATGGAATATCTATGTCTTTTGGCAGGGGTCTTTCTGGTTTTTGTAAAAAAGAAAGGTGATTAAAATGAAATTATTATTAGTGATGATTGGCGGTTTCTTCGGAGCTATATCAAGATTTGCTTTAGGCGAATGGATACATACAACAAATGGGTTTCCTTTGGGTACCTTTCTAATCAATCTTATTGGTTGCTTTCTTTTGGGGTGGTTTCTGACATTCGTCAGCCAAAAGAAAAAAATAAAACCTGAAATTACACTGACAATTGGAACAGGATTTATCGGTTCATTTACAACCTTCTCAACCTTTTCAGTAGAAACCCTTCAATTAATTCAGCAAGGGCTTTTTTCTCTCGGATTACTCTATATATCTGCTACTACTATATTAGGATTGGTATTGGCTTATTCAGGCCGGAAATTAGCTTTGCGAAAAGAAAGAGCGGGTGATGTGGCATGATTTGGTTTATCGGAATTGGTGGTTCGTTGGGCGCCGCAGTACGGTATTTGTTAGGCAACCTGATTAGTGGAAGAACGCAAAATCCTTTTCCATTGGGAACCTGGATCATTAATATCACTGGCTCATTTTTACTTGGTTACCTTGCTCAACTTCATCTTACAAACCAAATTAGTGAGTGGCTATGGTTATTTGGCGGTGTTGGATTTTGTGGAGCGTACACAACTTTCTCCACTTTTGGACATGAAACCATAACCTTGATACTTTCCAAAAAGGTAAAATTTGCGGTTGTTTATGTCGTAACATCAATTGTGGTGGGGATAATTTCAGCAGCGATTGGCTTCTATATTTGATTTAAAAAAATACAACAAGAAGCACCACTCTCATGATGCAATCTGTTGTATTTTTTAATCTGACAGCGGATGGTGATTCTATTCACCAAGCATACCAGCAGCTTTATATCCGACAATATTTATCGGATCTTTTGGTGACGAATAAGGCGGGGCATATGCCAGTTCCAGTTCAGCAAGATCTCCTGCAGTGATTTTTCCCTTCATTGCAGTGGCTATCACAGCCAGACGCTTGTCGACTCCTTCTTTGCCTATTACCTGCCCGCCATAAATTGTCCCGTCATTTTCGTCAAACAGGATTTTAATACAAATCTTCTCTGCGCCGGGATAGTACCCTGCATGTGAAAGCTGTTCATGGGTGACTTCACTATAATTGAATCCTAATTGATCCAACACTGCTTTGTTATATCCTGTTACACCGACATCCAAATCAAAGACTTTAAAAATGGCGGATCCTTGTGTACCTCCATATGCCAGACTGGACCCTTGCAAATGTCTGGCGATGATATAGGCTTGACGGTGTGCCGGCCAGGCAAGTGCTACATGACGGGGGCTTCCTGTCATATAATCATTTGTCTCAACCACATCACCAAGTGCATATATATCAGGATCATTTGTTTGCATGAACTCATTTACTTTCATCGCACCAGTTTCACCTAACTCAAGTGAACTATCCTCGGCAAGCTTCGTATTGGGCTTAATGCCAGTTGCCAAAATAGTCATGTCAGCCTGTATTTTCTCACCACCGCTCAAGTTCAAGGTACTTCCGTTATCAAAAAAAGATTGAACCCCTTCATTTAAAATAAGCCGGACTCCTTTTTCTTTCAGGTGGTCCTGAATCATTTCAGCCATGTCAGCATCGACAAGTTTCATAACCTGAGGTGAACGGTCCACGATGGTACAATCCATATCAAGTGCTTTCAGGTTTTCCACCATTTCCAACCCGACGAATCCAGCGCCGACAATCGCACAGGACTGCGGTTTATTTTTTGTGATGTATGAATAAATAGCATCCATATCCGGAATTAAATGCAGCGTGAAAGTCCGTTCATCATTTAAACCTTCGATGCTGGGTTTAGTGGCAGACGCACCCGGTGCCAGAACCAGTTTGTTATAAGATTCATACTGGGATCCATTTTCATTTTTATAATGAATCTGCTTTTGGCCGCGATCGATGGATACAACTTCTGAATTTGTTTTAACAGTAACACCATATTTTTCAGCAAATTTATTTTTATTAACCAGCAAATCATCCCGCTCATCAACAACACCGCCGATATAATATGGCATTCCACAGTTGGAGAATGCTATGTAATTGCCTTTATCAAATAGTATTACTTCAGCTTCTTTATCAAGACGACGGATTTGAGCAGCCACCGTAGCACCACCGCCAACTCCACCAACAATTACTATCTTTTTGGACATTATATTACCTCCATGTAGAATAAAGTTCCCTTTTTACGTCAGGATTAATCAAAAACAGGGGCTGGGAGTGTTTTATCAAAAGAAAAACCCGAACTAACTTAAAAATGGTGCAAATAACCGCTCCGGAAATATACTTCGCTTTCACACCTCCGGGTACCAAGGCGACATCTGCTCAAGAAGTACGTTTTCGCAGTGTCTTCTTAGCCGCGGGCGGCTGTTGAGCCTCTCCGTGCTTTCGCACTGCGAGTCTCACCTAGGCCTGTCCTCCCGCAGGAGTCTACGTATATTTCCTCCGCTTATTGCATGCATTATTCCTCATTTGTTTTACCGTTTTGATTTTGTCCCAGCCTCGTGCAAGTTAAATAACCCCCAATGACCCCAGAAAAACAATGACAATCGTAACAGGAACGAGCCACCGCATGATCTGGAACCACAATTGATACATTCCAGGTGAAAGGTTGTTACCGCTAAAGAATTCCTCTTTCATCAATGCTTTATCCAGTTTAATGCCGATAAATAATGCAATCAGCAGGCATCCGCCAGGCAGTAGAATGTTACTTACCAGAAAGTCGCTGGCATCAAAAACAGTCAGATTAAAAATCTTAAAGTTTGCCAGACTGCTGGAAGACAGGGCTGCGGGGATTCCTGCGATAAAAACAACAAGACCGGCAATCCAGGCTACTTTAGTTCTGGACCGTTGTTTTTTGGCAGTGAATGCCGAAGTGATAATTTCCAGCATACTGAATGATGATGTCAGAATTGCAAATAAAAATAACAGTAAAAATAAGCTTAGAAACACTTCTCCAAAAGGCATTTGCGCAAAAGCTTCGGGAAGAACCATAAACAATAGACCAGGTCCTTCCGTCGGCTCGAGTCCGAAAGAAAAAACGACGGGGAAGATTGCCAATCCTGCGAGCAATGATACAAAAATGTTCATTAGCGAAACAGACCCTGCTGAGAATGGCAAGCTGACATCTTTGCCCAAATAGGAACTATAGGTGACCATCACCGAAAAACCTACTGCCAATGAGAAGAAGGACTGCCCCAATGCATAGAGAACACTTTCCCCGGTTATTTTGGAAAAGTCGGGTTTAAGAAAGAATTCCAACCCCGCTGAAGCACCTTCAAATGTTACAGACCTTATGACTAAAATTATAAAAAATACAAATAACAACGGCATCAGCAGTTTGCTTGATTTCTCAATACCGTCTTTAACTCCGAGTGAAATGACAATAATATTAATGATCAAAAAAAGTGCCAACCCTAAAATAGTAATAAGCGGATTACCGGTGATCATTCCAAATAGTTGCTCATAATTGGTATTATCCTTAATTACCAATCCCGGAATGGATAATATACTGTAAATTAGTACCCAGCCACCTACAACACTGTAAAAAGACAGAAGGACAAATGAACCGAATACTCCCCATCGGCCGATAATCGACCAGCCACTTTTAGGAGCGAGTTTTTTAAATGCGCTGATTGCCTCTTCCTGAGCCCCGCGGCCAATGATAAATTCGGCAATCAGTAACGGCAGACCGATAATCACAGTAAATAAGATGAACAGCAGAAAGAAAGCCCCACCGCCATTCATTCCGGTCATATAAGGGAACTTCCAAATTGCTCCAAGTCCAATCGCTGCGCCTGCAGATGATAAAATAAAGCCTAGTCTTGTTGACCATTGATCTCTTTTTTTATTCATAACTTGCCTCTCTTTCAAGTAAATCAGTGGAAAATTTCACGTTATTATAACATTTTTTATCAACGCTGGGAAAGCTTCTAAATTTCCGTCCGCAAATCCCATAGTTCCGGGAAGAAATAATGATCCAATACGCTTTTTAAGTATCCAACTCCGAATGATCCACCGGTACCGGTTTTATGGCCGATAATCCGTTCCACTGTTTTCATATGGCGGAATCGCCATTGCTGAAACTGGTCTTCCAAATCGACCAGTTTTTCAGCAAGCTGATAAAGGTCCCAGTAATCGCCTGTGTTTCGGTATACTTCCAGCCATGCTGCTTCAACGGATTCATCCTTTTCATATGTTTTGGAAACATCACGGTTCAGCACATCCTTACTTATGGCAACCCCGTTCCTTGCAAGTGCCCTGATGGATACATCATAAAGCCCAGGTTCACGGTATGCCTCTTCCAATATCTCATAGAGTTCCGGATCCTTTTTATAGATTTTCAGGATGTGCGGATTTTTGTATCCCAATACAAATTCAACGAGCCGATACTGATATGACTGAAAGCCAGAAGCATTGCCGAGTTTGTCGCGGAATTCCATATATTCGCTTGGTGTCAATGTGGACAGGACGTCCCAGGCATGAATGATTTGCGACTGGATATTGGAAACACGGGCAAGCATTTTGAATGACTCCTGGAGATTATCCTTCTCAATGGCAGTAATTGCGCCTTTTGTTTCATGAATGATCAGCTTCAGCCAAAGTTCGCTGACATGGTGGATAATAATAAATAACATTTCATCGTGGTGGTCGGATAGCCGTTTCTGGCTTGAGAGTAATTTGTCGAGTTGAAGGTAATCTCCATACGTCATTTTTTTCAAAAAATCGGTATGGATTCCTTCCTCATTATCAAATGATTTATCACGCATGAATTGTTCCTCCCTTTAGTCGGTTGGTTTTAGTACTGCGCGAACAGGGCTTCCATCGGCGCCGTCAATTGCCAGTGGCAGTGCAATCAGTTCATAGTTACCCGGTGTAACATGATCAAGCATCAGATTTTCCAGAATGAAAATTTCGTTATCATATAAAGCATGGTGGGTGGCCAAATCTTTACTATCAGGTGGATCAACGGATGGCATATCCACGCCGAGCAGTTTAACGCCTTTTTCATTCAGGAAAGGTGCAATACTTGGGTCCAGGTCCGGAAATTTTTCAGGAAAACGTTTTGGATTATTTGGCAGTGAAGTGTGTAACAGGACCCTTGCTGCACCATTGAATTCAAATTTCCGCAGTGTATCTGCCGTGATTTTTTCTGAATGGCTGACGTCCAGCACAACGGCAGGTCCAATATAGATGTCGAGGTCAAGCTGATCAACTGTTTTGCCGCCTGTATCATAGTGGAATGGTGCATCGATGTGTGTTCCGGTATGCAGGCTCCCTGTCATCTGCCCGATATTGGCTGAGCCGGTTTGTTTTTTTGTGTACGCGAGTGAGAAGTTGAATGGTGTATCACCGGGAAAGTGTGCCATATCGTTTGTTAAAGGCTGTGAGATATCAATCCAATTTGTTTGTTTCATTATGCAATAACTCCTCTTTCGTTCTGGTATTTTTTAAAGCGCTCTTCCTTCATGATAGTTTTTAAAATTTGTACGGTATTCCATACTTCCTCAAATGTATTGTAAAGTGCTACAGGTGCCAGTCGGATCCCATTTGGCTTACGGAAGTCAGGGATAACACCGTCTGCTTTCAGTGCTTTGCAAATGCGGGCTGCATCTTTATGTTCCAGAAAAACATGACCGCCACGCATCTTATCATTCGTTGGGTTAGCGATCGTAAATCCAAAATCGGCCAGTTCACTTTCGATCAGTTCCATTAAATACGTTGTCAGCTGCAGTGACTTTTGGCGAATTTGGTTTATCCCTGCTTCCTGAAACATTTCGAGTGATCCGAGTAGTGGTGCTGCACTTAAAAGGTGTGGCGTGCCGATCTGATAAGCCCCGGCATCTGCAGCAGGTGTCAGCGTATGCTCCATATCAAATTGTTTATCCTTTGCAGAGCTGTACCATCCGGCAAGACCCGGTTCATTGCCGAAATGTCTTTTGTTCACGTACAGACCGGCAACACTTCCGGGCCCGGCATTCAGATGCTTATACGTACACCAGAAAGCAAAGTCGACCCCCCATTCGGACAGGTGGTGGGGGATGGAACCAATGGAATGACATAAATCAAAGCCAATCAGAATTCCACGTTTATGCGCTTCTTTTGTTAATTTTTCCATGTCAAGTATCTGGCCGCTCCGGTAAAGCACACCAGGCAAAATAATCAAGGTAACTTCATCGGTCATTTTTTTCACAATATCTTCTGTTTTAAGTGTGTTGCCATCGTTGCTCGCTACTTGGATTAGATGTTCATCCGGTTGATAACCTTTTAGCTTCAATTGACTTTTCAATGCATAGATATCGGATGGGAAGTTGAGTTCGTCAGCGAGTATTTTGGTTTTTTTGCCGTCCGGTTTATAAAAGCTTGCAACTAACTGGTGCAGATTCGTTGTTGTTGAGCCGGTGACAATAACTTCATTTGCTTCAGCACCAATTAAAGGCGCAGTCATCGCACCCAGTTTTTCGGACAGGTAATACCAGGGATTCTCGCCCTCCGTCCATCCATCAATTGCATATTTTTTCCATGAATTAACCACATCGTCAATCGCTTGCTCACCTCTTTTTGACAGAAGGCCAAGTGAATTTCCATCCAGGTAAATGGTGTCTTCTGGCATATAGAATTCTTGCCGGAACTTGCTTAATTCATCCATATGGTCCAAATAGGTTGCGTATGTTTTTTCCGTATTCATGACTGCGCTCCTTTTACAATTTAATTTAGGCTCTTTAGGTTATAGTTGACGTAAAATGCGAAACAGTATTATTAAGTGGGGCTCTCTGACATAGCAGATAGAATATATTCGATTTCATAAGCTCTTGTTGGGGAGCCTACTCAGCATTCCTTTCCCGATTCTTACCTTGAGAAAAATATTTTAGAGAGGATTCCCCTTCCTTTTGTACTTCGTATTTCTGATGAAAGACATTTTTTTAGTTATTAGGCTTTCTTTTGTCCTTCATACCCTTGATGAACCACTTTTCATCGATGTTATTGCTTCCAATTGTTCTTCATACCCTTGATGAACCACATTTCATCGATGTTATTGCTTCTAATTGTCCTTCATACGCCTGATGAACCACATTTCGACGATGTGATTGCTTCCAATAGTGCTTCACACCCCTGATGAACCACTTTTCATCAACGTTTCCGCTTCAATTTGTCTTTCATAACCCGTCCTACCCGCACGAGTACCGCATCTCAAGAAAAACTTGCGACAAGAAGCGTACGAAAAAGTTCAGCAGCCGCCCCCGGCTGAGAAGACACTGTGAAAACGTACTTTTTGAGCAGATGTTGCCTTGGTACCCGGAGGTGTGAAAACAAAGTGTATTTTCGCAGCGGTTTTATAGCACTCAACTTTTTTTCAAAGTAGTTCGCAGTTTGGAAACTACTATGTAATAATTCATTCGTTAAGTGACGCAAACGGCAACAAACTTTTAGAAAGCAACCTATTTTTATCATAACAGTCAATCATGATAGTTTGGAGCTTTTAATTATTTTTGGTAATTTAAGAGGATTTCGAAAATAAATATAGAATAGTTAAAATAGTCAAAATGTAAGCACTTTCATATGAAAGGGGTGAGGTGAACAGGAAATCCAGAATAGATTGGTAAGCTGATAGGAACAACTGAAAAAATACGAGGAGGCTTATGATGGAGAATACGTTTTGGTCTTTAGTACCCCCGTTACTGGCAATTATCATGGTTCTTATTACTAAAAGAGTATTGCTTTCTCTTGGTATAGGGATCGTTGCTGCAGCATTCTTTATTGCCAGTTTTAATGTCACGGAGTCGCTTGGCTTAATCTGGGAGTCGTTTAAAGGTACATTTGTTGCAGACGGTGCGTTGAATACGTGGAATGTGTTTATTTTACTATTCGTATTAATGCTAGGTATTATCACCGCATTTGTAAGCATGATGGGTGGCACAAAAGCTTTTGGCGATTGGATGGTCCGGCGTGTGAAGACACGTGCCGGTGCACAGATAATGACGATGGTGCTTGGTGTTATTGTTTTTGTTGATGACTATTTTAACAGTTTAACAGTTGGCCAGGTTGCCAAGCCGGTTACGGATAAGCACCGTGTGTCACGATCAAAGCTTGCATACATTGTTGATTCAACTGCAGCACCTGTCTGTGTCATTGCACCAGTATCAAGCTGGGGTGCTTATATTATCGGGATAATCGGTACTATTTTTGCAACGCAGGGGATAACAGACTCCAGTGCATTTTCTGCATTCCTGCAAATGATTCCGATGAATTTTTATGTATGGGCGGCCATAGGTGTGGTTCTGGTTATTGCAGTACGACAGGTTGATTTTGGTCCAATGAAGATTCATGAACAGCGTGCTATGAAGACGGGTGAGGTGTTGGATCCTGAAAATAAGGAAAATGTGGATCCTGAATCAAAACTTCCTTCCAGTGATGCAGGAAAAGTTAGTGACCTGGTTCTTCCTATCGCGATACTTTTCATTGCAACAATAGGTGCCATGTATTTGTCCGGACTAGGTGCAGTTGAAGGAGATGCGTCCCTTGTTGACATCTTCGGGAGTGCCGCTGTTGCAGAATCGCTATTATATGGAGGACTTATCGGGCTGGCTGCTACATTCTTATTCTTTTTCCGCCATATGGCAAAAGGGAAATTGACGGGCAGCCATTTTGGATTGGGAATCGTTGAAGGCGCAAAATCAATGATGCCGGCATTTGGGATTTTGATTTTTGCCTGGTCGATTGTGTTCCTGATTGGAGAATTAAAAACAGGGGAATACTTGGCCGGGATTGTTGAATCGTCCAACTTAAGTTTAGCACTGTTGCCGGTAATAGTGTTTTTTATTGCGGGTTTCATCGCTTTCGCTACCGGTACGTCCTGGGGTTCATTTGGAATTCTTTTGCCAATTGCAGGACAGATTGCTGCTGCAACCGATATAAACCTTATTATGCCAATGCTCGCGGCAGTTTTGGCGGGTGCAGTATTTGGTGATCATTGTTCGCCGATTTCCGATACGACAATTCTGTCATCGACCGGTTCCAGCTGTCACCATATTGACCACGTCACTACTCAACTGCCATATGCTATTACCGCAGCAATTATTGCCGGACTTGGTTATGTCGTGTTAGGGATTTCCGGGAGTGTTTTGCTTGGTCTGGCAACTGTAATCGTCGGACTGGTAGTGTTCTTTAGCGTATTGAAAAAACCGGGGGACACGGATTATGCTGATGAGTCGATTGCTAATTGAATAATCTAATTTCGTATTTTAAAAACAGTTGCAAAATTAAAAATGCTGATTTATACTCACAGTAGATAGATGAAATGGCGTTTCATTATATGAAATGAGGAGGCTGACCATGGCTTTTGTTTCCGAAAAGGTTAAGAATTTGCCGCCTTACTTATTTTCTGAGTTTCAGCGGAGGAAAAAGGAACTGGAAGCGGATGGTGTGGATGTAATCGATTTGGGTATTGGTGCACCGGATTTACCAACGCCTGATTTTGTTGTTGATAAGCTGGCTGAGGAATCCAGGATTGCGGCTAATCATCGCTATTCAACGTATAGCGGTAGTGTGGAGTTCAGGGAAGCTGTAGCAGATTTTTACCAAAAGCAATATGGCGTGAGCCTTGATCCGGATTCGGAAGTTTTAACGGTCATCGGGTCAAAAGAAGGAATTGCCAACTTGATGCATGCAACGCTTAATCCGGGTGATGCTGTACTCGTTCCTGATCCCGGCTATCCGGTTTATCGCAAGGCTGTCCATCTGGCCGGGGGAGAAAGTATTCCACTCCCGCTTGATGCTGAAAATAACTATGTACCACTGTATGATTATGTGGACGATACTACTTTGAAGCGGGCAAAATTAATGCTTTTAAATTACCCAAGTAATCCGACCGCCGCAACGGTTAATTTCGACACTTTTTTGGAAGCGATTACATTTTCCGTAAAAAATAATCTGTTGCTTGTTCATGATGCTGCATATGACATGGTCACTTATAACGGGTATAAAGCTCCAAGTGTGATGCAGGTTGACGGGGCAAAAGAACATGCAGTGGAATTTGGATCGTTGTCAAAAAGCTTTAACATGACCGGCTGGCGAATCGGTTATGTCGTTGGCAACAAAGAGGTTATAAAGGCATTGGCCACCTTTAAGAGCAACATTGATACATGTCAGTTTCTCCCCATTCAAAAAGCTGCTGCCGCTGCACTGAGAAGTGATTTCTCGGCAGTGGCGGCAAACAATAAAATTTACCAGAAACGAATGGAGACGCTGTATGCCGCTTTTCAAAAACTCGGTATGAAAGCGGATAAACCGAATGGCACGATTTTTCTCTGGGCAAAGGTTCCGGATGGATACACCTCCATGTCATTTGCGGATAAACTGCTGAATGACTGTGGTGTTATCGTCACACCGGGAAATGCCTTTGGTTCGCGTGGTGAGGGCTATATTCGGATAGCACTTACGGTTACAACCGACCGGTTAAACGAAGTAATCAGCCGGATGGAAAAAGCCAATTTTAAGGAGGTGGCAAATTAAATGACAACTGTGACAGCACGAACAGCTAAGACACTGACCGCAGCACAGGCCATCGTGGAATGTATAAACATTGAGGGGATAAAGGACGTGTTTTGTGTTCCCGGTGAAAGTTATTTGCCCGTATTGGACGCCCTTTATGATGAAGCGAACATCCACGTTATCTCAGCAAGGCACGAAAGCGGTGCGGCCTTTATGGCGGAAGCTTATGCAAAGTCATCACTGAAGCCTGGAGTAGTGCTTGCTACCCGCGGGGTTGGTGCTGCCAATCTATCAATCGGCGTCCATACAGCCTACCAGGATTCCACACCAATGGTAGTTTTGTTAGGGCAGGTACATAGCAAGTTCCGGGGTCGAGAAGGGTTTCAGGAAGTTGATCTGGACCAATATTTTAAGCACATTGCCAAGTGGGCAGTGGAAGTTAATGAACCGGAGCGAATGCCTGAACTTGTCCAGCGTGCATTTCGGATTGCACAGACGGGAAGGCCGGGGCCGGTAGTCATATCATTGCCGGAAGATGTTTTATCGGTTGAAGCCGAAATGGAGTTTGGGCCGGCTACAGTTAAGCCGCGACCTGCGCCATCCCGGCAAGAAGCAGCTGCTGTGGAAGAGTTGCTTTCGACAGCTAAGAAGCCGTTAATTATTGCGGGAGGCGGAATCAAAAGTTCGCAGGCGGAGGAAAGTCTTCTGGCGTTTGCAGAAAAGTACTCTTTACCGGTAATGGCGGCTTTTCGAAGGCATGACTCTTTTCCAAATGATCACCCACTGTATGTCGGGCACCTTGGTCTTGGGACAAATAAAGAAATTTTAAAAACAGCGGAAGATGCTGATGTGATTTTAGCGCTTGGTACACGGCTATCGGAAGTAACAACACAGGATTATAAGCTTATTTCATCAGAACAGAAACTGATCCATATCGATATCTGCTATGAAACCATCGGTAAAGTTTATGCGCCCGACATTGGGATTGTAGCTGATATAGGTGAAGCGTTACATGCGTTGCGTCAGATGAATGTTACATGTACATGGGATAGCTGGGTAAAGGAGCGGCATCATGCCTATGAAAATATCAGCAGTCTCAATGTTTCGCATAATGATGTCATCAACAAGCATATTATGGCATTGATGGAAAGAACATTGTCCAATGATGCCCTGCTGACAAATGATGCAGGAAACTTTGCCGGCTGGCTCCATGCATTTTATCCGTTTAAAGAAAAGCATACGTATGTCGGGCCAACATCGGGGGCGATGGGATATGGAATGCCAGCAGCACTTGGAGCAAAACTGGCACATCCCGAAAAAAAGGTAGTTTCCCTGTCCGGAGATGGCGGGTTCATGATGACCGCACAGGAACTGGAAACAGCAGTAAGATATAACATTCCGGTAATTTGCCTCGTATTTAACAATCAAATGTATGGAACCATTCGCATGCATCAGGAAATCCATTATCCTGAGAAAGTTGTCGCAACTGACCTCGGAAGTGTTTCATTTAAACAATTGGCTATAAGCGTTGGTGCGGATGGCTATCAGGTAGAAACTGCTGATGAATTTGCGGAAGCTTTCAAAATGGCATTGCAAAACAACCGGCCTGCTGTCATTGAGATTTTAACCGAGAAAGAACAGATTTCCGTATCATCCACGATTACAGATTTGCGTAATCGTGCCACTAAATAGTTTAGACATTATTTAACATAAATTTTTTAGGAGGTATTTATTATGGCTCAAAGCTTACTCAAGACAGAAAAGCTTAAAAACTTTATAAACGGTGATTGGGTAGATGTATCGGAGTCCGCAGCAGTCGTAAATCCGGCAAATGGAGAAACAATTGTCGATGTTCCGCTGTCTGGCAGTGAAGATGTTAATACTGCAGTTGAGGCTGCCAAAAAAGCTCAAAAAGAATGGGCACTGGTACCGGCGCCACAACGAGCCGAAGTATTACTGAAAGTCGGCCAGATGATGAAAGACCGCAAAGAGCGACTTTCACGGTTGTTGACGATGGAAAATGGAAAGGTGCTTGAAGAGGCACGCGGTGAAGTACAGGAAGGGATCGATATGGCCTTTTACATGGCTGGTGAGGGCCGTCGTATGTTTGGACACACAACACCGGCAGAATTGCCAAATAAATTTTCCATGAGCCAGCGCTGCCCGGTTGGTGTTGTTGGAATCATTACACCATGGAACTTCCCGATTGCCATTGCAACATGGAAGTCATTCCCGGCGATTGTTGCAGGTAATGCAGTTATTTGGAAGCCGGCAACTGAGACACCGATAATGGCACATGAACTTGCGAAGATTTTTGAAGAGGCAGGATTGCCAAAAGGTGTATTGAATGTTGTTTTCGGTAAAGGGTCCGCCGTTGGGGATGCGATGGTTCATCATGACGCTATCCGGGTTATTTCATTTACCGGATCAAATGATACAGGACGCAATATTGCCGGTGAGTGCGGCAAACAGTTGAAAAAGGTATCCCTTGAGATGGGCGGTAAAAACGCTATTATCGTGATGGATGATGCTGATCTGGATTTGGCTGTGGAAGGGATTCTCTGGAGTGCATTCGGTACAAGCGGTCAGCGCTGTACCGCGGCAAGCAGGGTCATCGTCCATGAAGATGTGAAAGAACGATTGGAAGAGCGGCTGCTTGTCGAAATGGAGAAACTGACAATCGGTGATGGTTTAGATGAGTCCATTAAGGTGGGACCAATCATTAATGAAGGCGGTCTCGATAAAATTAAAAAATATATCCAGATCGGAAAAGAAGAAGGAGCCAAAATGCTTGCCGGCGGATATGTGATGGATGAAGGTGATCTTGCAAAAGGGCATTATTTTGCTCCGACGTTGTTTACGGATTGTACATCGGAAATGCGTATCTCGCAGGAAGAAATCTTTGGACCTGTCGTTTCACTGATTCCGGTTAAAAGTTTTGAGGAAGCAATCGAAGTGAATAACGGTGTGACATTCGGATTATCAAGCTCGATTTTCACAACGGATGCCAACCGTGTGTTCAAGGCACAGCGTGATCTGGATACAGGAATTGTTTACGTAAACGCAGGAACAACCGGAGCCGAGATTCACTTGCCATTCGGCGGCACAAAAGGAACAGGTAACGGACACCGCGACTCCGGCGTGCAGGCACTTGATGTGTTTACCGAATGGAAAGCAGTGTATGTCGACTACAGCGGTAAACTGCAACGGGCGCAGATTGATGTTTGATAGATTGATAAATAATCAGGAAAGGCTGTTTTTGTAAGGGTTGGGTGGCAGGGCGGTATCTCATCCCATGAAAAGATTTGCTGTTTTAAAAGATGTAAAAAGATAATATAAGCAGCCAGTATACACGTAGACTCCTGGGGGAGCTAAGGTATCGGTGAGACCACTGAGTGCGTAAGCACGAAGAGGGCTCACCAGCCGCCCCCGGCTAAGAAGACACTGCGAAAACGTACTTTTGAGCAGATGTCGCCTTGGTACCCGGAGGTGTGAAAGCGAAGTGTATACTGGCTGCGGGTTAGAAAACAACAATCCAGACGAACAGCCATAGGAATAAAAGGACAAATATCCTAAAAAGGAGTTAGTTATATAGAAAAAATTTAATTTACAGGGAGTGTAAACTATATGAAAATAGGTGTATTAGGATCTGGATTAATGGGGAAAGAAGCAGCACGAGATCTGGCAGGAAGTGAAGGTGTGACAGCTGTCGGCCTGGCCGATATAGATTTGGAAAGAGCGCAACAGGTTTGTGATCAGTTAAATTCTTCTAAACTAAAAGCCTATCAGGTAAATGCCAGCGATGAACAGGAACTGGCCGGTTATATGCAGCAGTTTGATGTGATTATTAACGCGTTATTTTACTCATTCAATGAGATAGTTGCCAAAACAGCAATCCAGGTAGGGGTCAATTCAGTCGACTTGGGCGGTCATATCGGGCATATTACCGATAAAGTGCTTGCCCTGAAAGACGATGCACAGGCTGCTGGAGTAACGCTGATTCCTGACTTGGGTGTTGCACCGGGAATGATTAATATTCTTTCCGGACACGGCGCAAGTAAACTGGACGAATTGGAAGAAATCAAAATATATGTAGGGGGAATTCCGGTAAGACCGGAACCGCCGTTTGAATACAATCATGTTTTTTCCATGGAGGGTGTATTTGATCACTATACAGACCCGGCATTGATTATCCGTAATGGGGTTAAACAGGAAATCGAGGCCTTAACCGAGGTTGAGCGCATTCATTTTGAGAAATTCGGACCTTTGGAGGCCTTTCATACGTCGGGAGGAACATCAACACTGCCGATTTCCTATCCGAATGTAGATACATTGGAATATAAAACAATCCGCTATCCGGGCCATGCGGAAAAGTTCAAGCTTCTCGTTGATCTTAACTTAACCCGGATGGATTATGAGGTTGATGTAAAAGGGCAAAAAATAAACCCTAGAGAAGTACTGTTAAAAGTTCTTGATCCGATTGTCGATCTAAAGGATAAGGATGACGCGGTACTGTTAAGGGTAAAGGTTACCGGTGAAAAAGACGGTCAGCCAAAAACATACGAGTATGAAATGACAACCTATAAAGACAGGGAAACAAATGTAACTGCAATGGCACGTGCAACAGCCAACACCATTTCAGCGGTTGCGCAAATGATCGGAAATGGCACAATAACAAAGCGGGGTGTCTACCCGCCGGAGCAATGTGTTCCAGGTGAAGTCTACATGAAGGAAATGGCTAAAAGAGGCGTGAATATCCTGGAATCAGGAAGTACCGAAAAAGAACATGTAAACATTTAGGAGGGGGGGACAGGGTCATTGTCTCACGCGATGCGGTGTGACAATAGGCCCTATACCCGCGTCTTATCCAAGGAGTTATCGCAATGAATCAAAGTGTAATCAAAGCATTGAATCTATTAAATTTTTTTACCATCGAAACCCCGGAACTGACATTAAAAGAAATTGCTATTAAGGCGGGAATCCCGAAGCCTACTGCATACAGACTGTTATCGGCTTTGGAGTCTTGTGATTTTCTTTATAAAACGAAGGAAAACGAACATGACAGCAGGTACCGGTTAGGGTTGAAATTATTAGAGTTGGGACAGATTGTTTCCGATCAGCTGGAAATCAGAACCGTTGCACTTCCATATATGGAACAGCTGGCTGAAGAAATTAATGAGGTGATTCACCTGGTAATTGCCAACCTGGATGAGGCTACATATATTGAAAAAGTGGACAGTTCAAGAGCGTTAAGATTATATACAAGAGTTGGCAAGAGTTCGCCGCTTTATGCGGGATCAGGGCCGAAAATGCTGCTTGCCCACATGTCTCGTGAACGGCAGGAGAAAGTGTTGGGTGATTCCAAGTTGTACCGATTAGGTGACCATGAACCGATTGATAAAGAGCAATTACTAGAGCAGCTTAACACGATTTATCAGGACGGGTACGCATATAGTGTCGGGGAGCAGGATGCTGATACGACAGGGATTTCGTATCCAATCTATGATTACAGCAATCAGGTTATTGCAGCACTCGCTGTGAGTGGGCTTTCCAGTCACTTCGAAGGGGAAAACCTGACATTCCACCAGGAGAAAACAAAGCAAACCGCCCAAACGATTTCAAGGCAATTAGGGTATCGCGGACCGGACTTTTAAATGGAAAGGATCTGAACCAATATGAATACTGTTTTTATTGCCGGGCATGCCAGACTGCCTTCAGGGATGGCAGCTAAAAGTATGTACGAAACGTTAACGATAACAGCTGAAATTGATAAAAAATACGGTGTGATTGTAACAGCTAATTGTACACTAGCAACAGAACACGGAAGAGATTTTGTCCAGCAGCTATTAAGAGGGCATAGTCTCCAGGATGGAATTGATAAACCTGTCGAGGAAGTGAAGGGTCATTATTTGGGTAAGGCCGGTAATGCACTTGCATCGGCATTGAAAGATTTATATAAGCAGTATGAGCATTATATGGAACATGATAATTAAAATTCCCCCGCTGAATTAATGTAGCGGGGGATTGATTGTTAAATAGCTAAGCTAAAGCACTTCTTTACGTGATGAACATAGTTATTATTTTCCAGAAAGTTGAACCTTTCAAGCAAACTAACATTTATATCATCATTTGACTTTCTTTCTAAAGAAACACTGATACTGTACCAAGAATGAGTTCCTCGCTGATTTCCTGTTATAATAATTCTTGAATTTCTACTTCGGTTAGGTATGAATTATTGCATAATGTGCAATGTGGCTTATAAGGTAAGTTGTTTATTCTCTTGTGGTAAATGTAAAGCAGCAAAATCCCTGCTAATTTTATAACGTACCTTCTTCTAATACTCTTCGTGGAACTTTAATGTGTTCCAATGAAACAAAAAGACCCTTTTCTTAAACCAGTCTGTAAAATTCATTGTATGATAACTCCACTTCATTTTTCGGATCTTCTACCACTATACAGCTTATTATTCCCCCTGTTTAACTCTTGCGCCCGTTATTTTAAGTACAATCTTGCACAAACTTTGGTATGTACTAATTTTGTTTGGTTAATCAATTGTAAACTTCGCTGCCAAATGGTGCGTATCATAGTCCCCTGGTTTTTTAACATCCAGTACATCTTTCACTATACGGTATTCACCAGTTTTCAGATTTCCATAGAGCCAATCCCAATCAACTGTCCATTCGCTGACATCTGAAGGAGCCAAGTCATAACCAATATCATTAAATCCGTAGTTATCATCAAGTGCAATTGGGACTTGATACCAACTTCCCTTGATTTTCTTTTCTAACAAAAAAGGGTCGCCGTAAGTGTATTGCTTGTCGGAGGTATTCTTAAATGTTACCGTCAATCCAGTAGAGGAAACTGTTTCTTTCTTTACTATCATAGTTACTCCATCAAAGTTGTTGACAGTTTCATATATTGTAGGTTCCCAGTCAGTTGTTTCAGCTGAATTACCATTACCTCCGCATCCTGCTAAAAGTGTCAAACCTATTGCTAAACAAAATAAAAAACTTAAACATCTTTTCATATCATCACCTCTTACATTGTAAGACGTTAGAATATATATAGGTTTCATAAATAAATCTTTCTATACGATCATACTCAATTTATTTATTATATTTTTTTCCTATTGAAGTCTTTTGCCCCGTTACTTGAAGAAGCAGTTATTTTATAATTTAAAGTATCATAATACTGCATAACTACAAATCTTCACTCAATCATATTTTCAACACTAACTATATAGCTTTTGTTGTATAATTTACTGTATAAAACTTTATTGAAAAAAGTAGTTCAGTCTAAAGCACATTTTGTAATTATGTACTCTAAAACTGAACTACTTATTTATTTGTTTCCGTTTTTAATTTATTCCCATTGATATATATTTCATTTCCATGAATTCATCCATGCCATGGTGTCCGCCTTCTTTTCCTATACCCGATTGCTTAATACCGCCAAATGGAGCTTCTGCGACAGCAGGGAAGACGTCGTTAACCCCAACAATCCCGTATTCCAGATTTTCGGATACACGTATAGCACGGCTGGTAGTTTCGGTGAAAATGTATGCTGCAAGTCCGTAGTCGGTATCATTTGCTTTGTCGATGACGTTGTCTTCATCATTGAAAACCTGTACCGGCATGAGCGGGCCGAATGTTTCCTCATTCATGATGAGCATTTCATCGGTCACATTAGCCAGAATAGTAGGCTGATAGAAATAACCGTCCAGTCCGCCATCCCATTTGTCACCGCCAGTAACGACTTCCGCACCGTTTGCTTTCGCATCGGCAAGGTGTTTCTCAACCTTTTGTAATGCCTGCTTGTTAATTAATGGACCGAGTTTGGTTCCATCCTCGTTTCCAGCTCCGACTTTAAGCTCGGTGACTTTTTCTTTCAGTTTTTTGTTGAAGGCTTCCTGAACGGATTCATGTACATAGATCCGGTTTGCGCAAATACATGTCTGGCCGTTATTCCTGAATTTGCTGGCAAGTGCTAATGACACGGCCTTATCTATATCCGCATCATCAAAAACAATAATCGGAGCATGACCTCCAAGTTCAAGCGATAATTTTTTTACATGGTTGGAACTTTCACGCATCAGATATTTTCCGACCTTAGTGGAACCGGTAAAGGTTATCAGTTTGACATCTTTACTCTTCAGCATCGTATTTCCAATTGCTTCTGCATCACCAGTAATTAGATTAACAACACCATTTGGCATGCCGGCTTTTTCCAGGATTTTCACGATTTCAATCGCCGACAATGGTGTTTCCGGTGCTGGCTTCAGCACAACAGTACAGCCCGCAGCAAGTGCCGGTCCAATTTTGCGGGTAATCATTGATGACGGGAAGTTCCACGGAGTGATTGCTCCCACGACACCAACCGGCTGCGGAATGACAAGCAGGCGCTTGGATTTAATGGAGGAAGGGATCCATTCTCCATATGCTCTGCTTGCTTCCTCGGCATACCACAGCAGGAAGTTGGCTGCGCCTTTTACTTCGCCGATTGCTTCTTTGAGCGGTTTACCCTGCTCCGTCGTCAAAATTTCCCCGAGACGTTCTGCATCATCCATCATTAGTTCATGTGCCTTGTATAAAATTCGTGAACGTTCCCGGCCGGTCATTCCGCTCCAGACTTTAAAGGCTTTTGAAGCGGCTTCGATTGCTTCGGTCGTTTCATTTGCTCCACCGTTTGCGACATCGGTTATCGGTTCGAGTGTTGCCGGATTGTAGATTGTTTCCGTCTTGTCGGAATTTACGTCGCGCCACGTTCCATCAATAAAAATACTTTTCGTTTCTTTTTCAAACATAACTGAAAATCTCCCTTCTGATTATTTTTTGTCCCAGGCCGGCAGCATCTTGTTTAACTGCTTATCCTGTCGATACCCTAATACATAATCGGCCTGCATGATTGTGTGGACTTCACGTGTACCTTCATAAATAACAGGTGCTTTCGAATTTCGCAAATAACGTTCAACCGGGTATTCATCGGAATAGCCATATGCCCCGTGGACCTGGACTGCATCATCAGCAGCCTTATTCGCAAAATCACACGCCTGCCACTTGGCAAGGGACGTTTCACGGGTGTTTCGTTTTCCTTCGTTTTTCATCTCGCCGGCACGATAAACAAGCAGGCTGCTCATTTGAAGGCCCGCTTCCATGTTGGCAAGCATTTGCTTGACGAGCTGATGCTTGCCGATTGATTTGCCGAATGTCTCACGCTCGTGGCAATATTTTACACTGGCCTCAAGGCAGGCTCTTATTTGCCCGACAGCTCCGGCGGCGACAGTGAACCGGCCGTTATCCAGTGAAGCCATCGCAATTTTAAAGCCTTCACCTTCTTCACCGAGCAGGTTTTCTTTTGGTACTTTCACATTGTCAAAAAATAATTCGCCGGTGTTTCCTGAACGGATTCCCAGTTTACCTTTTGTTGCTTTGGAGGAAAATCCTTCCCATGTACGCTCAACAATGAAAGCGGAGATCCCGTGATGATTTTTCTCCTTATCGGTATATGCAAACACCAGGAAATGGTCGGCCGTGTCACATAAGGAAATCCACGTTTTTTGTCCATTTAAAATGTAGTAATCACCATCTTTAACAGCTGTGGACTGAAGTGAAGCGACATCTGATCCTGCAGCAGGTTCAGTTAATCCAAACGCACCAACTTTTTCACCTTTTGCCTGGGGGACAAGGTATTTCTGTTTCTGTTCTTCGGTACCCCATTGTAAAATGGACATGCTGTTCAGCCCGGTATGGACGGAGACTGCTGTGCGGAATGCTGTATCACCACGCTCCAATTCCTCACAAACAATAGCCAGTGAATTATAATCCATGCCGCTGCCGCCATATTCCTCAGGGATACAAACCCCCATCAGACCGAGGTCAGCCAGTTTCTTCATAATAGAGGGGTCAAATTTTCCTGCACGGTCCCACTCGGCTGCGTTCGGCATGATTTCTTTATCAACAAAGCTTCGTACAGTATTTCTTAGCATCATTTGTTCTTCTGAAAAATTAAAATCCATTTGATCAACTCCTAATTATTTGTTTTGGATAATCCCAATCGTGCCAGTATCTCGTCAGTATGTTCACCGGGATCCGGCGGGTGGTGTTTTAGCTGAAATGGTGTCCGTGAAAGCTTCAGTGGACTGCCAATCATACGGATGTCCCCCGCAGTCGGGTGCTGACAATCAATAAACATATCCCTTTCATTGAGCTGCGGGTCATTGGCAACCTGGTCAATGGTTTGGATCGGTCCGCATGGGATATTGTTTTGCTGACATTTCTCCTGCCAATATACCGTTGTTTCGGTTGAAAAAATGTCCTGAAGCAGTGGGACTAATTTCTTGCGATGGTCAACTCTGTCCGGGTTCGTCCGAAAGCGTTTATCAGATGCATATTCTGGTTTTCCCATAATAGTACAGAGCTTTTTGAACTGATTGTCGTTACCAACCGCTATTACCATCTCACCATCCGCCGTTTGAAATGTCTGGTATGGTACGATATTGGCATGCTGATTGCCGAGGGCTTTCGGTATCTTTTCAGCCATTAAGTAATTACTGCCGATATTAACGAGCGCACTTACCGCTGAATCATAGAGTGAAATATCGAGCTTCTGTCCTTTTCCTGATTGTGCGCGTTCGAGCAATGCCCCCTGAATTCCAATGCAGGCATATAAGCCTGTCAAAATATCCGTAATAGCGACTCCCATTTTTTGCGGTCCTGACTCAGTATCACCCGTAATACTCATCAACCCGCTCATTGCCTGAATAATAAAATCATAGCCTGGCATGTTCTGATAGGGCCCTGTTTCGCCGAAGCCTGTTATCGAACAGTACACAATGGCAGGGTTGATTTCTGCAAGCGTGTCATAGTCAAGGCCAAACCGTTTCATTGTTCCGGATTTAAAGTTATTGATAATGACATCGCTTTCATTGACAAGCGTTTTGATCACTTCAATGCCTTCATCAGATTTCAGGTCAACGGTTATACTTTTTTTATTCCGGTTTGCACAGAGGTAATAAGCACTCACACCATTCTGGAAAGGTGGACCCCATTTACGCGTTTCATCACTGCCGCCGGGTGCTTCCACTTTAATAACCTCTGCACCAAGGTCACCGAGTATCATCGTACAGTATGGACCGGCAAGCACGCGTGACAGATCTAGAACTTTGATGTTTTCAAGTGCTCCAGTCATTTGATCACTCCTTTCAAAATAAAATAAACCACTCCAAAATGACTACAGACCACTCTGTAAGTCAATTTGAACTGGCTTTTATCTGTCTTGCCAGAACTGGAATCGGACTGGGAACAGATTAGGCAGCATAAATTTATTTGGCAGTTAAGAAAGTATAAATACTTTCTTACTGCATAAGTGCAACTAAGGCTTTCGCCATTAAAGCTTGGCGATAGGCCAAGTTTTCTAATAATCCGTTGATCATGTGTCATAGACGCGGAAACGTTTTTTACATGATTCATTAATAACATTATATTATATTCAGAAAAATTTGTAAACGGTTTACTAGTGGTCCGTTGAAAACGTAGCGGTGACAACTTTTGATAAAACAATAACTTTGGATATCTCGTCAAATAACGTATATATTTCAGGATCGTCATCAACCTGTGACATCACATCATCATGATGAGATTCGTTACGGAATACGGATTGGCCGAAGAAAACAACCTCATCATCCTTGACGTCGATAATATCAATCAGCCCGGAGCAACCATGCTTACCATTTAAATCGCTGGCATGATATGTGTTATCCTCCAGTGCACCATACGATAAATATATCTCGCTGGCCCGATCATTGATATCGATAAATGATTGAACATGCTCTTTTTTTACACGATACAAATTAATAATCGTATACATCGTTTCACCCCATTTTACTTACTCTATAAATTCAATATTAGATAGCCAAAGTCCTTTTTAATTGGAGCAATATTTTTCGGGATTTATATTTTTTTTTAAAACGAATGAGGGTAACAGAAGTGAGGAATCATGCTGAAATCCCGAAGTTTACAGTGAATATGTCGAAGTTCAAAGGAAAAATGTCGAAGTTCACAATACATTTCACCGAAGTTCACAACCTTAATGTCGAAGTTCACAATATGTTCGTCTTATTATTTTCCTCGCCTGTATATATGATAATGGTTAGTGAATATCGGTAGAAGAACAACAACATCAGCAGAAAACACAAAAACCGTGCACCATAATCGGCGCACGGTTCATAAAATCAATCCTTATTTTGCTGCTTTTTGTAATTTCGAAATCATTTTCAATGATCGTCCTGTTCCGATAGCAACTGATTCAAGCGGGTTTGGTGCGACGTGAACGGGAACGATAATTTCTTCTGATAGCCAGTCTTTCATTCCGTTTAACATGGAACCTCCACCAGTCAGTACGATGCCGCGGTCAACAATATCGCCGCTCAATTCAGGTGGACAGTTTTCCAGTGTCGCCCGGATTGTTTCAAGAATTGATTCGAGTGATTCTTTTAATGCCGCATAAACTTCCTTCGATGAGACAGTGACGGTCTTAGGTAAACCGGAAACCATGTCACGGCCACGAACTTCCATTGTTTGCTCGGCATGATTCTCATAGGCATAGCCAATTTCCATTTTAATATTTTCAGCAGTACGCTCGCCGATTAAAATATTATATTTCTTTCGAATGAACTGGATAATCTCTTCATCCATTTTATCGCCACCGGTACGGACAGAATTACATGAAACTACGCCACCGAATGAAATGATACCAACCTCGGAAGTTCCACCGCCAATATCAACGATAACATTGGCAATCGGTTCATCAACAGGCAAGTCCGCACCAATTGCAGCAGCAACCGGTTCTTCAATTAAATGAACTGCTTTTGCACCGTAGCTGGAAACGGCATTATGAATTGCGCGGCGTTCCACAGTTGTACTTCCGGAAGGGGTGCATACGACTACAGTTGGTTTGCGCATGGACAGCCCCATTTTTTTGCTGACCTTTTTCAAAAATTCCTTCAGCATTTGAGCTGTTACATCATAGTCTGCAATGACACCATCTTTTAATGGGCGGATTGGAATAATGTTTTGCGGCGTTTTACCTACCATTTCCTTTGCTTCAGATCCAACAGCAACAACCTGTTTGGTATTCATATCGATCGCCACAACAGATGGCTCGTTTAATACAATTCCTTTTGATTTCGAATAAATAAGTATATTTGCGGTACCCAAGTCAATACCGATTTCTGCATTAGATAACATGATTAAGCTCCTCCAATGATGACAGTTTTTCTTTATATCATTTCTATACTTTATCACAGTTTCTGGGGGTAGTTAAAGAACTTACATATATTGGCTAAAATGCCGTCATACGTGTAATGAACCTGTCAAAATTCAAGTAACATTTTCATTACAAATCACAGTATTTTGTAATATAACAGCTGGATTTTAAAGGGTGTCAACAACTTATAAATTGTAATTTTTACCACTGTTTTTAACATTTTCCTATTATTTTCCCAAAGTAAACTTGTCAATCGCTTATATTATGCATATTTTTATAGAATATACTTCATCGAAGTTCTGTGTGGAAAATCCTTCTAAAAATATTACAGATAACCCGTGGTATGATGATTTTGCAAGACAAAAATACAGGAGAGGTGAACAACGCATGTTGAAAAAATTCATCGTAACTACTTTATCTGCAACACTATTAATTGGTGGAGCTTTTCAAACAACTGCAGATGCATCTGCAAATACCGGCGAATCACAGGGTAAATCCTATCAATATAAAGTCTATTATTCTGTAAATGGAAATGGTAATTGGAGTGAATTATCTTCAGAAAAATTTAATAGACTGTTTAATAACTATTTCTCACAATATAATTGGAACCAATATAATTGGAACCAATATAATTGGAACCAGGATAATAAAGAACAATCACAGCAAAAGAAAGAACAACCAAAGCAGGAACAACCTAAGAAAGAACAACCAAAGCAAGAGCAACCTAAACAGGAACAGCCAAAACAAGAACAACCTAAACAAGAACAGCAACAAGAGAAGCAAGAGCAACCCGCTGAGCAAACACAAGCTCCAGCACAACAACAACAAGCTGAACAACAGCAGCAACAACCAAGCCAGAATCAATCACAGCAGCTGAATGAATTTGAACAGCAAGTTGTTGAACTGACTAACCAGGAACGTACTTCTCGTGGCCTGTCAGCACTAAAAGTAGACACAGAGCTAAGTAAAGTGGCACGTGAAAAGTCTCGTGACATGGCAGCAAATGACTACTTTTCACACAACAGCCCAACTTATGGATCACCATTTGATATGATGAAACAATTCGGTATCTCTTACAAAACTGCCGGTGAAAACATTGCAATGGGTCAACGTACTCCACAAGAAGTTGTTAATGCTTGGATGAACAGTGAAGGACACCGTAAGAACATCTTGAATCCTAACTTCACACACATCGGCGTTGGCTATGTGGAACAAGGAAACTACTGGACACAACAATTTATTGGTAAATAAATAGAAAATGCAAGAGGCTGACTTCGGTCGGTCTCTTTTTTATGGTCTGAGTTAATCCACGGATAGACTGCACCAACCATGATATAATAAGGAAAATAATAATGATAAGAGGATTGAATATGAGAGATTTTCAAGAATTAACGGATATTGAATCGATAAAAGTATTCATTAACAAACAACCACTATCTTTTCTATATATCACGACCCCCAATTGCAGTGTCTGCCATAGTTTAAAGCCGCAAGTTCTGGAGTTAATGGAAAAATATCCGGACATTGCACTTGGATCCGTCAATGCACAGGAGGTAACAGAGGTAGCCGGTTTATATTCAGTTTTTACAGCACCTGTTTTATTGTTTTTTGTGGATGGAAAAGAATTTCTTCGCGAAGCACGAATTGTTCACTTGGATCTTTTGAATGAAAAAATAAATAAGATTTATCAACATATGGCCCAATAAAATAAATACTTGTTTATGCAACAGATTCACACGTCCGGATAACCGTCTCTGCATATTATATTCTTGCGCACAATTCTCCCCCAGCGGTATAATTATTTTATAGAAACAGGGGGAGATAGAGATGATCCGCAGCTTAAGAATATACATATATGCTTTATTGCTTATAATAGACGCCGGTTTTAAATTGCGTAAGGTTAAAAAACGTATGCAAAATCCTGAGCTGACCACAGAAGAAATATTTTCAACACCAAAGATAGTTTCACAAAAGGTAATAAAAACAACGAAATCGGAAGTTCATGTTTCCGGACAGGAAAAACTGCCTGATGGAGCTGTTTTATTTGTCGAAAATCATCAGGGGTTATTTGATATATTGGCGTTGCTCGGCTGCCTCGGGAAACCAATTGGGTTCATTGCCAAAAAAGAGACACAGAGACTTCCAATTATAAGTACGTAGATGGAATTGATACATTGTGTATTCATTGATCGAAGCAGTCCCCGTAAAGCGGTGAAATCCATAAACCAGTGGATTGAACATTTAAAAAATGGGAACTCCATGGTTATTTTTCCTAAAGGGACCAGGAGCAGAGATAATCGTTTAAATACATTTAAAATCCGGAAGCCTGCGACTGGCCACGAAAGCAAATGTCCCGATTGTCCCAGTGTCTATCAATGGAACGCGCCGGATATTGGAAGAAGGTAATGGACGGTTAAAGCCATCAACGATAAGCATGACGATATCTAATCCGATTTATCCTGAAGATTATCAGGGTAAAAAACATAGTAAACTAGCTGAAGAGATCCAGGCTATAATTGAAGGGAATCTTCATTCGCATGTGTCTGATAGCCTATTGGAAGTGCATGCTGTGTCAAAATGAATGAGATGTTTGAACGTGGCAGTTTTTTTTTGGCAATGATTTTAAACAACTAGGTTTTGGTACACAGAAAAAATCCGCAATTAACCCGGACATATTTTCCGCTATTCATGGCAAAAAGCTCGATTTGGAGGGGGCGCGGACATTTATTCCTTTATAATGGCAAAAACCGGTCATACATTGCTGATTTACTGCAAATAAAGGAACAGATGTCCGTCAAAAGTGTAAAAGTCATGTGTTTTATAGAAATAAGGGCTTAATTGTCCGCGAACCCCAACCATTCAGCTAAAGATAAACCTTTTCTAATTTACCCCGTATTCATTTCCCGATTCCGGCAATGGTTTTTCCCGTTTCGGTAATTGCATTGCCAGCAAAATCCCCAATATGTTCACCACAACCAGCAATCCTAGTGCATAGGATGGCGGCGAAAGCAAGGCTTTT
This sequence comes from Virgibacillus doumboii, assembly GCF_902806455.1. Classification (GTDB taxonomy): domain Bacteria; phylum Bacillota; class Bacilli; order Bacillales; family Amphibacillaceae; genus Lentibacillus; species Lentibacillus doumboii. The sequence goes on along the minus strand of NZ_CADCWQ010000001.1, from coordinate 2,986,069 downwards.
ACAAGATAGATCAGGATAATTCCGCCGGCATGACTTGTGAGCATGACGAATCCTACAGCTGTGCCCTGTTGGCTTGTGCCGAAGTGTTTTTCGGTCCAGTCCATGATAATCGGGAATCCTGCCAGCAGGAAAAATCCGTCTACAATCAGCCAGAACGCAATCCATGGTACCCATTGCCAAAAGATGATTGCTGTAAAGGCTCCAGCGGTAATGAGCAGTGCTGTAATAATGAATGTCCTTCGTGCGTCTTTTTTGGCAACAAAGGAAGGAATGAAAACAGACCCCGCAATTCCGGACAAAATCATCAGGGCGAGTAATGGACCGCTTGTTGTACCGGCAATCCCATACTGCTCAAAAATCGGTTCAACCCACGTACTTAGTGCATCGAAAATCCCAAGGCCGATTGCCAGCAGTCCACTTAGAACCCATAAAAATTTATCCCGTAATAAAAATGATAGTTTGGCGGATTTTTTTGTAGAAACCATAACTGAATACCCGCTTTTTGCTGCAAGTGTATACAATACCCACACCATACTTACTGCTGAAGGGATTGCAAAAATAATTAACACGAATGTGAGGCCGCCGTTCGCATATAGAATTGGGCTGAAAACCATGGCGAAGATTACCCCGAAGAACAGTGCAACGCTTGAAATCGAAATCGCCATTGACCGCTTTTTTTCAGGAAAATAGCGGCCTGCATAAGCGGCGATTGCATTGATCACAAATGGCTGGCCGATTGACAGGATAATTTGGATAATCAACTGCCAGGTATAACTGAATGGGGATATTAATCTGGCAGCTGCACCAAGTCCAACAGTCAGTGCACCAAACGTTAATGCCAGTTTAAAATGGGAATCGAGCCATCTCCCTGCCGGCAGAGCGACAACAATATATATAATGGGAAATAATGCTGCCAATGTTCCGATGTTTCCTACATTCGTGCCCATATCAGCAGCAACATCGGTCGTGATTGGTGAGAATGTTACCCAGAGAATTTGCGAGCTGAAAATGAGCAGGGCATACCCGGTCAGGTGAAACCAGCGATTCATCCTACTCATCTCCTTCAGTAAAGGATTTTTTCGGCGTAAATAATTCGTTTGTTATATGCAGGAAAGCTTCTTTTGTGATTTCATGAGGTAATAAATGGAGCAGTTCGTTGACGGAGGCCATGTCGTCTGGTAAGCTGCCATCCGGTTTAACCCCGGCAGTATGTAATAGGGATGCTATTGTATCCGGAGTTACTTCGGACGTATCGGCAATTGAGACAGCTGCACGTTTAAGCGAATGTCTCGGATAGGTTTTCACCTGTAAAATTGCTTCCTCTAATCCTAAGAAAAACGCATCGATCTTATTGACTGGTGTAATCGTTAAGTGGATGGAAGGCTGCATATCATAATCTCCCGGCTGAACCTGGATATACCATCCTGCCTTTTTCATTTCATCGGCAAGCTGGAAAATATCAATCGTATCAGATCCCAACGCCAATAGGCTTACTTCCGGCTCTCCCAAAATATATAAATCATCCATATTTTCTAATCGTTTGGTTATTTCCTGTTTTGTTTCCCAAATCTTAGCAGCGAGTTTTCGATAGCCGTCATCTCCAATAGACTTAAGCGTTGCCCAGCAAGCTGCTAATGGCCCGCCGGATTTAGTCGATTGAATGGTTGTGTTTATAACCGGGTACCCTGTCCAGTTCGTGCAGGCATAATATTGATATTGTCTCAAGTTTTTGTTCCGGTACAAAATAACCGAAGCGCCTTTTGGGGTAAAGGCATATTTATGCAGATCAACAGAAAGGGATGAAACACCCGGGAGATGAAAGTCGAACGGATTAACGTTATGACCAAGTTTCCTGTAATATGCCAGCAAAAATCCGCCAATACAGGCATCGACATGCAGCCAAATATCATGTTCAACCGCCAGTTCACTCAGCTCTTCAATAGGGTCACTGACACCGTGCGAGTAATTTACGCTTGATCCGACAAGCATAATTGTGTTTGGCGTTATTTGCTTCTCAACTTCAGCCGGATCCACTTTAAATGTTACCTTGCTGACAGGAACAATAACGGTGTTAATGCCCAAATAATGCGCAGCTTTGTGGAATGCCGCGTGTGCCGTATTAGGCAGGATGATTTCCGGTGCTGTGATTTCCGGTTTTTGAGCACCAGCATAGTCCCGAGCTGCCTTTACTGCCAGCATAATGCTTTCTGTTCCGCCGCTGGTAAAAGTTCCGGCTAATGTGTCTTTATCATTTGAAAATAACCCGGCAATCTCATCGACAATCTCGTTTTCCAGCTTCAAAAGACTTGGGAAAACCGTGAAATCAAGCCCATTGTGATCGATAAACAAGTTGTAAGCTTCAATTGCAGTTTCCTGTGCTTTCCGTAAGCCGCTGTCATAAACATATGCCCACACATTTCCTCCTTTAGGATTCAGGTCTTCCTGCTGGAGTTCCTTCAACTGCTGTAAAATCGTTTCTTTTTTCTCCATTTTGATTCCCCCTGATCAAATATTAAAAAGCCGTTTAACATAACCGTTCAACAGCATGCCATCACTATCGAGCTTTTTACGTACGGATAAAAAATCATCAAAATGCGGATAGGCTGCCTGCAGTTTCTCAGCTGTCATTGTGTGCATCTTTCCCCAGTGCGGCCGGCCACCATGATATTGAAACACTTCTTCGACAGCATCGAAGTAACCCTGAAAGTACATTCCTTTATACATATGTACAGCGATAAACGCCACATCCCGTTCAAATGCAGGGCTGAGCCAAATGGCATCTTTTTTGACGAACCGGCACTCCAGCGGAAAATGTACCTGGATCTTCTTTTTGGCGATAACGTGTCGTATGTCTTTCAAAACGGTTGTCATCAGTTCAGCCGGGACTGCGTATTCCATCTCATTAAATTTAACAAGCCTTTTGGTAGCATACATTTCGTGACTCGGTCCTGCATTTTTAGACACAGGTACCCCTCTGGCGGAAATATGACTGACCGGCCTGGTGAGTTTTGGCTGCATCCGGCAAAGTTCTGACAGCCCCCATAACAGCCCATTTTCAACAACCAGTTCCTGAAAAGAACTCTTTTTTGTCGTGGGCATGTCGGTGCTGTTCATCCGCTTAATCTGTACAGTCTTGGTATGCGGGAACCAATAAAATTCAAAATGACGGTTGTTACGCCTTAGTTCATTAATTTTAGCCAGACAATCAACGAGAGACATTCGGTAGCTCTCACTGACCATTTGTTGCACAGGAATAACGCGAAGCTGGATTTTTACAATGATCCCAAGCATTCCCAGAGAAAGTCGCATTGCCTGAAAATACGCACTGTTTTTCTCCCTGGAAACTTCAAGGATCTCTCCGCTTGGGGTGACGATTGTCAACTGCGTTACCTGGGCTGAAATACTGCCAAAATCCGCCCCGGTGCCATGTGTTCCGGTACTGATGGCGCCGGCGATTGACTGTACATTAATATCACCCAGGTTTTCCATTGCGTAGCCCTGTTCAAAAAGCAGCTCACCGAGAGTCTTAAGTGTTGTTCCTGCCCAGATGGTGACAAGATTATTTTCCCTGTCGACGGATTCAATACCTGATAAATGATCAAGAGAGACTAGCAGTTCACTTGTTGCTGCAAGCGGTGTAAAAGAATGTCCTCTTCCAACTGCACGAATCGATTTTCTTTCCGCTTTACAAATACCGGCCAAATCCACCACATCACCGACTGTCTTCGGGTAATAGATTGATTCCGGATGAATCAGCACTGTTTCCGACCAGTTTGTCCATTTGGGTGTTTGTGATTTTCTTAAAGAAAACATTGACCATCCCCCCGATATGTTGAATAGATATCAACGACTTTTCCGTTGTCAATAAGATGTAATTTTTGAAACCGTTCACATAATTCACCGGCCTTACTATGACGCACGATAATCGGGTCACCATACGTAAGCTCGGTGTTTCCTTTATAGTGAATTGGAGTTTGTACTTCGCCGGTTCCTTCGTTGGCAAATAATGTGGCCCCCTTTGGCAGATAAACTTGCGGCTGTTTATCTTTGCCCGGTGGTCCTGAGGCAACGTAACCGCCGCCGTGGCAAGTATAAATATTACTTTTAGGTATTCGGGTGATCTCAATGGCAAACCCCGCAGCTGGTTGCAATTGGAAATCCTTATAGTTATCGAATTGATGCGGGTTAAAAAAGCCTGATCCAACCGTAACTTCCGTAATATGTTGTTCCTGTGAGGTCTGATGGAGACTGCCTGTTCCACCGCCATTCACAAAGCGCAGTGGAATTCCCCGTGCTTTCAGTTGATCTATAATGTCGTTGCGCTTCTGGATAAGTTCCTTTGATGATCGTTTTTTCAGATAGCGAATCAGCCGGCTTTTCAGTTTTTGATCAGGGTTATTATCAGGGACACCGGCAATTTGGGCTTCATAACCCATGATCCCATCCAGGTGGAGAAAATCGGAGTCTGTTATGTAGTCGGCAAGGTTCAGTGTCTGTTCAACTGTCGTGATTGGTGACCGGTAAACGCCAAAATGCAATCCGAAAAAATCACTGGATAAGTCAATATCGATACACACTGGAAACGATCCGCCAGCATTTTGAGCAATTGACTCCAATCGTTTTAAATGTGCGATGGAGTCGATCATTAAGGTGATTTGTTTATTTTCGTTAACACGTTTCAAAACCTCATTTAAGTGGAACTCATTCCATACAGGATAAGCGACCAGCAAATCATCAAGGCCCTGGCTGCTTAAATAAATGGCCTCATCAGCAGTAAAGCACATAATCCCCTGAAAAATTGGAGAGGCTTTGAAAATATCCTTTAATACGGAAACACTCCGGATTGACTTGCTGGCAACACGGATTTTTTTACCGTTACTGCCGGCAGCAATCTGCCTGATGTTTTGTTCAAAAATGGCTGTGTCAAGAAACGCACATGGCTTTGGTATTTGCATCAGTGCTTCTTTATAATAAACATAATTCTGCATTATTCATTCCCCTTTAACCATTATAGTTTCTTTTTTGGTTGCACACTTATAAAATATTTATATAACTATAGTAGCATAAACAAAATGATAATAGGGAATGTTCTGAAAATTATTTATGAAAACTTTTTTGAGAATATAGCCATACTACAATATGAGAGGTGATACAGATGGTGCAAGGGATAGCGAATTGGAATACCGAACATACCAAGGAATGGCTGCAGAACTATGTTGATGATTGGGTGGCATTCTACCGGAAACATACGGATGACGGGAAGGTTGCATCATATATTCCTGTTTTGGAGCAGGCTGATCCGGATGATCTGGGGATTACGATAATAGGGAGAGATGGAATGACGATTCGTTCCGGTGATATGGATATTCCGTTTACGATGCAAAGTATTTCCAAGGTTTTCAGTTTTATTGTCGCCTGTATGGAACGCGGGATTGCCTATATGCTTGACCGGGTTGATGTGGAACCGACCGGGGAGGCTTTTAACTCAATCATTAACCTGGAGACGAAACAGGTGAAAAAACCGTTTAACCCGCTCATTAATGCCGGAGCAATAACGGTAACATCGATATTGGAAGGCAGGACATCGGATGAAAAACTGAGACCACTTTTCGAGCTGCTGGAAAAAATACTGGGATATCGTCCGAAATTAAATGTTGACGTGTATGAGTCAGAGCGGGATTCCTCCATGCGGAACAGGGCCATCGGGTATTATTTACTGGAGGTTGGCTTTTTGGAATCGGACCTGAATATTACACTGGAAACGTATTTTAAGCAATGTTCAATTGAAATTACCGTTGATGATTTGGCCAGAATTGGCATGATCCTGGCAAATGACGGAGAGGACCCTGATACCCAGGAAGAGGTTATTCCGAGGCAGGTTGCACGGATTGCTAAAGCACTGATGCTCACATGTGGTATGTACGATGCATCGGGAAAATTTGCAACATATGTAGGTATCCCTGCCAAAAGTGGTGTTTCAGGTGGTATCATTGCTGCAGTACCACCACGAGTCCGGGATGGGGATTTGCCTTTTGTCGACGGATGTGGCATTGGTGTTTATGGACCAGCACTGGATGATAAGGGAAACTCGATTGCCGGGATTCGCTTACTAAGGCATATTGCCAGCCAGTGGGATTTGAGTATATTCTAATAACAGGGGTAATAAAACAGCTTAATTAAAATTATTTAAAATTAACAATTTTCTTGCAGGAAAACTAACCTCCTTTGTCGAATAATGTAAGTATACTAATCACAAGGGGGTTAAAGAAGTGTATACAATGGAAGAAGCATCAAAAATGCTTGGCGTACACCCTAATACACTTAGAAGATGGGAAAATCAGGGGAAAATAGTTTCCAGCCGCACTACAGGAGGACACAGGAGATTTTCTATCGAAGCATTGTCTTCCATAAAAAGTGATGTTCAGCCAATCAAAGACAAACTGGTTATCGGTTATTGTCGTGTTTCATCTTCAGATCAAAAAGAGGATCTAAAAAGGCAAATTGATTCCGTTACACAGTATTGCACGGCAAATGGATATCAATTTCGTATTATTGAAGATTTGGGCAGTGGACTGAATTACAATAAAAAAGGATTAAAAGAATTAATTCAATTGGTACAGGGTAATCAGGTGGAGAAAGTTGTCATCAACTATAAAGACCGATTATTACGATTTGGCTACGAATTAATGGAACAAATATGCGCCTTCCATCATGTAAAAATTGAAATCATTAACCATACTGAAAATAGAACATACGAACAGGAATTAGTTGAAGATATGTTTTCTATTATAACCGTTTTCAGCAGTCGTTTGTACGGAAGTAGAAGTCATAAACGAAAAAGACTGCAACAGACAGTAAAACAAGCAATTGAGGACAATGAACATGCTTACGTACAATAAAAAAGTCAGATTGGTTGTTACAAAAGAAAACAGACAGCTTTTAGATTCCCAATCGAGAATGTGCAATTGGCTGTATAATCAATTGCTTGATGCGGTTGAGGAAGACTATCGAGATGGGAACGCGAAGAGGTTACTTTCCGGAAGAAATTTGCGTAATGAGGTACCCAAAATAAAAAAGGAAAACCCATTTTTATATAAAGTCCATTCATCTCCTTTAAAAAATGTGGCATTACGATTAAATGATGCCTACAACCGTTTTTTTGATGAAAAACTGGCCAATCAGAAGCCAAAATATCGTTCCTGGAAAAAGAAATGGTTTTCGCTGTATTATGATGAGCCCAAGAAAGGGTTCAAATTTGTGAATTCCAGTGAACTTTCCATAACTTTTGGAAGGTTAACAGACAAGGAATTAAAAGAAGCAAAGAAAACAGATAAAAAAATGAAAAAATCTATTTGCATCAACGTAGGTCTTGTGGAGGGTGTTGCACTAAGCGAAACAGAAGAAATAAAAACGCTTCGCATTACAAAAGATTTGGATTCCTATTATGCCATTTTCACCATAAAAGACTGCAAAGAAATCGAGCAAGTAGAGGAACAATCGTTTATTGTGTTTGATCCAAATCATAAAAATCTGGCAGTGGGTCTTGGTAGTGATGGGAAGTCATACGAATTGAAATCAATGAATGCTTTACTGAAATATTGGGATAAACGCATTGATGATATTAAATCCAGACGGGACAAATGCGAAAAGCTAAGCAAGCTCGTATGTACTGAAAAGGTCACTTACTTTGAACCGAGTAAACGCTGGAAAAGACTCAATTGTGCTTTAGTGAAAGCTGAATTGAAGCGTCGAGAACAAATGAAGACGTTGTTATTTAGTTATGCACATTATTTTTCAAAGCGTTATGATGCCATTTACATTGGTGACTATACACCATCACCAGATGTTGCGACGTACGGAACGATGCGAAGGGCGATGTTAAATCAAACACCTGTCGGTAAATTTCGCAGTATTTTAAACTGGGTGCAAGCAAAAAATGGCAAGCATTATTATAAAATTGATGAACGTGATACAACGAAAACCTGTTGTGTTTGCGGCAATAAGGAGAAGAAAGAACCATCTATTCGCAGCTTTACATGTGTAAACTGCGGTACAACGCTTTCGCGAGATATCAACAGCACCGTTAATATCGGAAAGAAAGCCAAAAAGCGATTGCCACGCGCGGGCTACGTAGGTGTGGAATCCCCTATGTATACAGTTTGGTGGGATTGTAAACAGGCAAAGATTGCTTGTGGTTTCACTCCATCTGCTGGCCTCGGGAAGTAAATCCGAGGGTTTGAAATAACATTCTTCTTGGTAACAGAGGAGAATACCTTTTGGTGAATTAAGTTTAGATTTAGTTAAATTTAGTTAATAAAAGGAGTGCGGGATGATTTAATGTGTGGACGGTATACGTTGCTTGCCGATGAGCTGGAAATTTTGAACGACTTCGGTATTGAGCAGGCAATTGATAGTTATCAGCCAAGTTATAACATTGCACCTGGACAAAATGTTCTTGCTATTATTCATGATGGAAAAGAAAAACGAGCGGGTTATATGCGATGGGGCCTTGTTCCGTCATGGGCAAAAGATGAAAAAATTGGCTACAAAATGATCAACGCACGCAGTGAAACAGCACATGAGAAGCCAAGCTTTAAAAATCTGATGGCACGAAAACGCTGTTTAATTGTAGCTGACAGTTTTTATGAATGGAAGCGTGACGGGAAGGAAAAACAACCAAAGAGGATCCAAATGGCTGATCGTAAGTTATTTGCTTTTGCCGGACTTTGGGACAAATGGCAGCAGGAGGATAGAAACCTGTTCACCTGTACGATTCTTACGAAAGAAGCAAATGATTTTATGTCAGATATCCATCACCGCATGCCGATTATTCTACCAAAAGAAAAAGAGGATGATTGGATTGTATCCGGCAGACAGGATCCCGGAGAAGTACATCAATTTTTGCAATCAGTTAAGGCAGAGGAATTTACGGCATATAATGTTTCCAGCTATGTAAATGCGGCGAAAAATAATGATGATGCTTGTGTTGCACCTTTAGCTGAATAAATCCATATGAAAATGATCATGATAAAGTGTTTTATTATCGTTAATCCGATTAATGGAAATAGTGGCATATACTTATAACATGTATCGGAATTATACTTCAATAGAGATATACTTCAGTACCCCGCCGTGTTACAAGAGGTTCGGTGAAACCGCCCCCTTGCAGTAAAGAACGCCGGTGCAAGGAGGCTCACCCATACCTTTCCTCTAACAGGAGTCCAGATATATTTTCTCCGCATAGGCAGGTTTGGTTCATCATTTGAACTGATATTTTAGTTATGTTTCAACCTTTTTTACGGCTATTCGGCATTTTCGGATTCAGTTTTTAAAATATTCATGAATATGGATGCTTTTTCTTTCGGTGCTCTTGTCATTATACTTACCCCTATAAACAGTATGGTTGAGATAAGTAACCCCCAAATACCTGCACTGAGTCCGAGTGGGCTATTGCCGGTAAACTCAAGGATTAGAACGAGTATGGCTGTTAAAGTCACACTGGTGATAACACCGGATGCCGTTCCACGTTTCCAGAAAAATGTACCGAAAAAGGCCGGGACGGCAACAATTAATCCGGAAGATGCAGCAACGGACAACACAGCAATCAAGTTCAGCTCTAGTTCCGCAAATAGGTAAGCCAAAATGGCGATTACAGGAATGACAATTTTACCTGCTGTTAATTGTTTGCGTTCATCGGGTGCTTTTTTCAAATTACCATATACGTCACGCGCGAACATTGATGACAGTGTCAGCATAATGGAGTCGATGGTAGAAACGGCAGCAGCCAAGATACCGATCATTACAATAACACCGAGAATTGGTGGAACCAGATTGGATGACAACAATTTAGGAGTTGCTAAATCTGCCGTTGAGAGATCCGGGAACAGCTGAAGTGCTGAGAATCCCCATAAAACCGATACGAATGTATAAATGAACCCGAATATTAGAAAACCAATCAACATTTGTCTTAATCCTTTTAGCGATGATGGCATGAACATCCGCTGACTTACCTGCGGGTTGGACAAACTAAAGAAAAACCAGGGCAGTGTCAATCCCAGAAACGTCAGGAAATTAAAATATCCATTTCCGGGTACAGTGAGCATCTCCGGGTGATTCGTCTGCAATGTATGAAAGAATTTTCCGAAGCCGCCTAATTCACTGATTACTAATAATGCGACAATCGTTGATGTGATAATCATAATTACTGCCTGAAGTGAATCTGTCCATACTACGGAACGGATTCCTGCTGCATAGGAAAACAGAAGCGCTAAAACAGTTGCAATGATTACTCCGGTTGTAAAAGGAATGGTGTTGTCTGTAATCCCCTGTAAAAGATACCCGACCCCAGCAAGCTGTACTGCGCAGTAAGGTATGAGAAATAAACAGCTGACCAGTGCGATAACTGAAGCGGCAGCTTTACTTTCATACCGGTCGCCAACCATTTCAGATGGTGTTACATATCCAAATTTTTTGCCTGCTTTCCAAAAACGCGGCCCGAATAAGGCGACAAGCGAAACGCCGGTAAAATAAACTATTTCAAAACCAAGTGCACCAACACCGCCCTGGTATGTCAGACCTGCTAAACCAACCATCATGAATGCACTGTAAGTTGTGGCGCTGTAACTTAACGCAGAAAGGATTCCATTCATCTTGCGGTTGCCAAGATAATACCCTGACATACCTTTTCTGTCACCAAGACGTGACATTAGTGCAATAATTAATGCTAAAATAATATAAATTACAATTCCCCAAATGACAATAGCGGTATCCAATTTACTTCCCCCAATTCTTTGTAACGAAGATATTTGCAATGATGATGAGCAATCCGGTAATTCCCCATAACAGGAAACTGCCGTACCAGGCATGAACACCTGATAAGACTGTGAAGGGAAGGATATAAGCTAATAAAATGAATACAATTATAAGTGCGCCCCACACAACTTTAGACTGATTATTTTTCATGCGGCTTCTTTCCTCCTTGTGAACAAATGAACAATGTATTTCAAACTGGCTTAAAGACTTGTAAAATCATATGAAAAGAAATCGGTTATTTTTACAATATTATCTTTACATATGTCTTTACACATATATATTCACATAAATAAACAGAAAAAACAACATTTTTCAATAATGTAGATGTTAAATGCACAAATACAACAGGTTCGGTATAATAAGAATATAAGTATCGGAAGAACCTGGAGGAGCGGTATGGATATGGAAGGCAAAAAAGTACCAGGTGAAAAGAGACGCAATCTGATTTTATCGTTACTGAAGGGCAGCAGTGAGCCGGTTACCGGCAACACTTTAGCTGAATATATGAATGTCAGTCGTCAGGTTATTGTTCAGGATGTTTCCCTGTTAAAAGCAAAGGGAATACCTATAATTGCCACCTCACGAGGATATGTCTTTTTTCTTGAGAATAAGACTGCCAGTTATTTGACGAAAGTAATCGCTGTATGTCATCAGTCGGAAGAAACGAAGGATGAATTGTATACACTGGTTGATCACGGGGTTTCGGTAAGGGATGTGATGGTGGAACACCCGGTTTATGGAGATATCACCGGACCGTTAATGTTAAAGAACCGGCGTGATGTAGAAGCATTTCTTGATGAAATGAAACAAACAGAAGCTGCTCTTTTATCACAACTCACTGACGGTGTCCACCTGCATACGATTGAAGCAGAAACACAGCAGCAATTGGACGAAGCCTGTGAAGTTTTGCGTATGAAAGGGATATTATTGGAACAATAACAGTCTTAAAGAAAATATTATTTCATTTTACTTAATCAGAACAAAATAATGGAATATAATACAACTGAAGGGTGGGATGATTATTATTCGTGTTTTATTTATATGTCTCGGAAATATTTGCCGTTCCCCAATGGCAGAGGCAATCTTTCGTGACCTGGTGAAAAAGAAAAATCTGTCAGGTAAAATCGAAGTTGACTCAGCAGGAATCGGGCATTGGCACAGTGGTGAAGTTCCGCATATCGGGACAAGAAACCTGCTTGATCAGCTGCGCATTTCCTACAAGGGAATGAAGGCGCGTCAGGTACATACCGACGACTGGCGTGATTTTGATTACATTATAGCTATGGATGATCAAAACATCAGTGATCTGCAGGGTATTAATGAGGACGAAACAGGCGTAGTTGTTGCCAAACTAATGGAATTTGTGGACGATTCGGATGAACTGAATGTTCCTGATCCGTACTTTACAGGAAACTTTGACTACACATATGAACTGGTATCCAAGGGCTGTAATGAGTTACTCGAATATATCGTAAAAACCAATAACATTTAAGAACAAAAAGGAGCTGTACATAATGGGTAAACGAAATTTATTTTTTGGTGTAATTCTAGGAGCTGTTGCAGGAGGTCTAATATCTTTATTTAGCAGTGATGCAAGATATTATACGAAAGGTAAAATGAAGAACGTCAGAAAACAATCCAATTATTACGTACAACATCCATCCGAAGCGGTACGCAATGTAAGGGATGCATTCAACAAATTCAACAGAGATTTTTCCAGTGGTGCAGAAAGTGCAATTAATGCGTTGGAACAGGTTGAAGATACATTGGACAAGTTTACCAAAAAGGGTCAGAAAAACCTGGACGATACGATGTAGTTTTGATTCCGGAAATAATGGAGGCATTCCGAAGCAGCGTCACTATTTGTAACGGATGCTTGCGCTTTTGCTGAAAGGAGGCCGGGAAAATGAAGGAGAGTATAGCATTTGTAAAAGAACTGTACCAGCGGATCATGGAAAATGATCTTTTTGGCAAGGCAGCTCAACTCGCCTACTTTTTCCTGTTATCCCTTTTTCCTTTCATGCTTTTTTTAATGACATTAGTTGGATTCCTGCCGATTGATGATCAGACGATTATTGATTTTATCGAAAGGTATGCCCCAGGGGAAATAACCGAGTTAATCAACCAAAATGTTACCGATCTTGTGAATGAGCGAAATGGTCAGTTATTATCGATTGGAATTATCGGCACACTTTGGTCGGCATCAAATGCAATAAATGCAATCATACAAGGTTTTAATGAAGCTTATGAAGTGGACGAGGATCGTTCGTTCATTGTCTCGCGACTGATTGCTATTGTATTAACGATTGCAATGTTTTTTGTAATCATCATGGCATTTTTATTACCTATTTTCGGTAAAACGGTTGGTGAATATATCTTTTCATTCTTTGGCTTATCTGCCGGTTTTCTGGATGTATGGGAAATGCTGCGCTGGGTGGTTTCCTCAGTAGTTTTCTTTATTGTCCTGCTTGCCTTATATAAGCTCGCACCGAATAAACGCATTTATTTCAGGAATGCGGTATGGGGCGCACTGTTTGCGACAATCGGCTGGCAGCTTGTGTCACTGGCATTTTCCTTTTATGTAAATTCGATAGGCAACTATTCAGCAACTTATGGCAGTCTCGGTACTGTGATTATTTTAATGATCTGGTTTTACTTATCCGGAGTCATTATCATGATAGGTGGCATGATCAATGCCCTTGTTCGAAAAAGAACGATACTGGAGATTGAAGAATAGGATTGTCATTTTATCCACGCGTGCTCGTGGTGTTGCGGGTTTTTCGTGAAACAGGGCTTTTCGCTCAAGTTGTCACAGAATCCGCTCAAGATGAAAGGATTTTCGCCCAAGTTCACAATTTTTTCGCTTAAGTTCACAAATTACCCGCTCAAGTTCACATTTCACCCCACCTTCATAGGAGAGAAAGCACAAATATTAAAAAATCCCGGACCACCTTTAAGGTAATCGGGATTTTTTTGATTAACGCCTGGAATAGATCATTTCAACAATCTCAGGCCATTTAATATAACCAGAATGGTACTGCCTTCATGACCGATTACGCCCAATGGCAAATCAAGCACCTGCAGGAAGTTGGATGCGATTAGTAAAAGAATTACCCCAAGTGAAAAGACAACATTCAGCTTAACCACTTTATTCATACGGCGCGATAATTGAATGGCATTGGTTATTTTTGGCAGGTCATTTTTCATTAAGACAACGTCGGCAGTTTCCAGGGCGACATCGGTACCTTTGCCCATTGCGATTCCGAGGTTTGCACTTGCCAATGCAGGCGCATCATTAATGCCGTCACCGACCATTGCGACATTCTCATAATCTGTCCGCAGTTTTTTCACCTGGTCCACTTTTTCCTCCGGCAGGCATTCAGCGATATAATGATCAATTCCAGCTTCACGGGCGATTGCTTTAGCGGTTTTTTCATTGTCTCCTGTCAGCATTACCGTATGGACGCCATGTTTTTTTAACGTATTAATCGCTATTTTTGTATCGTATCTGATGGAATCCTTCAATGCGAAAAGTGCTGCAATTTTATCATTATATTTTACGAATACTACTGTTTTACCTTCCCTGGCAAGCGTTTCAGCTATCCCATTCTGAAATTCGAAGGCTTTCTGTTTGCCAACGAAAGCAGCCTTGCCAATTTCCCATTTCTCATTATTAACATAGGCAGATACACCGTTACCACTTAATGTTGTCACCTGTCCGATAGCCGGCGTAGCGCCAGACCAGTTTGTTTCGCTGTATGCTGTGATTGCCTGTGCAAGAGGATGTGTAGATTCTTTTTCAATTGCCCCAGCTATGGCCAAAACTTTTTCCTTATCCAAATTAGGGTCCATATAGGCATCGGTAACTTCAGGTGTCCCATTCGTTAATGTACCTGTTTTATCAAATGCGATTGCCTTAACATGGCTCAGATTTTCAACATGAACACCACCCTTGAACAGGACCCCGTTTTTCGCACTGTTGGAAATAGCGGATAATGTTGCGGGCATGATTGATGCAACCAGCGCACAGGGTGAGGCAACAACTAACAGAATCATTGCCCGGTAAATACTTTCAGATAATGACCACCCAAAAAGGAAATTTGGTAAAAACATCATGACAGCGACAGTTGCCAGGACCACTTTTACATAGGTTCCTTCAAAACGCTCGATAAACAATTGGGATGGAGACTTTTCTTCCTGCGCCGATTGAACCAGTTGAATAATCTTTTGGAAGAGTGTCTCATTTGCGGGCTTTGTTATTTTCACTGAAATTGATCCATCAAGTGCAACGGTTCCGGCAAAAACATCATTGTTGTTCAGCTTGCTGACCGGCACCGATTCTCCGGTGATTGCACTTTCATCAATAGCTGTTGCTCCCTTCACAATGACCCCGTCAGCAGGAATACGCTCCCCTGCCCGAACAAGAATTATGTCGTCAAGTCCAAGCTCGGAAACGGGAACGATTTTTTCCTGCCCGTTCGTTATGCGTAATGCTTGCTCCGGCTGTAAATCCATCAGGGAAGATATTTCTTTATTACTTTTTTGCATCGTGTAAGTTTCAAGTGCACCGGATAGTGCAAATATGAAAATTAAAATGGCTCCTTCTGTCCAGTAACCGATGGCGGCTGACCCGATTGCAGCGAAGATCATCAGCATTTCTACATTCAGCTCTTTGTTTGCTATCGTTTCCTGAATTCCTTCTTTTGCTTTTGCATACCCTCCAATAACAAAAGCAGTCAGATGCATAGTCACCCATAGAGCAGATGGGATGCTGTCACCCAGTGCCCAGGTAATGAGAATAAGTAATCCGCTGAATAAAGCTGCTATTATTTCCGCGTGCTTTCTGATGTGCTTGAACTGGATGGACAAGAATGGTGTCTTGAATATATGTGATTCTGGCGGACCTAGTGTTTTCGAATCTGTCGTCATTTCGCTAACCTCCAGATTATAATTATTATAAATAAATATTTATTATTATATTAACATCAGATTAAATAAAGTCAAGAAGTGTTTTTTTCGCCAAATTAATACAGGTATTTATAACTATATAAACAGATATGTTATTATATTGAAATGGACATGTTTTACTGTTACAATCATTATTGAAATTATAATATAACAACTAATAAAGGGGTGTGTTTTGTGTATAGCAGGAAATTAGTGTTTCTATTAATCGCAACACTTTTCGTTTTGGCATCTTGCGGTGTCGACAATGGAGGAAATTCAGAAAGCAGCGGATCAGAAGACGGAAAATGGGCTGAAATTCAGGAATCCGGTGAACTGGTTGTTGGAACGTCCGGTACGCTTATTGCTGCTTCTTATTATGATGGTGAAGGGGAAACCAAAGATCAATTAACCGGTTATGACGTTGAAGTAATGAGAGAAGCAGCAAAACGCCTTGACCTGGATGTTTCATTTGAAATTATGGGGATTGACAGTATGCTGCCGGCTATTAAGAGCGGAAGAATTGATGTGGCTGCAAATGATATTGAAATAACGAGTAAGCGTAAAGAGGAATTTAATTTCAGTACGCCTTATAAATATTCCTATTCTACGATGGTCGTACGTAAAGGGGACTATTCCGGCATAGATTCCCTGGAGGATCTGGAAGGTAAAGTTGCCGGCGGTGGAGCGACAACCGTTTACAGTGAAATTGCCAGACATTTTGGAGCGGAGGTGAAAACTTACGGAAACGCTCCGAATGAAGCTTATCTGCGTGATGTACATAACGGCAGGTCCGATGTAATCGTTAATGATTATTATTTGTCCAAATTTGGAGTAGCTGCATTTCCTGAATTTGATATCATGCTGCATCCGGAATTGAAATTTCATCCAACCGAGCAGGCAGCGGTTTTACCTAAAGGCGCCGATAAACTAACAGAAAAAGTAAACAACGTATTGAGTGAAATGCGTGAAGATGGAACATTAACAAAACTTGCCACAAAGTTTTACAAAGAAGATGCTTCCAAAAAGCCTGAAGGGGAAATAAAAGAAATTGAAGGATTGGATTTGTAAAAAAAGATGATTAATCTAAATGGGTTTGATTTCGGCAGAGTCTTTGATGTGGAACTGGCACTGGAAAGTCTTCCTTTCGTATTGGGAGGACTACCGGCAACTCTCGGTGTTGCACTGGCTGGATTTACAATCGGTATGGTATTGGGCTTGTTTTTGGCCTTGGCACGCAGCTCAAAGAGGATTATTTTACGATGGCCGGCACGCGTGTATATTTCCTTTATGCGCGGCACACCGATATTAGTCTTTCTTTTTATACTGTATTTTGGTTTGCCTTATGCCGGATTGGAATTGTCTGCACTGACTGCAGCATCGGTCGGTTTTGGACTGAACAGTGCAGCCTATATAGCAGAAATTAACCGGGCATCATTAAATAGTATTGAAAGTGGTCAGTGGGAGTCAGCCAAATCGCTTAATTTAGGCTACTGGAAAACATTACGGAAAGTTATTTTACCGCAGGCGACAAGAATTGCAATCCCGCCGCTGACCAATGTGTTTATGGATATTGTCAAAGCAACATCGCTGGCAGCGGTCATTACCGTCCCGGAATTGTTTCAGCGGACACAGATTGTTGTTGGCAGGGAATTCGATGCGATGACATTGTATATATTGGTCGCATTCATTTACTGGCCGATATGTGTTGTTATTTCATTTATGCAGGACCGGTTGGAAGCAAGGTACAGCAGATTTTTATAAAAAAAGGGCACTCAGCTTTGGGCTTGAGTGTCCATTTTTGTTCCAGCATTCTTTTTAAAATATGTCGCGGCCAAAATAATAACAAGCATAAAGACAATAACATAAAAGAATGAAATCCCGGGAAAGTATTCGATAAACAGTCCACCAATGTACGGTCCGATAATACTTCCAATACTGAATGCAATTCCTGTCATCAGGTTTCCGGCCGGTAATAATGATGGGTGTAAAATATCCGCCAAAAACGAAATACTTAATGAAAATAATGAACCGATAAACATACCTGCCAGCGCAAAGGTTATGAATAGTGCAATAGCCGAGGTTTCCAGCAGTGCGGCAATCAGAAAACATATGATTCCGGCTGACAGAACGGTTAGCAGAATATTTCTTCTTCCGTAACGGTCACTCATTATGCCCAATGGGATCTGTGTAATAAGGCTCCCGGCAGCAAAACAAGGTATGATCAGCGACAGCATGGCAACTTCATGTCCGATCCGCAATCCGTAGACAGGAAAAATACCGTGCAGCGTTGCTTCCAAAAATCCATAGCCGAATGCAGGAAGCAGTGCCACCCAGGCAATTTTGCCGGTTTGTATGAATCTTCCTATTGAACTGGTTTTGGCACCTGTACCAACGTCCTCTGCTTCAGGCATCTGGTTCCGCACAAAAAACATCAACGACCAAACGACCATACTAAGAAGTGCTGACAATAGAAAAGGTAATGCTTCATGGACGGAAAGTAACTGTGTCATTAAAGGACCCAGCGTGAATCCAAGTCCAAAAAACATACCGTAGAAAGCGATATTTTTTCCGCGTGAATCTTTCGGACTCGTTGTCGTGATCCATGTCTGGGTCCCAAAATGCAGCATGTTGTCACCGATCCCGACCGTTACCCTTAAAATAAACCAGAACCATAACGCCTGCCAGAACGGGAACAACAGCAAAGAAATGAATACAAGCATGCCGCCAACGACGATAATCGGTTTGAAACCGAATTTACGCATCGGTTTTTCCATGAAAGGAGAAGCTATAAGTACACCTATGTATAAACCGGTCGCATGCAGTCCATTCACCGATGAAGGGACACCATTCTTTTCCAGGATAATAGCCAACAAAGGAAGCAGCATTCCTTGTGAGAATCCCGAGATGGAAACGAGAGAAATTAATATCCAAAATCTTGTTTTTACTGATGCAGCCAATTCGTTTCCTCCCATTAACCATTTTGCTTTTTAATGTAATTGGTTTCGCGGAAAAGGTCAAACCGGAAACATTATGCTTTAAAAGATGTTACAGGTTGTGCTATAAAGGTTAAACAGTAATATAGATGATATTAATTCCCAAGGAGTGATAACGATGAATTTTTATTTGAAAGATGAAGGAATACGGATTGATTTTGATTACGGACAACTGGATATCTCAGGGAATGAAGAATACGGTTTCCGTCCATTTCAGCTGATGGTTGCCTCAATTGCCGGATGCAGTGGATCCGTCTTTCGGAAGATTCTCAAGAAGCAGCGGACAGAATATGAGGATTTAACCATTACTGCCGAAGTGGAACGAAATCCGGAAGAAGCAAATCGGATTGAACGAATCGATTTACATTATTATGTAAAAGGGTATCATTTGAATCCGGACAGGCTGAATAAAAATCTGGAACTGTCACGAAAAAATTGCTCCATGATCCGTTCCGTTGAAGGCAGTATAACCATTAATGAAAGTCTGGAAATAATCGATCTGAGCCGTTAAATATAATAGGTATAATATTCATGTGTCCGAAAAAACTAACAAATAACCAGCAATCCAGACAAGCAACAGGAAAGGATGGGACACATGAAAAAAGGAAGACGCTTTGCAGCATTAATTGTGTTTGTTTTTGTATGTTTATTTCCTTTTACCAGCTTAGGTGAGGAACAGGAAAAAGATAAAGAAAAGAACGAATATGAAGTACCAAGCCATGTACTGAACATATCAAAGGAAAATACTTACCCGAACTCAACCGAGGATCAGGAAGTTGTTGAACCAAGTGAATTAACAAGTGAGCTGATTGACAGTGTTGACGTATCAATCGAAAATCCCGAATTAATTAAAATGCTGAACGAGACATCGATAAATCCGTCACCACTTGCATTTGGCTATCGCGGAATGATCTACATTGGACGCTGGCCGCTTCATTACAAATCCGAAGAAACGAATATCAACTGGGAATATCAAAAAATAAATACCAATGAGTTAAATAACATTGGCGGCGAATCCGATCAAAAAATGCAATACAACCAACAGGATAAGAAAGAAATTAAGGGAGCATTAACAAACAAAATCACAGATCCAGATGATATTAAAAAAATGATGTTATTAAAGGCAAAAGAAAATACAAAATTGCCTCTTTCCTATAATACGATTATCGGAAAAGGCACCAAAAAGGAAAATTCCTATAACGTACCGGCAAAAAAATACGGTATGCTGGAGGCATATGCTCCAGCGGTTAATGAAAAAGGACATGTAACATTTGGAGAAGTGTACTTTCAGCTGAAAGGTTCCAAAAAATCAATCGTCGTAAAAAATGTTACCAAACAGGGAATTGGCGCATGGATACCAATCCAGGATCACGTCTCATTTTCCTTTCAATTAAGATAAACCCTGAGAATTCTTCAGGGTTTTTCTGTTATTGGTGGGAGTGAGGAGGTGCTGAGTGGAGACTGATTATGTTAATGAAAATATTACCTTGACATGTGGAATTGCAACTGGAGCAGCGTGAGCATCAACCAGAAACGTGAGCATATCGACCGGAGAATAAAAATATCCCCACAGCGCTTACATCGGCAGAACAGCAGAAACATCGGCAGAAACAGCAGAAACATAGGCAGAAAAGCCCCTCCTCCACTCGACTCGAATAATTCAACAACTGAAAGCGTACAATGTTGATATATTTTTTTATAAAAAGGGGTTGATTTTATCGCTTTAATACTTTATCATGATGAAGTATTAAAGCATTGTAAGTAATTATAAAAATAATAGATACAGAGAGGGGAAGCGAATATGGAGTGGGTTGTGGTTGTATCTGTCCTGGTAATGACTATTTTGAGTTTATTACGGGTCAACGTTATTATTGCAATTATTGCAGCAGCAATTGTTGCCGGCTTGATGTCCGGTATGTCTGTTATCGAATCCATTGACATGCTTGTAAGCGGAATGGGTGGTCAGGCAAGCACTGCATTGAGTTACATATTGCTTGGTGCATTTGCGGTTGCGATCAGTTATACCGGAATTACTACTATTCTGGTAAACTTCCTGATTAACGTATTAACAGGAAAGAAAACGATGATGTTATTGGTGATTGCCGGTGTTGCATCGCTATCACAAAACGTGGTACCGGTTCATATTGCATTTATACCAATTTTAATTCCACCATTATTGAAGCTGTTTGACGATATGAAAATTGACCGCCGTGGTGTCGCAACAGCATTAACATTTGGTCTGAAGGCACCATATGTGATGATTCCAGCTGGCTTTGGTCTTATTTTTCACGAAACAATTGTCAATGGAATGGTGGAAAATGGAGCTGAAATATCAGTTACTGAATCGGCATTGTCGATGTTGATCCCCGGCTCCGGAATGATTGTTGGGTTATTGATTGCCGTATTTATTACGTATCAGAAAGATCGTGAATCGATTCCTGGTGCAGGTGGCGGAGAAGTGAATTTTACTGCGCCTGTACAAGAAAAGGTTACATTCAATTTAAAGCACGCGCTGACATTGGTTGCAATTTTGGTGACATTATTGGTACAAATTTTCACTGGTAACTTGATTGCTGCAGCGTTAATTGGCTTGACTATGATGTTCTTGTTCCTGGTTGTACCTTTCAAAAATGGCGACAAGGTAATGACTGATGGGATTTCGATGATGGGGACTATCGCCTTTGTAATGCTTGTCGCTTCCGGGTTTGGAGAGATTCTTAAACAAACCGGAGCCGTCGATGCATTAGTGGAGGTTTCATCCGGGGTTCTCAATGATAATCAGCCGTTAATCGCACTTATTTTATTACTGGTAGGTTTGGTTGTGACGATCGGTATCGGTTCGTCGTTTGGTACAATCCCGATTATTGCAGCGCTATATGTACCAATTTGTGTTGCAGCCGGATTTTCACCAATGGCAACCGCAGCACTAATCGGAACAGCTGGTGCTTTAGGTGACGCAGGTTCACCGGCATCAGACAGTACACTCGGACCAACATCAGGCTTGAATGCAGACGGAAAGCACCACCATATTTGGGATACATGTGTACCTACGTTTATTCACTATAATATTCCATTATTCATTTTTGGCTGGGTCGCAGCCCTGGTGCTTTAAAAGAATAAATAACATATAAATGGATAAAGTAAGGAAAAAACGGGTGGGCTGTTTTATGCGAAAATATATTTTTCCAGCATCGATCATCATCATGTTTTTCCTTACTTTTCTTTCATATAATGATGTAATCCATGCTGATAATGGTTATGGATGGGGATATAAAAAGAATACAGATCATGAAATTCCGGAAGTCGGGAAATACAAGGATATTTTGGAAAAAAACGGTGCTTATTATGCGGATGACTCAGGAGAAAAAGTGCTTTATCTGACGTTTGATAACGGTTATGAGCAAGGGTATACAGATGAAATACTCGATGTACTTAAAAAGGAAGACGTTCCAGCTACCTTTTTTCTGACTGGACATTATGTGGAAAGCAAGCCTGACCTTGTAAAGCGGATGGTTGACGAGGGGCATATTGTCGGGAATCATTCGTACCATCATCCTGACTTTACAACCGTATCCAAAGAATCGATGAAAAAGGAATTGGAAACGTTGGAAGAGGCTGTTGCTGAAGTGTCCGATCAGGAAGAACTAAAATATTTGCGTCCCCCAAAAGGGGTTTTCAGTGAGAAAACGTTAAAGTGGGCCAGCGAATTGGGATACATTCATATTTTCTGGTCACTGGCCTTTATCGACTGGAATACGGATAAGCAAAAAGGGTGGAAGTATGCATATGAAAATATAATGGAATACATGCATCCAGGAGCAATTATTTTACTCCACACTGTTTCATCTGATAATGCGGAAGCCCTCGATAAAATGATCACAGACCTGAAAAAGCAAGGATATACGTTTAAGAGCCTTGACCATTTAGTAATGAAAAATATGTTGCCACAACCTGTATATGGATATTATTAATCAGAGAAAAACGGTGTTCCAATCATGGAGCACCGTTTGCTTTTCTATTTGAATTGACCATTTGGAAGCTTTCCGGAGAAATATCGTATTCCGATCCTGCCTGGTAATTTCTGCGTTTTTTTCTGATTTTACGCATGTTGTAAATTACTCCAACTTTTGTTTGTTGTACCTCTTTTACACCTTGGATGATAAACTGCATGGCGAAAATACTGAGTATAAAAGCGAGCAGCACCCAGACAATAAGCCAATACTTTCCTGATGAAAGAGCATGTGTTGTTGAGCCGATTAATCCCGACCATTCATATGTCATCGACCGCGGCGGGTCTCCGATGGCGCCAAATGTCCTGTTTGTTCCGCCGAAGAAAAAGTTGAATATACCCAGATGCATAAAGATGAGAAGAACCTGGATAAACTGTTGGCCAAACAGAATTGTCATCCTTGGGCCGATATGCGGAAGAACATGCTTCCAAAAAATATGAAAATTGCTGCCGCCAAGAACACGGGCACTTCTGATAAATTCCGTATTCAATACCCGCTTCATTTCATTCCCTGAAAGAACGGCAGTAAGCGGCACAACCAAAATCGTTAAGATAATGATCTCGAAAATAATTCGCTCAGTGAATGAATATGCGAAACCCATACGCTGTTCAATCAGGATTGGTCTAAGCAATATATAGGCAATCAGACTCAACGGCAAAAAATGTATGGAATCAACAATTTTTTCAATCCAGTTTTGCCGTTTGCGATCAAGCCCAAACGAAAACAATACGCCACCTGCCATTCCGATAAACACTCGGAGAAATGCAATGACCAGTGCGAAAAATAAAGTGTATTTCGCACCGATTGTCAGCATATCAAGGATACTGAATCCCAATTCGTCCGAGCCAAGCAAAAATGGAACTCCCGGTGGATGGGCGGGTGTGCTCTTAATCGAGACACCATCCTCCTCATATATAATTCTCGCCTGATCCATATGATTATCTGTTGTAATGGAATAAATGATACTGTAACTGATCATCAAAATGAAAAACAAACTACCAACTGCAAATTTCCAGTTTTTCATATGCCTGAAAAAGGTCATAAAAGGTACAGTCACCGGTTTCCATGGTTTCCATCTTTTCCAGTTTATTTTTCCGAGTCTTGTAAGTTGATATTTGACAGCGGACAGTAAGGAAACTCTATTGTTGTTTGCCTCACTTTGAAGACTTCCCAAATCCTGACCCGTCCATAGGTCAACCAGCTGGAAAACCAAAAAGAAAGGAGTGAACAGCAAAATAAGTGTTACAGCAATCGTCATCGGTGTGAAGCTTTCCAGGATAACATAGCTGAACCCATGTACATTAAAAATCCGTTCGATAATAAACTGACTTGAAAGTGTAGCCCAGAGAATGACTTTTGTATGATGAAAGGTTGTGGGCAAAATATTTCTTAATACGTGCTTTACCAGTACACCGAACTTTTTTATTCCTTTACTTTTCAGGAACAGAACATAGTCTTTGGTGAATTCCTCTTCAATCATCAACAACAGGATCTTAAAAAGGGAAACCATTGGCAAGATTGCTAATGTAATGATAGGACCGGCATAGGCTTTATCCTCCCGGTAGGTTGCAATCTGGAATAATTCAAAACCGTACGTCTGGTATACATAAATGACAAGCATCTGCAGGACAGCTGCTATGACAATATCAGGTATGGATTCCAGAAAATCAAGAATCCGTTTAACAATATGTATAGCATTTTTGGGCAGGAAGTTTGTTAAAAAGGCAAAAACGAATGCCAGTGTAAATCCAATCAACAACGCTCCAAGAAGGATTTGCATCGAATAAATGAACGGTTCCCATATTGTTCCCAGCAGTGAAAATTCACCGGGCGAGCGGGGCACCGTGTAGACCCATTTATCAGGCTGAACAAAGGTTTGAATAAATGCCCATAGCTCCCTGAAATAATTTAATGGATCAGCTATCCCAGATGTCTGGAAATACCGTGGAAATACACTTATGCAAATAATTCCGAAAACTCCAAGAAAATAAAAAAGCACAATTTTTGCTATCTTTGTCATCAGTAATCATACACCTTTTTTGATTGAATTCTATAAGTCTACCATATATTCCCTTGGTAGGAAAGTGCCAGAAAGCTGCCCCTGTTCAGGTGACAGCTTTCTACTATTACGTGTGATTTCTCATTATATATGCATATGGATTCTGGTTGATAAAGTTTGTGTCCGGAATGTCGTTATTTACCTTCAAGAGGACACTCATCTTGTTAATAACTGCAGCTAACCGGTCTTCTTCAGGTTCGCTGATGTTAAATTCGATACCGTAAAAGAATGTATCACCCTTGGCTTCATTTTTCCATGCCAATTGCCCATCAAGAAGAAATTCTTCTCCCATTAATTCAATTTTAAATTTAAGCTTAATCGCAGAATTAACAGGCAACTTTAATGATGAAACGATTTTCAATCCGCCAAGTCCAATGTCCTCAACGAGCACATTTGCAGACCCGAGATTTACTTTCCGTTTGCTTATTTCAATGATTGTCATCTCACCAAGAACCGGTGAAGGGAACTCAAGCCGATAAAAACTTCTGCGTTCCTCTTCCGGCACTTTTTTTATTTTTCGTTTCGTTGGTTTCAGATAACCCGTTTCGAGCATTTGCTCAAACGTTTCCAGTGGAACAGGCTTGGAAAATAAGTACCCCTGGATCTCATCACATTCTTTTTGTTTTAAAAATTCCAGTTGTTCATACGCTTCAACGCCCTCAGCGATAACTTTCATTTCCAGTCCTTTTGCCAAATGGAGAACCGACGAAATGATTGCTGTATCCTTATCGTTGTCATCCGATATGTTCTGGATAAAAACCTGGTCTATTTTAATGGTATCGGCGTTAAATTCTCTTAGGTATACCATTGATGCATATCCTGTACCAAAGTCATCGATGGCAATCTTAACACCCAATTCTCTTAAGCCTTCCAGTGTATTTAATACTACCTTTTCGTTTTTCAGTAAGGATCCCTCGGTAATTTCCAGTTCCAGATACTTGGCCGGAATATCATATTGGGCTAGCTGTTCGGCTACAAATTCAACAAGACCCTTTTTCATGAACCGGATGGGGGATACATTAATTGAAATGGGTCGGACGGTATAGCCCTGATCCTTCCACGTTCGTATTTGTTTGCATACATTTTCGATTACCCAGTCACCAATCTGATGGACAAGGTGGTTTTCTTCAGCCAAAGGGATAAATTCGCCAGGTGATACGAGCCCCCATTCAGCATGGTTCCATCGGATTAAAGCTTCAGCGCCTGTTATCACACCTGTAGCGGTTTCAACCTGTGGCTGGTAATAAACTTCAAACTCTTCATTTTCAATCGCTTTACGCATATCGCGTTCCAGTACAAATTTCTTATAGGATGTAATATCTTTTGAAAAAGAATAGAGCTGATAATTGTTTTTCCCTAGTTGTTTGGCACGATATAATGCTGCATGAGCACTTTCGATTAATGAAAGCTTATCATCGCCATCCTCCGGGAAAAAACTAATACCAATACTTGTTGTCACATGCATTTCGTATCCATCAACAGCTATCGGTTCTTCGATATATTCAATAATACGTTCAGCCATTTCAAAAATGACTTCCTGCGTTGAGTAGTCTTCAACAAGAACGACAAAGTCATTACTGCTGATGCGTGCCAGGTAGGATCCATCTGCAATTGCGGACAACAACCTGCTTGCAATCTTCTTAAGAACCTTGTCACCAATATGATAGCCGAGTGAATCGTTAATAAGCTGAAAACGATCCAAATCCAAATACAACAATGCAAACTTTTTGTCTGATGCTGTCTCACATAATTCATCTATTCTATCATATAAACTGCGCTGGTTCGGCAAAGCAGTCAACTGGTCATGTGTTGAGAAATATTCAAGCTGATGCTGCATTTCAACTTCAGCGGTGATATCAACCAGCATTCCGAATGAATGTGTTACTTCGCTATCATCTTTTTTCCATGGTATGGATTGATCAGCAACCCATTTTGTCGTTCCATCACCACATAAAATCCTGTAATGTTGGCGAACTGATTCGCCATTCATCAGTAGCTCCCGTCCTTTAAGCGCAACCTCTTTGTCTACCGGATGAACCAATTCTTCCCATAAATCAGGCTTATCGTAAAGTTCGTATAATGGATATTGCAGTAACTCCTCAGCACCCTTGGAAATATAGGTCATTTCCCCGTTGGAAAGGTTTCTCATCCAAAAGCCTACTGTCAGATTATCCAATAATAGTTTTGTGTTTTGTTTAGTTTCATCAATTTTATTTTCCAAAACCTGTTGACTTGTGTAATCCCGTATTACTCCTACGAGTTTATATGGTTTATTATTTTTCCAAATAACCTCAGCCTGTGCCTTTAGGTAACGCAACTCACCGGTTTTTCCGTGGTAAATACGAAAGTCGCAAACATAGCTTATGCCTTTCTCAATAGATGTTTTTACAATATTTACAGCGTTCTCATAATCATCCGGATGGACAAATTCAAAATTCTTATCTATTGTGGCAGTGTCATCCCGATCAAGGCCAAATATGTCATAGAAATAATCGGAACAAGTCAATTGATCCTCGTCAATCAAATATTCCCAGCTGCCAATCTTGGAAATTTGCTGCGCGTGCTCCAGGTGACTTTTATGTAATTCCAATGATTCTAATGTTTGTTTATGCTCCGTGTTATCCCGGACGATAATGTATACACCCTTCACATCATCATCCGTTTTTTTAATCGGGATCACTGACACAACTGCATGGATAGTTTGCTTGTATTTATTTAATAGATTAATCTCATGTCTGCTTGTTTTACCTTGCAATGCATCGTAAAAAGAAGATCTGAGAGCGTGGTACGATTTGGTTGGTAAATATTCTTTATGGTCAACAGTTTCATTAGGGGAATATCCCAAAAATTCATTCATGCTTCCCCAGTTTTGGGAGATTATCTCTCCCTCCGGCGAGAAAATAATAATTAAGTCCGGGTGATTCATAGCTAACGACGCGTAATAATCCAGTACTTCATTCCTGTCTACGTTATTTCTCTCCAGATGTTTGGAATCCTTATTGAACAAAATTGACAAAATATTTGGCTGCTTTCCCTGATTAACCATAAAATCACCCTTTACTGGTTTTTACTTTTTAGGATGTAAATGTAAGGTCATTGTAATATAAAAGTCGCAGTTTTGGAATAGAATTATTGAAAATTTTGTCGAGGACTGTCGCCGAAATTATTTTAGATTTAAAATTTTCTAAACCTTTGCTATACTAATACTATAAACTAGTATTGGAGTTGATAAAATGAACAGAGAAGACTTAATTGCTCCGAGTGATTATAATATTGTGATGGAGATGGAGCGGTTTGCAGCAGATCCAACTAGAAAAGCATTAATCTGGCAGGATGACAGCGGCCAGTCGAAAGAGATAACATATGAACAACTGATGAAAAATGTAAACAAAATTGGAAACGTTTTCCTGGGGCATGGATTGAAAAAGGGCGATAAAATATTAATCATGATTCCAAGATTAATAGAAGCATATGAAACGTATCTGGCAGCATTGAAAACCGGGATTATCATTATTCCGAGTTCGGAAATGCTGAAGACAAAGGATTTGCAGTATCGCATCAGCCATGGTGAGGTAAGCGGTGTTGTCAGCTACTATCCTTTTGTTGATCAATACAGTGATATAAAAGAATATGATCAGTTAAAATTATTTTCTGTCGGTAAACGGGTTGACGGCTGGAATGACCTGGACACGCTGAAAGAGAGTGCCTCTGACCAATTGGCTATGGCCGATACGAAAAGTGATGATATTGCATTTTTGCCATATACATCCGGAACTACCGGTAATCCAAAGGGTGTTGTACATACACATGGCTGGGGTTTTGCCCATCTAAAAACAGCATCCGCAAATTGGCTTGCTATTAATGAAGGGGACAAGGTCTGGGCTACTGCAGGTCCCGGATGGCAAAAATGGATCTGGAGTCCGTTCCTGTCGGTATTGGGTGCCGGTGCAACCGGGTTTGTATATAATGGCAAGTTTGACCCGAAAACATATCTGGGATTATTGCAGGACAACGAAATTAATGTGTTGTGCTGTACACCGACCGAGTACCGCTTGATGGCAAAGGTTGATAATCTGGATGACTATCAGCTGCCTGCGCTTCACAGTGCCGTCTCAGCAGGTGAACCTCTGAACAGGGAAGTAATTGATACATTCCGGAAGTATTTTGATGTGACGGTCCGGGATGGCTATGGTCAAACAGAAAATACATTGCTGCTTGGCTTCATGAAGGATACAGTAGTTAAACCAGGGTCGATGGGGAAACCGACACCAGGAAATGACGTGGAAGTAGTTGATGAAGACGGTAAACCAGTGCCTGCTGAGAAAATCGGCGATATCGCAGTAAAAATGGATTGTCCGGCATTGTTCCGTGAATATTACAAGGACCCGGAACGCACGAAAATGTCACAGCGAGGCGAATACTATGTTACCGGTGATCAGGCATCAAAAGATGAAGAAGGGTACTTTTGGTTTGAAGGACGCAGTGATGATATTATTATCAGTTCCGGCTATACAATAGGACCTTTCGAAGTGGAGGATGCATTGGTCAAACATCCATCTGTACAGGAATGTGCCGTTGTTGCAAGCCCTGATGAGATTCGCGGAAATATCGTCAAAGCATTTGTTGTCTTGCAGAGCGGTGTTGATGCAAGCAATCCTGATTTAGTCAAAGAATTGCAGGATCATGTAAAAGAGCTGACTGCTCCGTATAAATATCCAAGGCAAATTGACTTTATTGACGAATTGCCAAAAACCACGTCAGGTAAAATCAGAAGGGTAGAGTTGAGGCAGAAGGAAAAACTTAAAAGTTAATAGAGGGAACAATGAACAACTGAGATAGCATACCAAATCGATTGTGGTTGGTATGCTATTTTTTTGGTTGAAACCTATTTACAGCATGCTGCGTAGTCTATTTTAAAGGGGTGATTTTAATCAAAAAGCTTGTTTTGGGATTTTCTATAACGATGCTCGTGATTTTTGTAGTCACTGCCTGTTCTACAGAAACAAAAGATGAAAATATAACTACAATTGAAACCGTATTGACTAACACTTTCACAGGACCGGATGAGGAATTGATAAAGATATGGAGTGATTTGAGAGAATCATCTTCCGAGAAAGAGGAATTCACGAAAAGTGCAGAAGCATTAAATAACTATTCAGAAGGACAATTCAAACCTTATTTTACAGAACCTATGTATTTAGGCATAAAATAGAAGAGATTTTATTTCGTACTGATGGATCTTTAAGGAATGCGTTGGTGAAGTAGTGTCAAGTCATTTACGAATGGGGGATAGGGAAATCCTATTAATCCTGTGATAATGATAGGACTTGTATTTATTTTTACTGTGATTTACTTACTAAATAGTGGGAAGGAACTAAACCTTGGAAAAAGAGGGGCCATCATTGTAATTTTAGTATTGTGTTTCAGCGTTTTAATTATTTTTTTAATGTTGTTTATAGGGGGACTGGATATTATGGGTTGGCTTAATGTTGGCAGTCTGGTGCTTGGACTGATTGCCTGGTTTTTTCCTGTAGTTAATATTATGCAATGTAAAAAGTATGACCATAAAAATTGGATAATTTTTTCCGTAATGAGCATCAGTGCTTGTGCTATTTCGCTTTGTTTCCAGATTTTTTATAACTATCATCTGGTAAAGATTGAGGATTGGTCTGATCTTATGGACACAACGGGTGCTGTGGCGTTTGTCGCATCGGTGCTTCTTATCGTTACTATTCTTTTAAATGCAATTACTTTGATTGTATATCGTGATAGAACCGTGAAGTAGGAATATGAAGCGAGGATGTAGAATATACACCATTAAGTGGATAAGTCAGCAATTAATACAAGGGGAGGATTATGTTGAAGCGTCTTGTCTTAGGTGTATTGGTGTTAATGATTATTCTTACTGCTATGTATTTTTTGACTAGTGCTGGTGCTTAAAAAACAGGTAATGAAGCAATGCTTGGATGAGTTCACATCCAGGCATTTTTGTGTGGGAAATTTGGGAACACAGTTATTTTGAAGGTTATCAGTTTCCCGCTCTCCATGCAGATCACAGATTAACGGCAATAATATATTCAAGAAATATTTGACCAAAAAAATTAGGCAAAAACACTTGAAAGTCAAAAAAGGTCAGAGTATAATAAAAATCAAAGGTCAAATATAGTCAAAGTCAAACCTTTCAAACAGACCTTTGAAAATCACAAGGAGGAATGACACATGAATTGTCAAAACTGTGGTATTCAACCAGCAACAATAAATGTAGCTATGCAAATCAACAATGAAAAAATGCAGATGCACGTATGTAATAAATGTTTTCGTGAAATACAAGGAAGTTTGATGAATGGTGGTGGCCATGAATTTGGTCAAAACCAGCAGGGAGGATTCGGAGAGAACTTTTTCCAGGGAAATGGTCAAAGTTTTACCGGGACAAAGACAGAGCAACAAGCTGGTAATGGCAATGGACTGCTTGATCAACTTGGTAAAAACGTTTCCCAGGCAGCGCGCGCTGGTCTGATTGATCCGGTTATTGGACGTGACACCGAAGTAAAACGTGTGATTGAAACGTTAAATCGCCGCAACAAGAACAATCCCGTTCTTATCGGTGAACCTGGTGTTGGTAAAACAGCCATCGCGGAAGGACTTGCCCTTAAAATTGCTGAAGGGAAAGTACCGGCTAAATTGACGAATAAAGAAATTTATTTGCTTGATGTTGCTTCACTTGTTGCAAATACAGGTGTTCGCGGTCAGTTTGAAGAGCGGATGAAGCAGCTCGTTCAGGAACTGCAATCACGTAAAAATGTTATTTTATTTGTCGATGAAATCCATCAAATCGTTGGTGCCGGAACTGCAGAAAGCTCACAAATGGATGCGGGAAATATTTTAAAACCTGCACTAGCCCGTGGCGAAATGCAACTGATCGGTGCGACTACATTGAAGGAGTACCGTCAGATTGAAAAAGACGCAGCATTGGAACGCCGTTTGCAGCCAATTATTGTTAAAGAACCTTCAGCAGAGGAAGCTGTTCAAATTTTAAACGGAATTAAAGATCGTTATGAGAAGTTCCATGAAGTCCGTTATTCTGATGAAGCAATCCAGGCATTTGTATCCTTGTCACAGCGCTATATCCAGGATCGTTTCTTACCGGACAAAGCGATTGACCTGATGGATGAAGTCGGATCACGTCTGAACCTGGACAATGCAGAAAAAGACTCGGATTCCATTCAAAATCGTCTGGATGAAATCGTCCGTGACAAAGAAGCAGCTGCTGAAAAAGAAGATTATGAAAAAGCAGCAAATCTTCGTTACCAGGAAATCCAGCTGCAAAAACAACTGGAAAAAGCGAAAGACGAAGAACAGGTTGTTGATGTGGATGTTTCCGATATCCAATTAATTGTCGAGGAGAAAACCGGAATTCCGGTAACCAAGCTGCAAACCGCTGAACAGGAGCAAATGCGTAACCTGGGCGAAAATCTAAGTGCAAAAGTTATTGGTCAGGATGAAGCGGTACAAAAAGTTGCCAAAGCTGTCCGCCGCAGCCGTGCCGGATTGAAATCAAAATACCGTCCAATCGGTTCATTCCTGTTTATCGGACCAACAGGTGTCGGTAAAACAGAACTGACCAAGGCACTTGCCGAAGAAATATTTGGTTCACGGGACAATATGATTCGCCTTGATATGAGTGAATATATGGAAAAACACGCGGTGTCTAAAATTATCGGTTCACCTCCTGGCTATGTTGGTCATGAAGAAGCAGGCCAACTAACTGAGCGTGTTCGCCGTAACCCTTACTCCATTCTTTTATTGGATGAAGTTGAGAAAGCACACCCTGACGTGCAAAACATGTTCCTGCAAATTATGGAGGACGGTCATCTGACTGATTCACACGGTCGTATGGTAAGTTTCAAAGATACAGTAATCATCATGACAAGTAACGCAGGCACTGGAGTGAAGGAAGTCAACGTCGGATTCAACCGTTCTGAACATGAGTCCGTTTCAACACTTGAAAACTTAAGTGCTTATTTCAAACCGGAATTCCTCAACCGTTTCGACAGTATCATTACCTTCAATGAACTGACAGAGGATAATCTGGTGAAAATCGTTGACCTGATGCTTGCAGAACTGGAAGAAACAATTGAGGAAAATAACATATCCATCTCAATAACAGATGAAGCCAAACAGGAACTTGTACGACTTGGCTATGACCGCCGATTCGGTGCAAGACCGTTACGCCGGGTAATCCAGGACAAAATCGAGGATCAATTGACCGACCTGATCCTGGAAGAAGAAACAGTTGCATCTGTAAAAGTTGCTGTTACTGATGGTGAAATTGTTGTTGCAAAAAGTGAATAACATGATTAGGAAAAAAGCCGCTGACACTGTTCAGCGGCTTTTTTTATCGGCAGAAGAAAGGAAACATCGGCCCGAGAAGCAAATACACATCCGAAACATATTTCCCGCCAATATGTTACATAATATTACATCGGTAAACGTGAAAAACTATAATCAAACTTAACCATCAAAAGGATGTTGCACATGCAGTTATACAGAAAAACCATAAAGTCAATAATGATAATTGCAATCCTGTTCACAGCAGGACCTGCAAATTACATACACGCAGAACAACAGACTAAAATGGATGTTCATTTCATTGATGTCGGTCAGGGGGACAGTATTCTGATTGAGACACCTTCCGATAAAACCATTCTGATTGACGGTGGACCACCAAAAGCGGGTAAAAAAGTGGTCGCATTTCTGAAAGAACAAGAGGTTAAAAAGATTGATCTGCTAATTGCGACACACCCGGATATTGACCATATTGGCGGTCTTACAGAAGTGTTGAAGGTATTTGAGGTGGATAGACTGATTGATTCAGGGAAACTTCATTCGACGAAAACATATGCGAGGTATATCAGTGAAATATTAAGGCGGCGAATTCCCATTGAAATTGCTCAGAATAATGATTTGATTAAAATTGATCCGCATCTTAAAATACGGATTCTCAATACACACAGTGGGTCAAAGGACAGTAATGCATCCTCTATTGCATTGAAAATCAGCTATAAAAAAATCGACTTTTTACTGATGGCTGATATTGAAAAAGAACAGGAAAAGAAGCTGATTAAAAAATATGATTTGCAGTCGGAGATATTAAAAGTTGCCCATCATGGGTCACACACAAGTACGTTTACTGATTTTTTAAAAGAAGTGAGTCCGGAAGTTGCCATTCTAACTTACAGCAAAAAGAACAATTTTGGACATCCGGTTGACCGGGTGATTGAGAACCTAAATAACGTTGGTGCAGCGATATACTCAACAGAAGTGTTTGGCGATACAACCATCACCACTAATGGGAAGAACTATATTATTATGAATGAGCGAAGTCCCGTGGATAATTTAACAGCAGGATAGTAATTTACAAAAATAAACAATTGTGATATCATTATAATATAATTTCGAAATCAATTATTTTGGGGAAGGTGAGTTGGCGTGATACGTGAAAAAGATGCTTGGATGATGAATGGTTATGTAGGAATTTTAGCAATTGCTGTCCTGTTGGCTGTTACTGTATTCAGTTTTTTCGAGGAACATTTTGTTATTGGTGGCATCGCCCTCGTAATAGCTATTACACTGGGAAGTGGAATTACTTTAATTCAGCCGAACCAGTCAGCTGTAGTTATTTTCCTGGGGAAGTACATGGGAAGCATTCGAAAAGAAGGAATTGTCATTACGGTTCCATTTTCTATCAGAAGGACAATTTCGCTTCGTGTCCGGAACTTTAACAGTAAGCGATTGAAAGTTAACGATGTGAATGGTAATCCTATTGAAATCGCTGCCGTTATTGTTTTCAAGGTGGTTGATGCAGCAAAAGCTGTCTTTGATGTGGATCGGTACGAGCAATTCGTTGAGATTCAAAGTGAGACTGCAATCCGTGCTGTGGCAACGAAGTATCCGTATGATACATTTACCGATAATGAAATGACTTTACGGGGGAATGCCGAGGAAGTGTCCAACCATTTAACGAATGACCTGCAGGAGCGTCTGACAGTTGCGGGGGTGGAGGTCATCGAAGCACGTCTAACACACCTCGCCTACTCTACAGAAATTGCCCAGGCAATGCTGCAGCGTCAGCAGGCAAGTGCGATCATTGCAGCTCGTAAACAAATTGTTGATGGAGCTGTCGGAATGGTCCAGGATGCAATCGAACAATTGGAACGGGATGGTATTGTGGAATTGGATGATGAACGTCGCGTAGCAATGACCAACAACCTGCTCGTATCAATTGTTTCTGATCACGGGACACAACCAGTCGTCAATACAGGCACACTTTATCAATAGAAGAGGGATTCTATGACGAAAAAAAAGAATTTCCCGTTACGTATAGACCCGAAACTATATGATATTTTGCAATCCTGGGCAAAAGATGAATTCCGCAGCGTTAACAGCCACGTAGAATTTTTACTGCGGGAATCGGCAAAAAAAGCCGGACGATTACCAAAATCACAGGATAAAAAAATAGGAGAAGATTAATGAAAGCGGCTCTGCACTGTTTAAGGTGCAGAGTTTTTTTGCAATGGTAGACATATGTCAGCATTGAACGGTAACTCTTTCTTCAGACCTTTCTAGAGTGTCTGGAATGTCATTCGCTCAAACTGTCACAGAATGGGCTCAAGTTCATGGTGGCTCCATTTACCGCAATCGCTCAAGTCCACAGATATCTCGCTCAAGTTCACAAATTTTCGGCTCAAGTTCACAATTTGTTCGGTGTGAAAGTCGCCACGCAAAGCAATTTGAGGGTATATAAATTTTCAAAATAATTTTTCAGAAAAGTATTGACAAAAAACATCATTGGTTATATGGTTAGTTACATAAGTAATTAACCAATTAACTAAGGGGCTTATTTATGAAAAAGCAATTAGATGAAAACAAACCAATTTTTCAGCAGATTAAAGAACAACTGGAAGACTCGATCATCAACGGATCGGTTAAGCCGGGGGAACGTGTCCCTTCTACAAACGAATTTGCTAAATACTATCAAATAAACCCCGCAACTGCTGCAAAGGGAATTAACGAACTCGTTGACGAGGATATTTTAGTAAAACGAAGGGGTGTTGGAATGTTCGTAACGGAGGATGCCAAGTCGATTTTAATCGAAAAGCGAAAACAAACATTTTATGAAAACTTCATGCTTCCACTGAAAAGCGAGGCAAGTAAACTGCACATCAGGAAAGAAGAATTGGTGGAAATGATAAACAGGGAGGGTACGTTAAATGAAGATTGAGGTTAAAAATTTATCAAAAAAATACGGGAGTACAAATGCGCTTGAAGATGTTTCGTTCACACTTACTGAACCGAAAATATATGGTTTGCTTGGCAGAAACGGAGCAGGAAAGACGACTTTCATGGAGATTTTGTCCGGTCATATTTTAGCGTCAGAGGGAGAAATTCTGATTGATGGTGAAAAACCGTTTGATAATCAGCGTCTGACCGAATCGATTTGCCTGATTAAAGAAGGCGATAACTTTAAAAAGGATTTGAAGGTGAAAAATGTACTGCGGATTTATTCTTACTTTTATCCGACATGGGATCAGCAACTGGCTGATGAGCTGATCAAAGAGTATAACCTGAATCTGAATGCAAAGGTGAAAGCTCTGTCCAAAGGGATGGCATCCGCTCTAGGAATAATCGTAGGTTTGTCGAGCAAGGCGCCAATCACGATTTTTGACGAGCCATACATCGGGCTTGATGCCGCAGCACGGAAAAAGTTTTATGAAATTCTGCTGGAAGAATATGAATCTGAAAAACGGACAATTATTTTTTCCACACATTTAATTGATGAAGTCAGCTTAATGTTTGAGGAAGTGCTCATACTTCAGAATGGAAAACTTGCCTTAAGAGAGGAAGCAGAAGTGCTTCGAAACAATGCGTGTGCTGTTTCCGGCACAATCGAAGAGGTTGAAGCATTTATCGCCGGTAAAGAAGTAATTGAGACAAAGCAACTTGCAGGCATGATGACTGCATATGTTTATGGAACCGTGGAACAGGCAAAAACAGCAGGATTATCTGTGGAAGGTATTCCAATCCAGGAACTGATGATTTATTTAACGGAGAAGAAGGGAGCATAACAGATGGGGAGACAGATTAAAGGATTACTTTATTTCTATGCATCAGACTATCGACACTCACTTACAATCTTTTGGACGATTTTAATGGCAATAATAGTCGTTTCAGTAGGGTTCACGTATTTTCTGTCAGGTGTAAATGACGGGGATGCATTTTTTAGATTAAGCCTGACAGGTCCAATGTACGTTTATTGTGCGATAATCGGATTTATTGCGGTAAAAGACTCCGTGCCATTTACAATAAAAATGGGTGCAACACGTAAAAATTTGTTTGTCAGCATGGGGATATTCTTTCTTGTTCTATCGTTTGCAATGGCTGTTGCCGGGGCTATCCTGCAGGAGCTTGTCATGGCATTAATGAACGCAACGGGAATAGATATGTTTTCTTTTCTTCATCCTGCATATTTTCTGGAGAATACTTGGTACACACGCATTATTATTGATACATCCATCATGTTTTTCTTTACAGCAGCTATGTTTGTAATAGGATTGTTATTCTATAAATATGGTTTAGTTGGAGGAGGAAGCTTTCTTGGTGCAGTGCTTGTTGTTCTTCTTTTAGGGGTGGCACAGGGATGGCTTACTGATTTTGTTATTGATTTAGTTTCGGGAATTGATATTGGATTCTTTTATCAGCTGCTTGGCATTGCAGTAGTGATTTATGGAATAACCTTCATTTTTCTCAGAAGGATTACAACAGTTAAAGCCAGGTAGTAGTACAGATGAAGGGGGATAAACATGGGGAGACAGATTAAAGGATTACTTTATTTCTTTGTGACTGACACGAGACGTCAATTTATCATATTCTGGTCTATTCTGCTGGCCAGTTTATTTGCCAGTATCGTAATAGCCTATATGCTGTTAAATACGGACAGCAATGGTTTATATTTTGGCAAATCAGGGGCAATGTATATATTTTGCAGTATTTTTGGGTTCTTAGCAGTAAAGGTAAGCGTTCCATTTTCGATTAAAATGGGTGCCACCAGAAAAAACTTATTTGTAAGTGTTGCATTATTCTTTTTGGGAATCTCCATCCTGCAATCTATTTTTGGAAATACAGTACACTCAATGGTTATGTGGATAACGGATCAGCTATCTATCACTACCTTCAACTTCTTTCATCCATCCCAACTGTTGACAGACACGTGGATGTCCAGGGTGGTTATTGATACAACGGTAATGTTCTTTCTGCTTTCGGTTATGTATGTTTTAGGACTGATATTTTACCGGGCTGGTCTAATCGGCGGTGGAAGTGTAGCAGGAGCAGCTCTGATTATTGTAATGTTAGGTGCAGCTCAGGGTTGGCTGACCGATTTCATCGTAGAATTGTTCCAGTCGTTTGACATCGTCTTCTTTTATCAGTTATTTGCTGCAGGGATAATTGTGTACGGTATTTCCTGGTTACTTATTCATACGATTACAACAGTAAAAGTAAGATAGTTAAAAAGGACTGGTGCGCCAGTCCTTTTTAAGTTGATGCTGGGACATAACAAAAAAGTGCAGGGAAAGAAGCGAACAATGCACGGGTCAAGCGTAGGAAATATACGTAGACTCCTGCGGGGGGAAAGGCCTGGATGAGATTCCGCAGCGCGGTAGGATCTTTTCTGCGAGGAGTGGAACATCCCCGAAATCACTTGCAATACGTCGAGCGCAAGGAGGCTCAACAACCGCCCGCGGAAAGCGACGAGCGAAACATCTACCGAGTAAGCTTCGAGTTGCGAGGAGTGCTTCTTCTCCGAAATCACTTGCAACACGACGAGCACCACAGTATATTTCCGGAGCGGTTGTTTGCACCACTTTCAAGTTAGTTCGGATTTTTCTTTTGATAAAACTCTTTTTTACCGGCTACTTTTAATTCGCCAATTCTTTATTTTTAAACGTATAAATTGATCCAATAACAAGTAAAACGATCATTACAGCTGTTACAATCGCAGCTCCGGTTAACTCCGACGGAACACTGCCTGAGACGAGCATTTGCTGAATATAACCTGATATGTTGTTGGGACTCCATTCCAATAAATGACCGAAAATAGTTGTAATCAGTTTCATTACTATGATTGTAGCTATGGTGCAAGATGCTACAAGTCCGGGTATTTTAACAATCGTGTTGTAAAAAATGGATAATGATACGACTAGTGCCAGCCATAATCCATAAAAGAAAAATATTTGCAGAAGTGCTCCAAACGATAGGTCACCGAATAATAAGTTCACGTAGTACCAGCTGGCCAAAATCCCCACTGCAAATGATGCGAGTGTCAGCAGCAATATGGACGCCCATTTTGCCGTTATGTAATTGGCATAGGAAACTGGCTTAACCAAAACAAGTTCGGAAACACCGCTTTTTCGTTCTCCAGAAATTGTCCCCATCGACATCAGTACAATTACGGCTACCCCAATTAAACTCATTTGCGATAGACTCATCCTAATCGCGTCGCTTGGTTGTATCTCAGGGAGCTGGAATTCAGTACCCTCAGGCATGCCGCCGACAGCATCAATGATTTGCGGTAAATAATAGCTTGAAATCGGGTCCATGATTGAGATTAAAATCAAAACAAGCGGTACCCAGATCCATTTGAAATTTCGCATGTTCTCAATGAATTCTTTTTTAAAAAGTGTCATCCACTGCATTAGCTGTTCACCACCTTCATAAACATGTCTTCCAGTGATGCACGGCTTACGGAAAAGTCGGTTAGCGGCCATTCCTCATTTACAGCGGCTGTGAGAATTTCTTTTCTTGCCAAATCAATATCTTTGGCTGTGACATGAATTGCAGCCCGCTCCAGATAACAATTTTCCACGGATGATAGATTCTCAATTTTGGCCTGATAATTTTCGGCTTCCTCCTGAAAACCAAGTTCAATTTTTGATGTTTGGTATTTGCGGCGAAGTTCGTCCATGGAACCTGATTCAACGATTCGCCCATCATGTAACAACACCAATTCATCACTTACTTCATCCGCATCACCTAAAATGTGAGTGGAAAATAAAATCGTCATATCCTCTTTCAGCTCTTCCATTAACGTTAATACTTCGCGCCGGCCAATCGGGTCAAGCGACGATACCGGTTCATCAAGCATAAGTAATTTAGGATGATGGATAATAGCTTGAGCGATTCCAAGCCGCTGTTTCATACCGCCAGAATATTTTCCGATACGGAGGTTTTTTGCCTCAGTCAGCCCAACTCGTTCCAAAAGGGATTCGGCACGTTTCACCGCCTTCTCTTTTGATAGATGCGCCAGTTGCCCGACATAAACAAGAAATTCTTTTCCGGTCATCCATGAGTAGAAGACAGGATATTGCGGGAGATAGCCAATATATTTCCGATTGTCATCAGTTTTGTTCATCTCGGCAAATGTTACAGAGCCGCCTGATAATTTAATTAATCCCGATAACATGCGTAATGTCGTTGTTTTGCCCGCGCCATTTGGTCCAATCAATGCAATGCACTTGCCAGACTGGAACCGAAAGCTGACTTGATTGACCACTGGTTTGCCGTTAAATTTTTTGGTCAGATTGTTGACCGTAAGCAGGGTCATCTAATCCTGCCTCCTTCCAAATATGAAATAAGCAATTGGACCAAATAAACTAATAAGTAAAATGATCAGGACCCACATCCATCTCGGTCCGTTTGTTCGATCAATTCGAATCACATCAATCAGTGCGACGACAAGCAGAATTGCCTGAATGACTAAAAACGGTGCGATAATGGCCCAGTTGATTTCACTAAATAATTGTAAAGCTCCCATTTCTTCCATTTTGTTCACTCCAATCATGGGGGATAACTTCTATACGAACTATAACCGAAAAAGGTTCTGTATAAAAGAATACTTTTTGGAGAGGTTGGCGGGGCTTTCCAGAATGCAGCTGGACGGAGATAGGCGAACAAGTTGTGAACTTCGGCGTTTTAATTGTGAACTTCAAGCAAACCAATTGTGAACTTCGGCTTTTCTTCTGTGAACTTCGACATAATCTTTGTGAACTTCGGCATTCAGCGATTAATATGGCCCACCATTAAAAAAGTTGAGTGATTTATTCACTCAACTATATTTTCTCAATTTGTTCAATTATATTTTCAAACATATCATGAATAGATTTTTGCTTTTTGATTGGCAGATTACGCAATCGGAAAATCTGTTTCTTGAATGACGGATTTTCCATTAAGTATTCAACCAATTCGACAGCTTCTTCATCGAAAGATTTTGATTTGGAACTGTAAATGCGTTTGAAGTCTTTTAATAAATCCTCGCGAATCGAATGATTCCCAACAATATGATCAATCGTAACATCAAACAGTTCGCTGAGTTTTATCAGAGATTCAATATCCGGAACTACCTTGTTCGTTTCCCACCGTATCACAGCATATCGGGAAATATTTAACTTATCGGCCAGCTTTTCCTGTGTCCAGCCGTTCAGTTCCCGGAAGAATTTTATGTTATATGCCATTTTCTCCAAACTCATGATTATCACACTCTGCAATAAAATTGGGGAAAAAATCCAAATTTCCTAATGAGATACATATAATCCTATCATGATTGAGAGTGCGAAAAGGGTATTTTATTGTGCTATTTATGCACATATAATATTATGTTTATAAAAAGAACAATTCTAAGGGGATAATGCGATGGTCAGCTGTTTAATTTTGTACCATGATTCTATTACAAATTTGACAAAGATAATGATCTTACGGGCTATTTTTCTTGATAAAGAATTTGAAATCGATATTGTGGATGCTGGTACGACGGTTATCTACATTTGGAATGTTAATAAAATGGCTATTTGGCAGGCGGCTTTAGCATTGGAGACAACTAATATTAAAACAGGGTACGGATTTGGTAAGCGAAAAGCGGATGCATGGAATGATGCTATGCGGATACTAAACCATCCACAATATTATCAACAGGAGAATGAAGTTACACACAAAACTCTTGTCTAATATCCACATAATCCACAGGTACATGAATTTTTATACACAATTAAGGTGTGAATAAATGGATGGCTTGTGGAGGGAGTTCCAGGAGTTATTCACAACACCAGAAAAACTTGTGGATAAATAAAAAGGAAACCAAAGCATTAACTTCGGTTTCCTTTTTGCGTCAGCTGGTTATACGTTTTGTCAGCACGCCTGAATTCCTTCTGATACGAGACTTCCTGCATTTTTGATAAAAACTTCTCGTTCTCAATTTTTGGTTTGCCTCTCATAAACAATCCCTCACTTTACGCTTAGGATTATCCACAATTGAAAAAATATACATTTATCTAATCAGTCAATGTGAACGTTCAATATTACGTAACGCTTCTTCCAAATAGGGATAGGTAAATTGAAAATTGTTTTCCACAGCTTTATTCGGCAGGACATATTGCCCTTTTGTGATGAGCAGGCTCATTTCCCCGATAGTCATTCGGATAATGGGTGAGGGGGCAGGGATCCAATATGGCCGCTTTAATAAGTTTGCCAGAATTTTTGTGAAATCCTTATTTCGCTTCGGATTGGGTGCGGTAACGTTCAATGGACCGCTAATGGCTTCATTATCTAAGGCAAATTGAATAAGTTTGACCACATCTTCAATATGTACCCATGGAACCCACTGCTCACCATTGCCAATCTTACCGCCAGCGAACATTTTAACCGGCAGCTTCATATATGGAAGGGCGCCCTCATTTCCTAAGATAACCCCAAATCGGGTATAAACAGTCCGAATCCTCAGCTGTTCAGCTTGACTGGCAGTTTTTTCCCAGTCAGTAACGACAGTAGCCAAAAAATCATTGCCAGGCTTCGTCGTCTTTTCGGTAAATATCAAGTCCTCGGAAGTTCCATAGAATCCCACTGCTGAACCGCTAATGAGCACTTCCGGTTTTTTATCCATGTTCTTCATAAAATCAATTACTTTTTGCGTTGTTTCGATCCGACTGTTGCGAATAGCCTCTTTTTTCTTTTTCGTCCAGTAACCGAATAACGAATCACCGGCAAGGTTTATGACAGCATGAATTGTTGGCAGTGTATCAGCCTGTGTGTTATAGCCTAAGTAGGATATTTTTTCACTATCAGTGTGTTTGTCAGGGGAGCGTGTGAGTATGTAGACGCAGTGGTCGTTTTCGAGCAATGTATTTGTCAGATGTTTACCTACAAAACCTGTCCCGCCGGTTACTAAAATATTCATCCGCTTCACTCCTCTCATTTATAGTTTATTCTATCCCAAAACTTTTAGTATAGCGATTCTTACGGTGGTGTTCAGGCAATTTTTTCATGATACAATAAAGGGAAAGGGGTGAGAAACATGTCAAAAATTACCCGAATCACCACACAGAAAAAACGCAAGAATCGATATAATGTCTTTCTGGATGATGGTCAGGGCGAAAAATTCGGTTTTGCTGTTGATGAAGCGATACTGATTGAATTTAAACTTCGCAAAGACCTTGAGCTCGACGATACAACAATCGCCACGCTTGTCCAAAAAGATTCATTACATAAGTCATATACCCTTGCGATTAACTTTCTAAGCTACCGAATGCGAACAAAAAAGGAAATTTATGATTATCTTGTGAAAAAAGAAGTGGATGAAGAGCATATTACCAAAATTATTGCCAGGCTGAATGATGAAGGATTAATTGATGATAAGCAGTTTGCCGATGCATTTGTCCGAACACGGATGGAAACAGCAAATAAAGGACCGCTGCTCGTGAAAAAGGAATTGCTTGAAAAAGGTGTTTCTGCCCAAATTGCCGGTGAAGCGATCGAATTGTATACCTATGAAATTCAACACGAAAAAGCGACGAAACTGGTAGGAAAAAAACTGAATACAAGTAAAAATCATTCATTCAAAAAACAACTTCAGCAGCTGCAGGCAACATTAATGCAAAAAGGATTCACTCAGGAAATAGTTAAGGATGTACTGGCAGACTTCCAGGAGGAAAAGGACGATGATGCCGAATGGGATGCACTCGTGAAACAGGGTGAAAAACTGTTGCGTAAACACCAGCAAAAGCTTGAAGGGTATGCCCTGCGAAATAAAATGAAAGAAGCGTTATACCGAAAAGGTTTTACTGTAGAGTCGATCAATCAATTTTTGGACGAACAAATTCAAGAATAATAGCATTAAAAAACGGGGAGTCACTATGCAATGACTCCCCGCCTAAGTTTTCGGTTACTAGATTATGAATGATTTTTCTTAATCACTTCAGTTATCGTCTCCACCAATAACCGTGATCCCAGTCATCGTTATCCCAATAACCATCGCCCCGATCATCATCATCCCGGTCATCATCATCCCGATTGCCATCGTCATGGTCATCGTCATCCCAATGACCGTCGTCCCAGTCACCGTCATCCCGATCACCATCGTCCCGGTCATCATCATCCCAATGACCGTCATCCCAGTCATCATCGTCCTCATCTTCGTCATCTTCTTCACGAAGTTCATAACTGTATGCGGCATTGTTCAGTCCGTTATCCGGTGCACCGTGAGTCACGGTCATAATAACTCTTTCATCATCTTCACTTTCCATATATTTTTCTAGTTCCACCATCTCATCATTGGTGAAATTAAGTGGATCAACTTCCTTCACTTCATACTCAGTTTCATCATCGTCTTCCTCGATTTTAATAAATGAGACAAGGTAGTTGACAT
The DNA here is from genome assembly GCF_902806455.1 of Virgibacillus doumboii. Classification (GTDB taxonomy): domain Bacteria; phylum Bacillota; class Bacilli; order Bacillales; family Amphibacillaceae; genus Lentibacillus; species Lentibacillus doumboii. The sequence goes on along the minus strand of NZ_CADCWQ010000001.1, from coordinate 2,941,501 downwards.
AATTTTTCACCACTTCATCCAGTGTTTTGAAATCACCGGTGCTGCTGCCATCATTACTGTATGAAACAGCGTCAACCTGGATGTTGTCAATATACCAGCCGGCTTCCTGTGATGCCCAGTCGGTCACATAGCGGAATCCAACTAAAATTTTTTCACCGGCATATTCGCTCAGGTCAAATGATTGAGTGGTCCAGCCATTGGATGCCCCGGTGAACCCCGGTACATTCGATTTGACTTTAGGATGTGCACTCTCATTCACTTCATCTTTGGTATTTTCATTTGCAAGTGAAGTCCATGTCTTACCACCGTCCGTGGAAATCTGCACAAATCCATAATCCCACGTTGATTCAATATTGTAAAACGTATCAAATGTCAGTTCCGGATTTTGTGTGCCCGTCAAATCAAATTCCCTGACCAGGAAATGATCGACAAGCGAACCGGTACCACCCCAGAGTACCTTATTGGAATTGTCTTTCGGATCAGCCGTTGATTCCCATTGTAATGGCATAAAATCAAGGCCATTAAAATATAGTTCTTTATCTTCTTGTACCGGCATTTCAATGAAATCAGATCCCCAGGAAGGTGCCCCCTCGGAAGCATATGCCTGTTCAGTTCCGGTGTTCACAGTAAAGTCAATACTGGTAAAACCGTACTTGCCGTCAAATTCGCGCTCTTCATCGATGACAAGTGCAGTCTGGTAATCTCGATAAACATCATCAAATGTTTTATCATAGCCAAACGCATTTAATGCATCATTTACACCTTTAATACCCGGTAATTTATTCTTGGCGAGATTTTGAATAAATTCTTGCCCGCCAAAATGATCATTTAAATATAGTTGAAATAAGTACGCATTTCCATAGTCTGCTAAAACTTCTCTTGGGCCCTGGTCCTCCCAGGCAACCAGTGAGTTCTCCGGTTTCTCTGCAAAACTTTCTATGTGTCCTTGCGGGTGCCCATAGCCAACAAGGTATTCTGCAAAATCTGACATCCCTTCGTTAATCCAAGTTTCCTCGCCTGGATCATTATCAGCATGAATCAGATGCTGGTATTCATGTGCAACGGTACCTTCATACAGATTCGGATTTGCTGCATCATCACCGACACGATTTGCCCAGTCGTATGAATCAATTGTTATAATGTTACGGTCTGTGTACTGTTCAAGAACCTGTGAGAAAAAACCTGCAACATAGCTTGGAAAATCAGGATTATAGAAGTTTTCGTCCTTCACGTTATCTATTAAGATAACACTGCGGTCACTCTGGTCCTGACTGACATAATAATTATCGCCCAATTGACCTTCAAGCAATGCATTTTCACCACTATGGGAGTTTGGCGTACCAAAAAATTCAGTATCAGTCGGATAGATGTTACTGTCAACTTCTGAGAGGATATAATCAACTTGTTCCTGTGTAATCTGAATGGTATCATTTCGGTTTTCCTGTGGGAACTTACGATCATTCGCCACCCAGATTTCTGCATGTTCCCCAACTGCTTTCAATGTAAAGGGCTTCAAATAATACTGTCCCTTCGTCTGATCCAAAGCAACCCATAAACGCTCGGTGCCCGGAACAGGCTCATAACCCTGGGATTGCCCGTTACTAAAAGATCTGAAAGGGATTGACGATTTGTCAAAGTCCGCTTCCTTTACGGTTTCTTTCCTTAGTTCCGGGCCAATATCAATCGGTTCCGGCTTACTGTTATCCGCAGCTTCTGCAGTTCCAGAACCAATTGCATAAAAGCCTATTGGAATGGCCAATAGAATGGCTGCGACAAGTTTCCACAATTTCTTCATGAAACATTCCCCTTTCGCGAGTATTTTACTTCCACAATAAAAAAATTCTCGAAAAAGGGATGAAACTCCTTTAGGTAAATAGTTTCATTTTTTCAATTAATCTGAAATTAGATAGTACAATAGTCGGAATATTTTCGAAAAAAAAGCCGGTGGATACCGACTATTTGATAAGTTCTCTTATTTATCAACAAAAATTTCCTTACGCCCATCATCTTCATTATAAATCTGTTCGGCAACAACTTCCGGTCCTTTTAATCCTGATGAATCGGTAACATGGGATGAATTATTCCAGAAAGGAGTGTTCATACCGCCCATATAAACGGCTGTAATGGAAATGGAGTCATTCTCCCATTCTTTTTGGAGACTTTCCGTGAAGCCTTTCACAGCAAATTTGCTTGCACAGTAAATGGATTCATTTACCTTTCCGCGCAGTCCGGCAGTGGAAATAATCGTTAAAATCCGCCCTTTGCTGGCACGGATCAATGGAAGTGCAGACTGAACAGTCAAAATCGTTCCCTTTACATTGGTATCCAGTGTTTTTTCTATGTCACTGATTGAATAATCCGCTACAGGACCAAAAATACCAATGCCGGCGTTATTAATAAAAACGTCCAGTTCCCCGATCTGCTGAAAAGCGATACTGACTGATGCCTGTTCCTGCACATCACAGAGGATTACTTCCGCGTCGCCGCCATTCTTTATGATTTCATTTTGAACAAGATGAAGTTTTGTATCGGTACGACCCAGTAAATATACTTTGTAATTATTTTGTGCGTATTGCAAGGCCAATGCCTGCCCAAGACCGCTACCAGCTCCTGTTATTGCAACAGTTGGCATACCATTTTCCCCCTAAAAAATAAGATTATCATCATTTCCATTCTCTTAAAGTATTGGTAAAATGTAAAATGATAGAGAAGGGAGATTTTAATAATGGATTATCGATATAGTGATTATACAGTTGAGCAATTGCGCGAAGAAATAGGAAAGTTGAAGGAAAAAGCATTAAAGGCGGAGCAGGTGGGCAATATTAGCGAAGTTGCAGTGAATGAACGTAAAATGCAGGTTGCCATGGCTTATATGATCAACCCGGACGACTTTAATGCACAGGATATACATGAATTGAATGGTGACCCGGGCCATAAATTTAAAATAAATTATATAAACGGTGTGTTTGCATGGGGACATAGAATCAATTTGTTAAATGAAGCGTATGAAAAAGAAGAAGCAATTCCTATCTCGCTGCTTGGCGATAAAGTAGAATAACCATAAAAAACAACAGCCCGGGGGCACCTCCCGCGCTGTTGTTTAAACTGGATTTTCGCCAACATCCAGTTTGCTTTGCAGTTTCTGTTCCGAAAAAATCCAGCCGGTATAGGATGTCATGATCCGCATATTGTCATCTATTTGCACAACGGCTACAAATGGATAACGTTCATTTGACCGGTACCGCAAATCAATGAATCGTACTTCGGTAAAATCATCAAAGTCATTGATTTCCCACCGGTAAACCGGCGAGAACGACAAAAATGCCGCAGCATTTTTATCAGTTTTCGCCAAATTAATTAAATCATTGTCAGGTAGTGGAACTTTTTCAAACTCATCCACGATTTCTATATGGCCGTCCTTTACCACACCTACATAAAACTTGCCGGCAGTTGTAATGGCAATCCGCCATTCATTTTGTTTAATTGTCGGTGAAGTAGCGATTTGTTCGGTATCGGGAAAATAATCATGGATTTTCTTAACGATTTCTTTTTTATCAATATAGCGCTTAACATAGTAGAGTATAATGACCGCATAGATAATTAAAAACGTATATCCCGGGTTTGCACCGAAAATCCAGGCGATAATTCCGCCAATATGAAGCATAAAAATATACGGGTCGAACGTATTGATAAATCCGTATGCAATCCATTTATTGGTAAACGGGCGATATGCCTGTGTGCCGTATGCGTTTGGGATATCGACAAGCACATGGATTACTACAGCCAGAGCCGTCCATGCCCATAAGTGCAGAAAACTGACACTGGGAACAATTGCATGGATAATACCTGCAAGCAGGACTCCCCACATCAGGACGGCTGGTATAGAGTGGGTTGCTCCACGATGATGACGTATATAAACAGCGTTATTTTTAAGCTTTAAAACCGTATCAAAATCAGGGGCATGTGAACCAACAATTGTCCCGACCAGTACAGCGTTAAATAACACAGGGTCAACTTGCACGGCGGGATCCAGTGTTGACAGTCCGCCTAATGCAATACCCATCGTAATATGGGTGCCAGTGTCCATAAATCAGGGTCCTCCTTCTTCGACAAAACAAATGGTACTCTATCATTAATTTTAACACAAAGGTTGTAACAGTATGTCTGATAAAACATTACAGGATTTTGACATTTCAGGATTTCAGGAAAAGTTAATTGACTGGTATCAAGCCAATAAGCGTGACCTTCCGTGGCGACTGGATAAGGATCCCTACAAAGTATGGGTATCCGAAATTATGCTGCAGCAAACTAAAGTCGACACGGTTATTCCTTATTTTCAACGTTTTTTAACAAAGTATCCAACACTCTATGATTTAGCATATGCAGATCAGCAGGATGTTTTAAAAACATGGGAAGGTCTGGGATACTATTCCCGCGCACGCAACTTACAAAACGCAGTTAGGGAAGTTGTTGAATCATATGGTGGTGAAGTGCCGGATAACTCTAAAGATTTGGGCGCATTAAAAGGTGTCGGCCCATATACAAAAGGGGCTATTTTATCGATTGCCTTTAATCAGCCGGAACCCGCTGTAGATGGAAATGTGATGCGGGTACTTTCCCGTGTTCTGAAGATAGAAGATGACATTTCAAAGGCAAAAGTGAAGAAGAAATTTGAAAGCTATACCAAAGAACTGATTTCGCACGATGATCCATCTTCGTTTAACCAGGGAATTATGGAGCTTGGTGCGTTAGTATGTACTCCAAAATCACCGATGTGCATGCTGTGTCCGGTCCAGGAATATTGCCGGGCATTTGCTGAAGGGATAGAAGAGGATCTTCCCGTAAAATCAAAGGCAAAAAAACAGAAAACAATCCCATATGTGACATTGCTGATTCGAAATGAAAAAAAACAATATATAATTGAAAAACGCTCTGAAAACGGACTGTTGGCCAACATGTGGCAATTCCCGATGGTCCCCATTAATGAGATTGGAATGGAACATATCGAAAACTGGTTCCAAATGGAATATGGTGTGAACGTTAAAATAGGTAATAAACAAGGGAAATTAAAACATGTTTTTTCACACATCATTTGGCAAATTGACATTTATGATGCGACTACAGATAGCGACTGCGCCAACGACGACCGTATTCGTTTTGTGAATCATGATGAATTGGATGACTATCCATTCCCGGTTTCCCATCAGAAAATGATGAAGTATATGGATTGATGCTGTTGAGGTGGATTGCGGGAAATGTACCCCCGTTATGGAATTATCAACCCGACAGCAGCTATATCGACCCGAGACGGATTATATCAACCCGATATGAAATGCCTCAGAGACACAGCTTGTCTTTTTAGTTTATGCATATTAAAATTCAGTATACCTAACGAGTGTTGCAGTTATTTCTTACCAATAGAAGATAAATTTAACTATTATTTATCAGGATAACAACGTCCATAATGGAAAGATTAATAACTGCGGAGGTGATACTGATGGCTAAACAACCGAAAAAGTCAGCTGCTGGTACAAACGTTCAAAAAGTGAAACAACAAAACCAAAAAGCAGCTCAAGGGCAAGGTCAGTACGGTACTGAATTTGCTTCAGAAACAAACGCGCAACAAGTGAAAAAGCAGAACCAAAAATCTAAGCAGAACAAAAAATAACTTGCCTACCCCCGATTTAGACACTTTAAAGAGCTTCCTGCCTCAGGGAGCTCTTTTTCTGTTTTTCTTTATGTATTTATTTTTTGTCTGTATAATAAAGGGACAAGCTTGCTTCGGTGTTTAGAAGGAGAGATATATCATGGCTGGCCCACAGGCAGGAACAAAAATGCAAATTCAAAGCTACAAACATAATGGACAATTGCACCGTGTTTGGGAAAAAAATCTCGTTTTAAAGGGTACGGAATTGATCGTAATTGGTGCAAATGATAAAACTCCTGTAAATGAAAGTGACGGACGAACCTGGATAACACGCGAGCCCGCTATTAGTTATTTTCATTCGGAATATTGGTTTAACATAATAGGTATGCTCCGTAATAATGGAATACATTATTACTGTAACATAAGTTCGCCATTTGTTTTCGACGAAGGGACATTGAAATACATTGATTATGATCTTGATGTTAAAGTATATCCTGACATGACGTATGATTTGCTGGATGAAGACGAATATGAGGAACATAAGGAGCAAATGAATTACCCTGATGTGCTCGACCATATTTTGCAAAAAAATATGGATTACTTATTAAACTGGGTAAGGCAGCGAAAAGGTCCTTTTTCACCAGACTTTATCGATCAATGGTATGAACGGTATCTGACCTACAGATAATAATTCAATTAATTGAAGAACCGAGAGTAAAGTCTTATAATGCAAGAAGCGTGAAGAATCGTCCCTTGTTACAAAAACGTAGCAAGGATTTTCTTTTCAATAAAAATAATAAGGAAGCGTAGTGAAAATGAGCAGTATCAAGCAGTATTTACAATTTGTTAAACCATATAAATGGAAAATTTTAATAACCGTTTTTATCGGGATCCTGAAGTTTGGCATACCGCTCCTGATGCCGCTGATTTTAAAGTATGTCATCGACAATATAATTAATGGGGAAGATTTGTCGGATGCTGCAAAGATTGAGCAATTATTTTGGCTGATGGGCGGAGCATTTGTGATATTTCTTATTCTACGTCCGCCGATTGAATATTTTCGACAATATTTAGCTCAATGGGTCGGGAACACAATTCTTTATGATGTAAGGGATAAGCTGTTTGACCATATCCAAAAATTGAGTTTACGGTTCTATTCTCAGACAAAAACCGGGGAAATTATTTCCCGGGTAATACATGATGTCGAACAAACGAAAACATTTGTAGTTACGGGACTAATGAATATCTGGCTGGATATGATTACAATTTTGATTGCTATCGGAATTATGATGACAATGGATGTCGGCCTAACGATTGTTGCTATCATTTTGTTCCCGATATTCGGATTCTGTGTCAAATTCTTTTATGGAAGACTCAGAAGACTGACAAGAGAACGTTCGCAGGCGCTTGCTGAGGTGCAAGGGCATTTGCATGAGCGTGTTCAGGGAATTCCGGTAACGAGAAGTTTCGCATTGGAAGATTATGAGCAGGACCAGTTTGATTCACGGAATGAAAACTTTCTGCAGAAGGCGCTCAACCATACCGATTGGAACGCCAAAACGTTCGCCGTCATGAATACGATTACCGACGTGGCGCCATTACTGGTTATTGCGTATGCCGGGTATCAGGTTATCGAAGGAAATATGACAGTAGGTACAATGGCTGCATTTTATGGGTATATGGATAGAGTTTATAGCCCGCTTAGACGATTGATCAGTTCCTCAACGGTTCTGACGCAGTCGATTGCATCAATTGATCGTGTGTTTGAACTAATGAATGAAAAGTACGATATTGTTGATAAGGAAGATGCAAAAGAACTTGGTCGTGTCGATGGAAAAGTTGATATCGACAATGTAACATTCCAGTATGAAGAAGAGGAAGGACCTGTTTTGCAGGATGTATCCCTTCAGGTTCGACAGGGTGAAACAATAGCATTTGTCGGAATGAGCGGTGGCGGCAAGTCAACGTTAATTAGCCTGATTCCAAGATTTTATGATGTAGCGGGCGGGTCAATAAGAGTGGATGGCACCGATATTCGCGATGTGAAAGCCCGCTCGCTGAGAGATAATATCGGCATGGTGTTACAGGATAACACGCTGTTCAGTGAGTCCATTGCGATGAATATTCGGATGGGGAACCCCGATGCAACCGACGAAGAGGTAGTTGCTGCAGCAAAAGCAGCAAATGCCCATGACTTTATCCAAGAACTGCAATATGGTTACGATACACTGGTCGGTGAGCGCGGTGTTAAACTTTCCGGCGGTCAAAAACAGCGAATCGCGATTGCACGGGTTTTCTTAAAAAATCCGCCAATCCTGATTTTTGATGAAGCAACATCCGCACTCGATCTGGAAAGCGAACACATTATCCAGGAAGCTGTGGAACGACTCGCATCCGACCGCACAACATTTATCGTCGCACACCGTCTTGCCACGATTACACATGCCGATCGGATTGTGCATATTGAAGATGGTGAGATTAAAGAAATTGGATCACACAGCGAGTTGATGGCACGAAAAGGGCATTATTATGATTTATATCAGGTACAGAATTTGGATGATCATGAGAATTAAATTAGTTAATTTATAGCTCCTCCACGGTAGATGTGGGGGAGTTTTTAATTTTTATATAATGTTGATTTTCGGCTGCTGCCGAAAAACTTCTTTATGAAACGGTTTGGGGATGCGGTGGTGGGTGCCATGTGGGAAACTGTTATATGTTCGAGCAAGGCTCCCAAACGTGCGAGTACGCCTCTTAAACATGCGAGCACCCCCTCAAAACGTGATGCCTCCAAACTAAATCCCCCTCCTACTATTATAATCGAACCCCAACCACAAAAAGTGGCATTAATATTATTAAAAAATATGCCACTTTTACAGCATCACACACGATTATATAAGTAGAAGGGCACAAAAAAGCACCCTCCATTTAGGGAGAGTGCATTAGATCGCAATTATTTTCCAGCCATCTGGCGAAATGCATGCCCAACAGCATCAATGGTATCATCAATGTCTGCTTCGGTATGCTCAGTGGTTAAAAACCATGCTTCAAATTTGGATGGTGCCAAATTAACGCCTTGCTCAAGCATCAGACGGAAAAATTGAGCGAATGCTTCACCGTCGCTTGCTTCGGCTTGGTCATAGTTGGATACCTTGCCATCACCAAAGAAGACGGTTAATGCGCCACATAATCTATTTACCGAGATTGGCACACCGAACTCGGCAGCTTTACGCAAAATGCCCTGTTCCAGACGTTTACCTAGCTGATCCAGCCGTTCATAAACGCCGTCTTCCTGCAAGACTTCGAGACAGGCAATTCCGGACGCCATGGATGCAGGATTTCCGGCCATAGTACCTGCCTGGTATGCCGGACCGAGTGGTGCAACTTGTTCCATAATATCCTGACGGCCGCCATATGCGCCGATTGGTAGTCCGCCACCGATTATTTTACCCATTGCGGTCATGTCAGGTTCGATTCCGTAAACCTGTTGGGCACTTCCGTATGTAAAGCGGAATGCTGTGATGACTTCATCATAGATGACCAGTGCACCGACATCGTGTGTTATATTATTAACAGCCTGCAGAAATCCCTCATGGGGTTCAACGATTCCAAAGTTACCAACGATCGGCTCTACCAATACGGCAGCAATCTGGTCACCCCAGCGATCGACAGCTTCCTGAAAAGCGTCCACGTCATTAAATGGCACGGTAATTACATCTTCAGCGACAGCCGCCGGGATACCCGCTGAGTCTGGTGTACCCAATGTAGCCGGTCCGGAACCAGCTTCAACCAGTACCGAATCAAAGTGGCCATGGTAGCTTCCTGAAAATTTAATGAGTTTATTTCTGCCAGTGTAGGCACGAGCAACCCGGACAGTCGTCATGACCGCTTCCGTACCAGAATTAACGAATCGCACTTTTTCCAATGACGGAATTGCTGACTTCAGCATCTTGGCAAATTTATTTTCAAGCTTTGTCGGTGTACCGTACAACACTCCATTCGTCGCAGCATAAGAAATTGCTTCCGCGATATGCGGGTGGGCATGTCCGGTAATAATCGGACCATACGCTGCCAGATAATCGATATACTTATTGCCGTCAACGTCCCAAAAGCAGGCACCTTTCGCATGTTCCATGTAAACCGGAGTGCCGCCGCCAACTCCTTTGTATGCGCGGGACGGGGAGTTCACTCCGCCGACAATATGTTCAAGTGCTTCCTCATGAAGTGCTTTTGATTTTGAAAAATCCATTATAAATAATGCCTCCTATACTTACATTACTTTCTTAATCTTGGCAGTATAAATATTCCGGATGACAATAAAATTGATTAGTTGAATGATAAAATACAGGGAAATGATCATCACACTCGGTAATAGTACGGATGAAACAAGCATATTCTGCAATGCTTTAAATGCAAACCCTGCGTGAATAACCGCAACAACAAAGGGAATGAGAAACATCAGCCCAAGCTGTGTGGTCGCGATCCGTTTCATTTCCTGGTCTGTAAAACCAATCCGGTATAAAGAATGAAAGTGTTCCAGATCTTTATCAATGTTCTGGTACATCCTGAAGTAGAGAATTGATCCCGCTGCCAAAAAGAAAAGGACACTAATAAATATACCAAAAAAGAATGTATAAGAGAAAGCTTCCTTGTTTGTCATATAAAAGCTTGCGCTTGAATCCGGATAAGCAATCTCCCTGTCGACGTAAGCGAGAATCTCTGTTATTTCTTCAGCATGGGCCGGCCAGTTCGGGATATTCATGGAATAATAGTGGAATGACTCGGTATCCTTAGCAGTTTTCAGGAAGTCGGTATAAACGTCTTCCGGTACAATAATCGACATATTGAAATACAGATTGGCATTCAGCAGTGTTTCTTTTACATCAATACTAGTACTTATTTTTTTATTTGCTGTTTGAATTGTTAATTCTTTCGGAAGGTCTCGCGTAAACCGAAGTGTAACATCCTGCATCAGCATAACAGCCTGTCCCGACTGAATTTGAAAGTCAACTTTTTTTCCCTGTAAAGCCGTCAATCGTTTGTAGTCAGAATACGAATAAAGTGAAAAGACCGTGTCATTCCAGTCGTTCAAATCAGACTCGGCTTTAACCTTAACTGCTTGGGTCTGAAAACTTTCAAACGGGATATCATTCTTGGAAAATTGCTGCTCCACATTGTTTATTTCCTGTTTGAAGGATTTCGCCCCCGTATTATCCTGGCCGATTAAGGTTACATCCTGTGGCAGAAAACGTTCAGCTTCTTCTTCAATTCCTTGAAATAAACCATACAGAACCCCGGACGATGTAAATGACACCGCACTTAAAATTGTCACAAAAAACAACAGTCGGGCATTGTCTTTCATCTTATACGATAAATCAGACATCGTGAGCAGGTTTGACCCTTTAAAGTAGAAACGCTTATTCTTTTTTAACAGGCTGATCAAAGCAACGCTGAACTGGGTGAACAGAAAATATGTGCCGGGAATAACCAGAAAAAGTATTAGAAACATCCGGTAAAATATACTTGTGAGATCAGCTGTATAGGCAAGATAATAAGCCCCGCCAATAGCTGCCAGAGCTAGCAGGCTCACAATCCAGGAAAACCCCGGCACCTTTTTCGGCTTTTTTGCACCGCGGAAAACATCCATGATGGAATTGGTCCGTATCGTCCAAATAACAGCCAGCGTGTTAAACTCAAACATGACAAAGAATAGACCGGCCGTCAGCACAACTGCCTGCCACGGCAAATGAAACGGCAATGTATCTCCGGTTCCCAGAATCGCGGCAAATACCATTAAAAATAATGTCAACAACAGTGTACCGAGCAACAAACCTGCGCCGATTGACACAAGTCCGATCAATGTATTTTCCAAAAGCAGCATCCGCCGCAGTTGTCCTTTGCTGATACCGAGCGTTGTCAGGAGTCCATATTCTTTCATCCGTGATTTTATAAAAGCACCTGTCGAATAAAGCACAAATAAAAATGAAAAACAGTATATAATCACTTCACTGGCGATGATTCCACGCTGAACATTTTCCCTAAATTCATTTCCTGCAATGTCCGGGTGAAAAATAACCGCCGCATACATGAAGAAAATCGTCACTGCAAATGTACAGCTCAGAAAATAACTCAAATACTGTCTGGTATTCCGTCTGACATTATTAAAAGCGAATTGAGTGAAGGTCATCATTACTACCTCCCAAGAGTGACTGGACATTCAAAATATCCTGGAAAAATGTCTGACGGTTGTCACCCCGATGAATTTCGTTGAACAGTCTTCCGTCTTTAATAAAAATGACCCGTTTACAAAAACTTGCTGCATATGGATCATGTGTCACCATGACGGTTGTTGTCTCGTTGGATTGCTGCAGTTTACTCATTGCGCCCATGACCTGTCCGGATGATTTGGAATCCAGATTTCCCGTCGGCTCATCAGCAAAAATAATTGCCGGGTCATGAATGATCGCCCGCGCAATGGAGGCGCGCTGCATCTGTCCACCGGAAACTTCAAAGGTTCGTTTATTCAGTATTTTGTCGATCCCCAGTTGTTTGGAGACGATGACTTGCATGCGTTCCATTTCTTTTACTTTTTCACCTTGCAGTGTCAGCGGGAGAAGGATGTTTTCGCCGATAGTCAGTGTATCCAGCAAATTATAATCCTGAAAAATAAATCCCATTTCCGTGCGGCGAAATTTGGCCAGTTTATTTTTGGACAAACGGGTGACGTCCGTCCCGTTGATTTCGATTTTTCCGGATGAAGGCTTATCAATCGTTGCCAGCAGGTTCAATAATGTTGTTTTCCCGCTTCCGGACGGTCCCATGATGCCGAGGAATTCACCTTTTTGAACAGTTAGTTTAAACTCGTGCAGTGCTTCATGTTGAACTCCACGTTTGCTGCCATATATTTTAGATAGATTGGTGGCTTTCAGAACAGTCATTTCGCCATAGCTCCTCTCGTAAAGTTCCTGTCATCAAGTTTACGGAAAAATAAACATAACGACCATCGATTTTCCTTTCAGGCGTAAAAAGAAACCTTACATTGTCGTAAGGTTCGTCTCAAACGTAATGGTGATTGTTGTGCCTTCACTTTCTTCTGATTGAACGGAAATATCATGCCCGAGTGCGTCACATATTTGCTTGGAAAGATAAAGCCCCATCCCGGTTGACTCACGAAATTTCCGGCCATTAATCCCCGTGAAAAACGGATCAAATACACGTGCAACGTCCTGAGAGGGCATTCCGTAACCAGTATCCTTGACAGAAAGCCGAACCGTACTATCATCTTCCGTCGCTTGAACCATTATTTTTTCCGAATCCGGTTTGGAGTATTTAATCGCATTGGAAAGGAGCTGATTGAGTACAAAGCCAAGCCATTTCGGGTCGGTTGCGATGTTGATATTTTCATCAATATCAGTCTCCGGGAAAACCTGATTACGGATGAAACTCGATTTGAAATCCTTGATGGAAGTCCGGACGAGCTGCTGAAGTGATACTTTCTGCACATGAAAGTCACGATCAAATTTTTGCAGCCTTGATTGATATAATGCCTGCTCGAGTCCCTGTTGAAGCCGTTCGATTTCCTCCTGCATACTATGAGAAAAGTCTTCCGGAAGCTGCATGCGCTCTTTCTGCAAGGTTAAATACATGACCGAGACCGGCGTTTTCATTTGATGGACCCATTGCTGCATAAAATTGAATTCCAGTTCTTTTTGCTGCTGTAAATTGTTTATCTCCTGCTGATATTCACGATGGTCGTTTTCGGTCAATGTTTTAACGTGTTCGAGCAGTCGGTTTGGTGGTTCGGGAAAATATGTATTTTCCCGTTTTATATAGAATTCGCGGAACTTGATAAATCGATACACAAGAAATATGACCAAAAAGCTTGCAGACAGGAGTACTATGTAGGCTATTGTTTTAAAGTCAGCTGAATTTCCAGTATTCACAAGAGCAAGCTGGCTGATCAGGATGACAAGAATGACCTGTGAAAAATAAAAGAGTATGAACGGCTGGCTGTCCTTCAGAAAGTCTTTCATTGCTGGTCACTCCACGTATTAACCATTTTATAGCCTGCACCCCGTACCGTTTGAATGCTGTCGTGAACACCAATATCCTCCAGTTTTTTTCGCAAACGGGTAATATTTACAGATAATGTATTATCATCGACGAAATGTTCATCATCCCAGAGCATTTCCAACAGATGTGTCCGGGATAAAACGTTATTCAACTGTTCAGCAAATGCTTTCAGTAAAATAAATTCATTCTTCGTAAGGAAATCAGTTTTTCCCTGATAAGTGACTTCCAATGCAGTCAAATTAACATGTAAACCATCAATGCTTAGTGTCTCTGATTGCTTCGTTGTTGCATATTCCCCGTAAATACGCCGGATGATACTTTTAATTTTGGCTTGTACAACATCGAAATCGAATGGTTTGGTAATATAGTCATCCCCGCCATTTTCAATCGCCATAACCTGGTCCATGCCACTGTCCCGCGCCGAAATGAAAATGATTGGACAGTTTGATATGCTGCGGATTTGCCGGCACCAGTAAAAGCCGTCAAAGCGCGGCAGATTAATATCGAGCAATACGACGTGTGGATCCGTTTGTTTAAATTCTTCCGTAATATTGTCGAATGATTTTTCAATCGTAACATCGTATTCATATTTGGTCAGATAGTCTTTGAGTAATCCTGCTATTTTTGGATCATCCTCAACTAAATAAATCCGCTTCATTGGAAAACATCTCCTCTATCATCTAGTTATATCCTATCGTATTGGTTCCAAAAAATAAATGACAATTCACCGGGTGGATGAGCATATGAATAGGGTAGAATGGAGGATATCTATGAAAATCATTCCATGGATTGTTTTCATTGCTATTTGCATCGTTGTGCTAGCCAGCCTGATTGATTTTATTCGGGGTGGAAAACTCCGGTTTCGAATGGAAATGCGGGACAGCCGTTTTTCAGTTGAAATTTTTTATACATTGTTAATTATTTATCTGATTGTTATTCTGGGATTTGGACTGATTTATTTTGTACTGTCAATGAACCATATTCTCCTGGTTGAGAATGGCGAACTGAGGGAAGTGAGTATCATCGGTACCGTCATTCATTCACTTTATTTCAGCGGCGTAACATTACTGACGATTGGTTACGGCGATATTACACCGATTGGAATAGGGCGGTTTATTGCACTTGTGCAGGCGCTGATCGGCTATGTTTTGCCGACTGCATTTGTACTGCGGCTCGTACAGTCGAATCAAGAAAATAGAGACGAGTAGTTTGATATGCTATAGTGGATACAATCGAAATTTTGTATGGAGGGATTTTGATGAGCGTAGAAGTAGGTAATCAGGCGCCACAATTTACATTGCTGAATCAGTATGGAAAAGAAGTAAGTCTATCTGATTACAAAGGCAAATACGTTGTTTTATATTTTTATCCGAAAGATATGACACCGGGCTGCACAACGGAAGCATGTGATTTTCGGGATGCAAAGGAAAGCTTCAGTGAACTGGATGCAGTTATCATTGGGGTAAGTCCTGACCCGGTCGAAAGCCATCAGAAATTTATAGACAAGCATGATCTTCCTTTTATGCTGCTGGCAGATGAGGATCACAAAGTAGCGGAGGATTATGACGTATGGAAGTTTAAGAAAAACTTCGGAAAAGAATATTACGGTATTGAACGATCCACGTTTATCATTGATAAAGAAGGCAATCTGCAAAAAGAATTCCGTAAAGTAAAAGTTGATGGCCATGTGGAAGAAGCATTGGAGTTTATTCGGGAAAATAAATAGCATGTAAAAGGCAGTCCATTTGAGTGGGCTGTTTTTTTACCTAAAAATATAAACTGCGAACTAAATCTGTTCGCAGTAGTTAGTGAGGCTCTTTGACCACCGCAGCTGGAATATACTCGCTTTCACACCTCCGGGTACCAAGGCGACATCTGCTCAAAAAGTTCGTTTTCGCAGTGTCTTCTTAGCCGTGGGCAAGTGCCGAGCCCTCCTCAACTCGTTCCTCGTCTGCGGGGTCTCGCCTAACTTGTACTTCCCACAGGACAAGGAAGGATACGTCAGCGATACATCGCACGAAGAAAAAGTGTTTTTCTTTTTCGAGGAGTCTCGCATATTCCAGCTGCTGGTTTTATTTAAACTTGCTCTTCATATCAAAATAAAAAATGAATAACCAGCGGAGGAAATACGCTGAGACTCCTGTGGGAGGAAAGGCCTGGGTGAGACCACTGAGTGCGCATGCACGAAGAGGGCCGGGCAGCCGCCCACGGAAAGCGAAGTGTATTTCCGCAGCGGTGTTGTAGCACTCAATTCCATTCAAAGTAGTTCGCAGTAAATATCAACTGTAAAAGATAAAGAACAACGAATTTTACGATAGAGTTTCTTTTTACAAATATATTATTTTTATGTGTCATTGTTATAGAGGCATGTCCTGCAGAATAAGATGTATTGATTACATTAATAAAGCGGGGTGTGTTCGTATGGAATTACGTCAAAATGTTCGTTCAAGGTCAGCCTCAGTTCCACGATTTAGTAAGTTTTTCGCAGCAAAGCGAGTAATCGATATAACCATAAGCTTTTTACTTTTGCTGCTCCTTTGCCCGTTTTTACTATTGATTTTTTACCGGATTATGAAGAAAGATGGAAAACCGGTCTTCTTCCGTCAGGCCCGTGTTGGAAAAGACGATCGGACATTTATATTATGGAAGTTTCGCACGTTGACTAATCCGTCAAAAGTAATTCGTGCCTTACCTCCACATCCATTTCCTGATACATGGAACAGCGGTGTGCCAAACCGGTTTTATTTTAACCGTGACTCATATCAAAATCTGACACATACAGGAAGAGGCTTAAAAAAATTTCATCTTGATGGCCTGCCACAGCTCTATAATGTGCTTAAAGGGGATATGAGTCTGGTTGGGCCAAGCCCGGAAATAGTGGAAATCGTTGATTATTACAATCGTTATCAGGCTGGGAGACTACGGGTGAAGCCCGGAATAACTGGGTTTGCACAGGTTAACGGCAATTCGAATAAAAATCACGATCAAAAAATCAGAGACGACCTTTTTTATATTAAAAATCGCTCAATCAAATTTGATATGATTATTTTGTATCGCACGTTTAAACGATTTTTTCATGATGGAATTTTCCCAAGGAAACGTTTAATATAGAGATAAATAGTGAAAGTGGGGAGGTAGTGGCTTGCGTATTGTATCTTCAGCCAAACTTTCAACAAAGCACAAAGTAAAACTTATGGAAAAATATCCGGACCTGACATTCATTTTTTGCGATAATATCGATGAGGCAAAGCAACATATCAATGAAGCGGAAATTATGCTTACATATGGTGGAGATCTTACTGCTGACATAATCAGTCAGGCACGACAGCTGAAATGGATCATGGTACTTTCAGCGGGAATGGACAAGATGCCGTTCGAAGCAATACATGAGCTGGGCATCCTTGTTACAAATGCCAGAGGAATCCATAAGACTCCGATGGCGGAATATGCGATATTTATGCTGCTTCAAGTATATCGCCAGGGCAAGGAAATGATAAGAAAAGAGACAGCCAAAGAGTGGGATCACTCGGTGAAAATGCGGGAAATTACCGGTAAAACGATGGTTGTCGCCGGAACCGGTGCGATTGGACAAGAAGTCGCCCGGTTGGCAAAGGCATTTCAGATGAAAACATATGGCGTATCGAGAAGCGGACGGTCTGTGGAATTTTTTGATCAAAACTTCACGTCTGAAGAGCTTGCGAAAGTACTTCCGGAAGCGGATTTTGTTGTATCTGTCCTGCCAAGTACGCCTGAGACTGCGAACTTTTTTTCCTGCGAACACTTTCAAATGCTGCCGAATCATGCGGTGTTTTTGAACATGGGCCGCGGTGATGTCGTTCCAAGTGATGTAATTTTAAAAGCTGTACGTGAAGAAGAAATTGCTCATGCAGTCCTGGACGTGTTTGAAACCGAACCGCTTCCGGATGACCATCCGTTTTGGGAAGAGGAGAATATAACGGTTACTCCGCATATGTCAGGAATTTCACCACATTATCTGACGCGTGCATTGGATATTTTTGAAAAGAACCTGCAAGCGTATATGGAAAACAGCAATCATTATGTAAATAAAATTGATGTAACCAGGGGGTATTAATCATGCGGATTTATACAAGAAAAGGCGATAAGGGAACAACATCACTTATCTATGGTTCACGTGTTCCAAAGACTGATTTGCGGGTGGAGGCGTATGGAACCTGTGATGAGGCGAATTCAATGATAGGACTCGCTTTAAGCTTTCTCGATAAAGAAGAATGGGCGGAGAAAGAAGCATTTATGGACAAAATGCACCGTGTTCAAACGATCTTATTCCATGTTGGTGCTGAACTTGCGACACCAGCAGATAAGGAAGTAAAGTGGAAACTGAAAGAGTACTACATTAAGGAACTTGAAGAGCAAATGGATGAATGGGATAAAGACCTGGAGATGTTACGCAACTTTATTTTGCCATCAGGACACAGCGCATCAAGTGCATTGCACACAGCAAGAACAGTAACCAGACGGGCGGAACGAACAGCTGTCGGATTGGGTGAAGAGAATGTCAACCCACTGGTAGTACAGTATTTAAACCGGCTTTCTGACTTCCTGTTTGTGGCAGCACGGTATGTTAATCAAAAGCTTGGTGGGACCGAAATTCCATTAAAAGCGGATATATAGACAGCGACCAGCAGCGAACGATTTTCAATATATGGAATCGTTCGTTTTTCGTTTTCAGGTAATAATAACTGTAACGGCTCAATACACTTATATTGACAGAATCCTTTAGGAGCGGGTACACTAATTATAAGAATTATAATATAAGAATGTTATTAGGCTTCCACATATTATTGAAAGCGAGGTGCATGACGGTGTCTGAAAAACAATTACGTGAAGCTATTGATACCCTAAAAGAGTCTGGCGTACGGATAACACCACAACGTCATGCGGTTCTTGAGTATCTTCTTAACTCGATGATTCACCCGACAGCCGATGATATATATAAAGCGCTCGAGGGGAAATTTCCAAATATGAGTGTTGCTACAGTTTACAATAATTTGCGTGTATTGCGGGAAATTGGACTTGTTCGTGAACTTACGTATGGCGATTCATCCAGCCGGTTCGACTGTAATACAACGGAGCATTATCATATTATTTGTAATGATTGCGGCAAAATAGTTGATTTCCACTACCCTACATTGGATGAAGTGGAATCGTTGGCTGAACAGGTGACGGGATTTGATGTAAGCTCCCACCGGATGGAGATTTACGGAAAATGTGAAGACTGCCAGCAAGTACAAACGCAAAAGCACTGATTATATAATGAAAATCCAGATGTCTGCATGACGGATATCTGGATTTTTTTGATTATGCTGCAGGATTTAAAAAATCCGCCACAATGACGGATTTTATTTTTCATCGTTATTCGCTTTAGCCTTCACTGCTTTGCGATATTTTCGCTTGTTGTATTTTTCGTCGAATTCCATACCTTCCAGATCTTTATCAAGTGTTAATGGCTGCTTGCAGTGCATACATGCATCAACACGTCCAAGCATCTTAGTTGGCTTTTCGCAGTTTGGACAAACAATCGGAACTGCCTTCGTCGAGAGCATGCCAATCCAGAAATAAACGACACAGCTGAAAATCACAAATAATACACCAATCAGAAAGAATGTTACCATTAACCATTCGATTTTTTTTGTTAAAATACCACCGTACATAAAAGCAAATCCAATAAAAATCTGGATCAGGGCAAATGAACGGATTTTATTTATTTTACTTGAATAGACCAATTGTTGCGCCATAGTTGTCCTCCTTATTCCTTTCCATGGTAGTATAGCATATTTTAATGTTTTTTTTGTTTATGAAAAAAGGATTTCACAAAATTATAACGAAATATATAGTATCGATGTTAATGGAGGCTTCATAAAATGGAAGATGTATTACGACCGTTATATCAGGAACGTGCCAGTGATTCCAATACACTGGGAATTGTTATCATTGAAAAAACAAAACCAAACAGCCCAATCACCGATAATTTTGATGTCATCCTGCTTATTATTGTAAAGGATGCAGAAAGTCAATGGCAGGAAAAACATTATGAATTTGATGATAAGACAGCTGGACTGCATACAGTAACGGAATACCTGTTTATGGAATGGATCGAAACAAGTGCAAACCGAAAAGCTGTTCAGTGGGTATTGGATGGAAAAGTTATTTTTGACAGAAATGAATATTTAGCCCGGTTAAGGGACCAGATGCGTAATTTTCCACATGAAAAAAGAGATCTGCGTAAAGCGAGGGAATTTGGAAAACTGGTCAAAAGTTATAGTGAAGTGAAAGACCTGTACGCATCGGAACAATATAAAGATTCCTACAGCCGAATGGTGCATTCCCTGCATTATTTAGCAAGGCTCGCTGTAATTGAAAAAGGATACCACCCGGAAGTGACACTTTGGAATCAAGTAAGAAAAATTGATCCGGAAGTATATAAACTATATGAAGAGCTAATAAATAGTAATGAAGAAATAGATAAACGGCTTCAGCTGATGATTTTAGCTGCTGACTTTGCAATCAGTACAAGAGCAAAGGTGTCCGCAAAACATTTGCTGGATATTATGGCTTCTAAAGATGGTGCATGGTCATATGGCTATTTGAAGCAGAACAGTAACGTTACACCATATCAATTGGATTTAACTGCAATGCTCAGTTATTTGACAGAAAAAGGGATCCTCACAGCGGAAAGAGTTGAAACAAAAGGTGTCGGAATATACCAGCGGAAATATCGAGTCAATCATGAGGCGTGATTTTACATTCACCATAAAAGTGTTTCATGCATATGATTTAGAGGTGTGTTTGGCTACGGTTTCTTTGGGGAACGGTAGCCATAGCTATGTATAATAATGGAAATTCATTTATTAAAAATAATGATTGACTTAAAAAATTAACCATGGTAAAGTTAAATCCGTCGCAAAAATTCATATTGAATTCAGCCGACAGATTTCTAATAATTTCCTCTTGAACAAGAGAGGAAAACATGGTAAATTATATATCGTTGCTTTTTGAGGCAGCGGACATCTTTTAAAAATGATTTAAAAAAGTCATTGACTTTGTGTTTAAAAGATGGTATATTAATAAAGTCGCCATTTTGAGAGGCGGCAACGAAATTTGCTCTTTGAAAACTGAACAAAACAACCAAACAGATGTCAGAGGTAAGAGGTCGGAAGTCAGATTACAGTAATCTGAATGAAGGCTTCGATCCTCGAATCAATTTTTAAAGCTAAGACAATGATATGGTTGACGGTGTCAATCATATACAAACTTTTTTGGAGAGTTTGATCTTGGCTCAGGACGAACGCTGGCGGCGTGCCTAATACATGCAAGTCGAGCGCGTGAAGCAGGCAATCACCCTTCGGGGTGAGCGCCTGTGGAACGAGCGGCGGACGGGTGAGTAACACGTGGGCAACCTGCCTGTAAGATTGGGATAACCCCGGGAAACCGGGGCTAATACCGGATAACACTTTATCTCGCATGAGTTGAAGTTGAAAGGCGGCTTTTAGCTGTCACTTACAGATGGGCCCGCGGCGCATTAGCTAGTTGGTAAGGTAAAAGCTTACCAAGGCGACGATGCGTAGCCGACCTGAGAGGGTGATCGGCCACACTGGGACTGAGACACGGCCCAGACTCCTACGGGAGGCAGCAGTAGGGAATCATCCGCAATGGACGAAAGTCTGACGGTGCAACGCCGCGTGAGTGATGAAGGTTTTCGGATCGTAAAACTCTGTTGTCAGGGAAGAACAAGTACAAGAGTAACTGCTTGTACCTTGACGGTACCTGACCAGAAAGCCCCGGCTAACTACGTGCCAGCAGCCGCGGTAATACGTAGGGGGCAAGCGTTGTCCGGAATTATTGGGCGTAAAGCGCGCGCAGGCGGTCTTTTAAGTCTGATGTGAAATCTTGCGGCTTAACCGCAAGCGGTCATTGGAAACTGGAGGGCTTGAGTGCAGAAGAGGAGAGTGGAATTCCACGTGTAGCGGTGAAATGCGTAGAGATGTGGAGGAACACCAGTGGCGAAGGCGACTCTCTGGTCTGTAACTGACGCTGAGGCGCGAAAGCGTGGGGAGCGAACAGGATTAGATACCCTGGTAGTCCACGCCGTAAACGTTGAGTGCTAGGTGTTAGGGGGTTTCCGCCCCTTAGTGCTGAAGTTAACGCATTAAGCACTCCGCCTGGGGAGTACGGCCGCAAGGCTGAAACTCAAAAGAATTGACGGGGGCCCGCACAAGCGGTGGAGCATGTGGTTTAATTCGAAGCAACGCGAAGAACCTTACCAGGTCTTGACATCCTCTGACAGCTCTAGAGATAGAGTGTTCCCTTCGGGGACAGAGTGACAGGTGGTGCATGGTTGTCGTCAGCTCGTGTCGTGAGATGTTGGGTTAAGTCCCGCAACGAGCGCAACCCTTGATCTTAGTTGCCAGCATTCAGTTGGGCACTCTAAGGTGACTGCCGGTGACAAACCGGAGGAAGGTGGGGATGACGTCAAATCATCATGCCCCTTATGACCTGGGCTACACACGTGCTACAATGGATGGAACAAAGGGCAGCGAAGCCGCGAGGTGAAGCAAATCCCATAAAACCATTCTCAGTTCGGACTGCAGGCTGCAACTCGCCTGCATGAAGCCGGAATCGCTAGTAATCGCGGATCAGCATGCCGCGGTGAATACGTTCCCGGGCCTTGTACACACCGCCCGTCACACCACGAGAGTTGGCAACACCCGAAGTCGGTGAGGTAACCTTTTGGAGCCAGCCGCCGAAGGTGGGGCCAATGATTGGGGTGAAGTCGTAACAAGGTAGCCGTATCGGAAGGTGCGGCTGGATCACCTCCTTTCTAAGGATAATTAGATGGAACGCTGGGCAGGACTTCTTACGAAGTCCCCCCGGTAAGGGCATATGTGGTTGTTTGGTTCAGTTTTGAGGGAGTAAATCTCTCTTTTTGTACCTTGAAAACTAAATAAGAGTAATCAACGACATCAATTAAAAGCAAGGCTAATTTATTAGTAACGCTTATTCATTGTAAGATAGTTAAGTGAAGAAGGGCGCACGGTGAATGCCTTGGCACTAGGAGCCGAAGAAGGACGGGACTAACACCGATATGCCCCGGGGAGTCGTAAGTAGACTTCGATCCGGGGATTTCCGAATGGGGGAACCCGCTGTTCGTAATGGAGCAGTACTTGTGTCTGAATACATAGGGCACAAGAGGCATACCCGGGGAACTGAAACATCTCAGTACCCGGAGGAAGAGAAAGCAAACGCGATTTCCCAAGTAGCGGCGAGCGAAACGGAAACAGCCCAAACCAGAAAGCTTGCTTTCTGGGGTTGTAGGACACTCCATTGGAGTTACCAAGAAATACGTTAGATGAATCGACCTGGAATGGTCAGCCGAAGAAGGTAAGAGCCCTGTAGTTGAAAGCGTGTTTCCTCCGGAGTGGATCCTGAGTACGGCGGAACACGAGGAATTCCGTCGGAATCCGGGAGGACCATCTCCCAAGGCTAAATACTCCCTAGTGACCGATAGTGAACCAGTACCGTGAGGGAAAGGTGAAAAGCACCCCGGGAGGGGAGTGAAAGAGAACCTGAAACCGTGTGCCTACAAGTAGTCGAAGCCCGTTAATGGGTGACGGCGTACCTTTTGTAGAATGGACCGGCGAGTTACGATCGTATGCAAGGTTAAGTGGCAGACACGGAGCCGCAGCGAAAGCGAGTCTGAACAGGGCGAAATAGTATACGGTCGCAGACCCGAAACCGTGTGATCTACCCATGTCCAGGGTGAAGGTCAGGTAACACTGACTGGAGGCCCGAACCCACGTATGTTGAAAAATGCGGGGATGAGGTGTGGGTAGGGGTGAAATGCCAATCGAACACGGAGATAGCTGGTTCTCTCCGAAATAGCTTTAGGGCTAGCCTCAAGGTAGGCGTACTGGAGGTAGAGCACTGATTGGATGAGGGGCCCTCACCGGGTTACCAAATTCAGTCAAACTCCGAATGCCAGCTACGTATCCTTGGGAGTCAGACTATGGGTGATAAGGTTCATAGTCGAAAGGGAAACAGCCCAGACCGCCAGCTAAGGTCCCAAAGTATACGTTAAGTGGAAAAGGATGTGGAGTTGCCCAGACAACCAGGATGTTGGCTTAGAAGCAGCCATCATTTAAAGAGTGCGTAATAGCTCACTGGTCGAGTGACTCTGCGCCGAAAATGTACCGGGGCTAAACGTATCACCGAAGCTGCGGAAGCAGAGGTCAGATGCCAGAGGTCGGAAGTCAGAAGTGAGGGAAGACTGTGATCAAACACTATAAAGATCTAAGGATTTATCAACAATCTTATGAGCTTGCTTTAAAAGTTCATCAAATCAGCTTAGAATTCCCCAACTTTGAAACGTATGAACTTGGTGCACAAATAAGAAGAGCTGCTCTTTCTATTCCTGCAAATATTGCGGAGGGATATGGAAAGAAGGATTCAGTGAATGATTTCAAGCGGTTCCTTAAAATATCACTTGGTTCTAATAATGAAGTCAAGGTAATGATAGACTTCGCTAAAGACCTAAAGTATCTGGATGAACAGAAATATACGTATCTCTTTCAGCAATATGAAGAGTTAGGCAAACAGATTTATTCCTTAATACAAAAGTGGAAATGAATCTGACTTCTAATTTCTGGCATCTGACTTCTGTTTGGTAGGAGAGCGTTCCAGGTGCTGTGAAGTCAGACCGTGAGGACTGGTGGAGCGTCTGGAAGTGAGAATGCCGGTATGAGTAGCGAAAAAAGAGTGAGAATCTCTTTCACCGAAAGCCTAAGGTTTCCTGAGGAAGGCTCGTCCTCTCAGGGTTAGTCGGGACCTAAGCAGAGGCCGAAAGGCGTAGGCGATGGACAACAGGCAGATATTCCTGTACCACCTCATGAGCGTTTGAATGATGGGGGGACGCAGTAGGATAAGGAAAGCGCACAGCTGGAAAAGTGCGCCCAAGCAGTGAGGAAGTTGGATAGGCAAATCCGTCCAATGATTTCAAGCTGTGATGGGGAGGGAAATATAGTACCGAAGTTCCGGATTTCACACTGCCAAGAAAAGCCTCTAGTGAGTTCATAGGTGCCCGTACCGCAAACCGACACAGGTAGGCGAGGAGAGAATCCTAAGGTGAGCGGGAGAACTCTCGTTAAGGAACTCGGCAAAATGACCCCGTAACTTCGGGAGAAGGGGTGCTCACTTACGAGTGAGCCGCAGTGAATAGGCCCAAGCGACTGTTTAGCAAAAACACAGGTCTCTGCGAAGCCGAAAGGCGAAGTATAGGGGCTGACACCTGCCCGGTGCTGGAAGGTTAAGGGGAAGCGTTAGGCCTTCGGCCGAAGCGTAGAACCGAAGCCCCAGTAAACGGCGGCCGTAACTATAACGGTCCTAAGGTAGCGAAATTCCTTGTCGGGTAAGTTCCGACCCGCACGAAAGGTGCAACGACTTGGGCACTGTCTCAACGAGAGACCCGGTGAAATTATACGATGTGTGAAGATGCACATTACCCGCGACAGGACGGAAAGACCCCGTGGAGCTTTACTGTAGCCTGATATTGAATGTTGGTACAGCTTGTACAGGATAGGTGGGAGCCATCGAAACCGGAGCGCCAGCTTCGGTGGAGGCACCCGTGGGATACCACCCTGGCTGTACGGACATTCTAACCCAGGGCCGTGATCCGGTCCGGAGACAGTGTCAGGCGGGCAGTTTGACTGGGGCGGTCGCCTCCCAAAAGGTAACGGAGGCGCCCAAAGGTTCCCTCAGAATGGTTGGAAATCATTCGCAGAGTGTAAAGGCAGAAGGGAGCTTGACTGCGAGACCTACAAGTCGAGCAGGGACGAAAGTCGGGCTTAGTGATCCGGTGGTTCCGCATGGAAGGGCCATCGCTCAACGGATAAAAGCTACCCCGGGGATAACAGGCTTATCTCCCCCAAGAGTTCACATCGACGGGGAGGTTTGGCACCTCGATGTCGGCTCATCGCATCCTGGGGCTGTAGTCGGTCCCAAGGGTTGGGCTGTTCGCCCATTAAAGCGGTACGCGAGCTGGGTTCAGAACGTCGTGAGACAGTTCGGTCCCTATCCGTCGTGGGCGCTGGAAGTTTGAGAGGAGCTGTCCTTAGTACGAGAGGACCGGGATGGACACACCGCTGGTGTACCAGTTGTTCCGCCAGGAGCATAGCTGGGTAGCTACGTGTGGCAAGGATAAGTGCTGAAAGCATCTAAGCATGAAGCCCCCCTCAAGATGAGACTTCCCATCACTTCGAGTGAGTAAGATCCCTCAGAGACGATGAGGTAGATAGGTCCGAGGTGGAAGCGTGGTGACACGTGGAGCTGACGGATACTAATCGATCGAGGACTTAACTAAAAAATGATTGATGACGTTGATATAAAGCTCTTATTTAGTTTTCAGGGTATAATTCCCTATATTTATTTATGGATTTTGCTTGATTTTTTTTGAGAAACAATTATAATATTGGTTGTCACGAAAAATCATGAGATCACTTGGTTTTACATATTTCTTGTCTGGTAGCAATAGCGGAGAGGACACACCTGTTCCCATGCCGAACACAGCAGTTAAGCTCTCCAGCGCTGATGGTAGTTGGGGCTTTGCCCCTGCAAGAGTAGGACGCCGCCAGGCAAATTTAATTCCATTCCACAGTAGCTCAGCGGTAGAGCAATCGGCTGTTAACCGATCGGTCGCAGGTTCGATTCCTGCCTGTGGAGCCATGGAGAGCTGTCCGAGTGGTCGAAGGAGCACGATTGGAAATCGTGTAGGCCGCTACCGTGGTCTCGAGGGTTCGAATCCCTCGCTCTCCGCCACTTTTATTTAGGCCCGTTGGTCAAGTGGTTAAGACACCGCCCTTTCACGGCGGTAACACGGGTTCGAATCCCGTACGGGTCACCACTTACTTACATGGAGGATTAGCTCAGCTGGGAGAGCACCTGCCTTACAAGCAGGGGGTCGCAGGTTCGAGCCCTGCATCCTCCACCATTAAGTTCATTGCAATTCAATATTTTTTACACCGCGGGGTGGAGCAAGCCGCTTACATCTTTGGAAAACTTCCATGTGCAGGCTTGTGAGGAGTGAAACTTCCCCGAAAAACATGCAACACGACGAACAGTCTTCTTTCGTCAGGGAATACCAATTCAATATTTTTCTTACACCGCGGGGTGGAGCAGTCTGGTAGCTCGTCGGGCTCATAACCCGAAGGTCGCAAGTTCGAATCTTGCCCCCGCAACCAAATTATTTTAAACTTCCACATTACATAATTTGGTCCGGTAGTTCAGTTGGTTAGAATGCCTGCCTGTCACGCAGGAGGTCGCGGGTTCGAGTCCCGTCCGGACCGCCATTTTACATAAATTAATAATACTTAGCGGCTCGGTAGCTCAGTCGGTAGAGCAACGGACTGAAAATCCGTGTGTCGGCGGTTCGATTCCGTCCCGAGCCACCATTTTTGTATAGTTGTTTATTATATATGGAGGGGTAGCGAAGTGGCTAAACGCGGCGGACTGTAAATCCGCTCCCTCAGGGTTCGGGAGTTCGAATCTCTCCCCCTCCACCATTTAATATAAGACTTGATAGGGGTATAGTTTAATGGTAAAACGAAGGTCTCCAAAACCTTTGATGTGGGTTCGATTCCTACTACCCCTGCCATTTTCTATGATGGCGGTCGTGGCGAAGTGGTTAACGCACCGGATTGTGGCTCCGGCATTCGTGGGTTCGATCCCCACCGGTCGCCCCATAAAAGTTAATTTTATTGGGCTATAGCCAAGCGGTAAGGCAACGGGTTTTGATCCCGTGACGCGCTGGTTCGAATCCAGCTAGCCCAGCCATTTGCGGAAGTAGTTCAGTGGTAGAACACCACCTTGCCAAGGTGGGGGTCGCGGGTTCGAATCCCGTCTTCCGCTCTATTACTTCACTTTTGGCGGTATAGCCAAGTGGTAAGGCAGAGGTCTGCAAAACCTTTATCACCGGTTCAAATCCGGTTACCGCCTCCAACATATGCCGGTGTGGCGGAATTGGCAGACGCGCACGACTCAAAATCGTGTTCCTTCTGGAGTGCCGGTTCGACCCCGGCCACCGGTACTTTTAGGTAAATTTTGCTTCAGTTAAGAAATTATATTTGGCTCATAAACGTTGATATATCAATGTTTATGAGTTTTTTCTATTTTTTGGAAATACGATAGAAAACGATAGAAAATGAAACGATTTTACACAAATTTTACACAATCATCTTCTCAAAAGTATTAACAGTACCCATCTCATCTTCCTCACGTAATTCCTTAATAACATGTGTATATTCCTTTAGTGTTGTTTCAATGTCACTATGTCCCAAACGTTCACTAACATAATGAATTGATACCTTCTTGTAAAGTAAAACACTGGCATGAGTGTGTCTTAATCCATGTATAGTAACGGGATTAATTTCTAGATCATTTAATAATTTTCTTAATAGCTTATTTGCAACTGTATTACTTATTACTTGGTATTTGGAACCAGGACTATAAAACACTAATTGATGCAAGTTAGTGGGAGTGGATTTAAACATTTGCTTAAAGTGATTCATAGTTAGTTGATCCATTTTAATTGTACGATTGGATTGTTCATTTTTGGTTGGTCCGAAACCTTTGGGGTTCCTTTTCATATAGCCCCAGGTTTTATTAATAGTAATAACGTTATTTTCAAAATCGAAATCTTTTCTAGTTAATCCCACCATTTCTGCAAAACGCATTCCTGAAGTTAAACCTAGCAGTAATAAGGAATAAGTTAAGCCTTTATCCAGGTTGTCCCATATTTCATTTAAAAGCCGTTCACTTTCTTTGAAATTTAAGTGTTTATCGCTAGGTTTTTTTCCAGATGTTGTCCAAGTTAATACAGCTTTTCTTGTAAAATCATGGTGAATTATTTGTTCTTCAACCGCATCTTTTACACAAGCACGAATATGAGTATTTAATTTTTCAACAGTTTCCTTAGATTTATTGGAACCGAATTTATTTAAAAACAGCTGATATTCGTGCCTTTTAATTTCTTGTAATGGTTTGCTTCCAAAATAATCTTTAATCGCCTTTAGTGTATACTCATAATGTTTTAGGGTGGTACCACATAAATTTGATTTGTACAGTTTAACCCATTTTTCAAAGTATTCATCTATAGGAGCTGGTTTTAAGTGTGGAAGTATACCTTTACTCAGCTGAACTTCAATTTCAGAAGCTGCAACTCTAGCTTCATGCTTGGTTCTAAAGCCTCCTTTTCTTATTGGTTTTGATTTTCCATTAATCAAGCGACTCACAGTGTACTGATAAGTGTTTCCTCTTTTCTGTATGCTAGCCATAAATCCACCCCTTCCCCTAAAAGATAAGGGTGGCCAATGGGTCTTCCTTATCTTAACTTAGCTTTGTAATGAATAGCAAATGTTCGATAATCTAATGTTAGGAAAATATCCTATGAAAATTCTTATCTAAGAAATTGGACATCTTTAATGCATGGAACGACCACGTCTGGCCTTTTTTCTGGGGATAAAATACGAATCCCCTATATTCAATATCAAGAACCTTTCGGAACTTGGCAGGATAAAGAATATTTTCTTTAATCCATTCATTTTTTCGATTAATTTTTTCCTCAAGGTCTTTCATAGACCAATATACTCCGGTTAGCTCCTTTTTCTTTAGTTCTTGTAATTCGATCTTAGAAATGAGAACTGAATCTGACGGTATCGGTATTGTTAAGTTAACTGATAATTTTTGCATATTATCTTCCTCCAAAGAACATATGAAATCTTTAAAATAGCTACACAGGTAGAGCTAGTTATTTGCTGGATAATCACCTTCCCAAAATAAAAAGCCCCCTAAAAGATACACACCCAACGTGTGAACTTTTAGGGGGCTTCCCTTTATATTTAATTATTTGATGCTATGTTTTTAAAAGTAAAATTAGATTATGGATATTAAATCATAATATTTATTTTCTGTCAATAAAATAATTTTCAAACGTTAAAAGGATTGATGTGGGTTTGGAATAAAGTTGCGAAGGTTTATCCTTTTGGATATGATGTGTCCAAAGGGTATTTTATGGAAAAAGTAGTATTCCGCAATCGGGCCAATTTGTGGCATATAAAATTTTAAAAGGAGAGGATATTATGGCGAAAAAAATTCATATTTATGACATTACAATGTCCGATGGAGAGCAGTTTAAAAACATACGAATTGAGGGTTCAATCAGTCGTAATTACTCGGGGATTGCGACTGATTTTATCCCTGTGGAAAATACACAAGGCCAAACAGTTGAACTAGTTAAATATCAAATTCTTAAGGCTGAATTGGTTGATATAGAGGAATAAAAAATATGCCTCAATCGGGCGCCTATCTTGAATAAGTTAGGTGTCTTAATTTTTGTGAAAATGATTGCACTGAACTAATTGTTTTGGAATAATTGGTATTAGCGATAGGGTAGAAAAGTTGAATAAAAAGCAATTGAGATATTATAAATGATTCTGGAACGGAGAAAACATTATGGTCAAAATCAGAGGAGCATTAGAGAAGGAAGCGGCCATCTCTAAGCGATATTGCAATTGAATCAAAAACATACGCGGTTACAGCGAAGAATTTATAAAAGCGTGCAAGGGTGATTTAAAAGATAACTAAATAATATATTGAAGAGAATTACGTAAGGACTGGGAAAAATCCCAGTCCTTATTGATCCCTCTTACCAGAGAAAATAATTTGATGACGCCAGCAGAATGGCCAATATATCCACTCCAGTCAGTTGCGAAAGGAAGTTTTATTCTTCGTCATCATCCACTTCAAAATCATCGTCGTCTTCCAATGCTTCTTTGCCAAGGTATGCTTGCAGCATCCAGATATTTTCGTCAAAATGTTCTTTGAAAGCAATCAGTGTATCTTCTAACGCATCATCGTCTTCTTCTTGTGCCAAACGGATAGCGCGTATGGTTAAACCACGGGTGTTCCTGAAATCTTCGATCACAATTTCAATCATTTCTTCCGCTTTCAAATACTTGTCAGCCGGATCTTCCGAAAGCATGGAATATTTTACGAATTCGGCGGTTGTGGAAGCTGGTTTATGGCCAGAAGCGATCAAGCGTTCCGCAATTTTATCGAACCATTCTTCGTTTGTATGGTACATTTCTTTCAATTTGTCATGAAGACTGAAGAAATGCGGCCCTTTCACATACCAATGATACTGGTGCAACTTTATATGCATTGTATGAATATTTCCCAAAATATGATCTGCAATGGCTGCTGCGTTGATTTTTGTGTGGTGTACGTGTTCTTTGTGCTTTTGTTCTTCTTGCAGTCTTTCTTGCGGTGTTTTGTTTTGTGCCATGTTCTATTCCTCCTATTATGTTTACTATTTGCTGTCACTGTTATGAAACAAACTGTGGAAGTGGGTTACATTTTAATTGTAACTTAGGCGACGGCTTTCACCTTTGATTTGATAACTGGATATCCCAGGTCTTCAATCGCCTTTTCGATTGTTTCTATTGCTACGGCTTCTGAGTCAAAATTGGCTTTTACTTTACTTGAGTTGAATAACACTTTCACGCTGTCTTTCTCGATACCGTTCAATCCTTTGACTGCATTCTCGATCTTTTGCATACAGGATGGACAAGATAAGGTTTCTAAATGGATTGTTGCTTTTTGCATTTTGTATCTCTCCTTTTTATAATTGAGACGTTTTGTTCCACCTATTTCTCTTTACATTTTAAGTATAACTGAGGTTCCATCTTTTGAAATTGACGCAGGTCAAATTTGATTAAATATGTCGGGGAAGTTGTTCTGCTTCATGAAGAATACTTCCCCAGTATGATTAAGCAGCCTTATCTGCGTTCGCTGTTTCTGCATTCTTTTGTGTTTTGATATCATTATGAAACTTACTGCCTCTTAAATGGTACCTCAGCAATCTCATCGCGTTGAAGATAACAACCAGGATACTTGCTTCGTGAACCAGCATGCCAATTGACATGTTCATCCATTCACTAAATAACAGGCTTGCTAACAAGACGAACACGACTCCGACTGCAATGGTGATGTTCTGTTTCATGTTTCTAGCGGTTGCTTTTGTCAAACCTAATGCATGCGGCAAGCGACTGAAGTCCGAGTTCATCAGGACGACATCAGATGTTTCAATCGCAACATCTGTTCCGCTTCCCATGGCAATCCCGATATCCGCTAAGGTGAGGGACGGGCTGTCATTTACACCGTCACCGACAAAGGCAACGATTTGCCCTTTTGCCTGCATTTCTTCAATATAAGCTGACTTTCCTTCCGGCAGCATGTGTCCATGTGCTTCTGTTAATGCCAATTCACGAGCAACTAAATCGACCGTTCCCTGGTTATCCCCGGACAAGACGACGAGGTTTTTCACGCCAAGCTTTTTCAATCTTTGAAGATCCTGTTTCACACCTGGGCGAATTTGGTCGCGAATGCCCATCAGTGCCTTTAATTCTCCATCGACCGCAGAGAGAACGAGTGAGTTCCCGTTTTGTTCAAAGCGTTCGATATCTTTTCTGGCCTTTTTGTTCAATAGAATATTTTTTCTTTCCATTAGTGCGACGTTACCAACGACGACACGATGGCCGTCCACTTTTGCGACAACCCCTTCGCCTTTTACAACTTCGGTTTCTTCCACAGTAGAGAAGGTTGTTTCACCAATATCCTCAAGGACAGCTTTTGCCAACGGGTGTTCTGATTCGCGTTCCACACTGGCCAAGTATCCGAGAATTTGCTCTGTATTATTTCCATAAAATTCCTTTTCCGCTACTTCAGGATTTCCGACTGTCAATGTTCCTGTTTTATCAAAAATGATGGTGTCCACCTTGCTAAAGTCCGTGATGACTTCACTGCCTTTTAACAGCACACCGTTTCGTGCACCATTTCCAATGCCGGAAACGTTGGATACAGGTACCCCGATAACAAGTGCGCCAGGACAACCTAATACGAGAATCGTGATGGCCAGTTCCACATTTTGAGTAAACAGCCAGACAATGGCACCAAGAATTAATACAGCTGGCGTATAATATTTGGAAAACCGGTCAATAAAGCGTTCAGCTTCTGATTTAGAATCCTGCGCCTCTTCCACTAACTCGATAATGCGGCCAAAGGTCGTGTCTTCCCCGACTCGATCTGCTCGAATTTGAAGGGTTCCATTTTCCAGGATGGTTCCTGCAAATACTTCAGAATCTTTTGTTTTACTTACTGGTACAGATTCACCGGTAATACTTGCTTCATTGAGATGCCCTTCACCCGTCAACACGGTTCCGTCTACGGGCACTTTTGCACCAGTTTTTACTAACAAGATATCGTCTTCATCTACATCATCCACGTCTACTTCTTCAAAGTCCCCATTTTCCATTTGGATCAATGCACTTTCCGGGGCTATCTCGGTTAATTCCTTGATGGCGGAACGGGTTTTGTTTAAAGTACGTTGTTCCAAATAAGCGCCAAATAAGAATAAGAACGTTACGATTGCTGATTCTTCATAGTTTTGAATGAGCAATGCGCCAATAACGGCAATGGTGACTAATACATCAATACTGACAACTTTTACTTTTAATGCCTGATACGCTTGAATGGCAATCGGTGCGATTCCGAGAATCGATGCAATGATGAGCGACCAGTTGAAAATGAACATGTTATCTAGACCAAATCGACCAAAGAAGCCAAGGGCAATCAAAATGGCACTGATCAGCGTAATTTGATTTTTCTTCCCTAAAATATATCCCTGCATGCTGTTTCCCTCCAGATTTAATTATTGTTTAATTGATGATTCCAGTATAGAATGATGTTGGGTAATAATAATTGAGTGCGGTCAAGTTTTGAAAATGTTTATTGTTCTTGAATTAAGCAGCTTTTACTTTCGTTTTGATAATGGAGTAGCCTAAGTCTTCAATGGCTTTTTCCAGCTTCTCAATTTTAACGGTTTCAGCATCGAAATTCGCCTTGACCTTACTGGAGTTGAACAGAACCTTCGCGCTGTTCGGATCGACACCTTCCAGTTTTTTTACTGCATGATCAATCTTTTGAATACACGACGGACAGGATAAAGTTTCTAATTGAATGATTGCTTTTTGCATAATATATTTCTCCTTTACAAGTTATTTAATAAAATTCTTTTGTTTTCTTTTTACACTTACAACTATAGAGTATTTCCAGCTAATAATAATTGACTGCGGTCAAGTTTCGAACAAATTCTAATAAAAAAACGAAGCAACCATGTATAGTTACCTCGTTTTTTCCACTCTGTTGTTATTCACTTTCCTGGAAGCCCCCGATTGCGGAACTAGCGAGTATTTTTGGAGAAGATAATGTTCAATTAATGCATAATCGTTTGATACTGTTGATGAAAAACTGGGAGGTGTTGGTGGTCAGGTTGAATTAAACAATGAATCAAGAATTAATGAAATAGATTTTATTGTCGACAAGGTTAAAAAGAACTTTATATTTTAAAAAACAGTGATAGTAACTAAGAGTGCCTAAATACGGACTCTTTTTTGTTAACTTCTCTTGAGTGGTTGTTCGGTCAATGGAGCCATTCCGGAATAAGAAGCAGCAGTCCTGGGTGTGTAAGCATATTTTTATATTGCAGAAAGGTCCATTAGATTTAGAAGATTTTAATACCTTAAAAGGATTTGTACTCAATTGTATTGAACTATAGCAATAGCACATATACAAAGGAGTTAAATTTATGTCCAGGAAAAAGGGAACAAAATTTGATGAAATTGATGTAGGCAGAATGAACATTGTAGATGAGGACGAGACGATTCGGATGGCGTTAAGCAACAAAGAGCATTTTTCAGTCCCTTTGGTGATTAACGAGAAACCAGTACAAAGGGAAGGTTTACCGAGGACAGGCGCTATTTTTTATAATGATGAAGGAATTGAATGTGGTGGTTTAGTTTTTGCAAACGAAAAAGATAATAAAGGTTATGTTACCCAGCAGGCAAGTTTAACGTTTGACCCGTATCTTCAAAATGAAATCTTTGGGATGGGAATGGTTGAACGAGATGGAAAAAGAGAAGTCCGGTTGGAAATAAATGATCAGCCGGATTTCCCCATTACGGATGTCGCTGAGAAATTAGTCGAATTAGAGAATGCTCCAAAAGAAGAAAAAGAATCCTATATAAAGGAACTAAAAGAAAATGATGCACTTGGCCATAACCGAATACAAGTGGTAAAAAACCGTGACGGTGAAGCAGAAATCAAATTGTCCGATAGCAAAGGTAATCCCCGTATTCGCTTAGTTGTCGTTGCTGATGATGTACCGAAGTTTGAATTTTTGATCAGGAAGGTGAAGTCATCTACAGTTTTCCACAGAAATATTGTTTAGTGCAACAAACGGGCGCTAATACGGAATAAATGCTATTCCTGAATTGTGCCAGATTCTGGAGGAAATAGTCAGTTTTAAAGTTAGTTTTTTTGTGTTTCAAATTTTTAAAGGGAGTATATAAATGACCATCATTACACCGATAATTATTGTATTTGTTATCTCATTTTTGCTGCTGTTTATATGGATTTTCAAGGGTGAAAAAGAGGAAATTAAAAAGAAAAAAGGAAAGGTATTCGCTGCTATTGCAGCTGCATTTATACTTGGATTAGCTCCTACTGTAGTAATTGCTTTATTATTATTTGCACTGTTTGGTTCAACAAACATTGCTAACACAATGTTTTCATTAGACGTTAACACAAGTAAACTTATGCTTTTAACGGTCGTTTTAGTTATTTATTTGTATACTGTCGATAGCTTCTTTTCGGTGTTGATACAACATATCACGGGAAAAGGAAAAGACATATTTTATCATATTGCTATACTGCTTATACGAATCCTTGCTTTTTATACTATTGGATTAATAATTGGTTTAAGTCAAACAAGCAATTTCATAATTGCAGTAGTAGCATCCTGTATTATCTTCTTTATTGATAATTTAAAGGGAAAAAATAAAGCGAAGGAAAGCTCTGGATAGCGTCAAATAATGGATGTTACAAATAGTGAATACCGTTATTCCAGAAAAGGGCGCTAATCAGGAACAAGGTATTGGTTCAAAAATGAATATAAGGACCATTAAACGGAATAACTTCTTGTGGAAATAACAGATGTTTGAAATAATTGTTATTCAGTTAAAGAGCAGGTTTCTTTAATAGGAGGAACAGCACGATTACTTGTACTTGAAATAAAAATAATTGACCTTAGGTGGATTGACAATGCAGACAGATATTTCAATTTTTCTTGCATTTGGTGCAGGAGCATTAACTTTTGTTTCACCTTGTGTATTTCCGTTATATCCAGCGTTTTTGTCATATATTACTGGATTGAGTGTATCAGAGATACAAAGTGGTAAATTGAAAGGCCAACGAAAAGCAATTTTTCATACAGTTTTCTTTTTATTAGGATTCTCAATAATCTTTTTAGTCCTGGGTTTTGGAACAACAGGAAGTGCGACTTTAATAGAGACTTGGTATTTACAATATGGTGATTTGATACGACAAATAGGAGCTATTTTAATCGTGTTCTTTGGCTTTGTGATTATTGGGGTATTTCAGCCAAAGTTTTTAATGAAAGACCACAACCTAAATATTCAAAATAAACCATCTGGGTATATCGGAACAATGTTAATTGGATTAACTTTTGCAGTGGGTTGGACACCTTGTATGGGGCCAATATTAACAGCTACATTAGCACTTGTTGGCGCAAATCCATCACAAGGTCTATGGTATATGACTTCTTATGTATTAGGCTTTAGTATTCCGTTTTTCTTAATGGCGTTTTTTATTACTAAATTTACGTGGTTAAAAAAATACAGTGGTCTTTTTATGAAAATAGGTGGCACAATTATGATCGTAATGGGAGTTATTTTATTTTTTGATAAGTTTTCGCTTTTTAATTCATTATTAGCACCGATTTTTGGAGATTTCCAAGGGTTTTAGTCCTTTGAGATACTGAAATCATTGTGAATAACGTGATTGGGGAATATTAAATATTTGTTCAAGAAAAGGGCGCAAGAAAGGAATAAGAGCGTGCTCTCCTGAGTCGGGCCATTTTGCGAAATAAATCTTTGTGAAAATAATAGAAACTTGAAATAATTGTTATTAAGTTAAGGTGCAATTTTCTTTCTTAAAGAAAGCCATAAAGATGAGAAGATTGAGAGAAGGGAGGTTTATATGGTTTATATGGGTAAACGTAAAAAAGCAACCTTAATATTTGTCACAACGATTATTTTTATATATGGAATCTTTGCAGTTATAGAAACGATAAATTTAAGTTCCAAAACTGTAGATGAGGCTTTTGAAAAATTCATAAATAGTGAATTTAAAACTGATGGGGCTCAGAATGAAATTGGTGATAAAGCATTTTATCGAGTTGATAATTACACTTTTGTTCCATTTGAAGTAGGAAACAATGTATCATTAGTACAGTTTGAAAAGGGTATATTTGGTTGGAAACGAAAATATTATTCTCACAACGAAAATGGGGACTACTCCTATTCAAGTGTTCAATCAAGTAAAAATAATCTTTTCCACGGAGTTATACCAAAAGATTTAGTTACTGAAACCAAGAATATAAAAGTTAACGGTATAGATGCAGAAATTATTATGCTTAATGACAAAGCTGGAATTTGGATAATGATGAACGATAATAATGAAGATAATCTCAATAACATAAATATAGACTTTTTAAATGCTGGAGGAAATGTTGTAGTCGATCAATTATAAATACAGGTTAAAATTCTTTAATTAGTTACTTGGTATGGTTAAGAATTACACTTAAACAAACGGGCGCTATACGGAAGAAAGAAGCTTCGCCCTAATGTTCATTATCGGCCATGATTGTTGAATAAAAACTGGTGAATGCAGTAAGTTCACTCTAATTAAATCGAGTGTTCTTATACTGAAGGTAGAAAATCTATTCTTTTTTGAATTCACACCATTTGATTGTTTTTATTTGATAATATTGGAGGAAGAAAAAATGTAAAGGGGATGAATTTTATGAAAGCTATTATTTTTGATTTTGATGGGACTTTAGCCAATACATTACCAATTTGTTCTTATGCATTTCAGAAGGTCTTTAAGGAATTTGATAATAAAAACCTTTCTTTAGATGGGATAAAAGCAATGTTTGGTCCATCAGAAACTGGTATTATTAGAAAAAACCTTACTAATGTAAATAAAGAACAAGCAATTGAATTGTACTATAAAGCGTATTCAGAGAATCATTCTAATTTAGTTAAACCTGATAAGGAAATTGATGATATGATAAAGCATCTGAAAGACAATGGCATTAAAATAGGAATTGTTACCGGTAAGGCAAGAAGGAGTTTAGATATTTCCTTAAAAGCCCTTCAAATGGATAAGCTTTTTGAGATTATCATAACAGGTGATGATGTTGTTAAGCCAAAGCCACATCCAGAAGGAATAATTAAGGCGTTATCTTTATTAGGTGTGCAAAATAATGAAGCTATGTTTATTGGAGATAGTGATGCTGATATACAAGCAGGAAATCAAGCAAATGTACATACGGTAGGAGTACAGTGGTTACCCGATTATCATACCCAAGAATTTAATACTGAACCCAATTCTTCTTTTGACAGTGTTCAGCAGCTTGTTGATCTTGTTAATAAAGGTGTTCAAAATGAGTTATAAATGGTTAGAATGGGCAAAGAGGATACAATCATTATCACAAGCAGGATTGACTTTTTCAAAAGACGTTTATGATATTGAAAGATATGAAGAACTACGAGATATAAGTGCCGAGATTATGGAAGAATACACAGAATTAGAAATGGAAAAAGTGAAGAATTTATTCACAAATGAAACAGGTTATCAAACACCTAAAATGGATGTTCGTGGAGTTATCTTTCAAGATAATCAAATCCTATTTGTCAAAGAAAAAATTGATGATAGGTGGTCTTTACCCGGAGGTTTTTGTGAAATTGGTTTGTCTCCTGCTGAAAATATCGTAAAGGAGATAAAAGAAGAATCGGGTTTTGACGTTACTCCTACCAAGGTACTTGCTGTTTTGGATAAAAATAAACATCCGCACCCACCTGATCCTTATCACTACTATAAGTTATTTATCCAATGTGAGATTGTTGGTGGACAAGCGGAAGTGGGCATAGAGACAAAGGGAGTAAACTTTTTTAGTGAAGAGGATTTGCCCCAACTATCCGTAAACAGGAATACGGAATCTCAAGTTAAATTGCTATTTGAAAGTTTAAGAAACCCAAATAAAAATACGATTTTCGATTAGCTATTTCAAACTGCTCAGATACAGCTTTCTTCAATTAACGGAGCGCAGTTATGGAAGAAGCACTGTGCCTGAATCGGAGCCTTATGTGGAACAAGATACTTATTGGAGGTGCTAATATTAGCGATTTTATTCCTACTGATGAGCATAAAAGTTTTAAAAATAAATTACTGATTCGTAATTTCGTTATTGCTCCAGTAACTATAAGTTTTGCAGTTTATTTATATAGTTCTCTTCTTCTAGGTGAACTGGTAAACCTTAATGTCCTACTGTATATGGCTGCTGCGACTCTTATTATAGTATCAATAGTTTGGATTTCAACGAATACAGATAACGAAATTAAAAAGGAAGAGCAAAGGGAATTTAAAAAGAATAATAAAAGCAAAAAGCGTATCGCTGTTGAGTATGTTTTAATTATTCTATTATTTATCGTATTCGTTGCTTACGCCTGGCAGTATTAAGCAAACGGGCGCAGTTGTTAAATAAGCGATTGCGTCAATACTGAACAATAGGGCCATGTTGAGAACATTTTGTTGGTGACAGAAAACAGAATGAGTGACGCAGGAAATTAATATTATTTACACTTTGCTACGGGGGATACTTATGAAAACTCATTATTATTTAGGTTGGTTTAGCAATTTTTTTCCAGAGAATCTGGGCAGGGTTTTACAGGAGGATATAACTGATAGAAAATCGCTTGTTATGATTAGCTCGAATCCATCTTTTTATGAAGATGATGGTGCTACTGAACGCTCATGGCTTGATCAGGCCGGCATTATGTTTGATGAATATCATTTAATTAATTATCGTGTACAGAAGGAAGATGCCCAAACGTTAATTCAAAATGCATCAGTCGTTTTCTTGTTGGGTGGAAGTATTCTTAAACTAAATGGTTTTTTGATGGAATATGAATTGTCGGATTTGATTAAAAAAAGCAGAGCCGTTGTTATGGGAGCAAGCGCTGGTGCGATCAATATGTCCGCTAAATGGTTATGCTCGAAAAACTTTGGGGATGAAATAAGCTCTGTTTACGACGGAATCGGCTTGATGATTTTTCCGTCCTGTCTCATTTTGATCTTGAAAATAACATTGCGCTGGTTCAAAGTGAACTGTCTCCCTTATCGGAAGAAATGAATATTTATGCGTCGAACAAAGATTGTGCTGTACGTACAAAGGGAGACAAAATTGACATTATTGGCAATGTATATTTAATTTCCCACTCAAAAATTCAGAAATTGGATGAGACGCTCTAGTTGTGGTGAATGGCTATGGCTTTTCTTCGTTATCCAGAAAGCATAGATGTGCAGAACATTCTTAAGCAAACGGGCGCGATTCACTAATAAGAAATTGCGCTAATATTGCATATAAGGGTCAGATTGTCGAGGAATATATTCGTGTATATGGGAGGGGATTTTGTGTCTGATAAAACAAGTAAAATTATAATGATGGGTATCTTAATATGTTTAGCAATAATTGCGTTTAAGCCAACACCATCTTTTCATTCTAACTTTCCATCCTCATTGGATGTAAGTGCGCATAATGGTGAGACAGTAGTTCAACTCGCAGAAAATAGAATAGCAATTGTTGATACCAATATCAATTCAGGTATGCGTGGAGAAATGTTTGTACTTGAATTCAATGAGGATGAGAAAACTTTTGAATTGATAGGAAGATATAACTATGTTGACTTCTTCCGGAATCCCCAAAAGTATAAATAGTCATCAATATTTCACCAAGGGAGTGCGTTAGCACAAAACCTAAAAATCAATTATTGAGGTTTTATTATAGGCCTTCAATCTTCTGTTATCGGGCGCTTGTTTAAGATGATTAGCATTTACAGTAGTTATCCTAATACAATTAGGGGGAAGAGAAATTTTGCTATTTTTATATGTGATTCTGTTTTTAATTTTTGGTTATAGTTTTGTCCTATGCTTGATTAACGCTATTAAGGAGGAAATATCTAGTCATATACCTGCTCTGCTCTTTATTATCTGGTCTTTTTTAGCAATAACGGTTAGTGTGGAATTATTGACTTTATGATAAAAGTTCTTGTTAAGCTAACGGGCGCCTTTCCCTAATAAGGAATAGCGCCAATATCGCATATATGCATTTAGTAGAGGCACAACAATGTGAGGGAAAAGGGGGAAAGGAAGAATGATAGGTACAGTAGTTTTCGGGCATACCTTTACAGCGATAATAGGATTTATTTGTGTGTTTTCATCAGTCCTGTTGGCTATTTACGCAATTAGTTATATTATCAATCAAAAGAATAATCGAAAATTTAAGGAACTTGCTTTTTCCTCCGCTATATTAGCCGCGATAGCTTATTTGATATTGTTATTTATTCTTGATAGCTAATATGTTTTTATGATAAATGGTTATACGACAAATGGGCGCAAGAATTAAACAACGATGGACTGTTCATCAGTCCGTTTTTCTTGGTCTTTTTCAGTTAACGAGCAGGAGTAAATTATAATTTTGGGGGTATTTATGGAAATTTATCAATTTAAGAAAGAAGCAGGTAAGAAAATTACGAAATTCAATTCTGACTTTATTATGTCACGAATTACCCAAACTCAAAAAGTAGCACATATAGGATGTATGCATTTAGATAAGAATGGAGTAATTGGTTATCACCAAGCAGTTGTACCTCAGCTTCTTTTAATTGTATCTGGAGAAGGTTTAGTTAATGGGTTAACTGCAATTGTAATAGAAAGCGAAGAGTTGAACATTTCATCGTTTATGCCTTTACAGCAATAACAGATGTTCAACTATCGGATGCTAATCGGGAATAAATGCTATTCCTAATACGATCGGGCCATTATGTTGAATAAACCACATCATTTCAACTACATAATTCGTTTATAAAAATGAAAAATATTTTCAGGAGGTTATCATGAAAATATTACTGATTATTGGTGCCAGTGGCCTCATTGGAAAGGCTATCATTGATGAATGTAAAAGTGACTTTGACGTATATGGTACTTTTCATTCTAATACGACTAGCCTATCTAGTAAAAGGCAATTCCAGTTGGGACCTCAACAACATGACAAATTAAAAGAAATTATTAAATCGGTTCAGCCAGATATTGTTGTATCTTGCTTAAGAGGAGAATTCGATCAACAATTGGAGTTTCATAACCAGTTGGCCTTAGAATTACAAAACATCTCAAGTCGTCTTTATTATTTTTCTACTGCAAATGTGTTTGATGGTGATTTTTCAAGGCACCATGTGGAAACGGATATTCCTGTTGCTGAATCGGACTATGGAAATTTTAAAATCGAATGCGAGAATACATTGAAACAGATTTTAGGTGATGGAGCAATCGTTATTCGGATTCCGGCAATTTGGGGTAAGGAATCTCCAAGAATGAATTTGATCAGGGAAGGTATTCAAGGTAAGGAGACAATCGATGCATACAGTAATTTGGAATGTAACAACCTTTTGGATACTCAATTGGCAAAGCAATTACGATTTATTATCGAAAAGGATTTGAAAGGAATTTTTCACTTAGGATCAGTGGATATGATGACCCAGGAAGCATTTTTCGAAGTGCTTATAGATGCACTTTCGGGTGAGAGTGAAGTACTGAAATCCAAGTTATTTAACGAAAGGAAAGGTAAATTTTATTTTGGATTGCGTTCAAATCGAAACGAAATCCCGGATCTTTCAAAAAATACAAATCAAAGTATTATCTCTGAGCTTGTCAGCTAGCATATCATCAGTTGTTGCATTGGTGTTGAATGATAAAGAGATGATCGTCTATATGTATAAATTACTCTTCCATTATCGGGCGCACTAATCGAATAGTACGTCCGTCTGAAACGGGTTTTGACATTGTAATAACACAGATATTATGATACTTTTACATGCTAAACTATAGTGCAGAACGTGGAGGTGGATTAATTACAATCAACGCCGGACAAATCCAACATCTAAAAATGATGAATATTTTCAGGAGGTCACGATTGGAGAGCGTAAAGTCCATAGTGTGCCGATTACCCTTCTAGACTATAATTCTGATTGGCTA
The DNA here is from genome assembly GCF_902806455.1 of Virgibacillus doumboii. Classification (GTDB taxonomy): domain Bacteria; phylum Bacillota; class Bacilli; order Bacillales; family Amphibacillaceae; genus Lentibacillus; species Lentibacillus doumboii. Next base: position 2,898,465 of record NZ_CADCWQ010000001.1, on the reverse strand, counting down.
AAACTATTCGAACAAGAGTCTAAAAGGATTCGTTCCATACCCGGCAATATGGCGTTACAGGTGGAATATGTTGAATCAACTCCAGTGTCGGGACTGTGTGCCAAGCCAATTATTGATATTCTACTAGTTGTTCCGGATTCTTCTGACGAGGAATTCTACGTCTGCCCTATGAAAGAAGTTGGCTATACGCAAGTCATTTTTTGATTCACATCTAAGTAAAGTTCCTCGTAGATCGGTTGAGGCATACTTCGAGATGTTTTTATGTCTAATTTTATAAAACCAATCGTTTGATGAATTATCGTCCTTCATTAATAGGTTGACCGAATACGAATAATAGCACCGCTTATACAGGTTGCCAATGGCATTTACTTTATAAAATTGCAGTGCAAGTCATGAATAAAAAAGCCTTAGCATATAGGAATCTGATAAATATCCTGTATGTTAAGGCTATATAACATTCTAATCAGCCTCTCTAATCAATGATAAGGAAAAAAGAACGTGTATTAATAAATTTGCATTTGTTTCATTAAAAGTATTAATACTACTTAAACCGTGACTAATATTATTTCGTAAATTTAATCCCCTTTGGTCATTGAATAACATTTTAAAATATAATTTGAAATCCTCATTAAATACCTGTTCAATGATAGGATCATTTAGAAGTTCTCCAAATAACTTCACTCTAAACCCACCATAATTTTTTGATGGTTTTAAAGTTGAACCACCAGATAAGGATATTAACCTTCGAAAGGCACTCTCAATCTGTGGGATTAAGATATGAATAGCAGATACATAATCTTTGCTGAAGTACATTTCAAGGCCTTTTTGCAACATTTCCTTTCTTTCTGCACTAAATACCGGTGATTCAATTAAGATTTTTAAAAAGCCGTCAGCATTTAGTCTATGATGCTCTTTTAGTTTGGCTAATATCCTACTTAAAAAGAATGATTCAATACTTAAATTTTGAGTGATTTGATGAATCACGTTTCCCTCTAGGTCATCTTCTATACCACCTATTTCAGCGACTTTTCTACCGTCATCACCCAGTAGTGATTTTGGCATTAAAAAAGATAGAGGGGAGCTATTTGATAGATCCAAAACTTGTTGTTCCACCTGATCCTTTTTAGGAACAAATCTAACTGAAATCCTAGCTAAGTCATTATTTATATCGTCACTTAAAAATGAATTAACAAATTCATCAATTTCCTTTTCTGATATCTTCATCGAATGAGAAATGGCGGATAAGTTTTCTTTAACCTTTGGACCGATTTTGTTTATTTCCGTTCTAACTTCTTCAGCATCTTGGTTCAACTGAAATTGAGTAAAAAGTTCGTGAAGTCGTTCCAACCAGCCTTGAACCTGCATAGGTGTAGCTGCTTCACCATGTTGTTTATAAGCATCTTCAACTTTTTTAATCACTCTTCTTACATCATCAAGGTTATTATTTTTTTTATAGTAACCTGCCAATCTTATTGCTCCTGCTTCAATAGCCCAAGGGTTTATCTCATCTTCTAAACTCAATCTGTGAATCCGTTTTTCTAAATCGGAAGTAATTTTCGAAACCTCTTCATCTTTTAAACGTAAGCGACAAATAAACCCCACCTAGTTTTTAGATGGGGGTTTCTAGTATGCTTTATTTAGATTTATTAGGAACGCGGCATTCTTGAGGGAGGGCTGCTGACCATGGCAGGTATTGAGCCAATTGCTCCTTATCCGTCGTATCCATATTGGGAAGTTCTTCAAACAAATAGCTGAGGTAGTTGAATGGATTTAATCCATTTTCCTTAGCTGTCTCCACAATACTGTAAATAATCGCACTGGATCTTGCTCCTTTTGCGGTATTACTGAAAAGCCAATTTTTCCTACCTAGCACAAAAGGCTTGATGGACCGTTCCGCACGGTTATTATCAATTTCCAGACGACCATCCTCTAAAAAGGCCTCCAAATGTTCCCATTGTTTACGACAATATTTGATTGCTTTGCCTAACGCACTTTTGGGTAGTACACGTGGTGTCTGTTCTTGAAGCCATGCCAAAAAAGCCTCCATTACAGGTTGGCTGCGTTCCAAACGCTGTTTATAGCGTTCTTTTGGACTTACGTCTTTTAATTTACGTTCAATTTCATAAAGTTGATTACAGAAAGCCAAGCCTTCTTTAGCTTTCACAGACGTAGTGGCTGCGGATTCAGGAAGTGCCTGAAGTGCTTCTGTAAATTTACGGCGTGCATGCGCCCAGCATCCAACCAAGGTAACATTGGTTAAGCCGTTGTAGCCAGGGTAACCGTCTACATGCAGATATCCCTTGAAACCTTCCAGGAATCGGCGGGGGTGTTTGCCAGCCCGGGGTTGTTGATAATCATACAAGACGATGGGAACATCGGTATGCCCGGAGCGATACAGCCACATATAGGATTTTGATGTTGCGGGCCGTTCCGGCTCGGATAAAACTTGTAATGTCGTCTCATCCGCGTGGGCCATGTCCAGTTCCAATAACCGGGCATGCATTTCTTTATAAATCAGCTCAAGCCAAGCATTGGCGCCGTACGCTATCCAATTAGCCAGAGTCTGACGTGGTATGGATATACCGAAGCGTTCCAAATGTTTCTCTTGCCGATACAGTGGCATCCCTTCCACATATTTTTGCGTCATGGTATAAGCCATTGCGGACGGGGAGGCCAAACTACCGGGAAAAACAGGCTCTGGCATTTTCGCTGTCACAATTGGTGTTTCAATTTCATAGCGTTCACAGTGGCGACAGCTGTACACGTGGCGCACGTGCTCCACAACTTTCACTTGTGCAGGAATAACCTTTAATTCTTTGCGCACTTCTTTGCTCATATCGTGCAATGCACCGCCGCAACACGAACAGAACTGTTCCTCATCGGATAAACAATATTCAATCGTTTCCGTAGGCAGGTTTTCAAGCTTTTGTTCGCGCTGTCCACGCTGTTTCTTGCGTTTATATGTAATCGTCTCAACAGTTGGTTCTTCAACTGTTGAATCAGCTGTGGTCTCTGCTTCATTGAAAAGCGAAAGCTGGTTCGAGTCGGTCTTCTCACTGGAAGATCCGAATCTGCGTTGTTGGCTCAAACGAAATTGTTCTTGGTACCATTTTAATTCCGCCTCCAACGCTTCATTTTCCATCTCAAGCTTTTCCGTACGCGCTTTAAAATATTCAATTGATTCGTTTGATGTATGCGCTGTATTTTCCATACGACAAGTATACGAAAAAGAATCCGACTTGCCTAGTCGAATTCCCATATTTCCATATTTCAAATTTTTATAGAATGGTACGTGCTTTGACTTCCCGGTGTGCCTGCTTTTGTTCAATGGATAAACCATCCAGTAGCCAACGAAGTTGGCGCGGGGTAATATTCATTGGCGCCGTCTCCTTTTCGGATGGCCAATGGAACGTGCCTCTTTCCAAACGCCGGTAATGCAACCAAAACCCATTATTCTCCCATTGCAGAATCTTTAGCTTATCGCGTTTTCGATTACAAAACACGAACAGGCTGGGGGAAAAGGGGTCAAGGTCAAAGCATTCTTTTACAATCACTGCCAACCCGTCAATGGATTTACGTAGATCCGTGCTGCCGCGAGCCAGATATACACGATCAAATTGAAAGTTCATCCGTTTTGGTTCTGCAAGATATGTATGACATCGGACAATAATTGGACATTTGCTCCCGGCCGCACTTCAACAGAAATGGTATCAACATGAATAAAGATGGGTCCCTGGTCTTCAGCGTAATCGTCCACTTGAACAGTAAGCCACTGCGTTTCCGTTGTCTCCGTTTCTGGAGAAATGACATCTCTTTCAAACCGTTGAACCCAATAATACATTTGGTGGACCTTAATTTCTTGGTCTCGACACCATTCAGCAATGCTTTGCCCGCTTTCTTTCCAGTCGTCATAGCGCGCTTTCCATTCTATTCTTTTGTCTTTCAGGGTCATTGCATAACCTCCCGAATTAATTTCTAAGAAGATTATCGCATGGTAACCCTGTGATTTAAACGTGTATTCTATTTGTCGCTTACTTTATTCCAAAGCCATGGAACAAAGAAAGAGCCTGTATCAAAAAGTAAATGAAGATACAGGCATTAATTTTCAATGACCATTTAAGCTATATATATTTAATTAGGGACGATCCTTTTAATTAGATCCAGAATGGAACCCACATCCTTTAGATTACCAGTCATATAGAAAAAGGCTCACTTCATATTTATTATTTTATTGGTGGTACTAAAGGCGGTGGCAAATCATCATCGCCAAGCGTTCCCGGTAATTCACCATTAGTATAAGAATTAGATAGTTGATTTGTATTAACTGTTGATAGTTGATTACCGATAAACAGGACAACTACGATTAATAAAAATGAAAATATTCTTTTTGATAATGTCACAACGTTACACCTCCTTCTTTATGGTTTTTCAATAAAAAATAGGCTTTCTTATATTCTTCATTTCTCTCATGATGACCAGCAAGTAGGTATGTGAACTCTGAAACGGTTTCCAATTCACCCTTACTTTTAAAAAAAGGGATAGCCACATCATTCATATAGGATTCAACAATTTGATCGTTGATTAGCTGTTCAAGAACCCTTAATTTAATGAATACATCCTTATTTTCAAACTCTTGAATACTTTTAAGGCCTTTCTCTAACCATTCTAAAGCTTTTGTTATTTTATCCATTATAAAGAACTCTTTGCCAATTAAATACATTGTGTTTGCTGGCGATACACCTTTTAAGGATTCTTTTATAGACAGACTTTTAAGCAAATGTTGAATTGCAATTTCGCTTTGTTTTAATTTCGAATATACTAGTCCAAGGTTATGGTGGGTTCGAGCTACCAATTCCTTATTATCTGGATTTTGAACCAAAATATTATTATAGCACTCTATCGCTTTTTCGGATTCTTGCATCTTTCGATAGTTAACACCCAATATAATATTACAATTAGTACATTGTTTATAATCCATTTTAATAACAAATATTTCTAGTGCTTTCTCCAAATAAAATGAGGAAAAAGATAATTTATTTTGGCGACTATAGATTAATGCCATTTGATAATAAACTTCTTCAATAAACTCATAGTTTCCAATCTGTTCAACATTCTTATAAAGTTTTAATGATTCCCCTAAATCACCATATAAGTAATGATATAGACCACAAACCCTACAATAAAGAAAGGACAATTCTCTATCCAGGTATTCATTTAATTTTACAACTTTATCATAATAATGAGCTGCCTGTTTATTGTCAGAATCAAACAACGCCATTCTCAGTTGGACTAACCCGGTGATTAAACTAATATCTGGATCAAGTGAATCACAGAATTCATCAACTATTTGTCGATAAACTTGTTTTCCTTTTTTAATTTCCTGATTTCGTATCAACCTATAAAAATTCAGGGCATTTCCTTTTAATCTTTGAAGAAATATTTGATCATGATAAGAATCTTTAATACCTAATCTATTGCATAACAATTGTATGATTTCATTACTAGGGGTTGTTTGCCCATTTTCTATTTTACTGTAATACGATACGGAACAAATACCTTCCGCAACTTCTTCTTGCGTAGTTTGTTGGCTTTTTCGAAAAAAACGTAACCTCTCACCCAGAATCATATAAATACCACCTTTATATACATATATTAACATATTTATAGTCAATTTTTCTTAAAATACTATCAATTTAACTATAACCTTTTCTATTAAGGTCTGTCTAAATTTGTCTATAAATGAAGGAAACTTATCCTTTTATTGTATATTTTTGTCGATAAATTAATATTAGTCATCCAAATGGATTGATTTTGTTAAAATATAATTTAAATTTCCCAATACAAAAGCATCGGTAGTGATGTTAAGTTATAACCAGTAGTATTAAACTTCAACAATTTATAGAGTAATAGATTACGTACTATACTTATAATCAATTGGAGGTGAAGGTAAAATTTAAAAGGAACAACTGCTAAGAATTTCACCGGGACATTATGGGTAAGTGGAGGATAATCGCAATCAATCAAATTTGTAGTAGTTTTTTCTTGTTTTCGATTGTCTACCTTTTCGTATTAGGTAGTTCAAGTTTATATACAAGTGGCTATATCCCTTCTAAGTCCCTTTTTTATGTTCTTTAAAATTATGAATCCAAACCCTTGATGAAATCAAGGTTAAATCGTTATCAAATTCCGTGCAGCATCTTTCTCAACACTTCTAGTTATTACGTTTCCGAAATCGTAACTTATGCGGGTTCTTGAAGCCATATCCAAATTAATGGGATCTACCTTAGATTAGGTAAACAGTAACATGTAAGGGCTGCTTTTTTTGAAAACTTTGCTTCTTCATAAAATCCGGGGAGGGTATGACAGATGGCTTGCCCCGCTTATATGTACTGGTGATTTTATAGCCGCTGTAATTCGAATACAAGTTGGTCATAAAGAAATTGAACCCGTGAACTCCGCATCAGATAGTGCTATTACGAGACTATATCTTACAACATCTATTAAGGATAGGTTAAAATTTAATATTTCAAGGTTAAATGGTTTTAAAAAATTCAATATTTTTGAGCATCATATATAAGGAGGTGTTGATGTTATGCCAACAAGTTATGTTTCACAAATTTCTCTTATACTAAAATTATTATCCGAGGTAAGACCCAAAAGCATCCTTGATGCCGGTGTGGGATTTGGAAAATATGGAATGTTGTGTAGAGAGTATAAAGATATTGTTCACGGGAGGTATAATAAGGAAGACTGGGTTACAGAAATTGTTGGAATTGAGGGTTATACTCAATATCAAAATCCAGTACACAATTATGTATATGATAAAGTGTATTACGGTCTAATAGAGGATGTTTTACCTTATATTGTAAGAAGTTTTGAAGTTACGCTTCTAATAGATGTTTTAGAACATTTTACTAAAGATGATGGTAAAAAGATAATTTATCAGCTATTAGATATTTCTGATTTTTTATATATTGCTACTCCTATAATTGTAAAGAAGCAAAGCTATTTGTTTAATGAATTGGAAGAACATAAGAGTCAATGGGCACTTGAAGACTTTAAGGATTTTCCCATTGAACGGTTTGAATTTTTCAATGAGAAAGATAACGGAGGCATGCTTATATTATTAAATAGCAAGAGAACAACCCAAAAAGAAGTCTTTACTAAGTCATTACAATATTAATTTCAGAAGTAGTATAGGGGGTACATGGACATATGAAGGTATTACTATTGGGTGCATCTTATCAATCCAGTGTATATAAATCGGCTTATGAATATTTGATTAGTAAGGGGTACAAAACAATAGGAATTAATGGACATCATATAAACAATGATGAATTTGAGTTTAATCAAGATCCGTTACCAATAATCGATATAGCTAAACAAATGGAAGTAGAAGGAGTTCTTTGTCTTTCAACAGAAAGGTCTTTAAAAAGGGATGCAATGATTAAGGAAGATTTGGAGAAAAAAGGTATAAAAGTAATAGCAAATTCACTTCCTGTTATAGAAATACTCAACCATAAAGGGAAAACTAGAGAACATTGTCAGCAAAATGAAATTCCAATCATTCCAGGTAAAAACTATGTGAACTCCTCTGAACTAAGTACCATTGGTAACAGGATAGGGTATCCACTAGTAATAAAAAAGCCTAACTTAACCGGAGGAGGGGGAGTTTCTTTTATAGGTAACGCTATAGATTTAGAAAATTATCGGGAGACCTTCAATAATGAGACAGACCTTGTAGTTGAAAAATTCATTACAGGGTATGAATTCTCTATAGAAGTAATAGGGATAGATGGGGAATACAAATGTCTTGAACCGGTTTATAAAGGAGGTACCGATATAAAAACTCACCCTCTTGATAAAGTGAGAATGGTTCCCTATTGGGAATCAACAGTAAATAACAAAATGAAGGAGGTGAGTAAGAGAGTTGCAAAAAGTTTAAATATAAGTGGAATCATTGAAGTCGAAATGATTTGGGATTATAAAACTGAAAACCTTTATCTGATAGAGGTTAATCCTAGGATGGGAGGGGTTACAAATTTAGGGATAAATTACTCCAAAAGGAACACTGCCTTAATACTAACTGAGATGTTAACGGGAACATGGAATAAAAATGGCACCATTAATAGAAACAGATGTGGAATCGAATTACATATCTGTTCGGATATTACAAAGAAAATGATAAACGAAATAAAAAACTTAAAAACTTTTGGCGAGATTGTAATAAGAAATAGAAGTAAAAGTAATGGGTCGGTTATTTTGGTTGGAGAACCTGAAATTATTCTAAGTGATGTAGAAAAAAATAGCAGCTATTTTAATAATTATGAAGAGGCAAAGCAACTACTGAATAAATTCGATAGAGTCAGAAAATGAATAGGGGTTTACGGAGCTGTAAGAAAAAGTTAAATATGTTACAGCTAGATAATTGTAAACTTTCACTTTGTTTCAGGTTGTGATTTTCAAATTATTTCATATGCATAAACTGCATAAAATGCGCTGCACGGCTTGATATGGAGAAGTGGGCATGCTAGCCTATTCGGCAAGCCAAGTCTTTAGACTACTGGCTCCTTGGCTAGAAATGCATGCCCACAGAGGTTCCATGTCAAGCCACTCCGGTATAAATATACATTTAATGCGGGTTATATTCATTTAAACTTTGTGAAAAAACTGGCTTAATTTGAACAAAAACCACTGATTTTGGCTGGAATAATGTGTATCTTTACAATAATATGGATGAATTTCACCTAAACAATAGATGTCATTTTAGATTGGTTATATCCCCTTTTGTATACTGGAACTATATCACATCAGACTACTTCAATTTTGGGCTTGAAAGAAATGTTACCTAATATATGTCACGTATCTAATTGTTTAGGGTTTTAAGTTTTCCTAAATATCCTTCAGGATAATAATCTTTATATTGTATAAGAAGGAGTGTATAAATTGTGAATAAGTTTTTGTTAGTCGTTGGCACAGGAGGACAAAGGGAGTTAGGTATTAAAACACTAATTAAAAGAAAAGATTTTACACCAATTCTAATTGATTCTTATAAGAATAACGGACTTACTTCTTTTTTTAATGGGACAATTTTTGTGAAGGACTTCAACAATTATCAATCTATTTTTAATGAAATATTATTAAAAGTTCCCACAAAGGGAATCGTAGGGGTAGTAACCTTTGTGGAACATCTTGTTCCGCTATCCGTTTGGCTGGCACAAAAGTTGAACTTAGGATCTATGTTATATGAAGATTCTTTTAATGCTAGAAACAAACTATGTATGAGGAATAAAATAAATAATGAAAAAGAATCAAGGATTAACCAACCAAATTTCCAATACATTAAAGATTATAATGACCTGCTTATTGGGGAAATCATTAGTTTTCCAGGAGTAGTAAAACCATTAGATATGGCAGGAAGTATAGGGGTTAAAAGGATTAACTCTTACAAAGAACTTCGGGAGTCTTTGAAAGCTATTCCCAATTATAATAATAAGGGGTATTTGTTTGAAGAGTATATTAAGGGAAAGGAATTTAGTGCAGAAGGGTTTGTTCAAGATTATGAAACTACAATTATCTGTTTTACAGAAAAGGACGTAGATGATTCAGATAATTATTTTGTTGAAGTGGGTCATTTCTTGCCATATAAATTTGGGACATCAATTTCTTCCTCTATAGGAGAGAATATTCGAGAGATAATTAGGATTCTTCGATTGAACAATTGTACATTTCATTTAGAATTTAAAATCACGGAGGATAATAAATTCTATTTTATAGAAATAGGTGCCCGGCCAGCAGGTGGTTACATGTGTGACATGATTTATAAGTCGTTAAAAATAAATCTTTATGATATTTTAATAGATGTATCAATTGGTAAACGGGTGAATTTAACAAAGAGTAATGATGAACGGTTTTCAGGAATCCGATACTTTACAGGGGACATTCCTATTGACCTAAGCAATAAGGGAATTGAAGTAGTTAATATTAATACGCAATTCCGCCAAAAAGGTAAGAGCAAGGTTAAATCTAATGCTGATTTGACAGGTTTTGTACAAATTGTTGGTGATGATGAAAAAGAGGTTAAAAATTCCTTAAAAAGGGTTGCAAAAGTATAGCATTAGTGAATTTTTAATTCAATTTATCTACAGTGTTAGGATACACTCCGACAGGAATTAATGGTTTTCAAATTGATTCAGTTTTTTACAAGATTTATGAATATTTTCCGCATTAAATGTTATTTAGTGTCGAGTTGGTTTGATATGAATTCCCTGACGGGATGCATTTCATTTAATATAATTTGAAAAACATAATCCTTAAAGATACATTGTAGTATATTGTAAATACTGGAGGCTTATATATGAATGAAAAAGAAATAATTTTACTTTTTGGTAATTTTCATCATATACGAAATTCATTGAAGAAAAATATAAAAATCCACAACATAGTAGTTGCTAGAAATGTACCAGACTTACTGAAACATGAAAATGTTGTAAATCATCTGATTGAAGATATTGATGAAGTGGAAAATACTATAATAGATTTAATGAATCGTTTTAATATAAACTCAATTATTTCTTTTACTGATAAAAATCAAGGAGTTTTTCTGGCTAATTTCTTTTCAAATAAGTACAGCTTATTTTCTGATAATTTGGATGCAATAAAATTTTTTAATGATAAAAATAAAACTAGAGAACTACTTAAAATGCACGATTTAAATAGTGTTAAGTTTATTAAAAGTAGAAATCCAGACGAGATATTTAATTTTATAGAGAACTACAAAAAAGTAGTAGTAAAACCAATAACTGGACAGGGTAGCAAAGATGTTTATAAAGTTGACAACAAAACGAAATCTGATGATTTAAAGTGCTTATTAAATTTTAATAAAGAAATGTACTTAATTGAAGAATTTATTGAAGGGGATGAATTTAGCGTTGAGGTTGCTTCATTTAATGGTGAGCACAAAGTTCTAGGAATCACTAGAAAGTTTCTATCGGGATTAAAAAAATATCCTTTTGTTGAAAGGGGACATATATTTCCGGCTCTTTTAAAAAATTCCGATATGGAATATATAAATAGGTATATAATTGAATTTCTAAAATTAAGCGGAATTAGGAATGGTATCTCACATAATGAAATCAAACTTAAAAATGGTATACCCATTCTAATTGAGTCCCAATTGAGACCTGGAGGAGATCTAATACCAAGATTAATAGAACTAACCAAAGGAATTGATATACATGAATTGGCCATTGAAATTTATACAGATGAGGGAAGATTATTTTCATTATTAGAAAAAGAAGATACTGAACTACACGCCGGTATTGTATATCTTTTTCCTAATACTGGGAAGGTTAGGGACGATGTTGAACTACCCTCTAATAACTTGGAACTTGATAAATTTATTGTAAATATTAAAAAAGGTGATGTAATCGAAGAAATTACATGTACTGATGACAGAAAGTATGGATATTTGGTGGGTGTGGACAACGATTACAATAAATTAAAGGTTAGTTTAGATCAGTTGTTGGTTCAAATTTATAATAATATTAAGTATATTTAACCCTAATACGGTAAGCGACAAATAGAATACACGTTTTAATCACAGGGTTACCATGCGATAATCTTCTTAGAAATTAATTCGGGAGGTTATGCAATGACCCTGAAAGACAAAAGAATAGAATGGAAAGCGCGCTATGACGACTGGAAAGAAAGCGGGCAAAGCATTGCTGAATGGTGTCGAGACCAAGAAATTAAGGTCCACCAAATGTATTATTGGGTTCAACGGTTTGAAAGAGATGTCATTTCTCCAGAAACGGAGACAACGGAAACGCAGTGGCTTACTGTTCAAGTGGACGATTACGCTGAAGACCAGGGACCCATCTTTATTCATGTTGATACCATTTCTGTTGAAGTGCGGCCGGGAGCAAATGTCCAATTATTGTCCGATGTCATACATATCTTGCAGAACCAAAACGGATGAACTTTCAATTTGATCGTGTATATCTGGCTCGCGGCAGCACGGATCTACGTAAATCCATTGACGGGTTGGCAGTGATTGTAAAAGAATGCTTTGACCTTGACCCCTTTTCCCCCAGCCTGTTCGTGTTTTGTAATCGAAAACGCGATAAGCTAAAGATTCTGCAATGGGAGAATAATGGGTTTTGGTTGCATTACCGGCGTTTGGAAAGAGGCACGTTCCATTGGCCATCCGAAAAGGAGACGGCGCCAATGAATATTACCCCGCGCCAACTTCGTTGGCTACTGGATGGTTTATCCATTGAACAAAAGCAGGCACACCGGGAAGTCAAAGCACGTACCATTCTATAAAAATTTGAAATATGGAAATATGGGAATTCGACTAGGCAAGTCGGATTCTTTTTCGTATACTTGTCGTATGGAAAATACAGCGCATACATCAAACGAATCAATTGAATATTTTAAAGCGCGTACGGAAAAGCTTGAGATGGAAAATGAAGCGTTGGAGGCGGAATTAAAATGGTACCAAGAACAATTTCGTTTGAGCCAACAACGCAGATTCGGATCTTCCAGTGAGAAGACCGACTCGAACCAGCTTTCGCTTTTCAATGAAGCAGAGACCACAGCTGATTCAACAGTTGAAGAACCAACTGTTGAGACGATTACATATAAACGCAAGAAACAGCGTGGACAGCGCGAACAAAAGCTTGAAAACCTGCCTACGGAAACGATTGAATATTGTTTATCCGATGAGGAACAGTTCTGTTCGTGTTGCGGCGGTGCATTGCACGATATGAGCAAGGAAGTGCGCAAAGAATTAAAGGTTATTCCTGCACAAGTGAAAGTTGTGGAGCACGTGCGCCACGTGTACAGCTGTCGCCACTGTGAACGCTATGAAATTGAAACACCAATTGTGACAGCGAAAATGCCAGAGCCTGTTTTTCCCGGTAGTTTGGCCTCCCCGTCCGCAATGGCTTATACCATGACGCAAAAATATGTGGAAGGGATGCCACTGTATCGGCAAGAGAAACATTTGGAACGCTTCGGTATATCCATACCACGTCAGACTCTGGCTAATTGGATAGCGTACGGCGCCAATGCTTGGCTTGAGCTGATTTATAAAGAAATGCATGCCCGGTTATTGGAACTGGACATGGCCCACGCGGATGAGACGACATTACAAGTTTTATCCGAGCCGGAACGGCCCGCAACATCAAAATCCTATATGTGGCTGTATCGCTCCGGGCATACCGATGTTCCCATCGTCTTGTATGATTATCAACAAACCCGGGCTGGCAAACACCCCCGCCGATTCCTGGAAGGTTTCAAGGGATATCTGCATGTAGACGGTTACCCTGGCTACAACGGCTTAACCAATGTTACCTTGGTTGGATGCTGGGCGCATGCACGCCGTAAATTTACAGAAGCACTTCAGGCACTTCCTGAATCCGCAGCCACTACGTCTGTGAAAGCTAAAGAAGGCTTGGCTTTCTGTAATCAACTTTATGAAATTGAACGTAAATTAAAAGACGTAAGTCCAAAAGAACGCTATAAACAGCGTTTGGAACGCAGCCAACCTGTAATGGAGGCTTTTTTGGCATGGCTTCAAGAACAGACACCACGTGTACTACCCAAAAGTGCGTTAGGCAAAGCAATCAAATATTGTCGTAAACAATGGGAACATTTGGAGGCCTTTTTAGAGGATGGTCGTCTGGAAATTGATAATAACCGTGCGGAACGGTCCATCAAGCCTTTTGTGCTAGGTAGGAAAAATTGGCTTTTCAGTAATACCGCAAAAGGAGCAAGATCCAGTGCGATTATTTACAGTATTGTGGAGACAGCTAAGGAAAATGGATTAAATCCATTCAACTACCTCAGCTATTTGTTTGAAGAACTTCCCAATATGGATACGACGGATAAGGAGCAATTGGCTCAATACCTGCCATGGTCAGCAGCCCTCCCTCAAGAATGCCGCGTTCCTAATAAATCTAAATAAAGCATACTAGAAACCCCCATCTAAAAACTAGGTGGGGTTTATTTGTCGCTTACCTAATACGGTTAATTAACCATTAATTAACCAGTGAGAGAATAAGCAAATTTTAATACCTGAAATTCTTCGTGGATCTGTATGTGGGAACTCCTTTTAGATTTACGAATTTAACCAAAAGTTGCATTAGAATCAACATTGAGGTGCTAAATACTAATAATTAAAGAGTGGGAGGAGGTTAGTCACCTCCTTCACTAGGAAAAACTGGCATAATCTTGTTTTCTTCATTTTTTAATGTATATAATTTAATGGAGATTCTAGAAAAAAGAATAGCTATAACCACAAGAATTAAATACCCTGCTGCCATCCAAACTCCTCCAACAATATTTCCAACTATCAATCCTAAAGCGCCAAACATTTTACCTAGTTGAAATACAAGATTATTAAATGCCATGTATGATCCCCTTCTAGAATCATCTACTATATCGGCAAGTAAAGATTGTCGTGTTGGAACATACATCAGTTCACCAATAGACAAAACTATGATTGCCCCAAACATCGCGGCTATGTTATTACTGAATGCAAGATAAGCATAACCAACCCCAAATAATACGAATCCGATGTACATGATTGTTCTTTCATTTTTATCTTTAATCCATTTTGTTATGGCTGTAGTAAAAAAGATTATCATCAGTGTGTTTGCTATTGTTAACAAACTCAATAACTTAACGCCATCTAGTTGAAAAGAAAAGAGTTGAAAAAAATTTAATGTTCTTGGTATAATTTCCTGTTCAAGCCGTACAGCAATATAGTTATTACGTTGAAATTCTATCGCAAGCATTGCAACTCCGCCTATCACAAAGGCAATAAATGACCAATCTTTAATCACGATTTGGTAGCTTTTAAGTAAAGGTTTAATTCCATAATCCTGTTTGCCCTGTTGTTCAATAGTACGATGAGTTTCCTTAATTAAGACCACGGTCATCCATAGGGTTATGAGACTTATTATAATTAATACTGCTAGTAGTTCAAATAGATATTCTTCAAATAACCAACCACCTACAATTAGTCCTATCATAAGAGACATATTAATTGCCCAATAGTTTATCGAATACATGAATGCTCTTGTTTCCTTAGTGCTAACATCAATTAACATCGCTTCTGCAGCAGGATTTATAAGTCCCGAAGATGCACCGGTTATGAGTAACATGGCAAACATTATCCAAGGTGATTCTAGTAATGGAGAGTTGGCTATAAGCATTCCTGTAAAGGCAACTACTTTCATAATTTCACCCGCAACCATCAATCTTTTACGCCCAATAATGTCGGCTAAATAGCCTCCATATAATCCTATTAAAAACTGTACTGTAACTTGAATTAATACCAGTATACCAGCCACATAAGCATTTATATGATTTGTAAAATAAATTGCCATAAAAGGGAACACAGCTGACCCTACTATCCTGCTAAGAAAAGATGTGTAAATTCGAATGCGTACGTTTGGGTGTAATGTTTTGAACACTTTATCCTCTCCTTGTATATAGAGCTTTGAAGAATAAAAATTTTTACTTCCTCGCTATTTGGGTATGGAGACAGGAGATAGTTAAGGAAATTGATACGGAGTGGTGGATATTTGGACATGGTTAGAATCTTTGGTTGGCCATTTGAATAACGGTCTCCTGCAAAATAAACCACAACGTCGGAATAGCTAATAAGACCTTCCACAACTTAGTCTTGTGCATAATGATTATTGCGGATGAATTGAGCCGCTTATGCGTAGTTTTGAGCCACCATTTGCGGAACTGAGAGCCACTAATAGTACAACTTGCTCTTTAAAGTATAAAGCCAGAGCCACAGCGGAGCTGCTTGCCATTTAAAGCCCCGGACCAATACGGTCCGGGGCGAAATATTATTGATTGTTCATGAACGTCTGTACTTCCTGTTTATACAGACTAATTGCTTTGTTATTAAGGTTTCTTTCTTCCACTGGAATATCTTTTGTCGAACCTTTGTGCTTAAAATCCTCTGGTTTTAAATCATATTTATCTACAATCTTGGGTCTAAGTTTTTCCCAAACAACCCATTTTTTATATAAATCTCTATCATAATCATGATTTAGCTCTTCCAGCGTCATGCCCAAAGCTTTTGCGTAATTCTTGTGAGACGGTATGTCAGATTGGTCAGCATGTTCTTTTATAAAATCATCCACTTCTTTAGCTTCGATCTCAACACCGTATTCTTTTGTAGAATACGTAATCCAAGCTTTTTCAAAAGCCGCATTTTGATTAGCTTTACGTTGTAGTTCTTGCACACTTATATCAGAAACAGATTTATCTTCGTAAGTAAGTGAACTTACAAATGAGCGCAATCCCAGTTTTTCTGCAAATTTTGATTTGAAACTTAGATTTTGACTATTAAACTTTTGTATGGCTTTTTTAAAGGTATCGATGCTGATTTTAGTCATATCCGATTTAGATGTATCAATTGGACTAGCATAGGGATTTTCTCCAGCTATAACTTTTTTATCCCCTTCGATGTCTTCAGTATAATTGACTCCATAAACGATTCCAGCTATGACCATTAAAGATACCGCGGCATAAATGAAACCCTTGATTTTTTGCACTAGTAAATACCTCCTTTTTTAATAAATAATGTTACTTGTGTAATCATCGGAACCGGTAATCAATGAGCCACCATCTTTATTAACATATGCTTGAGCCAAAAAGTAGTCTTTAATATAGGCACTTGAACTTGTAACTACTATGTTATGATAAGACGAAGCAGAATAGTAGTCTTTACCAGGTAATATCCAATCAGTAAAATATCTACCATCATATCGATTATGATTGTAATATCCCACTTGATTACCCGTTATTGAATCTGTAAAGCGATGACTATACATTAGTGTACCTGAATATGGAGTTACAAAATCATAACTAACACGTGTCTCATGTATATCCATTTCGGTCCTCCACGAGTATGAAACCAAATACTGCCAAGACGCATGATAATCTGCAAAGCCACTCCCTACAATGGGGTTAAACCAAGTAATACGATCACTCGTTCCGTTGCCGCTGCGGTATTGAACACCAGCATCAGCATCCTTACTTTTTGACGTTTCAGCATTTACCGAAGAAATTGAAATGAATAACAGTAAAACAAGGATTGCCAGACATCTATAACCTTTTAACATTAATTTACCTCCTTAATAAAATTTCTTCAAGAAATGGGTATTTTCATGTTTGTATGTTCCCTGATATACTAACGGAATTTCCTAAAAAAATAAGCGGTTTAAATCGGATGAAAAGTACTGAGCAAAATATTCAGTTGGAATAATCAAGCAATGCTTACAACATAATGCTAATGCTTGGAAAGTCGGCAAAGACGACTTTCAAAAATTAAACTAATCGCATCCTCCTTCCTTACATAGATTATAAGTAAATTCGATTATTAAGTATGTCATGATGTTATTAGTGTTAATGCTTATTTACAACTTAACATTCCTATCGGTGTTTTTGTATTGGGAAAATTCATATATATTTGTATGTATTTATCTTTAATGAGTGGCGATTCCCTGATTTCTCGACAAAAATACACAAAAATAAGTGAAGTTTTCGTCATTTACAAACAAATTTAGACAAAAATTAGATACAAAATAAGCTTAGTATTTTTTATCTAATTATAAATATTTGATAGTTTCGGACTATAAATATGTTAATATATGGTATAAAGGTGGTATCCAATATGATCCTGGGTGAAAGGTTACGTTTCTTCCGAAAAAGCAAACAAATTACACAAAAAGAGGTTTCGGAAGGTATTTGTTAAGTATCGTATTACAGTAAAATAGAGAACGGGCAAACAACTCCTGGTGATGAAATTATTAAATTGTTATGTGATAGATTGGGTATTAAAATTCAAAACTCTCATCATAATCAAATGTACCTTCAAAGATTAAAAGAAGATGCCCTGAAATTTTACAGATTAATACGAGATAGGGAAATTAAATATGGAAAGAACCTCCACCGAGAAATAGTTGGAAGGTTTTCGAATTCGATTGACCCAGATATAAGCTTAATGACTGGATTAGTGCAGCAAAGATGGCGTTATTTGACTCTGACGCCACACGAGCAGCAAATTATTATAAAAAAGTTGTTAAATTAAATGAGTACCTTGACAAGGAATTATCTTTTCTTTATTGCAGGGTGTGTGGCCTATACCATTACTTATATGGTGATATAAGGGAATCATTAAAACATTATCAAAATATAGAACAGATTGGAAACTATGAATTCATTGAAGAAGTATACTATCAAATGGCATTAATATATAGCCGCCAAAATAAATTATCTTTTTCCTCGTTTTACTTGGAGAAGGCGCTAGACATATTTGTGATTAAATTGGATTATGAACAGTGCACTAATTGTAATATAATATTTGGCGTCAATTACCGAAAGATGCAAGAATATGAGAAATCCATAGAGTGTTATAATAATATATTGGTTCAAACTCAAAATAGAGATAAGAAAGATTTAGTAGCTAGAACCTATCATAATCTTGGACTTGTATATTCGAATTTAAAGCAAAGTGAAATTGCAATTCAACATTTGCTTAAAAGTCTGTATATAAAAGAAACTTTAAAAAGTGTATCACCAGTAAACACAATATATTTAATTGGCAAGGAATTCTTTAAAATGAATAAAAAGACAAAAGCTTCGGAGTGGTTGGAGAAAGGCCTTGATAGAATTCAAAGGTTTGAAAATAAGGATGTATTCATTAAACTAAAGGTATTAGAACAGCTAATCACCGATCAAATTGATGAATCCTATATAAATGATGTGGGCATTCCCTTTTTTAAGAGTAAGGGGGAAATAGACACAGTATCTGATTTTACATACTTACTAGCTGGTCATCATGAGAGAAATAAAGAATATAAGAAAGCCTATTTTTTACTGAAAAACCATAAAGAAGGGGGGTAATATAAATGATATTATTAAAAAGAACGTTTTCCTTGTTTCTAATCATGGGTATTCTGCTTATCGGGATTCAATTATCAATAATTAATACACATGTACTATCTAATTCTTATATTAATACCGAATTATCAGGTACGCTTGGGGATGATGATTTACCGCCACCATTAGTTGGAGAGAAAGAATCATAAAACTTAATTTTGGGAGATTCCTTTTTGTGGACTGCTTAATAATGGGTCTACTGCAAAGTAAAACACACTACCAAAAAGATTCCTTTCCTCCCTCCCCCTATAAAAAACTCCCAATTATTTCATATAGTGGGAGTTTGTTTCGTTGCTTTTTAATTTACTAGTTCTTTCAATGCCTTTCCTGGTTTAAATGCTGGAGCATTTGTTGCATGAATTTGCATATCTTTACCAGTTTGTGGATTACTCCCTGTTCTTGCAGTACGTTCTCGAATTTCAAAAATCCCAAAACCGATTAGCTGTACCTTATTTTTATTTTTCAATGCTTCAGTAATTGATTCAAATACTGCATCAACAGCTTTAGCTGTATCTTTCTTTGTCAGTTCTGACGATGCCGAAACAGCATTTACTAATTCTGTTTTGCATTGCTAAACATCTCCTTTTATTAGATATATTATCATAACTGAATTTTTGATCATCTCAGTACCTGTCTGTAGTAGTTAATGTATTCCATAAAAGGGCGCCGATTGTGGAGCAAACACGAAGGAAATGGTCAAATTCTTTTATAAACTGAAAACTTTAGAATCCATTTTGAGTAATATTTTTTCAAAATGGATTCCTTTAATTACACAATAAATTTGTTTTTACACAAATTTTACACATAACATACTTAAAACCTTATAAAATCAGTATTTCTAAGGTTGTTTCGACCCCGGCCACCGGTATCTTTAGATGAAAACGAGATAATTTAAAAAACGATAAAACACCCACAAATGTTGATACATCAATGTTTATGGGTGTTTTTGTTTTGTGGGAAAAAGGGTGGAAAAGGTAGGGTTTGAAATTATTTCACACATTTTTTACACAAACACAAGGTTTTTTCAATAACGATAATTTTTCAATTGAATTATTTAAGAGCTAATATGGGAATTTATATATTATGTTATAATACAATGTAATCACAATTATACACGACATTTATAAAAGTTAATTTGTTTAGATAAATGGTCTTAATAGAAGTCTTTGTAGAATTTACATAAATGGATATGGATTTTATCCTAGGAGGTGAGATAGGATGTTTGAACAAATTGATCAGAAAAAAGCACTCCTTGATGCAAAACGTCCATTACCAAAGTACACTTTAAGGAGTTTACGTGAAAAATTGTTACTTGAATGGACATATCATTCAAATGCAATTGAAGGGAACACGTTAACTTTACAGGAAACGAAGGTAGTGCTAGAAGGTATAACTGTTGGCGGGAAAACGATGCGTGAACATTTAGAGGTTATTAATCATCGAGATGCTATTTCGTATGTGGAAGAAATTGTTCAACGTAAAGAATCTTTATCGGAATGGCAAATTAAGAATTTACTTCGTTTAATTTTAAAGGGTATTCATGATGAATATGCAGGAGTTTATCGAGATCAGCAAGTATTTATTTCTGGTGCTAAACATACACCACCTGCACCGTATCTTATTAAAGATGAAATGGAAAAACTAATGAACTGGTATGAAAAGGAAACAGAGAAAATGCATCCAGTTACTCGTGGTGCTATGTTGCATGCAATATTTGTAGGCATTCATCCTTTTATTGACGGAAATGGTCGTACATCACGATTATTATTGAATTTAGAATTAATGAAAGATGGCTTTCCACCTATTGTCATCAAAGTAGAAAATCGGTTGAATTATTACGCTGCTTTAGATAAGGCACATACCAAGCAGGACTACGATAACTTTATTCAATTGGCCGCAAAGGAAGTAGAGGATTCGATAGATTTGTATTTAAGTGCAAGTGAATAGTAGTTATGCTTCATAGGTAATGAAGTAAACGCAGTAAGTTCCCTCCTTAATTCATCATACGAAGGAGTTTTGAAATGTTTTTAGATTGTTTTCTTGGACCATAGGAGCAGGTTTACCGGTTCAAATCAAGTGGGCCAAGGTTCCTGTCCCTATGGACCCTGGATTGAGGCAACTATAGCTAATCTTTATGTAAACAGCATTGACTTTTTCTTGTTGCATCTAAAAGAGAGCATCTTCGGTTGGCTTCCACAGTCTCGCTCACATTATTATTTAACATAATTAGAAAGTCTACCAATACGATCCACTTCAACTTCTACCGTATCTCCTGATTTCAATGGACAGCTTCCAGAAGGAGAACCAGTTGCGAGAATATCACCAGGCTCCAGTGTCATAACTTCTGAAATCCAGCTGATCAGGTAAGGAATCGAAAGTGACATCTGATTTGTATTACTGTCTTGAACGACTTTTTCGTTTAAAGTCGTAACAATTCTTAAGTTAGTTGGATCGAGGCCTGTCACTATATGAGGACCTAATGGGCCAAAGGTGTCAAACCCTTTACCTCTTGTGAACTGCGGGTCAGATTTCGTAAGGTCTCTTGCTGTCACATCGTTAAAAATGGTACAGCCAAAAACGTAATCTAATGCCTCTTCTTCTTTTATATTTTTACCGCGTTTCCCAATAACCAGTGCTACTTCTCCTTCCAATTCCACCTGGTTTGTTAATTCGGCAGGTGGTAAAATGATTTCACCCTGATCAGGAATAAGAGATGAATTTGGTTTTAAAAACAGAAATGGTTCCGTGAGGCCTGCTTCTCCCCCAGTTTCTTTAGCATGTTCAGCATATGTCCAACCAAAATTAACAATTTTCGAAGGGATTACTGGCTCCAGAATTTTTACATCATAATATTTAACCCTTACGTCATCATATTTAAGTTCATTGTGAACAATTTCCGTTAAAGTACTGGATAATTGTATAATTTCATCTCCATCAGCAATACCATAATATTTTTTATCATTATTTTCATAACGGACTATCTTTTGTCCCTTTTGTATTGTCTTCATATAAATATAACTCCTTATTCACTTGATAAAGTTGGTCCCTATTTTACCTTTTATTGATACTTCAGTTTATTTTACACAAAAATGGCATTTCTATTACATCGGCAGGATCAATTTACATGTCAAACCCGTTCATGTACCCATTCACAAAGTACCTGATTATTTCTAAATCGTCTTCAGTTAACACGCGTTGGAAATACGAGGACATCTCTGCAGCAATTGTCTCGGGCTCCCCTTTATGTTTCTTCGTTAAAATAGCACTTGTCTTCAATAATAAAACAAAGCCAGCGAATTCATCCTTTGTCAAAGGTGCTGGATGATGGGACAGGAAAAAAGTATTAGCATCATAACCATCAATCTTCTCCAAAAGCTTAAACACATTTTCAATAGTATAATTCCATTTTTCTGCGTACATATTTGCATAAAGGCAATCACCAAGAAATAGCGTTTTTTCCTCTGGGATATAGATGATATTTGAATCAGGTGAATGATCCCCGCCAACATGTTCAATGATACAGGTAACACCTCCCAGATTGAGCTTCATTTTTTCTTCAAAAATAATAGCGGGATCTGGTATGATAACCTCTCGCTCACTTCCAAGCTCTAGCTTTATTGCGTCTGCACAAAATGGAATTTCAATCCCTGCTTCAACTCTTTTATCCAACTCTTTGTCTTCCCATGATAACCCCTGTAGCTCATTAACTTTATCATAAGTCATGAAATTCGCGATTGAAGGTATTTCCATTTCATATAAACCAAATACATGATCCCAGTGCCAGTGTGTAAGAGCCAGAAAATCTCCGAAGACATTATGGGCAGCCAATTGCTCTTTAAATTGTTTAGCGTGATTAGAAGAATTTCCGGCATCAATTAACAGTGTCTTATCGTCGCCAGCAACAGCGGCTAATATTGGACGGTCTGTTTTTTGATATGGAGGCAGGTAGTAGAGACGATTGGAAGGTTTTTGTAATGTTTGCATGTATTCGTACTCCTTTAAGGATGTTTGTATCGTTCATTATATCCTCTTTTATAGAGATGACAAAATACTTCTTTTCGCTGTCAGTCTCTGAACCTGCTCCATTGATAAAGTAGTTCTATTTACTCCCTCGTCCCCATAAATCGATGCTTTTTTTCGAATAGTTTAATGGTGAGCTTTTTAAAGTTGTCCTTTTAAAATAAGAGAATATTTTTCATTTCACAAAGATAAATTGGTTGTATGGCGGTTGAACCGCGAATACAAATATATGAACACAAGCGGGGGATTTTCGTGACAACGGAGATGGAACTAATTAATAAAACCTATTATCAAACGTTAGTAGATGATTATGGAAAAAGGCATCCAATCAACGTTTTGGGTGAGATGTCCATGGAAGAGATGAAGAAAGAGCGGCCGAATTTATCTGCTATTCGTTACGCACAAGGTGAAGTTTATTTCCTGAATAAGGACTATGAAGCGGCTATTTATAAATGGGGGACCCCCTTGGAGGATGAATTGTTTCCATGGGCACAAAAAAATATAGCAGATGCCTATTTCGAAATGGGTTTATTGGCAGATGCGGAAAAATTCTATAGGGATGTTAAAACCCAATCGATTGGGTTGAAAGCGGAAGTCCTTCTGCAGCTGTTTTCTTTATACATACAGCAAGACAGACTGGAAAATGCAATTGATGCCATTAAAGAAGCGGTTAAATTAGATCCGGATTATTCAGATGTGACGGAGGTTGCTCAAACTTTCTTTGAGAACTTCAAGGATTGGGATAACGCGATTGATCTTGCAGTAAATGAAGCAATTCGAACAAAATCACTGTCATGGTTTGAAGTAGTAGAAGGATATGCAGAACAGGGGCTAACTATTGGTTATGAGCCAATTTATTTTAAGGAAGCTTTAGTAACCTTATTGCACATGGACAAATTACAATTCGAAAGCCTTTCGGAACTATTGTGGGAGAGCTATCAGAAAAGTGACTATTTTATACAATGGCTGGAAGAGTTTAACCAGCTTCTTTTAACGAATCATGTGGAAGAATCCTATAAGTGGAAGAAGCTTCCGAACTTATATAAAGAATCTTATTTTGAATTGATTAGTGGAAAGTATTTAATCAGCGACATATCGCCGCTAATCCAGAACCATTTAACGAACTGGCTGGAAGTATCATCCGTTCCAGATACCTTAATATCGTCAACAGCTATACTTGCTTGGGATACGCTTTTTCAATCCGATTTAAATGAAAATCTGGTTAGTGAAGCACAATACCATTTTGAACAGTCAAATGCCAATCCAAACGGCAGACAAGAAGGGATTAAGCTGTTTGAATCTATAAAGGCATGGGCGGAGCAAGAAGGTCTGTCAGATGACTTAAATGAATTTATGGAACCTGTGGTAGAAGAGTACAACATCGACGTAGCAAGTCCATCTAAAATCCGAGATATTATTAAAACCTCAATCGAGTTTTTAATAGAAAAACGGGCAGAGGTGGAAAATGGTATTACGGATAGAATTAATTGGAATAATGAAATCGTTACGGGGATAGCAGATACAGATCATCAGTTAAGGGAAATGGAAAAAGCAGAAACAGACGCCGTGAAAGATTCTTTCCGTCAAATAAAAGATAATTTCTTAGAGGAAATAATGAGTAAACTGCCCGAGCAACTTCAAAATTGTTCCGAAATGGTTCATGAAGACAGCGACTTTGGCAAACTCCATGTTGAAATAAATGATGAAATGAATAGCCGAATTGCCGAATATATGGAAAATACTGCACAAGATGACTTTAAAAATGCCGTTCAGGGATGGCTGAAGGATTGTGAGAAAGAATTAAGAGACAGCCAAATTAAAATGAATGAAATGAGCGAAAGCTTTAATCATCAATATGGCGATGAGAAGATTGTATTAGATGGTGATTTTAAGATATTAGATGATTGGCTGAGGGATTTGGAGCGGATATCAAGGGGAATGATGCACATGGAAAAAGTAAATATCATGATGCGCAATAATCCCGCCCAGTTGTTATTAAAAGGGACGGGTAAACTCTTGGGATCCATGTCCAAAAATAAAGAAAGACTCCATTACAGATATAAAGATTATATTGAAAATGAAGACTATCGTCCAATTGTCGAGGAATTAATAAATCCGTTTCAACAACAATTGGAGTTATTTGAGCGATCGCTGGAGTGGGATGTAAGTAAGTTTTTCTCAACTCCGCTTGAAGAGCTGAGTCTGGTTAGCGAAGAAGTACAAGATACGATTGAAAAACATAGATATTCCCTAAATACGATGCATGAAAAACCGGAAATCTACCGTGACCCTCTCACTTTATATGAGTTGAGGCTTCGTCAGTATGAGTTAATGAACATGTTAGGTTAAGAAGGAAAAGAACGAACGTAATAACTGAAAGGGTCGGCCCGCCTTCTGTGCTAAAGTGCTAGCGCAGTGGGGGACTGACCTTTTTTCACTGGAACCAAAGAAAGTATTAAATTTAATGTTTGTACGTGTGCTAAACGGGCGCTTATGTTTTTAAGATTGGTTAAGGGAAAGAGATATATGTCCACTAGTACTTTTCTCAATTTATGATATCTTGAATCTTTTGTCCCATACGAATTTCCTTTTCC
The DNA here is from genome assembly GCF_902806455.1 of Virgibacillus doumboii. GTDB lineage: Bacteria > Bacillota > Bacilli > Bacillales > Amphibacillaceae > Lentibacillus > Lentibacillus doumboii. The sequence goes on along the minus strand of NZ_CADCWQ010000001.1, from coordinate 2,872,876 downwards.
TTAATATTATATTACTGACTGTATATTTAAGCAGAAAGGAGCAATATTTATGAAACTTTATTTGGACCCGGGGCACGGTGGTTCTGATCCGGGTGCACAAGGAAATGGTCTGTATGAAAAGGATATGAATCTGGATATTGCTTTAAGAATCCGTGATATTTTGACCAATTACAAAGGTATGGATGTACGGATGAGCCGTACGGGTGATACATTTGTGAGTTTGAATGAGCGGACAAATGAAGCGAATGCCTGGGGGGCGGACTATTTTCTGTCCATTCACTGCAATGCTTTTAATGGTGAGGCACAAGGATATGAAGACTATATCCACAGCAGCTTATCTGATTCTTCGAGAACAGCTGAAATACAGAACATTATGCATGAAGAAATTACCCAGGTTAATCGGCTTAGGGATCGCGGCAAGAAAAAGGCGAACTTCCATGTACTGCGCGAAACGGTAATGTCTGCACTTTTAACGGAGAATGGATTTATCGATAACGATCATGACGCTGCATTGATCAGTGATCCATCATGGCGGCAATCCTCGGCACAGGGACATGTGAATGGTTTGGCAAGAGCATTCAACCTGCAGCAAAAAGAGGAAGCCGATGTACTTTACAAGGTGATTGCCGGTTCATTCCAGTCAAGGGTAAATGCTGAGGACCGAGTGGATTATTTACAATCAAAAGGATTTGAGGCTTTTGTCAGCCCAACAACGATTTCCGGTGAACGCTGGTATCGTGTGCAGGCTGGTGCTTTTTTAAGCAGGGAAAATGCTGAACAGCGATTGGCAGCTGTTCGGAATGCGGGAATTGAAGATGCTTACATTTTGACAGAAGGCGGAGGTGCTGACGGCAGTACGGATGGATACGCGATTATGGGGAAAACGTTTTTGTCCCCGGAACTGATGAATCAGTATGTTAAAGAAGTCAATGCGGATGCAGTTGAACTTGGAATCTATTATTTAACGTTTGGAGAATATTATGGAATACGTGGAGATATTGCTTTTGCCCAGGCAATGCATGAAACCGATTATTTGAGATTTACTGGTGTTGTCCAGCCGGAGCAAAATAATTATTGCGGATTGGGTGCGACTGGACCGGATAATCCTGGTGCCAGCTTTGATACGCCGAGGGATGGTGTACTCGCACATTTGCAGCACTTGTTTGCTTATGCAACTACTGATTCCCTGCCGGATAAATACCCGCTGCTTGATCCCCGTTTTGATTTGGTAACACGAGGGTCTGCGCCCACATGGACCGGGTTAAACGGAAAATGGGCAGTCCCTGGTGACAATTATGGCCAGTCCATTTTGGATCTATATAAAAGAATGACAAATTCCTCCGTGGAACAACTGGAACAGATGCTTAAGGATATATCAGGTTAGTTAAATTGTCTAACGAATAATGCTAAGACATATGATGTCGAGGCTGGGACATAACAAAATAGTGTTGCGCAAAAGACGAACAATGTATGGAAGCAGCGGAGGTAATATACGTAGACTCCTGGGGGAGGAAAGGCATCGGTGAGACTACGAAGTGCGTTAGCGCTTCGGAGGCTCACCAGCCGCCCCCGGCTAAGAAGACACTGCGAAAACGCACTTTTTGAGCAGATGTCGCCTTGGTACCCGGAGGTGTGAAAGCGAAGTATATTCCCGGAGCGGTTTTATACACCATTTCCACTATGTTCGGTTTCTGTTTTTGATAAAACACTTTTGTCCCAGCCTCATTTTACCTGAATGATTCATAGAAATTTCAGCTGAAAAACAGGAGAAACAAATCTTATCTATGATAGAATGGAAGAATGCATACATATCGATAATCAACTGGGAGTGGACATAATTGAACAAGAAAGATATAGCAACCATTAAAAAACAATTCAAAGTAAATAATGATCTATTAAAAATTCATGAAATATTTTATGTATACATCATGAAAGAATCGAGTGAGATTTACCATCATCAAAGTGTTCCTTTTGAATTATTGGAAGAGGAACAGAAAGAACTATTTATGAACAACTTTAAAAAAGTACTTTCCGGTAAGTTGGACGAAAAATTATTTGAATTAAAATTTCAACGGGATGTGGAAGATAACAGTCAGCTAATTTTACACCAGGGTCTGCTTAGCAACGATACGGAAGAATGGAATAGCCATATGCTGCGACTTGTGGAAAAAATGCTGAAGGATAAGCAATATGAAATGGATATTGTCGTAACCTTTATTCGCGGTGAATACAGGAAACCGATGAAATCGAATAGCGAAGAAGCGGAAGAAAGTGAACGGGATGCAGTTTATGCGAATCCTTTTATTTTATGCAGTATGAATAAAACAGAAGAACCGAAAAAAGAGTTACTGTTTGACTATGTGGAAAAGGAATTTAAATACAATATTGTCGTAGACCCCATTATCAATCTGAAAGCTCCAATATCAGGTTTTCTGTTCCCTTGCTTTACGGAAAATGCTGCCGATGTCAACCATGTGCTTTATTCGGCTGGGAAAAAGTATGAACTTGATTATCATTTCATAGAGGACGTATTAGATGCGGAAGAAACGATGACTGCTCAGGACGACAAGGTTGTTTTTGAGGAAATTGTTAAAAATGTAGCAGGAGATCAAATTAATACATCCACCCTTTCGAATGTATACGATGAGATTCACCGTGTCGTGGAAGAGAATGAAGAGGAAGAGGTACCGACCTTTGACTACAAAGATGTGGAAAAAGTTTTAACAAGCAGTGGAGTAAAAGATGTCGATACAGAAAAAGTGGAAAATGCGTTTAAAACAGTAATTGATGATGAAAAATACGGGTTAAAAGCGAGTAATATCGTACCGAAGTATAATTCCAAGTCCATTAAGATAAAGACAAAAGTAGCAGATATTTCCGTCAGTCCACAAGATTTAAGTTTTGTCCGCCAAGTCTATTTCGACGGAAAGCTTCGTCTAATGATTGATGTGGAAGAGAATACGATGATTGAAGGCTTTGAAATGATCCCGGAAGTTTTATTTCAAAAAGTTAACGAGAATGATGATTGATTTGCGATATATTGGGACAGGGGTTGCAAAGGGAAGCCTTCCAATGAATAATACTGCAAAATTCGATAACAATAAAAACCGTCTTGATGATTTTTAAACATCGGAGGGTTTAACATGGGTAAAGACTCACATGCACCGAAGAAGAAAAATAATAAAGCTAAATTACCTGATGAACAAAGACGATCAAAGGGTAAGTCCAATGCTCGAAACACTCGAAGATAAGTCGTTTACTGTAAAGGGATGCTGTTATCAAATAGCGTCCCTTTTTTTGTTTATACAAAAAGGGTCTGACCTCTATTCTTTATGTAAGCAAACAAGTGATAGTTGTATGATATACTTATAAAAAAGTTTTCGAAGGGGGAGTCAGATTGAGTATAAATTTTGAAGTGAAAAGAACCATTCAAGTATCCAAGCAAAAAGCATATATTGGCTTGCTTGATTTTGAATCTGCCGAGAACTGGATGCAGGGTTTAGTGAGAATAGAGCGATTAGATGAGGGGCCAATGCGTGTGGGAAGCCAGTGGAAGGAAACAAGAAAGATGTTTGGAAAAGAGGCAACTGAACACTTTGAAGTTGTCGAATTGAATGAACCGGATAAAATTGTACTTCGCTGTGATGGCACGAAAGGGACAACAGGCAAAGGAGAATTTGTGTTCACATACATAATTGCTTCAACGGATGAGCATACAGTGGTTACTTTGAATGGAGAAATAAAGGGACTTACTGGTTTGACTAAGGTTTTCGGGAAATTAATGGCAGGATCATTCAAAAAAGCCTGTGCGAAAGATTTGGATGCGTTAAAAAGCTATTTGGAGAAATGATGTGTAAAGAGATGATTATTATCCTATTAAAATAATGGAAGGTGATTATTAATGGATGAAAAAGTAAGAACGATCGATTCGGTTGACGAATATATTTTGAAATTGCCAGAGGATATTCAAAACATTACAACTGAATTAAGAAAAATCATTCTTGATGCTTCCTCAACACTTAAAGAAGAATTTAAATGGTCGATGCCTAACTATACTAAAAGCGGATTAGTATGTAATCTGCAAGCATCTAAAAAACATGTAAATCTTGGTTTTCATAAAGGAAATGAACTCCATGAAAAGGACACGAATAAATTATTACAAGGAACAGGCAAAACGATGAGGCATATTAGAATACAAAATATAAAAGATATCCAGCCAGAAGTATTTACATCACTAATAAAAGAAGCAGTGGCATTGAATGTCATAAAGAAACATCATAAATGACTTCCCAAAAATTAGAAAGGCTGCTTAGTTAGAAAGTTGCATTCTTTCGTTTTATAGTAAAAGAATGCCTTTTATCTAAAAGTCAGAGAGGGTTCCCTGCCTGGAAGCAACAGGCTCCCTTTTAACAGATAGAAGACCATAAACAAAAAGACAGAGGAGATTACATGGAAGACATAGGATTAGTATTAGAAGGCGGTGGAAGCAGAGGAATCTATACAGCAGGAGTACTACGTTATTTAATGGAGGAGGGTATTTACTTACCTTATGTCATAGGTGTATCTGCCGGAGCCTGTAATGGATCTTCCTACGTTTCCCGTCAAATGGACCGAAATAGAGCAGTTAACATAGATTTTATTGACCATCCCGATTATTTATCATTTCGGAATTTGATTAAAAAGCGACAACTTTTTGGAATGGACTTTTTATTCGATAGTTTGCCAAATCGACTCGCACCTTTTGATTTTCAAACTTTTTATAATGCAAAGGAAGAATTTGTTGTTGGAGCAACAGATTGCATGTCTGGGGAGGCCGTATTTTATAAAAAAGAAGATTATGAAAAAGATGTGCTCACTATCATTCGTGCATCAAGTTCTTTACCATTGGTTGCGCCTGTTGTACATTTCGATAACCGAATCCTTTTGGACGGAGGCATTTCAGACCCGATTCCCATTCGACAATCCATAAAAGATGGAAATCGGAAAAATGTAGTTATTTTAACGAGAAACCGGGGTTATTCCAAAAAACCTCAATCATTCGGCTGGTATTTTCGGAAAAAATACAGGAAATATCCAGGTTTAGTGGAAGCATTAGAAAAACGTCACCTGGTTTATAATGAAACACTAGATTATATCTATGAGGAAGAGAAAAAAGGGAATGTCTTTGTAATAAACCCATCCGAAAAATTAAACGTTGGGCGGATCGAAAGAAATAAGGAAAAACTGACTGCCTTATATCAACAAGGGATGGATGATGTCAAAAAAGTTGGAGAGTCATTGACAGAGTTTTTATCCTGGAAATATACGAACGATTAATGATATATGTTCAGGGTTGTTCGTTTTTTAGAGATATAGCAGATATTGTATAGGTTTAGAAAAAAGGAATTTATCCAATAAGGAATTTTTTTGAGAAGTGTCTGAACATAATCAAGACAATGGTTTGGGATGTTTAAGTTTAATCTGAAATTTATTTTCACTTATAAAATCCTTGTCATGTGAAAAATCGATGATATACTAAATACAAACTTAATACTGTTTTTCATATAATCGCGGGAATATGGCCTGCAAGTTTCTACCGGTTTACCGTAAATGAACCGACTATGGAAAGCGAGTACGGATGGACATCTTTTTTAGTAGATGTTTGTCTTGTTCGTCTTATTAAAGCTCGAAGTACATGCTTATCTATAGTGATGCATGTGCTTCGAGCTTTTTTTTCTGTAGGATTATATGGAAAACGAGAATACATCCACGGAGCGGGAGGAGTGTTGAAGAATGTAAAACACTACAATGTCGTTTTTCATGCTGGCACTGTCTGTAAATTTATGGATGTTGTTTGCTGCTCGGATCATTGGCGGTGTATTATCAGCTGCCAACATGCCAACGGTACAAGCTTATGTTGCAGATATAACAACAGATGATGAACGTGGCAAGGGAATGGGCATTATCGGTGCAGCTACCGGCCTTGGTTTTATTTGCGGACCGGCAATTGGCGGGATTTTCACAAACATAAACCTGCAAGCTCCTTTTTATATATCCGGGATTTTATCATTCCTGACAATGATTCTGGTTTTCTTTGTATTAAAAGAATCGATACATATTTCATCAAATAAGACTGTCTCGAAAAATAAATTATCATGGTTGAAAGTTGTTCGCGGACCATTAGCTATGCTTTATTTCCTGCAATTTTTTATATCATTGTCATTAGCAGGCCTGGAAGCAACGTTTGCCTACTTTGCAGCAGCTACGGCCGGATTGGATGCCGTTACTTTGGGTTACATATTTATGATTATGGGACTGTCCAGTGCAGTTGTCCAGGGATCAATAGGCAAATTGACAAAGAGATACGGGGAAGCGGTTATCATTCAAGCTGGGATTTTAGTTTCAACGATTGGTTTTGGACTTATCCTGTTCACCCGGGACTTTACCACTGCTGCTATTTTTCTGGCTGTTTTCGGTGTTGGAAATGGTGTGATCAGACCAAGCATTTCCTCATTATTAACAAAAAGATCTAAAACTGGACACGGAACTGTGACAGGATATTTAGCTTCATTTGATTCGCTGGGGAGAATTATCGGACCTGTACTGGGAGGGTTCTTGTATTCCATCACCATTGGTTTACCGTATATTTCAGGTATCTTTCTGTCATTGCTGGCATATATCCTGTTTCGGGTTTATGCGGTGAAAGCTAAAACTTGAATAGGTTTGAGTAGTGTATTTTATTGAATAAAGCAACCCGACCTATGTATTAAAACGCAGGCAGATTTCTTTTTAATCGCCAATCAGTTACAGGTGAAAATTAGCTGTGGAGGATTGGAGTTCTGGGTGAAAGGTAATTTTCAAATAAGCCCGGGGGAGGCTGCTGAACAGCTTGTGAATATCGGCATTACTGATTGGTCCGTCCAACGAAGCTAAGTTTCTATGGAATCTCTGGTTCAAACCTGGATTACTAAAGCTTTCCTATCTGTTATGATAAGATGTTAAGCGTAGAGAAATAATCAGGGTATACATTGAAAAGAGGCATCTTGTGTGCGACAACATAATATAGCAAAAATAATCAAAACAATAATCACCGCCATTATCGGTGGGGCGTTGTTCAAAGTCCTGCAGATTCCCGTTCCATGGCTGCTTGGTCCAATGGTGGCTATGGTAATTGGAAGCAATATCATCAAATTAAATTTCAAATGGCCTAATCAATTTCGTGATGCGGGGATGATTGTAGTAGGATATACAATTGGTCTATCGATGACATCTGCTGCGCTCCAGGAAATTGCCCGCCAATTGCCTACCATGTTCCTGTTTACCATTTTGTTAATGCTTTGGTGTATAGGAATTGCTTTTATCATTTCAAAGATATCTGACAATGATTTTGAGTCTGCGTTGTTAGGCAGTATTCCCGGTGGATTGACACAGGTTATTTTGATGGCTGAGGAAACAAGAGGCATTAATCTTGCCGTTGTAACGGTAACACAAGTGATTCGCCTGATGATGATTGTCATCACGATGCCGCTATTAGTAATGATTCCGATATTCGGGGAAGGTACTGCAGGAAATTCTGCTGCTGTTCCAGTGGCAGAATCGGCAGGATTGTTTCCAAATATCATCTTTTTCGCTGCGATCTGTATCGTATTTGCCATCGGTGGAAATAAAATTCATTTTCCAACCGCCTATTTGCTGGGGCCGATTATTGGGACAGCCATTCTGCAACTATCAGGTATCACTGGTCCGACCTTGCCGTCTTATATTATCAGTCTTGCACAATTGATGATCGGAACACATGTCGGACTTATGCTGCAAGTCAATCAAATCACTTATAAAGGGAGAACTTTTGCAATAGCAATAGGGAACGGGGTAATGCTTATGGCAGGTTCGATTGTACTGAGTGTTGGATTGACATGGCTGCATCATGTATCCAATGCAACGGCATTGTTGAGCCTTGCTCCTGGTGGAATGGATCAGATGAGTATTATCGCCCACGAAATTCACGCTGATCTGGCGATTGTCTCCGGTTACCAGTTGTTTCGCACATTTTTTATCTTTTTTACCGTGGCACCGTTATTAAAGCTGTTTTTTAGAGTGATTAAAAGAAAGAGGAATGACGGGAAAGGTGTTTATCAGACTTGAGTTTTTAGTGGAGAAATGAGGCAGGGCAATAGGTCTTTGTAATTTCTATAGTAATATCCGCCTGAAAAGGGTATAATATTAAAAAGGTCGGTGAGAAAAAAATGATTGATCAAATTAAAAATTTGACAATAACTTTTCTGATGGTGTGTTTGCTATTTCCCATCCCACAAACGAACCACGAATAAAAGTTCGTGCTTTACATGATTATTGTATGAATTGTGGAATCACCCCTGCAGAAATAAGTGAAGAAGAGATGGAACAATTTCTTGAATGATAAGTTTGAGAAACAACAATAATCTAGAATAACTTAATAATATATTAGCTGTAGTTGATAGCCCAAATCTCATGATGGATTTGGGCTTTAATAATTATGACACAGACAAGTTTCGCTATGATAAGGTCAATATTAATATCACCCTGCTTAAGCATTTGAAAACTATAAATTATAATTGAGTGTTATAATTAAGTAGTAGAATTTTTTGATTAATCTATAAAAAATCATTTCTGTTGTGGGGGAATAAAAATGGATAGTAATGTGACCTTGTTGAACTTTGATGGCGCATACAAAAGTCAATCTTTTTACCAGAATATTCATTATGACTGGCTTGAATTGGAAGTGATACCCAATACTAATTTGCTTTGCGAAAAAGACAATTTACTGCTTATTGATGAGAAGTTAATAGAACGAAGGCAAAGTGGTATCCATTACCTGGGTAGCGGAAATCACCATTATATTTCATATCTGCTCCAATCCAGGATAGAAAAACCTTACACATTAATTTTATTTGACCATCATACCGATACGCTTCCAAGTCCCAGTGAAGAACTGACTTCCTGTGGTTCCTGGGTATTGGCTTCCCTTCAACATCTTCCCATGCTGCAGAAAGTATTTATTATTGGTGTGGGTGAGGGTGCACCACAACATATCCCCACGTCTGTTAATACAAAAGTAGTAACATATACGGAAAACTCACTTCAATCAAACTTTTCATCTATCACAAAATCAATAATAAAAAATATACCGACGGATTCCGTTTATATCAGTATCGATAAAGATGTGCTGGATAAAAAAGATGCTGTAACCGGTTGGGATCACGGAACATTGGGGTTAAAACAAATGATGAAAATGGTAAAAGCATTCTTTCGCAACAAAGACACCATTGGAATCGATGTTTGCGGGGAATACCCGGTGAGTCCAACGAATGCATATCAGAAACAGACCAAAGATGCCATCGAGCAGAACGATCATGCCAATGGTTATATTCTTGAATTAATCAAAAAATGGACTGGCTATGATAATGAATCGCCTGTATTATTGCATGCATGAGTAGAGAACAAGGTGATCAAATGGTACGGTGGGCCAGGTCCCTGAAAATGTCCAGCGTCCTAATGCGATTGATATTCTTTTAAAAATTCGAAATCCTCATTCGATAAGTGCTGGTTGTTGATCATTAACCTTCTACCATTTGTTCCTTCCAGTAACACTTTTCCTTCTGCAAATTCTGCCTCTGACAGAATACATGGGATATTACGCTCAACAAGCTTTCCATCATTATCAAAAAACAAATATCCTTCTTTTTCGTCGTATACAAAGGAGTTGATTTTTAAATTCGGCGTAATGAACAACGTTATCTTTTCATAGTTATTCCAAATAACTTTCACGAGGATTTTTTTCTTCATTTTCTTTTCTATCAAAGCTTTCAAAGCATTTAACGAAATGGCTTCTTCCATTGTTTTACCTCCAGGCTGATTTTTTTGAATCCTTTAGTTATTCAATTTTATAGTTTTTCTATTACTGAGACAATAATTCGTTCTGTTTTATTTTCTTAACTGTATGTCTTTCAGATTCTGGTACTCCAATCCCTAAAATCAGAATCCTCGTGAATAGCATTTGCGGGGCTTCTTTTGTTTAAAACTTCTTTCATTGTCTGATACGATGGAAAAATAGGTGTCTAATTAGGTAACGGTACATGTCAGATTGATAAGGAGGTATTCAATGCTCGTATTGTTTCAAGTAGTTATTCCGATTTTCGCTATTATTCTATGCGGCTTTTTAGCCGGGCGGTTTTCGTTATTATCATTCAGCAGCACAACAGCTTTAAACAATTTTGTCTATTATTTTGCGCTTCCGGCCTTATTGTTCTTTTCGTTATCCACGGCACCTGTTGACAAGATACTGAATTTGGATTTTGTTCTCGCCAACCTATCTATTATCTTTAGTTGCTTTATTTTAACGATCCTGATATTTAGATACATATTTAAAAAGAAGTTTCCCGAGGTCAGCATGTACGGGATGATTACGACATATGGCAATACTGGATTTATGGGTATTCCGCTACTGGTCGCGGCATTTGGTCAGGAAGCTGCTGTTCCGGCTGCGATCGTAACATTTATTTATGACCTGACCATCATAACGCTCATTGTTGGGTCATTTGAGGCAGCAAAGATTTTGAATAAAAAACGCGATGAAAAGACAAGAGTTCTGGCACTACCCGTTATGATTGCAAAAGCGGTAGTTTTAAATCCGATTAATGCCTCGTTATTATTAGGGATTATGGTCGCAGTTTTACGAATTCCCATTCCACAATCGATCCAGGTATTTACGGAAACGCTTGGTCCTGCTGCCGGGCCTACAGCTTTATTTGCACTGGGATTGGGGCTATCCGCACAACGAAGTGTCCTGAAAAATAAACACTACCGGTTATCTGAACTTATGACACTACTCGGTTTGAAATTATTGGCTTTGCCTTTACTATCTATTTTATTCGTATATTTCGTCTTTCCGCTCGAGGATAATCTGTGGGCAACTTCTGTCGTGATTCTATCAGCTCTGCCAACAGGGGCAATAGTTTACGTGTTTGCTGAAAAATACCAGACATTGGTGAAGCAGATTCCTTTATATATTCTTGCAACTACCATAATTTCTATCATCACAATTTCCGTTTTTCTTATTACGATGATAGGGTGAACAAGATTCAGATTAAAAAGAGGCCACCGAAAGGATAACCCCCATTGGTGCGGCCTCTTTAACTAATATTTTTACTTAAAATGCAGCAGTCCAACCACCATCAGCAGTAACAACTGTACCGTTTACAAAGCTTGCATCATCTGAAGCTAAGAACAATGCTGCTTTGGCGATTTCCTCCGGTTGTCCGACTCTTGGCATCACTGCTTGTACGGGTTTTGTTCGTTCCATGCCAAACTGGCTTACATTTTGCATGGAAGATGCGATGTTAGTTGCTACACCGCCTGGAGCAATTGCATTACAGCGGATACCTTTCTGAGCGTACATATAACCGGTATTTTTCGTCATACCGATGACTGCATGTTTTGACGCCCCATAAGCTGCGCCAGCATGGGCACCATTAAATCCGCCAGTTGATGCGGTATTAATGATTACGCCACTTTCTTTTTCCAGAAATATTGGCAGAGCTTTACGCATCGCCCGCATAACACCTTTCGTATTAACATCAAAAATTAAGTCCCAGCGTTCATCAAGAACATCGCCAACAGGTTCAAACCCATCCATAATACCAGCATTGTTTACCAGAATATCCAACGTTCCATATTCATTTACTGCTGTATCAATCATGTTATCAATGTCTTCCTGTTTTGCAACATTGACTTGTACGGCTTTTGCTGCTCCATTATTCTCGGCAATTTCTTTAACTGTCGCTTCGGCTCCCTCCAGGTTTAATTCAGCTGCAACAACTTTAGCACCTTCATTAGCGTATACTTTTGCAATCTCTTTTCCCATACCTGAAGCCGCTCCTGTTACGATGGCTACCTTATCTTTTAATTTCATTTCCATTTCCCTCCTCGGATTTTTATTGAACACCTGTCTAATAAAAATTATACTAAATAGGGAAAACAACTACAAACAACGGAAAATGCAACTTGTGTTGAGTAATCGACACTTATTTTAATATGTGTTCAATAATGGGGTGAAAAAAATTTGAAACATGATCTGCGGGTTATAAAAACACAGGAAAGCTTACGACATGCTTTGTTATTATTATTAAAAACGAAATCTTTGGAATCCATTACCATTGCAGAACTATGCCGCTCTGCAAAAATAAACCGTGGAACATTTTATTTACATTATAAAGATGTTTATGGAGTTTTTGAACATTACTTGGAAGAGATTACTGAGGATTTAAGGGTATCTTACGAGGAGCCATATAATAAGACGAACTATAATATTCAGAACATCGAAGCAGATATGATTAAAATATTTCATCATGTAAAGAAATACCAGGATTTTTATCAAATCATCTTTGATGAACGCATGCCCATGATGTACTTTTATTTGCTTTTTGATACTGTACGTTCGTTTGTAAAAGAATCCGTAAACAAGGAATTTTTGGAAGCGGAACCTGACATAAACGTTGACCTTCTTATTAGTTATCAGACAAATGCAATACTGGGAATATTGATTGAATGGCATCGACAAGGGTATAGGACATCGATCCAGGTGCTGAATCATCAGCTTATAGCAATTCTGTCAATTAATAGTCCGTTTCGCTAGGAGGAGTTGAAAAGAGGAGTTTTTTACAGTAAGCAAACCGAAAGTGGATAAAAAAGTTCCCGTACGGTTGACGGGAACTTTTAAAATTGACAGGTATATCTAAGACCGGTTTCGGCGATGTCTTTCTTTTCCATCCCCATCCCTCATGGCATTTATTTCCTCTTTGCTTTTGTTTTTCTTCTTTTTCCCTTTATTTGTACTCATGAAAATCCTCCTTTTCCATTAGCTTGAACCAAATTTCACAATTAATGTAATGCGGAATAGTTATTTTTGGGTATGGAAGTTTAGACAATGGATTTCTAATACATTTATGATAAAGATAAGGATTAATATTTGTTTGGAAAGGGTGGAAAAATTGAAAACACTTGTAGTAGGGGCAAACGGTCAAATTGGAAAACATCTTGTTTCTTTTATACAGAATAGTGACGGTATGGAAGCGAAGGCTATGATACGCAAAGAAGAGCAGGCTTCTTTCTTTGAAAATTTAGGTGCGGAAACTGAAGTGGTGGATCTTGAAGGTGACATTGAAGCAATTGCAAAAGCTGCTGAGGGAGCCGATGCAGTTGTATTCACAGCAGGATCTGGCGGGCACACAGGCAAAGATAAAACAATTATGGTCGATCTGGATGGTGCTGTAAAAACCATCGAGGCATCTAAAGTTGCTGGTGTGAAGCGGTTTGTTATGATCAGCTCATTTGATACAAGCCGAGAAGCAATCCAGGAAGCGCCTGAATCCTTTGCACCGTATGTTGCGGCAAAACATTATGCGGATGAATGGTTGAAATGGACAGATTTGGATTATACGATTATCCCCCCCGGCTTGCTGACAAATGATAAAGGAACAGGGCAAGTAGAGGCGGCATCCAAGGTCGAACGGGGTGAGGTTCCAAGAGAAGATGTGGCTAGTGTCATTTTAGCCAGCCTGGAAAATGAAACAACGATTGGAAAGAAATTTCAAGTTGTGGGTGGAACTATACCAATTAAGGAAGCAGTAAAATCACTCTAATTCTGGGCAATAATCACATTTTGATTATTAACCTTTTTCAATAGGGTGGTTTTGATTAGTGGCAGTTCAGCTGCGACCGCTGCAGGTACACTGGAGAATTATGTTTGAAAAATTCTTATAACGATTTGCAAATGAAACCGTAATCATATACAATAGAACCAGTCAAAGGATTGTTACTGTCCGGCAGGCAAAACCTGAACTGATTAAACTTATAGGGGTATACTCTATATTTTAATTGGTTCAGGTTTTTTAACTGTTTGGAATCTTTCATAAATATTTTATTCAGGTGTGCATGCAAATGAAAATTAAACAAGTCTTAAATAATCCTTTCTTGCAGTCTCTTTTTTAGATAGCTCATTACTTTTCCTCCCTTAATAAGAATTTACTGCGGTTTTTAGATTGATAATCTATTATATTGCCACGATTCCTTTTCCGTATTTGCATGGTTTCAATTTCTTCGGGTTCGGGTTCTTTTTGTTGTCTAACTTAACGCTTTTTCCTTTGTTCATGGTCCTATAACCTTACACAATGTTCCTTCAAAATATACTAAATCATTAGGTTGGTAATGTAGCGTTGTTGTTTAATGGTTTTTCTGCCTTTTTAAACTTTTTGGCCACGATAAACCTTCAGGCTTTCTGGAACCAAGACTTGAATCAGAATTAAAGATTGTCTGGAAGAAGCATTAGGTATTTTCTGCTGCTGAGATGTTTTTGAAGGAGGTTCAAGGTAAGTTTGCAGATGATTCATCACAAATGTAAGGATGCATTATAAAAGCATGATGCGTTCAAATCGGGTATCTATGTTTCCCCCTGTTTTAGGACGCTTCTTTCTCTTCCAACTTTCTAACCGCTGCTATTGCCACATTTAGATGCTTTTCCTCAGGTTTTGAAGTAAAAAGAATATATTGTGCAGCCTTACCAATTACGAATATTGCATCCCAAATTATTTTTGGTTCACGCCGCCATATCTCATATCCAATACACCAGGAAATTGGGAACACCCAAAACACATCACCAAATGCTATAAATAGTATACAGAAACAGATAAAAATGGATATAACTAAATTTGTGCCGCAATTCTTATGTGTTCTCGGCTGCTTCTTTACTTTTTCTAATGTTAAATTGGAATCTTTTTCGTAAGCATTGATAGCCATATGTTCCGCTGCATGATACTTTCCAATGGGAGTTAATTTTATAAAAAGACCGGCTATAATAAGGAGGCAAAACAACATCACTAGGGCGTTGATTGAAAACGTATGTAAAAAATTTGTATTTGTTGTTCCAATCATAAAAAAATTTATAAAAAGCCATGCTATTATATAAAATAAGAAAAGCTTCCAGTAGTCGATTATTAGTTCAAGTAACAAGGAAAAAGCCCGAATAAAAGGTATCTTCGCGAGAATAGTAAATATTTTCTTGTTCCCCTTGTTCCGCTTTGTTCCTGTCCAGATTTCACCATCTTTGAATCGAGCTATTGACTGGTACTTCTCTCCTTTAAAACGGACAGAATTATAACCAGCTCTCCCTCCGTATATTTCCAATGTCTTTTCCTCCCCGTATAGGCTGCGCGCGTTTTTCGCCACTAAATACCCGCGACTTTTTAACAACATATTCGATTTTAAAAGACTGAATCGTTATTGGATCCAGCCCGAATTTATATTGGATTTTACAGAGTGTTTTATAATCGTACAAGCTCCACTCCCATGATTTCAAAATGATAATCAAAAGAAAAAACCCTTGGAATGTGTTGATCTTTCATGATTGCGACACTTAGCGCATCACAATATGAAATTTTGTGGTCACTGAAATTATTTAATAATCCTAACGTGTTTTTTCTGATAGAAGGTGTAACCTCAGCAATTGAGAAATTGTCTTCCTCCATCACTAACTCCAAAAAGCGACAAGCAATGGGAAACCCTGAACGGTATCTAAGCAGAGTGTATGTTTCGGTTATTACAGGGTCTGATAATACTAATTCATAGTTTTTTAACAAGGATGCAATTTCCCGAGATTCTTTATGATATTGATCTTTCACGTCATTTAATGCTATCAAAGCACTGGTATCCAAAAAGCACTTAGTCTTTCTCATTTTCATAAATCTCCATTAAATAATCATCATGATTTGCTGATAAGTCTCCAGCTGAATAAACCGAATATTCTTCTGCGTTGTCTGCCATTGCCAGTAAGGGATTACTTTTCTGCCGTTCTTTTAAAGCGTACTCCCGAATAGCTTCTCTTACAACTTCTGCTTCTGACCATCCTTTGCTGGCCGCTAGATCCTTTACTATTTTATCGTCTTCATTGGTCAAGTGATATTGTTTTCGTTTCATTGGATTATCCATTTAAATCACCCCTACACACAAATTATATAATTTGTGTGTAGGAAAGTCAATTTACTGGCATAAAATTCGGTTAATTGCCGCTGCTTGGAATGCTTCCTATTCTGTCCTGTTTCTTATCATTTTATTAGATTTTTTTCGATTGTCCGCCATCAATTGGAATAACAGTGGCATTAAAGGGTAACCAAACCAGGTTACCCATTACTTCACATTTCATTGTAAGGATAACAACTGAATAACTGTCTTCATCACAGCATCTTCTTCATTAGAACGGGTAATAAAATTCGCAGCGTCTTTTGTTTCCTGAACCGCATTACGTACAGCAAAGCTATAGGTGCTGCGGGTCATGAGTTCTATGTCATTGTAACCATCGCCAAATGCCACTGTCTCTTCAGGCGTTACCTTCAATATTCGCTGTAATTGTTCAACGGTCGTGCCTTTATGAACATTCGCATTAGCGATATCAATCCAGGCTGCTTCGGATGCGACAATATAAGCTGACTCAAAGAAGCGAGCTAATTTTTCCCTGGTTTCAAAACATCTGTGGGCTGGATCGTGAATGGTGATTTTAACAAAATCCTCTTTAATTTCATTAAAATTGGATACTTGCTGAACTTGAGCATAGGATCCTCGGACAATAGCAACTTCTTCCTGGGGAATGTTGTCTTTGATAACCGCACCGTTTCTTGTACACGCAATAATGGTGTGTTCCAGGCTTATTTCCTCAAGTGAACGGATAATTTCCAGTCCTAATTTATTGTTTAACAGAGATTCATAAACAAATTCTCCGTTATGCTTGATTCGGGTTGCACTGTCGCCCAAAATCCACAAATCACTGGCATCATCACCAAACAGCTCTTCTACACGCTCGCATTGTTTGCCGGTAACTGGAGCAAAAACAACTCCTTTTTCTTTCATTAGTTTTTTTACGTTCTTGTACAGTTCCCTGGTGAACCTCTCCAACTAATCGCTTTGCAATTTGATGGAGAATCCCAAAAATACAAATGATTTATAGGATTTTCCTCCTTCCATGATCGTTGCTTTGTTTGCTATGAACCGAGTCTTACACCATCTCCAGAGGCGTTGATTATACTGTTCGGGCGGGACCTCGACCTACAGAAGTGGGGAAGTCGGGAGGGTCCCAGTCATTCTTTTCCTGTTTCCAATAAGTAAATGAGACGAAACCTTATCATACACCTCTTCATTATTATAATCGTATCTCAAGTGTAGAAAGTGGCATGAAAATCCTAAAAAATTTTTAGGAAATATGCCACTTTTTTATCTCTTGGTACGATTATAGTAGTGAAAGGGGTAGTTTTATGGGCGCAACGGTGTTCTTCCTTCAGTAGTTGAAAGTGGACTACGCGCTTCCCACAAAGGTTGAGGGTGACAGTTATATCATGATTTCATACTCTAGCAAATTAAGGAAATGAGTGTGGCGAAAGAAGATAATGTTACCCATTATTGCACCGGTGAGCAGAAAAACCATGTCGATTGGAAATGTATTTGAATCTGTTTCGAATCCATATCTGGGGGGATTCGGAATTGTGCTGGACGATTATCCAAAAGGATTCCCTATTGCATAGAAAATGCTTCATTCGTGTAACAAGACACGTTACAATTGCAATAATAGAAACATTACTTGAAAGGAGAAAACTATGGAAATAAACCTAAAGAATGAATCAATTATATTTGAACCGCTGGAGCTTATATTTGAAGAAAAGTTATCGACAAACGTTTTTGCCGACAAGAACAATAAAACGTTACAAGAAACCATTGAGCATAATAGGTATAAGAAGCTTTCCCGAAAAGTCAATGAAAACTACGCCACCTTTTTGTCTTGGAAGCTTGGTGAATTTTTATTGTACTTAAAAGGAATTGGGGATAACTTTTATGAGGAATTTCTAAACAAGAATGGTGATTTGAATTACAGTCGTTTTTACATAGACGATGAACAATTATTAAATAAAAAGGGTCTGTACGCCTACACAGTAAATGGCGAAATCAAATACATAGGTCGCTGTAGAGACAATTTCAAAAAACGAATCAATAATGGTTATGGAAAAATTCATCCTAAAAACTGTTTTATTGATGGTCAAAGTACAAACTGCCATTTGAATTATCTGATAACCAAAAACAAAGAAAATATAGAGTTATATGTTTATGAATTAGAGAATAATGATGAAATCGAAAAGATTGAAAAGGATGCCATTCTTGAATTACAACCAATATGGAATATTGCCTTGAAAAAATAACGCAAAGTATACCATGCTTTTTGGCACGGTTATGAAGGGGGGATCAATTTTGAACTTGAAAGGACTAATTGGAATAACAATTTTAGGATTGGCACTTATATTGTCGGCTTGTGAGGCGAACGAAGGAGCAAAGAATGCAGCGCATGAAAATGCCTCCCACACTGAAACAACTGTAAGTGACGAATCCAAGGAACAAGGAAAAATTTATGACAAGGATGGTAATGTCATTGAAGGGTTATTGGCTTCTAAAAAGGATGAAAATAAAACAAAGAATGGGGTTTCTGAACAAGACACACCTTATATAGATGATTTCGAAGAGGAACCTCCCTTCAAATTTTTGCCGAAAAATGGGAAAATTGTGAAAGTCGCTTCCACGAAAGTAAACCAAATATTCATTTCGAAAACCCATGACTTTTACAACAAGACACTTGGTTATAAGAATGACAAGTCAATTAATGTGGAAAAACAAACGTCGAAGGTAAAAAACATCATTTCGAAAATTGAAAGTTTGCAAACGGAAGCAATTGACTTTAAGCGTGCAAGTGCATTGGCACAAATCTACCTCAAAAATAATGACAAAAAGGCATTGATTTATCTTCATCGAATTTTCCACGACCTGGATATAGCTATTAACGGTTTTGAAGCCAAGAAGGTCTGGGGATTCACCTATACTTTTCAAAAAGAAGACACGGATATAATTGGTCGATATATTGAGAATAACGATGGCGTATAAATAGGTCTTCCACTTGAACCAATACCGGTTGGGGGATGGAAAATCAGCAATTGCATTAAAAAAATAACTATAAAAGCTTTCATCGGTTCTTCTATCTTCCTATTTTTACTTTTTCCCAACTTCCATATTTTCAGGACTTCCTTCAAATTACGCCAATTTGTTTTTTTCGCGGATTATACGATTTATCTTATGGTTTATCGCCTCTGAAGAGATATCCAGGGCAATAGCCAACTCTTTGAATAAAATATTCTGTATGTCTATCAGCAGATTTTTATCGTTTTCATATAACTTTTTCCCTGCCTTTTCTGCTTTATACTTTTTCAGTATTAGCGTAATGGCTATTTTAGCGATTTCTTCCCGATTTCCGGTTTTCAGCGCTTCTGAATAAACGCGGGTTCGCTGTTGCGGTTTATCGATCCACTCAATACCATCGAAATTGAATAATGCTATAATTTCATTTGCTTCTTTTTTATCAATTAATTTAAACAGCTTCATTTTGCTGTTATCCACAGGGACGTTAATCGTTAAATCCTGATCGTTTTCAATAGGATGTAACGTATAGTATGTTCTCGTAATGCCGGCAAATGTCTTTTCAGAGATATCATCCACTCGACAGATACCATGGCCTGAATAGATGATTAAATCATTAATGTTTAGCATTGTACTAACTCCCTTAATGGATATTGTCAAATAGGTTGACTAACACTATTGTACTCTTCCGTAACCCAATTTGTCAATTAAGTTGACATCGACTGGTGAGTTTTGTATATTAAAAACCAGTTATTATGATGGGGGCGAGAAAATTGGATTCTAATATTGATTTACTGGACCTGATAAGTGAACGGCATCTTCTTCTCCGAAAAAAGTCAGTGAGCCTGTGGAATGAAAGCAGTGACATTTATATATCCAATTCAGAGTGGTTTATTTTGGCAAGAATCTATCAGAAAGGGGAGACTACGATTTCGTATGTTACCAAGCATGTTGACATTACCCGGCAGGCAACCCATAAATTCATCAAACGTTTAGAGGAAAAAGGGTTGGTTGAAACGAAAAAACTGAAGTACAACAAGAAGGTAAAAGGAATCCAGTTAACAGAGCTGGGTAAAGAATGTTATGAAAAAAACGAATCCTTGAAGGCTGACCTGGAAGAGAAGATTGCCAATACAATAGGTGCTGAACAAATAAATCGGCTGAAAGGAATTTTAAAAGCTGATTGGGGCTTGTAGGGAGTAAGCTATTTCCTTAAAGGCTGCTATGAAATAAAATAAGGAAGAACACAAAATCTTGTATTCTTCCTTACATACTAATTTCTTTAGATGCTTTTTGCTTCAAATCCCATCTTATTAATTCTGTTAATGATCTCAGAAGTGCCTGTTATATTATTATTGAACGTTACGCTTCCATTTTCAGTTTTTAAATTAACTTTTACTTCGCTTACCCCATCCATTTTTGATAGTACTCTCTCTATTTTTGCAGGACAATCTGGACAATGCATGCCTTTTACATCTAAGTACATTTTTTCATTCATATAGCTAATCACCCCCTTTATTCATGCGTCTAATTATTTTTAATTGAACTAACTAACTTTTATGAACGGTTTAGTACAAATATATTGCTTTCTGTTTACCGCATTTTACAGTTTTCGGCATTCCTCAGACGGGATGAAAGGATCATGCCAAATTTATGCACTCCTAACATTAATGCTCCTGCCATTATTTGGTCATATTTTGTGTTGAAAGGTGAGGGGAGCAAATTGGGAGAGTCAGTTTGAGTGGGTGTGCAAAGTTGTGCTGTGATCTGGTTAAGAAAGGGGTTTTGCGTTCCATCAATCAGTGCACTAACTATAAATATAGTACATGCCGGCATTAAAAGAAGCCCGCTTAGAAATATATAACGTTTCTTGTGCTTATTGTAGAATCTCTGATTTGGATCAGGTGAAACAATTGGCCACCACAAAATAAAGG
The DNA here is from genome assembly GCF_902806455.1 of Virgibacillus doumboii. GTDB lineage: Bacteria > Bacillota > Bacilli > Bacillales > Amphibacillaceae > Lentibacillus > Lentibacillus doumboii. Next base: position 2,851,931 of record NZ_CADCWQ010000001.1, on the reverse strand, counting down.
AGAGTATGAACAATGCCAGTAAAAATCCATTCTGCATGAAAGGATTTTGAGAGAAAACTCTCAATACAAACGGTAAATGGTAAATTAAAAATAATAGGGAAAACAAAAATAAAGCTAGTTTAGGTGTTAAAAATAATTTACCTGTTTTTATGATCAATGGAATTTTAAGCAGTTGTTTAAACAATTGACCGGGAATTCCTGCCAAAATTAAAGGTGGGATAATAAAATAAAGGATACTCAACTGTAACATATGCAGACTAAATGAAAGATGGCTGATAGCTGATAAAGGACTTCCTATTATTAGATACAATAGACATAAGGCCAGAAAAAAGAGAAAGGGTTGTTTTGTATAAAGTCTTATAGACGATAAATATTTCAGTAAATAGGAATATGTAACTGCAATACCTGCAAGAAACACGGACAACGGAAAATCCCACTCCATTTGCCCCCAAAGCAAAAATTCAAATGTCATGAAATCACCCTTCATGATGTTTCTTCCCCGCCGCTAATGTCACCTTACTGTATAATATATGTTTAAGTTTGTTAAATAATTATAATAAAGATTTCTTCACATATATCTTTTTTAACATTTAGTGAACATTAACTTATTTAGCATCGACTTCACATATTCTTCACATAAAATCCATTGATTAGTTCCCATAATACTGGTACATTCTTGTTAAAAGTTGTTTTACTTTGTTAAAAATAATCAATTGGGTAAGGGGACATTAAAAATATGCTGCCAATTGAACGACAAAATCGGATTAAAGAATTAATTTTGGATAAGCATAACATGAAAATTTCGGAGCTGAGCAAAGAAATCGGTGTTTCTGAAATGACCATTCACCGGGATTTAAAACCTTTAATTGATGAAGGAATGGTTATAAAAACGTTTGGTGGAGTTACACTGGCAACCAAGAATACTAGTAAAAATACTGTTTCTGAAGTGTGTGTGTTTTGCAGTCGTAAAGTAAATGAACGGTTGGCATATCGTATTTTTTTGTCAAATAACAAAATTGAAGTAGCTTGTTGTGCGCACTGTGGCCTTCTTCGTACACGTCATTTAGGTGATCAAGTAGTTCAGTCAATTTGTCCGGACTTTCTTAGGCAAACAACGATAAGCGCGCCCTTAGCCTGGTATGTGATGGATACATCTATTCAAATGGGCTGTTGTCATCCCCAGGTTTTGACGTTCGAGTGGAAGGAACATGCAGATAAATTCGTTAAAGGCTTCGGCGGCAATGTTTACAGCTATAGTGAAGCAATGGAAGTTATTTTCCAAAAGATGAACGGAAATGAACAATGTTGCGGAAAACATCATTAAGTGAGGAGAGAAAGGATGATAATATATGAAGCGTTTGCACATTTTGGTGGTCGTTCTAACCCTTTTTCTAGTAGCTTGTGGTGAAGAAATTGACACAAATATGTCCAGAGAAGTGGAGGACTTTTCGTTTACAACGCAAGATAAAGAAACATTATCCTTAGAAGAATTAAAAGGAAAATGGTGGGTAGCAGATTTTATATTTACAAACTGTACAACTGTCTGTCTGCCAATGACATCGAATATGTCCAAACTTCAAGGTAAAATGAAAGAAGAAAATCTGGATGCCCAACTTGTTTCATTCAGTGTTGATCCTAAACATGATACACCAGAGGTTTTAAAAGAATATGCGGCCAGTTATCAGGCTGATTCAAGTAATTGGGCTTTTCTGACCGGATATGATTTCCAAACCATAAAAGAGTTGTCGATAAAGTCCTTTCAATCTCTCTTGGAAAAACCGCCAGAAGGTTCAGATCAGGTGACACATGGTACCAGTTTCTTTTTAGTAAATCCAGAAGGAAAAGTTATTAAACGATATAGTGGAGTTGATTCTAAATCAATAGATGAAATAGTTAAAGACCTCAAGATAGTACTGGAATAGTTAAATATTTAAAGAACGGAGGATCTAAAAAATGAAAAAGATATTTCTATTCATGCCGGTTCTACTAATGACTGTATTAGCCGCATGTGGTAATGGGGAAGAAAATGATGAAGAACAGGCAATGGAAGAAATAAAATCGCTTAATGTTGAATTTCAAGACCCTGAGAAAGCTGAAACAGGTGAAACAGTGGAATTGAAGGCAATCGTTACTTACGGTGATGAAAAGGTGAAAGATGCAACGGAAATGAAATTCGAATACTGGAAACAAGGAAACAAAGAAAATAGTACGATGGTCGAATCCAATAATAATGGAGATGGTACATATACTGCTGAAGTAACTTTTGATACCGATGGAGTTTATGAGATGTTTGCCCATACAACAGCTAAAACTGTTCATACCATGCCGAAAAAATCCATTACGGTTGGTGACGGTGCCAACACTTCTCAGGAAAAATCTGGTGAAGCGTCGGGGAACCATGGGCACAGTGATAGTGCTGAAGGATTTGGAATGCATTTTATGAAGCCGGAAGATGTCAAAGCGAATCAGGAGACGGATCTTATTGTTCATCTGCAAATGGACAATGAGCCTATGGAAAATGCCAATGTTAGTTATGAAGTTATTTATGACAGTAATTCAGAAAAACATGAATGGGTTGAAACGGAAGAAGCTGAACCAGGCGAATACACTGGTACCTATTCATTTGAGGAAGCAGGCAATTATACAATAACCATCCACGTTAAAAATGACGAGGGTCTGCATGAACATAAGGAATTTAATGTTGAAGTGGGACAATAGAGAATTGAAGCCATAATCCTCGCAGGTGTTGGAGAGCCAACATTCTGTGAGGATTTTTTATTACGAATTAGCCCGGCAACCCATTTTATGGTAAAATAAATAATTATTATTTTCGAAATAGACAGAAAAGGGAGGCGCAAGCAAATGCCTGAACAGGATTCCATAAACATTACAGGTGTAAAAGAAATAGCTGAAAAGAAGCTTGCAGGATTTCGAGTCGTTGCTCAAAGCATGGAGGAGTTTGGTCAGGAAATACCAAAGGCTTCCTTGGCTTTAGTGGACCGCAAGAATGAAATCAAGCAGCTTGTCCAACCTGTAAAGTTAATAGGTGCATTTAAAGCAGCGGAGACATCTGAAGCTGAAGACGGGTACTGGGTTTGTTTTGAGGTGAATGATTTTGAGGATGTCCCGGAAGATATGGTTACATTCATTGTCCCCGCTCAAAAATATGCAGTATTAAATTTCAGGGGCCATGCCTCAGAAATAGTTGGTGTATATTCGCACTTGCACCAATGGATTGAAGAGAATGACTATAAACGATCGCCGGTAAACTGGACACTGGAGATTTACTCAAAATGGACAGAAAATGAAGACAACGTTGATCTATGCGACCCAATTGAATAATTTGGTTTACTCGCAAATGATTTAAATTAACGTTTGTGAGTATTTTTTTGAAGAGAAGCGGCAAAATTTTATGAAAACTATAAAAATCAGGCATCCGGTTATGTTAGAGTAAGGAAAATAGTGTTTATGGGGGCAGCGAGTTGGATAGAGAAAAGTATCTTAAAATTTTTGGGGTTTTTGTTGCTGTGGTATTGGTCATCAGTCTGGTAATGAATTTTAAATTATTATCCGGATTGAACCAGCTGGAAAATCAAGTAAGTTCAATTTCCAGCAATCAGCATAATATCACTAGAAGTGTGAGCAATGAAACGAATCATATCCAAAGTGTATTAAATGACATGAAAAAAGAGCAGAGCTGGATAAGTGACATAAAGATGAACGTTGATTCGGAAGAGTTGGAAGATGGCGAGGCGGCAGCAACTTTTGAATGGCAGGTAAAGGAGTTTCAAAAGGATTCTGAAGTTGTTTTTAATTATGCTTATGGGAACAGTGAGGATTTCACAGCAATTCCGGCAAAGGAACTGGAGCAAGGACTGTTTCAGGCAGAAGTCCCTTTTGAGGTCGAAATGGGGCCGCAATGGGAAGTTATGGTGACAGATCCTGATTCAAAGCCACCCCAAGGTACAAGTAAACAGGAGATAGAGGAAAAACATCGGCAGCAAACACTCAAGTACTTTGTATCCGTCTCTAATGATGACAAGCTCAGGAGTGGAGAGATTCAAACTCAATACCTGGGGAAACTTGGAACCGAACGTTATGGCACTATACACAGTGACGTCCATCTGCGTGAGAAAAACGTTAGCGTTACAGTAAATAATCATAATATAAAAGAATTATCCAACGTTGTGGAAGAAGCTTATCTTCTGAAATATGAGAATGAAAAGTTGATAGAGGAAGAAAAAATGAAATTGGGTGATGAGCAGAATTCACCTGATCATCAATCCCGTTTGTTCCATCTGGATCAGTTAGAGCAATATGAAGATATGCGCTTGGTCGTGAAGGTAGTTTATAGCAATGGAGAAACTTTTGAGAAGGAAGTTTATTAAATTAAAGATGTTTGTCAATTTATAAACGTTTTAGAAGAATTCAACGTTAATGACCGTTCACTGGATATCCGCATTCTTAACTGATTTTTAACAAAAAATTTACTGCAATTCATTTGTAAAAATGCCTATAACATGGTATTTTTAACAAATGAGTAAGTATGTAATCTGCACGTAAGGAATGGGGATTTTTTTGTGGTTCCTTTCAAAAGTGCAGCACAAAAATATTTATATAAAGTGGAGGTACGTAACATGAAAATAATTGTAGCCGGAGGGGATGGCTTTTGTGGCTGGCCGACTGCTCTTTATTTGTCTAAACAGGGACATGATGTAGCCATTATTGATAATATGATCAGAAGAAAATGGGATAATGAATTGCACTCCAACTCCATTACGCCAATTGCAACACTTGAAGAACGAGTTGCAAAGTGGAAAGAGCTGACAGGTAAAGAAATTCGTACATATGATGGCGATTTAAATCATTATGACTTTTTGCGTGAGGTTTTGAAAAAAGAACAGCCTGATGCTTTTGCGCATTTTGCTGAGCAGCGTTCTGCACCGTATTCAATGATTGACCGGGAGCATACTGTATTTACGCAGGTTAATAATGTAGCAGGTACATTAAATGTTCTTTATGGCATCAAAGAAATTGTTCCTGATTGCCATTTGATTAAATTGGGAACAATGGGTGAATATGGTACACCGAATATTCCGATTGAAGAAGGGTATATTGAAATAGAGCATAAGGGCAGAAAAGATGTTCTTCCATATCCTAAACAACCGGGTTCTTTCTATCATCTGTCGAAAGTTCATGATAGTCATAACATTATGTTTGCGTGTAAAATCTGGGGAATCCGAGCAACTGATCTAAACCAGGGAGTTGTTTACGGACTGGACACTGAAGAAACAGAAATGGATCCAGTATTGACCAATCGTCTTGATTACGACGGTGTATTCGGGACTGCTTTGAACCGTTTTATTATTCAATCCTCGATTGGACATGATCTGACAGTATATGGAAAAGGCGGTCAAACACGTGGTTTCCTGAATATTAAAGATACTGTTCGCTGTATTGAGATTGCTGCTGAAAATCCCGCTGACATAGGGGAATTCCGTGTATTCAACCAGTTTACAGAAGAATTCTCGGTACAGGATTTGGCTAATAAAGTACAAAAGGTTGCCAATGAAGAAGGACTTGAAACGAATGTTGCGCACCTTGATAATCCAAGAGTGGAACTGGAAGAGCATTATTTCCATGCTGAGAACACAAAACTTCGGGACCTTGGTCTTGAACCACACCTGCTGAATGATGATGTGATTCGGGAAATTCTCAAAACAGTTGTGAACCATAAAGATCGCGTTATTAAAGAAAACGTATTGCCGCAAGTATCCTGGAAGTAGTCAAACAAGGAAGTGTCACCATTGAAAATTGCAATCGTAACTGAAACTTTCGTGCCGTCAACGGATGGTGTAGTTACCAGATTAAAATACTGTATACGTTATTTCTTAAACGAAGGCCATGATGTTCGTGTTATTGCACCGGACCTTGGGGTATATGAATTTGAGGGAGCGGAAATAAAGGGAATACCGGCTCGGACGCTCCCTTTATACCGTTCCAAAAAATTCGCCCTTCCAAGCAGGAAAGTCAAGGGAATACTTAAAGCGTATGACCCTGACATTGTTCATGTCGTAAATCCGGGCTTTGTCGGTTTGTCTGGAGTTAATTATGCGAAAAAACTTGGATACCCGCTGCTTGCTTCATTTCATACACAAGTGCCGAAATATGCCGATTATTATAATCTGCCTATGTTCAAAGGATTATTATGGTGGTATTTTCGCAAGCTTCATAATAAAGCAGATTTAAATCTGTGTACATCTGAGGCGGTAAAGAAAGAATTGCAGGAGCAGAGCTTTTATAATGTTCATGTCTGGAAACGTGGTGTAGACACTGAACTATTTCACCCTGATAAATATAATAAGCATATGCGGGAGAAGCTAACAAATGGACATCCGGAGAAGAGGCTTTTACTTTACGTAGGAAGGCTGGCTCCGGAAAAAGAAATCGAAAAAATCAAATCGGTATTGGAAGCTTCGGATGAATTTGTATTGGCTATTGTTGGGGACGGACCGCACCGACATGTTCTGGAAAAGCATTTTCAGGGAACGAATACGGTGTTTACCGGTTTTATGCATGGTGAGGAACTAGCGGCGGTTTATGCTTCATCAGATGTTTTTGTATTCCCGTCAACTACGGAAACACTGGGACTGGTAATTTCTGAAGCGATGGCCTCTGGGCTTCCCCTGGTTGCAGCAGAAAGCGGTCCAACCAACGAACAAGTCGAGGATAATTATACCGGATTGCTTTACGATTCGGACAAGCCAGATGATTTTAAAGAAACAGTTCTTCGCTTTTCTGATGAAACGTTAAGGAAACGTTTGGCAAAGGCTGCCCATAAAGAGATTTCAGATATTGGCTGGGATGGTCAGTCGAAGCAGGTACTTGACTACTATAAAGAATTAGCCGGTGTAGAAGAACAGAAATTGGAAGAACAAAACTAACTATACTTTCACTGATTTGAACGAAGGAGTTCCATGAAGAAGCAAAAACGTAAGAGCGGACCATTTCAATTCATGCAGTTTAGTGTCATTGGCTTTGCTAATGCTGCAATAGATATTGGAACATTAAATTTATTACTTTTATTATTTCATACAGATGAGCGGGCAATGCTCCTGCTGTATAATACGATTGCTTATACTCTGGCCGTCGCCAACAGCTACTTTTGGAATGCAAGCATTACATTTAAAAAGTCGGCTGAGAGCAGTAACCGGCAGCGGATCCTGTTTATTGTACAAGGCGTGGTGAGTCTTGGTATAAACAATCTGGTATTTATATCTGCCAACACCTTGATGGAAGTCATTGGTATTCCGAATTGGCTTCGTTATAATGTGGCAAAGGGTCTGGCAATGTTCCTGTCATTTGTTGCAAGCTTTTTTATGGTCAAATATTTTGTGTTCAGAGATTTTGGGAAAAATAAGAACGTAAAAAACTGAATCGGTAGAGACAAAGGAAAAAGCATATCAATTCGCTGGTATGCTTTTTCCTTTTATATGTCGTACTTTAAACCTGTTGGAGATTTGGATATTTAATCCGTGAAAAAAGCTTCTTTTGGAGGCGGATATCGACATACTGTTTCTGTAAATGAACGCTCTTATTGTTTTGGCTTTCCCGGGGGATAATAATATGGTGGAACTTTGATCCAGCCGCGTTTACGCATTAATACTTTTAATTCCGCACCGAACACGGCCTTTTCTGCTAAAAATTCCATAAACATGAGCCCCATATCACTTCGTATTGATTGTGCGGCCGTTGTTGCACACATGCTGGTGGAATATGCTGTTTTTACTGAAACACCATTTGCAATTTCTTCGTCAGTCAGCTTTACGCCCAAAGGAACATCGTTGGGGTTTGAATCCGGTTTATCTTCCGGCATTGGCGGTAATTGAATTCCCTCTTTTAACATAAAGTTTTCCAGCCGTTTTGCTTGTGAACCACATTGTTTTTTGCTTTTATCCAATACATGTTTAAGTTCATCATCTGATGTAATGTTCAATCCTGCCTGCATGTATATTTTTGCTTCATGTATCGTTGTTAAATAGAGCCAGCAATAGTAGACCTCACCAACATGCAATGGAGACTTTGGCTCATTATCCACTATTGTCTTCATTACTTTCATGGCAGCTTCAAACGGATTTGTAATTTCTTTCACCCCCTGATAACAGGTACTATACTTTTATCTTGTCCAATGTATATCACGTCATACTGAGTGACCTGATTAATCCTGCTAATATTTTCTAATAAACTAGTAAAAAAGGACTAGAAAATTTTAGAAATGAGTATATAATATAACTAGAACATTTAAAAATTTACTAAAATTATAGATTAAAAAAATAAATTTTACATAACATTAATAAATTTTAAGGAAGGAGGAGGCTGCTTGAGTTTTGATAAATCCTTATTTTTTAATCATGTATTAATGAATGGGATTCAAGAAATGGTATTTATTATTAAAGTGGACGAGTACAATAATTTTTACTATGATTTCTTGAATAATGCTGTTTTGGAACGGACTATTTTAACAGAGGAAGTTCTTGGAAAGTCCATTCAGGAAGTGAATCCAAAAGTAACTGCTGATTTTTTGACTGAAAAATATCTGGAAGCAATCAAAACACAAAAAAGTATAACGTATGAAGATTATTATGAATCTCCCGACGGTATTAAATACTCGGAAACAACGTTAACACCTATCAGTGAAGGTGATGACTCATGCGCACATATCGTTGCGCTGGTAAAAGATATCACGCAACGGAAGCTGAATGAATTTGAAATTCAAACGTCAAAAGACTCCATTTACAGAAATAAGCAGAGATATCGATCATTATATGAGTACAATCTGGATGCTATCCTGTCACTTGATTTGAGCGGAAAAATTACCAATGGAAACAATGCAGTTGAATCCGTTTTTGGTTACAAAGCTGAGATGCTTACGAATAGTCCATTTACGGATTTGATCATACCTGAGGACGTCAATCAGGCACAAAAAAGTCTGTATGAGGTGATCAAGGGTGAACCAATCGAGCGTCAATTAAAAGTGCTTCATCAGTCACGGGAAGCGATTGAGGTAATCGTAAAGTTGACACCGATTATTGTAAATGGCGATATTGTTGGTATTTTTGGCATTTTTAAAGATATTAACGAACGAATTCAGTTGGGCAAAAAAGTCAGGGAGAGTGAAGATCATTTCCGGATTATTGCAGAGAACTCAAACGATCTGATAACTATGATTGACAATAAGGGTGAAATCGTTTATGTTTCCCCATCATATAAAGAAGTTCTGGGCTATCGGCAAAGCAACTATGTAAGCAAACCATTTCTGCATAATGTTCATTCGGATGATCATGAAAGACTGAAGGAATCGTTCAAGAAATCAATTCACGATCGGACAACATGGAAGGAACAATTTCAGCAGAAACATGGAAATGGGACCTATATCTGGTCTGAGTTACATGGTTCACCGGTTTACGATGAAACAGGAAAATTTACACATATGGTTGTCGTTTCAAGGAATATTACGACCAGAAAAGATTATGAAAAGCGGCTTCAGCATATGGCATACCACGATGTATTAACCGGATTGCCAAATCGTCGTTCTTTTATGAATCAATTAACACAGTGCCTCGACGAAATAACGGGAACGAACCAGCGACTTGCAATCATAATGATGGATTTGGACCGATTTAAACTGATTAATGATCGGATGGGGCATGCTATCGGTGATCAGGTCATACGTGAATTTGGCAAACGGATCTGTGGAATCATTCGTGACGGTGACATCCTTGCGAGATTGGGCGGCGATGAGTTTACGCTGCTTTTGCCTGATATTGGTTCTGTTAAAAATGTGATTGAAGTAGTCGACCGCATTATTACAGTAATGAATGAATGCTGGCGGTTGGAAGGTTATGAGTTTCAGACAACGACGAGTTTGGGAATTGCGATTTCATCATCTTATACGCCTGAATCAGCAGATACGTTACTGAAGTATGCTGACAAAGGGCTTTATAAAACAAAAAAAGCGGGCCGAAATAATTACAGAATATATGATTTCATGAAACGTATATATGTGAAGTAGTAGCAGGAGAAGCTTAACCAGGTAAAATGGTTAAGCTTTTTTGTATATTATATGCCTAAATAAAGAATCCTACAGATAACTGTTCATATACTCAGGAGGAACCTGTATGCAGAAAATTATAGAATATATAAAAAAAGGAAACGTATCTTCAGGCATTGCTGCACTTGGAAATACATTTTTAGCTGTCATTAAGGGCGTTGCCGCTTATTTCAGCGGGAGTGGATCGATGTTTGCAACAGCTATGCACTCCATGGCAGATGCAATTAACCAGGGCTTTGTCTTTTTTGGAAGTGTACTTTCGGAACTGCCCCCGTCTGAAAGGTTTCCAACCGGTTTTGGAAGGGTAATCAATATCTTTTGTATGGTGGCAGTAATCGTAGTAAGCATTATGGCATATGAAACGATAAAAGAGGGATGGCATCTGTTTCAGCACCCGTCAGATTCCGGAAATATTTGGCTGAATGTGGGTGTTTTAGTTGCAGCATTTTTAATTGATGGATTTATTTTAATTAAAGCGATGAAGGAAATTAATAAAGAAGCTGATGCAGAGGGAGAAGGATTTATTCTTACTTCTGCCTTTAAAAATGCCGGTAAAGCATCACCAGCTACACGTCTTGTATTTTATGAGGATCTAGTGGCTACATCCAGTGCCGTATTTGCCATGGCAGGGGTATTACTGGCACAAACTTTTGGAGTCCTGAAAGCCGACGGGATATTCACAATGATAATTGGGGTATTGATGTTTTTAGTAGCCTTTCGTGTAGGCTATGATAATATGATTGGTTTAATCGGTGTTTCCGCTCCTTCAGACGTGGAGAAGGAGATTTCGAAAAAGCTGCTTAAGGATGATTCTGTTGTTGATATTTATCGGTTAAGAACGGTCCAGGAAGGTCGGACATATCATGTGGAAAGCACGCTTGAACTTAAAAAAGGTCTGTCATTGGGTGAAGCGGACGATATTAAATTTCGATTGAGTGATGAATTATTACGCCTTCCTGAAGTATCGGATGTTGTACTAGGAATAATTGAAGATAATGGTGACGAGGGAAGCTGGAAGTCGAAAAAGGATAATAAGCGCGACTAAACAATCTGAAAAAAATGGAATCTGTAATACCCTTGAGTGAATGACAAAGAATAGCTGGTAAACAGGTGCATGCCGTTTATATGGTTATGAGAGCCCGAACGAAGCATAAATTCCGGAGAACGGTCACTCATCAAGGCTAGGAAGGAGAAAACAAATTCAAAATGCTTGTGAAATAATTTTCATCTGTTTCTCGGGACACATACAGTTATAATAAATGGCATGAGAAATCGTTGTGTTATTTATTATTCCAAAAAAATCTATAATACTGTAATAGCCAATCATTTTTACAGAGGTAGTTCCCCCAACTATCATCCAGTTCCGAGCGTACGAGCAGCAATATGCTTGATACCATGAAGAAAATAATAAGCCGATAATCTTGCAAATCATATGAATTTACTGCAATATATGGGTAGCATCAAAGGAAAGAAGGTAGATGTAACTGATTGCAATCCGCTGGGCCGTTTTTGTTGTGGGGCTTATTTTTTTTAGTTTTGGAATTTCCGTAACGATTAATGTGCAGCACCTGGGTATTCACCCGTGGGATGTCCTGAATGTAGGTCTTTTTGAGATATTCGGATTTACAATCGGTACATGGAATATCGTTTGCGGGTTTACCCTAATCGTGGTTTCATGGATATTGGATAAAAGCTATATAAAGCTTGGCACTTTTTTAAATGCATTTTTAGTAGGAGTATTTGTCGATCTTTTCTTATGGTTGGATTTTTTACCTGAAGCAAGTCATACCTGGACAGATGGTATCATGATGATTATCGGTATCGTCCTTATGGGGTTCGGCGGTGGCGTATATAATGCAGCACGAGTCGGCTCAGGGCCGCGCGATGGGTTTATGCTGTCGATTTCCGATAAATTGGGTGCTCCGATTGGCAGGGTTCGGATTATAACAGAGAGTTCTGTGCTGGTAATCGGATTGATCCTTGGTGGACCTGTTTTTATTTTCACGTTCATTTTTACATTCATCCAAAGTCCAATATTCCAATATGTTTTTCATCGCATTGACAGAATAATTAATCAAATTGAAGCAAAAAAACACATTCCTTCACCACGAGCGCGTGAACATGGATAAAAAAAGAGAATTGGCTATTTCGCCAATTCCCAACTTTTATCTATCTTTAATTCTATTTGAGACGTATCCCTGTCAACATCAAAATTGATCATAACCTCTTGCATAAAAAACCAGCCAAAAATAAGTACGATTAACGTCAATGCAATAACCAGCAAGACGACTTTTCTACTACTCACAGCGGTCTCCCCTCCATTATCCCTTTATCCCTGGTATTAGCTTAGCAAAACCGCCAATGCCTGTAAATAAAACAGTAAAGATAGACATATATTTATCATATTTGGTACGAGTGAAAATTAATTCAACGGTTTAATCAGCCTTGACATATCATAATTAGCTAGGTCGATATCAAGCTCTTCATCCAACGCGAGGTTAGCCAGTTGTTTTCCGACGTACGGTCCTGTTGTCAGGCCAGAGGAGCCGAGTCCATTGGCCAAAAGCAGCCCATCAAATCCTGGAAGTTTACCAATTACCGGGACAGATTCTGGTGTCATCGGCCGAAAACCGACGCGCGTTTCGATTATGCTGGCATCTTCAAGTGCAGGAGCTGTTTCGATTGCATTGGAAAGAATAAACTTCAGTCCGCCGGCGGTGACGCGATTGTCAAACCCGACATGATTTTCATGTGTCGCACCAACGACGATCCGGTCATGAAAACTAAGCATATATTGATTAATAGGCGGCTTAACAACCGGCCAGTTTTCCGGTGTCACACCGGGCATTCTTAAGTGGACAATCTGTGCTCGTTGGGCTCTGACATCAAATTGCATATCAAGAGGTTTGAGCAGTTGGCTTGTCCACGCACCGGTTGCCGCTATTACCTGATCTGCTTTTATTTTTTCACCATTAATGGAAACACCGGTTATCTGCGTCCCTTCAAACAGCAGCCGTGCATTGCCCTGGGTTATTTTTGTGCCGTGCTTAACTGCTGCTCGTAACAGGGCATTTCGCAATGCGCGTCCATCAACACGGGCGGCTCCGCTTATGTGAAGAGCTGCATATTTATCGGAAAGAAGCGGAAACATTTCTTTTGACTGTTTCTGGTCAAGCAGTGTGATTTCACCAATTTCCGGTGCATCCTCACGGCGTTTAATGGCATGTTCTTTCATAGCGATTAGTTTTTCATCATCAGTTTGGAGATTGATTGCTCCTACGCGTGCATACCCGGTATCTGTTTCACCATCGCCAGCCAACTCCTGAATCAGGTCCTGATAGATGCGGGCACCGCCTTTGGCAAGTTTATACCATGCCTGGTTCCGGCGTTTGGAAAGCCAGGGAGCAACAATGCCTGCCGCAGCATCGGTAGCCTGACCGCTGTCCTGACGATCTGCTATGATAACCTTTGTACCGGACTTGGCAAGGTAATAAGCTGTTGAAGCACCAAGTATCCCCGAACCGATAACGATAATTTTTTTCATGGAAAAATCCTTTCTCTTCAATCTTCATATAATATAGGATGAAATTATGAAAAAATAAAGGAATATGACTATTATAAACAGAATTAAACTGAGGAAAGGAGTCAGAATACATATGAACGAGAACATTGTGGCTAAAATATTATTTAATATTGGGGTAGCAGAAATAGCCGTTGGGATTATAACCGGTTTAATTCTGGGAAATCAGGATCCGTACAGTGTTATGAATTGGTCATTATTCCTGGCATGGGCTATTGGCGGATTCATAGGTGGTATGCTGTTAATTGGATTTTCTGAGGTAATCAGGCTGCTTCATACAATAAATCAAAAAATCTCACCGGTGAAAAGTGATGAAATCCTTAATAAGCCATCCAATGAGACCGGTATTGCTGACAAATCCGTATCATGGGTGCTGGATGATGCGGATAAGGAAAAAATTAGGAAAGCTTATCAAAATGAAACGATCGTTGAAATGATTCCTTCACCAATGGAAGGATATTGTTTGGTTGAACTCAAGGGAAGTCAGGGATACTATGTGAAAGTAGTGGACATTGCAGGTTTTGGTGCTGAGGAAATACAGGATCCCGAAATCAAACATAAAATTATCAAATGGTATAATGATAAGGATAACTAATCCACGGAATTTTTTTCACTTAAAGCCTTGGCAAAAAAATGTATATAGATTTTGATATACTTGGGAGCAGTACACAAATAGTGAGGAGTGTCTTTTTGGCTAAAGGAAATCATCGTTCAAAAATGGGCTGGTTTGGCTGGTCTGTTATAAGCGTTATTCTCGTTACAGTTTTAGGGTCTTTTTTATTCTTTTTTAATATATTCAATTTGGATATTACGTCTTTGTTCAATGGGGACCAGGCCAGTGAGACTAATGAGGAACCAATAAGTGAAGAGACGCGTGAAAAGGTGAAGAAAGTCCAGCAAACAGTTGGGAAGGAGCATACAGATGTTGGTCAGTTTGTTTCGAAAATGCATGATTTTTATAACGAAACGACCGGATATGGCGGCATTGCTGCACTTGATTGGGATAAGCAGCAAAAACAGGCTGATAAAGTTTTGAACGCGTTGAAGGAAAATATTCCCAACGTTAAAAATGAGAAACTGACAATGGATCTGGAACGGATTCAGGAACTGGCAAATGCTGCTCAAAAAGAGAAAAAAACGGAACATGTACGATACCTTCATCGTATGTTTCACGACTTGGATATCGCTTTGAATAACTATAAAGCATATGATAAAATTTGGAATGTTACCGAAACACTAAAAACATCAAATTAGTACCCATATTTCGACCAATTATGATAATCTGATAAGTGGGTAAAACAGACATCGCTTTAAAGGAGAAATGAACATGGATAAGACATTAATTTTCGGTCATAAGAATCCAGACACAGATACAATCTGTTCTGCGTTGGCATATGCAGACTTGAAGAAGAAGCTTGGTGTTAATGCTGAGCCTGCTAGACTGGGGTCTGTCAGCAAGGAAACACAATTTGCATTGGATTATTTCGAAGTAGAGGCTCCAAAGCATATTGAAAAAGCAGAGGGAGACGTTATTTTAGTCGACCATAACGAATTCCAGCAAAGTGTGGACAATATCAGTGATGTTCGAATTACGGAAGTGATTGACCACCACCGTGTATCAAATTTTGAAACGAAAGAACCGTTATATTTCCGTGCTGAGCCAGTTGGCTGTACAGCAACGATTCTTAATAAAATGTATAAAGAAAACGGTGAAACAGTATCTAAAGAGATCGCCGGCCTGTTGCTGTCAGCGATTATTTCAGATTCCCTGCTGTTAAAATCACCAACCTGTACACCTGAAGATGTCGATGCAGCATATGAATTGGCTGATATCGCCGGTGTAACCCTTGAAGAATATGGATTTGAAATGCTGCAGGCAGGTGCAGATTTGAGTGATAAGTCAGTACATGATCTGATCACAATGGATGCAAAAGAATTTTCCATGGGTGATGCTAAAGTGGAAATTGCCCAGGTAAATGCAGTGGACACTAGTAAGATCTATCAGCATCAAGCTGATTTGGAAACAGAGATTGCTCAAATTATTAAAGATAAAGACCTTGAGCTGTTCCTGTTCGTTGTTACTGATATTTTAAACAACGATTCAGAGGTTCTGGCATTGGGTGAAGCAAAGGGTAATGTTGAAAAAGCGTTTGATGTAACGCTGGATGACAACAACCGTGCATTGCTGAAAGGCGTTGTATCACGTAAAAAACAAATCGTAACGAATTTGACTGAGCAATTTACGAGTAAAGTGAAATAAATATTATTTCTAAAAATACCACGGTTGATGGGCTGTGGGATAGATAGAAATAAACTATACAAAGAAAGCCAGGCAAAAAAGTCCTGCATGACTCATAAATCGTGCAGGACTTTTTTCTTTACTCAGATTAGCCATTAACTGCTTTGGGCTTCGTCTGAGGCAGCTTCATCGTCTTTTTTAAAGAAGATTTTATAAACCCCAATTGTTAATAATGGAATGGCAAATACTGCGATCATTGCATATGCCATAGCAGTATAACCTGTTGAAATCAGGTCAATGATCCCTACTTGAGAGAGAATCATAGCTAATACCAGTGTTCCGATAGCGATTAACCCTCTATGCTTACCTTCAAGTGAATTATTTGAATGTTCCTGTATTTGTGCTTCCATACGGTCAACAAATGCATGAATCATTCCGGAAGCAGTTTCGACTAAGGTCCAGCCAACAACAATACCAAAGATAACAACGACAGCAGTCGGGAATTCCTGAAGCATTACAAGCCATGGAACAGATGCTCCAAACACCTCTTCTGACGGATAGAATCCCATCAGAGCGAAGTAAGTCAAGAACCATGGAACTGTCATCAGAACACCGGCGATGATACCGGAGATAACTGATTCCTTGCGTGATTTTTGACGCTTAACAGCAAATAATGCGGCAGGGAATACAGCCAGGTTGTACCCAACATATAAAATTCCTGTCCATAATACTGCAAATATAGAGACATTTCCAGGCATATAGCTTGTGTTCCCTGAAGATAATACTTCAACAGCATCATCCCAGGTAGTTCCAATAACTAATCCGGCAAACAATACATAACCAAGCATTAGAGCGATGGTACCGAATGTTTTAAAGCGTTCGATAAGTCCCTTTCCATAGAAGTTCAGAATACCAACAATAACGGTTATCAGAATAACGCCAACCCAATAATTGAATCCAAGTGTACTGCTCAGAATCTCACCGGTTGCTGAGGCCATGATGGCGATAATTAATATGGCGAGTAACAAGTATACGATATCAAATAAAAACCAGTATTTACCTATTAGTTCTTTGAGTAACTTGCGGTATTCAAATGCCTGGTATTTACGGGCCAGTTCGAACATCAGAATAGCCATGACGGTAAATCCAAGTAAAATACCGATACCACCAAGCCATCCCATGGCACCATATTTAGCACCATATTGGACAATTTCTCTCCCTGTAGCATATCCACCCCCTATCAGCGTTGATTGAATAATGATTGCGGGAACCATATATCTCCCAAATGCTCCCTCAAAAAAGTTCTTCATGAAACCTGCCCCTTTCTAAATATATTTATAATTAGGAGATCACAAAGTAAATACTTCTTCATCCACAGTAAATGTGTCCAAAGCGTCATTATCAATTTCGTATCCTATTCCAGGCTCGCCTGGAACAGTAATAACTCCATTCTCAGCAACGACTTCAGGAGTTATAATATCTTTTTCCCAATAGCGCGATGACCCGGCTGTATCACCAGGCAATACAAATTGTGGCAGGGTAGTCAATGCGATATTGTGGGCCCGGCCAATTCCGGATTCCAGCATCCCGCCGCACCAGACGTCAATACCATTTTGCTTACAAACATCGTGTATTCTTTTCGCTTCAGAAAGACCACCGACCCTGCCAATCTTGATATTTATGATTTTACAGCTTTGTAACTGAATTGCTTTTTGCGTATCACTCAGTGAATGAATACTTTCATCCAGACAAATTGGTGTGTTCATTGCTGCCTGCAGTTTGGAGTGATCAACAATATCATCGTGTGCCAATGGCTGTTCGATCATCAGCAGATCCAATTCATCGAGTTTCTGTAATTGGCTGATGTCTTTTAGCGTATAGGCCGAGTTGGCATCTGCCATCACCGGAATATCCGGGAAGTTCTTCTTCACTTCGGCAAGTACATCATAGTCCCAGCCAGGTTTGATTTTTATTTTGATTCGCTTATATCCGGCTTTTACATTTTCTTGAACTTTTTGCAAAAGATCATCAATACTTGGCTGGATGCCTAGACTGATTCCAACATCAATTTGTTTTTTAGTCCCACCAAGCACCTCGGCAAGCGGTATATTTTTTTGCTTGGCATAGAGGTCCCAGATTGCACCTTCCAACGCAGACTTTGCCATGTTGTTTCGTTTGATTGGTTTAAATAATTCCAATACATCATCTGGATGGTTTAATATGTTTTCCTTTAATAACGGTATTAAAAAGTCCGTTATAACATGGTGAGTTGTCTTAACTGTTTCCTCACTGTACCAGGGAATTGTAAACGCAACAGATTCACCAAACCCGTGATTCCCGTCTCCATCAATCGCCTCGGTTACAAAAAATTCTTTTTCCTGCATTGTCCCAAAACTGGTTGTGAAGGGGGATTTGAGCATCATTTTCAATTTGCGCAGTTTAATTTGTTTAATAGGAATTGTCATCGCAGTAACCTCCAGTAATACGACATATTTATTTTATTTACAAAAATAATAATAACTTATTTGTTTCGAATCATCGCGCAAAAGATCTGTTGCTGTATATCCATTTTTAAATAAGATTTCAAATACCTCACTTGATTGTTGCTTCCATTTTTTGGCTAAATCAAAATCCTGCTTCTTAATTGTCTGGAAGCTGCTTGGAATGGCAACAAACCAATTGTCATTTGCTGGATTAAAGGTATCCATTTTCGTAAAAGGGATACCGCTTTCATTAACATCAAGTAAAAGTTTGCTATTATCCAGCGGTATGTTTTGCGGAGTTTTCTGTTCGTCGATGTACCATTCAATTTGAATACGATCTGTTGGCAGTCCCTGATTCAACCCGTCATTCATGGATCCATAATGATTCTTTTTGTAACTGGCCCCAATTGCGCCAAGCTTATGCAAATTCAGGTAGGCATTAAGACTTTCAAGCGGATCAAATGTCCATGTAATCAAGGAATAGCCTATTTTACTTGCGGTTTCTGCCTGCTTTAATTTCATGCGTTTACCGAGTCCGCCTTTACGGTAATCCGGTAAAATTCCAAGCATGTGTGAGCAAAGATATGATTTCTTTCCGTCAAATCCTGCAAAACTGTATAAAAAGCCAATCATTTTATCGTTATCAAATGCTCCCAATATGACGCCACCATTTTTTAAGGCGGTATATGTCTGATGAACCGCATTAGGGGGCATCTGCCATACCGCTTCTTCCACCTGTTGCATTTCACGTAACTCTTCCATAGTTGTAAGCTGACGTATTTCAACATTTTTTGTCATGGTGCAGCCCCCTTTATGAATACTCTTCAGTTGTTTTCAATAATGCATTGGTTAAAATGTCAACAACCTGTGGAATAATCTCATGTTTGAATGTCATATTCGGGTGATGCAGCCCGGGCTTTAAATCACAGCCAATCGCAAGCATGGTCGCTTTAAGATGCGGTTTTTTGATCGTATAGAAATGAAAATCATCACCGCCTGTCGTTGTGATTATTGGCTCGAGCTTTTCAGCACCGCGGCTTTCGATAATTGCTTTTTCCATAATCGATGCTGCCTCTTCATTTATTACAGAAGCAGCGATATTTGCACCTATTTTCAAATCGATGGACACCTCATGATAGTCAGCAAGCATGTTGGCAATGGCTTCTGTTTTTTTCATCAGTTCTTCCATCACATCATTTGTCTGTGCACGAAGGTCAATCGAAAACGAAGCATTGCCGGGAATAATATTTTTACTTTCCCCGCCGGCGTGAAAAGAGGTCATTTTTGCGGAATGGGGAATCATTGGATTTACGTTTATATTATTCAGGTGCTGAACAAGTTCGGCACCAATCTGAATAGCATTGGCATTCAGGTGTGGTCTTGCTCCATGGGCATCATCACCACGGATTGTTCCTTCAACAAACTTGGCGGCACCGTGACGGATGGCTGGGGCAAATTGTTCAGACGTGAGCTCTTCAGCCGGTCGCAAATGCATGCCATATAAAAAGTCAACATCATCAACGATTCCTTTTTCAACATAGGACAATGCACCTGTGCCTTTTTCTTCTGCTGGCTGGAAAATAAACCGGAATGTTCCTTTTTCCGGATATCCCGTTTCCAAAAGCGTCATTAGTGAGCCGATTGCAATCGTCATATGTGCATCATGCCCGCATGAATGATTGGCCTGAAATGTACCATTGACTTCCTGCCACAATGCATCCATATCAGCGCGCATCGCAACAACCGGTTTTCCTCTGCCAATCTCAATAATAAGGCCGGGTGAATCATGAAATGTTGTGATGCTGCAATCATGCTTCTCGAACAGCTGTTTAATAAATACCGTTGTGTTATTCTCATCCCAGCTGACTTCAGGATGTTTATGTAAATGATCAAAGATAGATTTTAGCTGTGGAGTTATCTTTTCAATAGTAGACTTCATTACATTGCACCTCCTAACTTCGGTGAAAAAAATCAGTTGCCTGTACTGCATCAAACCGGGCTACACGCTGCTGGAATCTTTCCGGTGATCGTAATGTAATCGTTGAAATGATACTGTTTAACAGGGAAAAGACTGCAGGTGTCAGGTCAAGCGTCGATAATTCCTCCTGATGAATGGCTAACGTAATATCCGAATACTTTGATATGGGGGAGTATGGATTATCTGTAATAGCAATAATCGTAGCTCCTTGTTTTTTCGCCAATTCAGCCAGGTTAATTGTAGTAATACCATATCTATGAAAAGAAAAAGCAACAAAGACACTTTTTTCGTTTAATTCACTGATACGAATCAGAATATCATCATTTGCTATATATTGCCGTGCATTCCCTACAGCGATATCAAGTGCAAAGGTAAACCAGCTGGCCAATGAAAATGAAGCGCGGACACCTGCAACATATATTTTCTCGGCATTTAACAGTTCCGTTGAAGCCTGCTCCAGGTCATCTTCCGAGATTTGTTCGACTAATGTTTGAATGGTGTTTACATCCTTCAGCATTAATTTTTTAATCGAATCATCCTGTGAATGGCTGGAGACCTTTCTGTCCCGAAAATTAATTAAACTGCTTTTTTCCAGAATGCTTTTCCTGTTCTCCTGCTGCAAAACGCTATACCCTTTGTATCCTAACGTATGGGCAAACCGGATGACAGTAGTTTCACTGACACCAATTTGTTTACCGGCTTCTTTCGCAGAATTCATAGCAAAAACAGATGGATTACTGTATAAAAATGATGCTATTTTTTTAAAACTTTTTGAGAATGTTGATTGCTGTTCTTTTATTTTTTTGTGAAGGTTGTCCATAATTAACCTCCATATCTAGTACATTTGAAGGATTTCCTTTATTTTTTATTAAACTAGAAGTAAATACTTTATTTAATAGTAACATATCATGATTTCTATTTTTTCGCAATATGTAATTTTATCAATTATCTAAAAATTTTTAAAAATTTTTAAAAAAATCAACCTGGCCAAATGAATGACCAGGTTGTTATAGTTAAGCGGTTTTCCTGGAAATAAAGGTTTGAACGATAAGAAACAATCCGCCGACAGTCCAATACAGTGGCAGTGCAGCAGGTGCATTTATCGATACAATCCCAATCATAATCGGTGAGATTAATCCAAAAATCGCCATTTGTTTTTTCTGATTTGAATCCATACCAATTTGCGAAACACGGAATTGAACGAAGTAAACGAGCACGGCAAGTATCGTTAACAGTATATCCGTGTGTCCCAGGTTAAACCACAGAAAAGAGTGGGAAGCAATCTCAGGTGTTCGTCTGATCGCATAGTAAAAACCAATTAAGATTGGAAACTGAATAATCATTGGTAAGCAGCCCATTGAGGAAATCGGATTCAGTTGGTGCTTTTGATACAGCTGTGTCATTTCCTGCTGCATCAGCAATTTGGTTTCCGTATCATTTTTACCTTTATATTTTTCTTTGATGGCATCCATTTCGGGTTTCATGATTTTCATTTTCTCTTGCATTTCTTTACTGTTTTTCATTTGCTTCAGCATAAATGGCATAATCGCAAGACGGATTAACAACGTTATTGCGATAATCGAGAGGCCGAAGTTACCACCAAGAGATGATGCTGCACTTTTTATTAATAATGAAAATGGTAAGACGAGAAATTGGTCAAACCATCCTGATGAATTTTCACTGATCGGATCAGTTGTTGCACATCCTGTTAAGACTAGAATTAAAATTATCCCGATTAAGCTATATTTCGAAAAGAAAGTGAATACAGATTTTTGGTCCATTGTGGTCCTCCTCGCAGTATTGTGTTGTTTGTGAACGAGAAGGAATGGTTATCTGTATCGTCATCCGGTGCATCGATACGCTTTGTTGTATGTGTTATCCAGTTATGAATATCATCAATTTCACCAAGCGGTTCCTGATCAGGTAATTGCCTGAAACTTAACGCGTGACACTCTTTGGCATAATCATGGCTGCTCATGAATGTGTTGTTCATATCCACATTTAAAACGCGGATGCTGTACATGACGGACAGTGCAAAACCAAGATAAAAGTACATTGGTGACATTTCGCCGAGCAATTCATATAACAATTCGATGATCATCTGTATTCACCTCCTTATAATGCGTGTATACTTAAATACGTAATTAAGTAAACATTAGTTTCAATGATTTAATAGGAATATCCGGAAACTGGGAGGCGACAGCGGCATCAAACGTAATACATAGCAGTCCTGCGACATATAAAAATAGTACAAACCTATATAAAGGGTGAATACTATTGTGGTCGGATTTTAAAGCTTTTGCGCTTAAAGGAAATGTCGTGGATTTAGCTGTTGCCGTCATTATCGGAACCGCATTTGGAAAAATTGTTACATCATTGGTTGAAAACATCATGATGCCTTTGATTGGTATTCTCATTGATGGCATAGACTTCACCAATTTGACGTATACAGTCAGAAACGCGGATGTATTATATGGTGAGTTTATTCAATCGGTCTTTGACTTTTTAGTTATAGCATTTTCCATTTTCTTTTTCGTACGTTTAATGGCGAAGTTCAGGCGGGCAAAAGAACCAGATAAGCAACCGAAACCGGATGAAAAAGAAGAACTGCTCAGAGAAATTCGTGATCTTTTGAAGCGAGAGGAAAAGGGATCAGGTCATAAGGTAAAGGTGCATATCGGACGAAAAAAATAAACTGGTTTAAAGAGGAGAGAGAAATTGTGGTCAAAAAAGCAGCATTGTCATTCAGCGGCGGGAAGGATAGCTGCCTGGCTTTACATAAACTGGATGAACAAGGAGTGCAGGTAACTTGGCTGGTAACTACAGTTTGGAAAAAAAGCCACAGGACAGTTGCGCATGATCAGAAGCGGCAGTTAATCTTAGAACAGGCAGACCGTATAGGGCTACCCGTATATATTATCGAAACCGATTTTGAGACGTACACGGGGGATTTTGTGGCAGCATTGAAAAAACTGCGTGAGGACTATGGAGTTGACGGGGCTGCTTTTGGTGATATTTATCTGGAAGGTCATCGTGAGTGGGGCGAACAGGTGGCTCGTGCGGCTGGTGTTGAAGCAATTTATCCATTGTGGACGGAGCGGGAGAATGTGGTGCGTTTGCTGCGCGAATTTGTGTCGCATGGCTTTGATGCTGAGGTGATTAAGGTCGATAAAGATAGGCTTCCTGAAAGCTGGGTTGGCCGTAAAGTGGACGAGTCGTTTGTGGAAGATATTTTATTGTACGATGATGTCTGCCCGATGGGTGAGTCAGGTGAATATCATACGGCAGTTATGGATGGACCAATGTTTGGGAAGGGTTTGCGTGAAGACAACAGGAAAGGTTGAAAACAATGAAAACACTTATGGTAACAGGATACAAACCAATGGAACTAAATCTTTTCAAACCGGACGATAAGCGGATTTCCTTTATTAAAGCGGCGATTGAAAAAAGATTAGTTGGCTTCATAGAGGAAGGCCTGGAATGGGTGCTTATTTCCGGACAAATGGGCGTTGAATTGTGGACCGGTGAAGTTGTATTGGATTTGAAAGAACAATATGATGTGAATTTGGCGATGATTCCACCGTTTGAAAATCAGGAAAGTCGCTGGCCTGAGGCGGTTCAGCAAATTTACCAGGAACTCATGATGGTTGCTGACTTTTATCAGCCTCTTTATAAAGGAGACTACAAGGGTGCATATCAATTTAAGGCGAAAAATAAATGGCTGGTGGATAAAAGTGATGGCTGCCTGATTCTGCTCGATGACGAGAACCCCGGCAGTAATCGATTTTTTTATGAGGAGGCAAAGCTGGCGGAAGAATCAGGGGAATACCCGATTTTCGTGATCACCCCAAGTGATTTGGATGATATAGTTGAGGAAATGCGGATGTCTGATCCGGATTACTGGGGGTGACTCAAGTTGAAAAACACTAGATGCTGTAAAAATAAACTCGAAATACCGCTAAATGCCGAAGTTCACAGTGAATATGTCGAAGTTCACAGGAAAAATGTCGAAGTTCACAATCAGGAGCACCGAAGTTCACAATTGAAAAGTCGAAGTTCACATTATGTTCGCCTTTTTTTCGTCGAGGGTGTTATATTTTCGCAATAAAATTAATTAAAAGCAGGATTATTTTGAAAGATGTCGAATATGTAATCTTGTATCTATAAATAAAATAAGAGAGGTTGTGTTCGATTGTACGCAAAACCTATTGCAATCCCCAATCATATCCTGCAGGCACTGGCTTTGAACTCCCGTATTCCAGATACTCACCGGAACAAGCATTCCATTAATCAGAATGCCGCTAACCTCTACTCAGGTTTTAAAGGAGAGAAATCACTGAATTACAATCTGAGTTTTCTTCCCGAAGATGACTTCCTAATCTTCCACTACTTAAGGATCCCCGATGATAAAGGGCATTTTCAACTGGACTTTCTTCTTTTATCAATTTATTTTTTCCTTATTATTGAAGTTAAAAATATTTATGACCACGTAAATTTTGATGAAATGGGTCAGACCTACAGGGGCTCGGGTGAGAAAGTTGAAATATTTAAAAACCCTGTTGATCAGGTTAATCTACAGCACAGAAGGCTGTTGAGCTGGCTTCGCAAATATAATTTCCCCGCCATTCCAATTGAAAAAATTGTTGTATTCAGCCAAGACAAAACATACCTCAAAAATTTAGCCAACGATAAAGTTATTTCCGATATTGTCATGCATCGTGATAAAGTCCTTCCGAAAATCGATTTGTACATGAATAAGCATAAATCAGTATGTTGTTTAGACAATCAGTTACTGGAACTTTCTTATCAATTGCTTAAGCAGCACAACCCTGAGGAATATGATGGGATTAAAAAATTTGATATTACAACTGACGACCTGATAAAAGGCGTTATTTGTCCGGGCTGCGGAAGTATCCCAATGATTTGGCAAAGTGGAAAATGGTTGTGTGCAGGCTGTGGGTTTAAGTCGAAAACAGCCCATCAACCAACCTTGACAGATTATGCCTTGCTGGCAGGAGAGTATATCAATAATAGAGAAGCCCGGGATTTTCTAAAACTGGACTCGGATTATATAATTAAACGGATATTGCGACAAGAACAGTTTGAGCATTTTGGTGAAACCAGTGGTCGAAAATATAAAATTGACCTTGAAAAATTACAAAATGCCGAAGTTCACAATGAATATGTCGAAGTTCACAGGAAAAATGTCGAAGTTCACAATTCAGATCACCGAAGTTCACAACTATAATGTCCAAAGTTCACAATTTGTTCGCCTCATTGCCGGCGATGTTCAAGACAATACAGCCCGACCAAAAAGAAGCCTCACCAGCGAGGCTTCTTATTCATATCACTTACCACAAATAATCGAGCATCTCATTCCGGAACAGGTTGTTATCAATATTACATTGTTCGGCTTCAATCGCGTATTGCCATCCGTATAGCTTAGCGTTTTTCGGGCCGTTTGGGTTATATTTTGGGGCATTTTCTTTTGTGGTTATTTCATTTTGAGGAAATGCGCTCCATACGATTGTGTTTTTCTGTGCGTTTTTACTCATCGCATTGTATGCTTTCATGATTGAGCTGCCTTCATCAAAGACACCATAAATGCCTGGTTTATAAGAAGAACTGGACAGTGCATCATACCAGCCTTCCATAAATGCGGAAGTAACCGGAAAGCTTGGTTCGATATCGCCAAATATGGCTACTCCATCAGGGATACCGAGTTCTTTAGCGTATTCGATGGCTTGCTCAGCTTCCTTTACACCGTGATCATAACCCGTGGCATCGGTAAAATGGTTGTAGATGACAAGTATCCGTACGTTGTTTTCGTGTAAAAGTTGCACCTCTTCTTTATCGAGCCCTTTAGAAACATCTCCTTTTGTACCTAAATATCTGCCCCATACTTTCGGTTTACCATAATTGTTTTTAACACATTTATATAAATCCTGCGTTGTATAGCTGGCTGAGTCGACCCCCCAATAGATTTCCTGCGTACTCTGATTGTTTTGGTTGCCATTACCACCATCACCATTCCCGTTTCCGTTTCCACCATTTCCGGAGTCGGGCTGGTTGGATGGATTGTTTAAAAAGATTGCCAAAATTAATGGAGCTGCAATAAGAAGTACGCCTCCAATGATATAGAATATCCGGGATCTATTCATACAAATCCTCCCTTCACACCTTGTAACAGTGTATTTCGCCGAAGGGAGGCGTGTGTAGGCTGGGAAAAGGGATTGTTGAAAATAATGAATAAGTTTACTTTGCTTTGGTTTCTTAATTTTATTGACTCTGTTAAACTGAAGGAGACTTAAACAATATAAATTATAAATAGGCTTTTCGCCATCAAAATATGGTGGCGATGGGCCAATTTTTTCGTAAATTATAAAAGAAGAATTCATTTCATCAGAAAGGGAGTGACTATCATGCGGCTAATTCGTGCTGGAATTCATTTTTATCTGATTGGTATTATCATTTTAACGCTCGGTATTGCACTAACCATCCAATCCGGTTTAGGTGCGTCGCCGTTTGATGCGCTTCTGGTTGGACTGCACAGAACATTTGGATTGACTGTCGGAAGTTGGGAAATTGTTGTCGGCTTTTCGATGATCGTCTGTAATGCAATAGCTGAGAAAAAAGGGCCTGAATATTTTGCGCTGTTGACCTCATTTTTTACAGGAGTTGGCATTGATTCCTGGTTATTTGTACTGCGTGATTGGGTCTCGCCAGTAACATGGTTTGGTGAGTGGAGCGCATTACTTGTTGGGATTATTTTAATCGGGTTAGGTGTTGCGTTTTATCTGCAATCGAATATTGCCCCAAACCCAATGGACCGTTCGATGCTTGTTGTGTCTGATCTGACCGGATGGAGTGTTAAGTATTCGCGGGCATTGATCAGTATTGGGCTGGTAATCGTGGCTTTTCTTTTCAATGGTGCGATTGGGGTTGGCACGTTTATTAATGCATTAATTTCAGGAGTAATCATTGGTTTCTTTATACCGTATGTCAAGCTGATTAAAAACGGAGGACGAAAGCCTGGAAAGAAATGGGCCTCTTGATTTAAAGTATAGATTTTTTTCCTCGTCAAAAGCTAATAATGATTAGCAAAGGAGGAATTTATACATGGGTGGAAGACCTAAAGGACCAAAACAGCAGGAGCAGCCGAATTTGCCAAAAAGCCCCAAGCAGCCATACGGCGAACCGTTGCAGGGCTCGCATAAGGTAAAACAACGGAACCATTCACGGCAAAAACAGAAATCAGATCATGATATGTAAAAATCCTGGCAGCACACGAATAGTCAATTGGTTCGTGTGCTGTTTATGTTATGATAGCGTCAAAGAAGAAACGAGGTGTTGGGATTGAAAAAAATAACGTTCATTATGATGGTAAGTTTGGCATTGTTCGGGTGTAGTAATGCAGACGTTTCGCAGGATGTCGATGGCGAGCAGGACGATTACAAAAAAGATCGTTTGGAGCGGGAAGTCATTATTATGGATTCCGTAGATGACCCCCTTCCGCCTGAAGCCAAAAATGTTCAATCAATGCCAAGTAAAAATGAACCCCAGCAAATTCCAAACGCCAATTTGAATGATCCGATTGTAATTACGAAAATGCCAGTTTCAGAAACGGAAAAAGGTCAAGAATAGGCTGGAATTTTAAAAACACCGAAGTTCTGTGTGAAATCGCCGGAAATTATTATAAAAACGCCAAAGTAGAGAACAAATTCGCTGAAGTTCAGAACGAAATCGCCGAAGTTTGCATCAACCATTCAGGGGGAGACTATTATGACGTCAGAAGCAATTAAAAATATGCGCAAAAAACAATTCATCTTTATAAACGCTGTATCATTTACAGTACTTATGTTGTATATGGTGGTTGTCAATTATTCAGGGGTAAATCTGTCCAATCTTATTTTTTTGCTTGGTGCATACTTACTAATCCAGTCAGTGTATTTTTTGATAAAAAAAGATTCCACCAAATCATGGATTCCGATTGTAGAACAGGTTCGAACGTATGAGAAAGAGAAAATGGGAAAGGAATGGAAGCGACAGAATAAAGCGAGTTATGTAGTGAATATTTTCCTGGGCGGATTTCTCATGTTTCAGTCATCCTGGTTTCGTGATATGAATACTGAATATTCCATTGACATTCGGTTCTTCATGGTATTTATTATCGCTTTACTGGTTGCAATCAACATTATGCTGCTGCTTCATGCATACAAGGTCGACAGGTCAACTAATGAAGCAGACCTTAAAGGGTACACTTGGAAAACAACCTTGATTGGACTTGTGGCAGGATTACTTCTGGCAGGTGTGTTAATAATGGTCACTGTTTTTTATGTGCTGAGTACCATTTAGTTCAAAAAATAACTCCAGATTTTCCCTGGCTGATAGCAGGTTTTATTTCACCGATTTCCTTAGGTATCCATTTTGATTTTTTAAATGTCAGCACATGCAGTGTAAAGATAAGAATGGATGCCTTGTCAATCACTCCGTTTCCCGCGATGCATTTCGTGCTTATCACATCTTTTATAATAATTGGATAATACTCATTGATGTAATCGTTCCAAAGAAAACCACGGCCATCATGATCCAAAATTTTATATGACCTTTTCGCGTCAGCTTATTATTTTCGTCAACGTCATTCCGGAGAATCAAATGACCAATAAAAACGAATATCAACAGTCCTCCGACAAAATATAATGATTCCATCTGTAAAATCCCCTCTCCAAAAATAGTATTACTTTCCCCAAACTATCTGGGGACTTCCTCCCTAATTTGTTTTCGCCATAAAAATCCAGATTGACCAAATCGTAACGATGGACATGGACATGAGCAGGCTCAACATTTCGCCAGCAGCTAAAGGAACGAATTCTCCTGTCATGTTGACTGTTAACAGTACAATATAGAACAAAACAGCAATCATTGAATATTGCATGGTTTTTTGCTTAATAAATTTCATTCGCTCATCCTGCTTTTCAAGCTGTGGGAGCAAATAGGTTATAGCGAATAACATGTATACAATTGCACCATATACAAAAAGCAGCTTCAATGAAAATTCGCCTGCTGCAATTAATATGGACAGGTGTGTCAGAGTCAGCAGAAACGCCATGATTCCTAATATAAGAAAAGTTTTACGGGAAGCCATTTGAATTCCTCCTAAAAAGTTATGGTCTGTCACTTTCTTCCAAACTGAAAATGTGTTTCACTTCCGTTTCAAATACTTCCGCAATTAACAAGGCAAGTGGAAGGGAAGGGTTATATTTCTCCTTTTCAATGGAGATGATTGTTTGCCTGGATACGCCAAGTTTCTTTGCTAAAAATTCCTGTGAATATCCATGTTCTTTTCTGAATAAGGCTACTTTATTTTTCATGTTTACGCTCCAGTAAATTGTTTAATCATAGTATATTGTAAAGTAACCTTTACTGTCAAGCTCCTTTTACATTTTCTGAAAAAAGCGGTATAATTAGCAGTGGAATCTGTTACAATTGAACTAAATATACATTATTTAGGGGGAGAAGCATGGCAGCCGCATCAATTAAACTAATAAACTTATCGAAAACATACAGAAGACATAAAGCTGTAAAAGAATTAAATCTTGAAGTCGGCAAGGGTGAATTGTTTGGCTTTCTTGGGCCGAATGGTGCCGGGAAGACGACGACCATTAAAATGCTGACCGGCCTGCTTGAGCCGGCAAGCGGTTCTGCTGAAATTGCCGGCATTAATATATGGAAAGATCCAATCGAGGCAAAAAAGAAGATAGCCTATGTACCGGACCAGCCAAACCTGTATCCGAAATTAACCGGATGGGATTATTTGGAGTTTATTGCTTCGGTTTTCCAAATTTCACAAGAAAAGTTCCAATCGAAATCAAAAGAATTGCTGCAAATTTTTAACCTTACCGACCAGGCGAATGACTTAATTGAGAGTTACTCACACGGGATGAAGCAGAAAATTGCGATTTGCGGTGCATTGGTGCATGAACCGGATGTATTGTTTCTTGATGAGCCGACAGTGGGGCTTGATCCGAAGAGTGCACGCAGTCTGAAAAACCTGCTGCGTGAGCTATGCGATAATGGCATGACGGCATTTGTTTCAACCCACATTCTTGAAATTGCTGAACAGATGTGTGACCGGGTCGGGATTATTTTGGATGGAGATATCATTGCGCTCGGAACGATGGATGAGCTGAAAAGCAGTGGTGGTGATGCCCAACAGAGTCTTGAGGATATTTTCCTTGAGTTGACCGGCGGAGAAGATCAGCAGGCGCTGATAAGTGAAATCACCGATCAGGGTGATACCAAATGATGAATGTTCTGTTAAAAAACCAGTGGAAGATTCTCAAAAATACATTTCAGTCACAAGCTAAAAAAACGTACGCAAATTATGTATTCTCATTTGGTGTTCTGGCGGTCCTTTTATATTTCCTGTCCAGAGGCGTATGGGCAATCGGTGAATCAATTACAGGGTCAGTCTTAACAGGCATCCTGTCATATGGATTTCTTGTAATAATCGGACTTATTATTCTGCTTGGTCTTCCGCAAGTATTCAAGCATTTATATGCAGCAACAGACCTTGAACTCCTGTTTACGCTGCCAATCCCGACAAGAAACATCTTCTGGGTAAAATATCTGCAAAGTTTCGCCGGCATACCGTTACTTATTTTCACTTTTTTTGTCGTACCATTATTCATTTACGGCATATTAATCGACGCAAGCCTGCTCTATTATCCGGTTATGATTCTTGTTCTCATATCTGTAGTCGCAATCGGGCTTTCGATTGCCTATTTATTTAACCTGCTTTTGATTCAAGTTGTTCCGGCAAGCAAGGCAAATGAGTTCATGACAGCGATGAGTGTATTGTCAGGGGTATTTGTCTATTTACTGTTTATGATTCCGAACCTGGCGAATGATCAGCCAATGAGTGAACTGCTATTGGCAGGGCTGCCTTTGTTTCCGGAGTGGGTTCCCGTCAACTGGGCGGCAAATGCTGTTGCAAATGCCGCAGCAGGATCAATGGAATTTCTGTTGCCGTTTGTACTGATTATCCTGCTGGCAATTATCAGTTTTATCATAACCTCTTCATTGGTTGAAAAAGGCTTTCGAACCGGCTGGATTAAACTGAGTGAAGGCGGCGGGAAAAGAAAGAGGAAATCTGCCGCAAAACAATCAGGGTCTAAGTTGCGACATCCAATCATCGCAGTTGGAAAAAAAGAATGGTTTGCAATCAAACGTGATATGCGGGAATGGCTCGTATTCCTGCCTATCGTATTCTTTATTGTATTTGGATTTATCGGCTTTCTAAGCGGCGGTGCCAGTATCAGCGATCTGCGTGGGCCAAATGAAATATCGTGGCCAATCGCACAGGCAGTATTCCTGTTTATTTATGCCATGTTCAACGGTCAGCTGGCTGCATCGTCAATCGCCAGAGAAGCAACGTCCGTATGGATTCTGCGTGTTCTTCCGCTTTCAGGGAAAAATATTGCATACGGAAAGTTGTGGATCAGCTGGCTTATTCCGTTTGTTATTTTAACGGTTATTGAAATTGCGCTGGGGATATTTTTCGGTTGGACCTTTATCCAATTTATCGCTGGAATTGCAATGAAGGCTTTCATAACCCTTGGAATCAGTGGAATCGGATTGTGGCTAGGTACAATTGGTGCCAAATATAATCCGGCCAATCCGCAGAACCGGCTGAAATTTGGAACAGCAATCCTTTTGCTTGTTACTTCCTACGTTTACCTGTTCCTCGCGCTTATTCCGTTCGTTCTTATGCTGGTTCCGACTGAGGCGATGGGTGTTTTCCATGAAGGCAGTCTGCAAATTGATGGATTTATTGGTTTGATAGCAGGATTTGTCTATACCTTGCTGTCCTGGAAAGCGGCAAACCCGGTATTAGTGGCTGTAACAGGAATCCTCCTGATGATGATTATTTCACTTGGGACTGCCTATATGTTTACAAAAGCTGCTTCCCGGAAATTTGATAAGGGAATCGAAATTGATATGGTTCAGGATACGAAAACGAAACCATCACTTGGTAAAAAATCCGGCAGCCTGTATTAAGGAGGAGACGTATGCTCTGGATTGGTTTGGTCAATATTTTAATGGTCTTAATCGAATCGTTCAGCGCGGTCAATGAGAAAAGCTTAGCCCAACGGTATATGCATGCCATGTTTGCAGTGATGTTTTTGACTTTTTCTGTTGCGGCATTCATGGAACACATGTGGATTGGTCTTTTTGCGGTTCTATTTGGGTTTATTGGTATTTATATACGAAGGAACAGTATTGGAGAGGAAGCATAGTCTTCTTCTCTTTTTTTGTGTTAGTATGAAAGTTATAAAGGAGGCGTTGAAATGGGATTTATTATCAATTTAGTGTTTCTGGCTTTATCAATTTACATAGCTTACCTTGTCATAACAGTGGCAGTCAGACACGGGATTGACAGTTCGGAAGTCGGTAAAATGCTGAAACAAAAGAACGGTTTTAAGGAAGCAAAGTTTCAACCTAAAGATGATCTGGATAAGGATTGAGGTATGTTAAATGACATATAAAGGGAATTCGGGGAGCATTTGGTTTATACTCCTTGCAGTGTTTTCGATTCAATTAGTAGTTGAGTATAGCATTTATTACATATTTCTTACCATATTTATTTTGCTGCTTGCTTTCATGAGTTTTGCATTACGTATTGTTGATAATAAACTTATTTACAAAGCAACTATATTCGGCATAACTTTTTATAAAAAAACTTCGGAATCCGTTCAAATTACAGAACTAAAATTAAAGCGAGCCGGCTGGGCGAAGAAGTGTGCTATTGTAAAAGTGAAAGATGGTCTGAATCTAAGAATAATAGACTTTCATCCAAATAGTGTATATGATGAGTTGCAAAGTTTTGCTGAAAAGCATGGTATTCGTATGGTCCGGACAAAAAACTATGAGCTTTTAACGAAGATGCGATGGAGCTCGGGTACAGAATAGTTAATGGAAGGAGCTTGAATCTATGAAAATAAGAAAGGCAACCAAGCAGGACGCCCCGCAAATAGCGAAAGTTCACGTTGACAGTTGGCGCACCACATATAAAGGGATAGTTGCTGATTCCTTTCTGGATCGGATGTCCTACGACAACCGCACCAAGCGATGGGAGCATATTGCGTCTGCACAAAGTGTATTTGTTGCCGAAAACAATGACGGCAGAGTAGTTGGATTTGCAAACGGCGGGAAAGAGCGTGAAGGCAACTATCCCGGTTATGCTGGCGAGCTTTATGCCATTTATATTTTCAAAGAATACCAGGGCACAGGAATCGGCCGGAAGCTTGTTGAGGCAGTAGTTGACGACCTTCTTCATGACGGTTTTACCTCCATGCTTGTGTGGGTGCTGGAGGATAACGATTCTAAACATTTTTATGAAAAGATGGGCGGCAAGAAACTGGGGTATCAGGAACTGGAAATCGATAGTGAGAAACATAAAGAAATAGCATACGGCTGGGAGGATATCAGGAGCATCTCCAGATAAATTTTACCGTTCTCCTGATAAAACTACTGATCTCCTGTTAAACATTCTCATCTCCTGTTATTTTGATTTATCTCCAGTTAAATTATCTGCTGGTCAATTATTCATGAAAGAGGGGTATTATGAACTTCAAGGAATTTGGAACAATTTTATTTGTTGAAAACTATGAAAAGTGCATTGATTTTTATAAAAACAAGCTTCAATTAGACGTCCGGTTTGAAAAAGAAACCCTGGTATCATTTGATGTTCATGGCGGATATTTAATGGTCGAAAAAGGCGGATTCGGATCCGATGCTGAGAAAAACAGGCAGCAAAACCCGGTAGTACTACGGTTTGATCTAACTTCTCTTGAAGAAGCGGTACATAAGTTGGAAGAGCGTGGAGTCAAGCTTTTACATAAACGTTTAGAATTTGATTGGGGAATAATAGCAGTATTTATGGACCCCGATGGCAACCGAATCGAACTTAACGAGATTAAGGAGTGATAATATGCAATTCAACGATTTTTCAGCCGTACAAATCAGAGTTGCACGACCGACAGATAAATTTGAAGAGGTTATTGCGTTTTATGAAAAAGGCATTGGACTGGAACGATTAACAGACTTTACCAATCATGACGGGTATTCAGGGGTTATTTTAGGGATACCTAATGCAGCTTATCACCTGGAATTTACGAAACATGCAGATGGAAGTCCATGTCCGGCACCAACCGAGGATAATCTCCTTGTTTTTTATATTCCCAAC
Organism: Virgibacillus doumboii; assembly: GCF_902806455.1. GTDB lineage: Bacteria > Bacillota > Bacilli > Bacillales > Amphibacillaceae > Lentibacillus > Lentibacillus doumboii. The sequence continues at coordinate 2,817,292 of NZ_CADCWQ010000001.1, read as the reverse complement.
AAAAGTGAAGTTGACTATATCGCAAATCGATTGCTTAAGATGGGTTATCCGGATGTACCGCCCGAGAATGACTACTGGAAGGAAAAAGGCCTTACGGTTGAGGACCCGGACGGATGGCGGGTTGTTTTGATGAATACAAATGGTATTTGAAAGGAGTTACACAATGGAAATAGAGCAATATACCGATAGAATCAATCAGGTTTATCCTGATTTGTCTATCGAAAAAGTCGAAAAGAATGAAACAGGTCAAAATAATGATGTACTGATAATCAACGATTCCCTGGTATTCCGTTTTCCAAAATATAAAGCTGGAATTGATAAGTTATATAAAGAGACAAAAATACTGGGACTTATAAAAAAAGGCATGAAGATACATACTCCAGATCCTATTTACCAATCTTTTGACAAATTAGAGGTGGGGAAAGTGTTTACCGGCTATCCTATGATCGAAGGGCATATTATACGGCCAGATGAATTTTCGAATGTTGAAGATAAGCCTAAACTAGATATACGATCATTAACATTAGTGAATTTTCTTATCAGATTACATGCTTATTCCAAGAAGGACCTGCCTGACGAATCGGTACCTATTTTTGATGAATATAAGGAGCTGTTTGAAAAAATTCAATTGAAGCTCTATCCATATATGCGCGATGATGCAAAGAATGAAGTGTCCACCCTGTTTGAGGATTTTTTTGAACGGATTGATGATTTTCATTTCACACCAACCCTGATTCACGGTGATTTTGGTGCATCAAATATTCTATGGGATGGTGACAACCTTCAATTAACAGGTGTCATAGACTTTGGTGAGTCCGGCTTTGGTGACCCTGCCTATGATTTTGCAGGTATATTGGCCAGCTACGGATATGACTTTTTTAAACTTTGTATTGGTCATTACTTTGATGACCCTGAGATTGAGAAACGTGCTGTATTCTATCAAAAAACATTCGCATTGCAGGAAGCGCTTCATGGAATCGAGAATGGGGATGAACTGGCATTTTCGAGAGGGATACAGGGATACACCTAGTTGGGGAGGAGAACTGAAATGGAATTGTTGCTTATTGTCGTATTCTAAATCCGGAGAACACCGGATATCAATAGAAACATCGGCAGAAGAAACAATATATCGCATACTTTCGGGTTCAACCCCTTACCACAAATCCTACCACAGTTTGATCACGTCTAATATTAGCAAATTAAAAGGAATTTCACCGAAGAACATCGAAATAGTATAGTAAATACAAAATCAAAGAAGGAGAACACCATGGAAATCCAAAAATTAAAATCAGGTGAAGCGGCACCAATGGATTTACTTCTTTTAGCTGATCCGTCGGAAGAAATGGTTATGGAATATTTGACGCAAGGGCAATGTTACGTAGCAAAAATAGATAATAAGATAGTAGGAGTATATGTTCTTTTCCAAAGAAGAAGAGATAAGATTGAACTTAAAAATATTGCCGTTGATGAGAGTGAGCAGGGGAAAGGGATTGGAAAGCAACTGATTAATCACGCTATCGCCAATGCCCGCCTGCTTGGATATAAATATATTGAAGTCGGGACAGGAAATTCCAGTATCGGACAGTTGGCACTCTATCAAAAATGCGGTTTCCGAATCACAGCAGTTATAAAGGATTTTTTTAAAAAGAATTATGAGGAAGAAATTATTGAGAACGGGATATTATGTCGGGATATGATTAAGTTACGGATGGATTTGAGTAAGTAGGAATCACTAAAGTTGATGTTGTAAAGGGTGAGTGGATGGAAAAATGGTACGGAGCAGCAGGTATATGCATGAATGCGTACAAGGAAATTTTGATGGTAAAGCAGGGTACACCGGAGGAAAAGAAGATGTGGTCCATTCCAACTGGCGGAAAAGAGCCCTGCGAAACTTTTCAAGAATGCTGTATCAGAGAGATTAGTGAAGAAACCGGGTATCATGGACGGATAATCAAGTCGCTGTTTGTAAAGCAGGGTACATCAAGTGGTGTGGCGGTAGAGGTGCAGTATTTTGCTGTCGAAGTATATGGCGGTTCAGCAAAAATACAGGACCCCGATAATCTAATCTATGAAATTGACTGGAAACCGCTTGATGAAATTAAAAATTTGGAGCTTTCATATCCAGGGGATCTGGAAGTTTTGGTGGAATATGTTGAAAACGGCGCTATAGCATGACGAAAAAACCTTAAAAGGGGATGAATTTGAATGAGTGGGATTAGACGTAAAATATAGTAAACGGGATCTGGAGTTGCCAAGGTATCGCAAAGAACTTCAGGATAATATCGAAAATGACTTATGTAACGACAATAACGTTTTAGCCGTGTTCTATGGCGGTTCGATTGGAAACCAGAATACAGATTTATTTTCCGATATTGATATAAGAGTCGTCGTTAAAGAAGAAGTATTTGAGGAATATCGACAAAATAAAAAGCTGCGGGCTGTTAATTGGGGAAATGTATTATTTTACGAGGGGTCCCCAGCCACTAATTTCATTGTAGCCCATTATGATTGCTTCATTAAGGTTGATTCTTTTTATTATCAACCTTCCCACATTCGGCCTTCCGTCTGGCTGAAAAATATCAAAATAGTACATGACACAAATGGGTTCATGAGCGGCATTCAAAGTGAGTCGGCGTCATTGATATACAGCCCCACTAGTAATGAGGTCGAATTTTGGTGCACCAAATTTTTTGCTCACTTTCATGAGGTATACAGGAGAGTGCAGCGAGGCGAAATATACTATGCACTGCATTGTGTTGATCAAATGAGGTTGGCTATCGTTTCAGGATGGTATATGGATGCTGGCGTTCATCCGAACACACTCGGCGATTGGGCAAATCTTGAGGGTGAACGGAGTAAATTAAACCAAGCACAATCAGAACTGCTCGAAAGTTGGGATTGCGGCAGGTCACCGGATGAAATAATGGGAGTGGCAAAAAGCATGATCCCGGAATTTCGTCATATTCATAGCAGCTTATGTGAAAAAGTCGGAATAAACAAGGATTCAAAATGGTTGGATAATGTGTTCAACCAAGTGCTGCAGGAGGAGTCAAGGTAATGCTGAAATATACGATAAGTTTTATTAAAAGAGGCAACGAAATATTGATGCTGAATCGGGAGTCGTCACCATGGACTGGGATGTGGAATGGTGTAGGTGGAAAGGTTGAAAAAAATGAATCTGCCATGGATTGCATTCTGCGTGAAATCAAAGAGGAAACAGGTATTGAGGATGCAAAGGTAAATTATCGGGGAAATGTCACCTGGTCAAAAGCGGATGGTACTAATCTCGGCGGCATGTATGTGTTCATCGCTGAGCTTCCGGAGACATATGAATATAATACACCGAAAAGTACTGAAGAAGGCATTTTGGATTGGAAAAAGATATTTTGGCTTCTGGATGAAGAAAATGTTGGGGTTGTGGGAAATATTAAATACTTCCTGCCTAAAATGCTGAATGAGTCAAATACATATAATTATCGATTTGTTTATCAGGATATGGAAATTATTGATGTTATTATCGAGCCACTGGAAGCGTTCATAACTTAACGGAAAGTTGGTGAATTCAATGGGTACGGCCTCGTGGATTGCTGTCGCTTTTGCAGTAGCTGTTGCTTTGGGTCTGTTTGGTAAAGGTAAGAAGAAAAAGAAATAAGATAAGGGTGGAAAACCTATGCTTACTTACGTCTTTTACACGCTTGTATCGGTTACATTGATTTCAGTAGCATTCGCAATCAAAGGAGACCACCAGGCACGATTATATTGGATAGCTGCTCTAACGTCGTATGTTCTCAGTTTTCTGGGCGGCTTTTCAGTTGGTCAAATCACGGTTGGATTCACTTTTGTATTCGTCATGCTCGCCATCGCTCATTCGTTTAATTGGGTGAAAAATGGACTGTATTATGCTGGGTTTTTAATGCTGGGGCTTGTAATTGGCGGAATAATGGTTTTCTTTGTTGATGATTACTGGTTGTTTTTTCCGTTTGCAATTTTTGGTTGATTCAACTACTTGGATTCTACAAGGAATGGGATTTGTTATGAGAGTTATGCTGGAGTTATTTCGAATTATATTTATATTTTTATTGCTCGGCAGTCTTATATGGCTGATTGTAGAAAAAATATATGCGAATACCGGTGCGGAAAAATACGGATGGATTGGCGGGCTTAGTATTTACGTTTTTCTTTTTGTGTTATATCGAAACAGATGGCAGTTTTCCGGGTGGTACAAAGGGAAGGGACGTCAAAAGTTATCCGGGAAAACGACAAAACATCTTTATATTGTTTCCATTACACTTTTTGTCAGCCCGTTTATTGTAAGTGGAATTGAGGGATTACTATAAATTTATTTAAACATATACTCGTAAAGGAATAGTCGAAGTTAGGTATAGAAGAGGAGCATTAAATGCGTAATATAAAACTATCAAATGGCAATGTGGTTGAAGTCGAATGCCTGAGCTGTGCCTTAACAAGTGGTGCAATTGAGCCTGATGGCGGTGTAATCATCGAGACGGATTATTTTCATGCACATCAGGATGTTGCCTATCCAATCAAGGGACTGGTGATTCTGGCTTCCAAACGTCATATCAAAAGCTTTGATGAATTAACCAGTGACGAACAACAGGATTACATTAAACTGCTGGCCAAAATAAGGAAAGCACAGCGGGACGTCCTGGGAATTGAATACGTTTATTATTTCTATAACGAAGATACAACTCACCATTTCCATACGTGGATGGTACCGCGCTATGATTGGATGTATGATTTTGGCCGTTCGGTTGAATCTGTCCGATCGGTTTTGCTTCACGCGAGAAATCATATGAATGATGTCGAAAATCTGGGCCAGGTTATGACAGCAATTCAAGGATTAAAAACAGAACTGAATGGCGTAAGGAGTTAAAACTGCATGATACTAGATCACGAAAACGGCCTGTTTCTCATGCGCAATGACCATCTGGGTGAGCGCAATTGGCGAAGTGATGGCTGCTACAAAATAATTTTTTCACCATATGGCAAAGGAATCTATCAAACGCGACGTCGGGATGTGTCTATCGATTCCGGTAATTTTTTGATTTTCAACCCAAACGAAGAGCATAAACAGCTGCAGGTTGCTGAGGAGAAATTCCTTGTTGAGATGGAGCAGCCTTTACTAATCGATGTTGCCGAGCAGCTGGGTCTAAACGTATCAGAGCCGGAATTTGCTCTGCTGCCATTCAAAAATCCGCATATTTTAAATTGGATTACGTTTATTCGTGAATATATTAATGTGTCATCTAATGCGTTATTCATTGAAAACAGCCTTACCCAGCTGGCAATTCTGATGCTGCAAAATGGCCCCGGGTCACACCTTAATCAATTGCCGGAAGTAACCGGAGAATTAGACAATGTCATCAATGCTCTTCAAGAAAGTTATGATGAAGAATGGTCGCTGGAAGAAATGGCGACTGTTGCCGGTTTAAACAAATTCCAGTTTGCGCATACGTTTAAAAGCAAAACTGGATTGTCACCATACTCCTGGCTGCAATTGTACCGTCTGATAAGAAGCCAGCATTTCTTAACCTACACGGAGGAAACTGTGTTATCTATCGCCTTAAAAGTTGGATTCAAAAATATTGCTTCTTATAATAGTTTATTTAAAAAAATTTATGGAAAAACCCCTACTGAATTTCGCATGTTTCATCGAAAAAACAGTTAGGCTGCTTATACTTATAATCAGTATCATTATACCGCTTCCGATCATCAGCCATTGGATTGGAATGAAGGAAACTAATGCCCCGTACAAAATCAGAGATATCGTATTCGAAAGATACAGCAAAAATGCATTCGAACTAAACGCGCGGCCGAGCTTATTTTCAGGTACGTTTTCCTGAATAAGATATACTCGTGCCAAACTTGATATCGGGAGTCCAATCCCAACTAATATGGCGCCTATAAAAAAATGCTCAATTTCATAAAAAATTCCGTAATATGTTATGCCAACTCCCCAGATGACTGCACCCAGCAAATAATGTTTTAGAGTCAATTTCTTTGCAAATAACGGTATAATGATGTTTGTTAAAATAACTACACCGCCAAATACGCCCTGAAGTATCGCATATAATTCCTCGCTTTTGCTGGTCATTTCCGCTAGCGCGAGAAGCAATCCTACTTCCCATACCCATGTATTGAAAAATACAATGGCGAACGTGAAAATAAAAAGCTGTTTTATTGTCAGTTGTTTTTTTGCCCAAGTAAAGAAGTTTGCTATCGCATGAAAGATTCCTTTAACCGATTTTTTTACTTTTTCTTTTTGTTCGATAAAATGCACTTGGAGAAGGGAGGCAACACTGACGACATATGTTAGCGCGTCGATCAGGAAAAAATAGATCACGCCGTATGACAGCAGCCAGACCGATATGATCGGGCTTAAAACTGTGACACCACGGCTTACTGTATCGTTTAAGCTGTTTACCAGAGAGCGCTCCTCAGGTTTCGTAATAATTGGCAGTATTGCCCGGTGTGCCGGATTAAAGAAGCAACCGATTGTCTGGATAATAAAACTTATGATAAGCAGATAAACATAACTCAGCAAATTGAAGTGATGTAAAAGAAACACCGAAAAAATCAGTGGAACACGAATAATATCAAGCGTGATTAAAAGTCTTTTTCGCGGCAGCCAATCAGCAACCACTCCTCCAACCAGACCAAACAACAGATACGGGGCCGTCTCAGCAATTGCCATCCCGGTCGTCTGTATGGTTGATCCGGTTAAATCATAGGCAAGAAACAAAAACGCCATCCCGGATAAAACATCACCAAGCCGCGAGATACCACCACCGATTAAATAGTAGCGGATATTTTTATTTTGCAATAAGATTTTATACATAATACCACCTCTATAACTACTCTATCGATAATAGAGGTGACCGTCTTATTAAATATTGCTGGTTTAACAAACAAGATTCTACTCCTATAATCGAATCAGAATTAAAAAAAGTGTCATAAATTTTTTTGTAATTTATGACACCTTTTCGGTCTGGAATTCGATAATAGTATAAAAGGGGATTTCTATAAACCCAGTTCCTCAATCTGTTTTTTAAGCGTTGTAATGTTTTCAATGGTCTCGTAGATTTCTGATTGTTTTAGCTGTTCAATAGCTACTTCACCATTCTCCAATACATTGTTGATTCCATCGAGCAGCACCTGGCTCTTATTTTCCAGTTCCTTGTGAAGGCCTTCAGCAATGGATGGCGGCTCTATTTCCATGAAATCTTCAATTGTCGTCTGCAATGACTCCAATTGGGTTTTCAGTTCAGCCCCTTCAAGGGAAGGTGCTTCTTCCGCAAATGTGCTTAGTTCATTCATATATTCAGTTGCTTCGTTTGCATAGTTTAAGGAGTCGTTAGCTTCTTCAAGTAAAGAACATCCGCTAAGTGCTATAACCGACACAATTAGAATGCTAATAAATTTTTTCATGATTATCTCCTTTCAATTATACTAATTATAACATAACATGGGTTGTAAGATGCGTCGTGAATTTGGGTGGCAGGGAGTGTTTTTATGCTTAAGCCGTTGAAATCCATTTTTGTTGCTTTTTTGATATTTATGGTCGGTTGTACAGATACAATAGGGTATGCCGATGATGAAGTTGCGGCAATTGTGAGAGGTGAAGAAATTACGATTGGCGAATTACGTTTTTTGTACACGGATGACAAAGTTCTCGAAATGATTGAACCGACTGTGAAAGCTAAGTTAGCGGTCCAAGAGGCAAAGGAAATGAACATGGATGTTTCCGAGCAAGTAGAAGAATCAGTTGAATTTGGCGGGGAACTTCCACCTGAAGATGTAGACACTGAACCAGCAAACTCTGTACGGGACTTTGCTGAGTCTCAGGCAAATAAGCTTGGAATGGATACGGAAGAGTATTATAAAAAATACGTTGAAAAAAATATGGAAGTAAGTGCGTATGTGACATCTTATTTTGAAGAAAAGCTTGGTGAACCAACAAAGGATAATTTTGAAGAATATAATGAACAGACAAATCAATTGCTGCAGGATTTAGTAGAAGAAAATGAAGATGAGATAGAGATACTAATCAAGTAATCAGGAGGCCAAAGTCTTATGTTAATCAGAGAGATAAAAATTGAAGATGCCGGGAATTTAATCGATCTTATAAAGGAAGTTGAAGCTGAGTCTAATTTTATGCTAATGGAAGCTGATGAGAGAAAGACCACACCCGAGCAGCAGCGGAAACATATAGAACATATTGAACAGCAAAACAATTCAACGATATTTGCAGCAGAAGATGAAGAGAAATTAGTAGGCTACCTGATCGTTATGGGCGGTGGCGTTAAGCGCACGAAACATTCTGCAAACCTTGTTGCAGGAATCTTAAAGGACTACAGAGGACAGGGAATCGGATCAGCTTTGTTTCAGAAATTGGATGATTGGGCAAAAAACAATAACATTTCCCGACTGGGACTTACAACAGTAACGCAAAATGAGGCAGGACTTGCTCTGTATAAGAAAAATGGATTCGAAATAGAGGGTACGAAGCGGAATTCACTTATTGTTGATGGAAAATCTTATGATGAGTATTATATGTCGAAATTGTTGTGAGTATCGGATCTGGAAAAATTATAAAATATAATTCTGTAAAACTACTTGAGGAGAAATACGATGGATGCAGAAAAGAAATTTCAGTTCACATTGTTGTTCAGTGCAGTATTTGGATCACTGTTTATTTTTCTGATTGCCAAACTTATATGGGAAGATGCGCATTCTTCAATACTACTATTTCTATTATTGATTGGGTTTATTATAAATGCTGTGATATCAACTTGCAGGTCGAACAGAAAAGGGAGGTGCAGGCTTTGGAATTATGGGTACTCGTGCTGATCATTGTTGGCGGAATAATCGGCGTGGCCGTCGTTGTTGATGTAGTTGCACGGTTGAGAGGCAGGAAGATAGACATGAGTAACAGCGAAAAATATAAAAAATCAAGAAATAAACATAAACCGATGTTAGATCAGAAAAGTTACGACCGCGATAATCATTTTTTGTAAAAATGGAGGTGTACCTGTGAAACTGAATCATTTATTGTTTTCCGTTTCAGATCTGGAAAAGTCCATACAATTTTATCGAGATGTTTTCGATGCGAAGTTGTTGGTAAAGGGGAGGAGTACAGCTTATTTTGACCTTGATGGCATATGGCTTGCTTTAAATGTGGAAAAGAATATCCCCCGTAATGAAATCCATGAGTCCTACACACATACAGCATTTTCAATTAAAGAGGAAGAGTTTGACCCAATGTATGCAAGACTGGTTCGGCTTGGGGTGAATATTTTACCGGGACGGCCCAGGGATGAACGGGATAAAAAGTCCATATATTTTACCGACCCGGATGGGCATAAGTTTGAATTTCATACAGGAAATTTGCAGGATAGGCTCGAATACTATGAACAGCAAAAAACACACATGGAATTTTTTGATTGATAGGTGTCTACAGGGTTTTAAACATGTGAATTCGCTGATTATCCTGCTTATATTCTGCATATCCATTGTTTTTGTATAAGTTAATTGCGCTCGTCCATTTTTTGTTTGTTTCCATAACCGCCTGAGAATAGCCCATGTCCTTTGCACAGTTTTCAAGATGCAGCAGCATTTTTCGGGCAATACCCTGTCGTCTGAATTCTTTTTTTACTGACATTCTTTCAATTCTGGCAGTGGTCGGGTTTTCTTTTGTTATGGCTCCAGTACAGATAATCTGATGGTGAAGGAGTCCAACAAAAAAGGCATTCCCATCGATGGTATAATTTGCATAAATATTTTCCAAGTCCGGATTTAATGAGTAGTCAATGAAGCCAAAACGTTCCCTGAAGCCTTCAAGGATAATATCTTTTGCTTCATTTTGTTGCTGTTTGGAAATTTTGGCGAAGTTTATTTCGTCGACTGCTTCCATCATTTAACACCTTCACACTGTCCATTATACTTGTTCTATTATATAGTTTAAGACAAGTAGATTGTCAATTCTTTGTTTTGAGGGTTAATGTATGTATAAAGTGTCATCTGTTTATATTGATATGGATAATTTTTATTAGGAGGTAATCTTTATGGCAACGATTGAAGACTTTATGAACCTAGATCTTCGGATTGGAACGGTGCTTAAGGCAGAACCTTTTCCGGAGGCACGCAAACCGGCAATCAAACTGGAAATTGATTTTGGTGAAGTTGGAGTAAAGCAGTCTTCGGCACAAATTACAAAGAGGTATGAACCTGAGCAGTTGATTGGAAAGCAGGTAGTTGGTGTCGTGAATTTTCCACCAATGCGGGTAGCTGGATACAAATCTGAAGCATTAGTGATTGGAGGCGTCCCTGAAGAAGGGGATGTGGTGCTTTTGGGGCCGGATGAACATGTCGAAAACGGTACCCGTATTTCATAATTTGAGGGGATTATTGTGACTTATATTTTCAAACAGATAACACAGGAGCAGGCCGAACATATTGCATACCACTGGCACTATGATGGGGAATATGCGTTTTATGATATGAAGTCGGATGAAGAGGACCTGGCTGAATTTCTAGATTCTGAAGCGCGTGGTGAACTGGTGTATGTCGTTCTGCAAGCGGATGAGCTGGTCGGATTTTTCAGCTTTTCGAAAACGAATGAAATTACTGTTGATATCGGACTTGGCATGCGCCCTGATTTAACAGGGAGAGGGGAAGGGTTGGATTTTGTTAGGGCTGGTATGGAATTTGCTGAATCGGAGTTTTATCCGGAAAAGCTTACACTTGCAGTAGCTGCGTTTAACAAACGTGGGATAAAGGTGTATGAAAAAGCTGGGTTCCAGGTGGTTCACAGTTTTTTGCAAGCGACGAATGGCGGTACATTTGAATTTGTGAAAATGGAGTATGATTGCTAAGGAGTGATGCAGATGATTAAGGCAATTATGTTTGACCTGGACGACACACTGCTTTGGGATAAAAAAAGTGTAGACAAAGCTTTTAATAATACTTGTAATCTCGCCTTCGAAAAATATCGTGTTGATCCTGTTGAACTGGAAAAAAATGTCCGGGAAAATGCCAGGAAACTGTATGCTTCTTATAATACATATTCTTTTACACAGATGATTGGCATTAATCCTTTTGAAGGACTGTGGGCGGATTTTGACGATGATGGGGAAGGGTTTCGTGAACTGAAAAAGATTGCTCCGGCGTATCAAAAAGAAGTATGGATAAGCGGGCTGAAGGATATGGGAATTGATGATCTCCAGTTTGGATATGAACTTGCCGAAACATTCCCTGAAGAACGAAAGCGGAATGCACTTGTTTTTGATGACACGTTTCACGTATTGGAGCAACTAAAAGGGAAATATCAGTTGCTGCTGCTGACAAACGGTTCTCCCAGTTTGCAGGAAGCAAAACTTGATTTAACTCCGGAACTGAGGAGGTATTTTGATCATATTGTGATTTCGGGAGCTTTTGGAAAAGGGAAACCAGATCCTGATATTTTTATGCACGCACTCGGCCTTCTTTCCGTTGATAAAGAAGAGGTGCTGATGGTTGGAGACAATCTGAAGACAGATATTCTGGGTGCTTCCAGGACAGGGATAGCCTCGGTCTGGATTAACCGGCATTGGGAAGGGAAAGAAGATGTGGTACCAGATTATGAGATTTCTCAGCTGGAGGAGCTGCTGTCTATTATTGAGAAGGTTGATGGGCGGGGATGATGATGCTTAAATGTGTTTTTATGCTATGTTTACCCCCGTTCTGTAACATCACATAATCAATCGTATTCTGGCTGTACAATAAATTCTTTTCGTTCATCATCCACAAACATGCGATATGTTTGGCTTGGATGGAGCTTGGCAAATCTTTGAATCTCTTTAGGAATTAAAATGAAGTTATTGTGAGAGATATGACGAACATTTTCCGTTGTATATTCTGGAACTCTACGAATACGGATTTCTTTGTTTTTATATGATATTTCCGCATTTGATCCAGGCTGCATACCTAAAAGTTTCAGCCATCCTGCAGGTAAATAAATGTGTCCGTATTTCGGGAATTTAGCATACCGCAACTCAATGACACTCATGATGAATACCTCCTACATGTGCTTAACCACATAAAAAGAAATATAAACATCAGAAAAGTAGTCAGTAGTTAAATGAAATAATTGTCAAAATATACCCCCTACCAATAAAGTAAACCGTTCCGTTTTGAGGTGCACAATGTTAAATTGACATAAGAAATGGCATACGAATCGTCGTATGCCGTATCGCTTTAATATAAGGAATTTGAACACTTTTTATAATAATTTTAATGGACAGAGATTGTTGTACACTCAAAATTAAGTGGCAAATGGTGTGTCAATTGGGATACCAATTCTTACGACGTTTCTAATGATAAATCTATTAAAAACACATTTGCTTCTAACTGGCAGTTTGTTGAGTAAGGGGTCAGAGGAGGCAGATGTTACTTGGAACCAAACCCTAAGAAGTGGTGGGAAATAATCTTTAAATTAGTAAATGAATTAAAGGAAAATAACATCATATATAGTTTCGATGCCTCAACAGCACTTTTCGTAAACGGTATAGATTCCTTTGATATGGAAGATTTGGATATTATGATTCAATGGGATTGCTATGAAGGTGCATATGAAATGTTCAAGAAATATAGTCCAACACCTGCAAGTCAGAAAGGTGGTTTTTGGCATTTCAGATTTTATGTTGATGGTATGGAGATACATTTGATGTCTTCAGAAGAAATCAACAATCTGCAAGAAGACCCAGAACGCAGATGTATTGAAAAAGAAGGTGTAAAAATTTGGTCAAAGTCCATTTATTTTTATCGACGGTATACAAATGACTTTTTCCTTAAAAAATTGATTGATGATTATATAAAGAAAACTAATGATAATAAAAAAGTTTGAATCTAGTCTGCAATAGATAAAATATAAACAAAAAGAAAATGATATAGTTGTTCAACTAACGGGCCAGATTGTGGAATAACTCTTTATAAGTGAAATAGTAAAAGAGTGATCCCGTTCTGGCAACAGGAGGCGTATTCATTCCCTTTCAAACTCGAATACCAAAGCAGTTTTTAATTGAACATAAAAAATGTAAAGAATATGTAGTTCAAGTGGGAATTAATCAGGAATGCAGCTAACATTTTTAGTTATTATGGAAAGGAAACTAGCGAGGAGTTCTCCCTTTTGGATTTCCAAACCAGAAAACAAGCATACAGAATATAATAATTATCCTTAGATTGTCAGCTGGTGAGGGTTCATCTTCTGACCAAAAGGGAATTGCATCGAAACAAAATCGGATTGTTTCTTTTTGGAAGCCAAAGATACAATGTGGACAAGGGAAAACAGTTATTTTGAAGGCTAAAATCCCCTTAGTTTTGGGGTGTGAAACTTAATTCATTACTATGTGTTATCCTGCTAATATTTGTTACAATTCCTTTATCAATGTTGATTACTCTAGGTACAGATCTCAAACCAAGTGAGTTAAAGAATTCTTCTGATTCTACCATTTTAATTTTATTTTCTAAAAGAATAGTTTTTTGTTTAATTGGAATTACACCATTACTTACAATAACAAAATCACGAAGTTCCATTTCAGCCTGCTCAAATCCATTAATAATTTCTTTACAAGTCGAGCACTTAACCGATACGGCCATTATAATTAGGTCTCCTTCAAAAGCAATATTTTGTTTACTAAGATACTCCAAATTAATTTGTTGCCCAATATGAAGCTCTTTGGCGACACTTAAATAAGGGCTTTTTGCAATTGTCTCCATATAAAACATTAATAAATCTTTAGACCTTTTTAACAGCAAAAAATTAAAAACAATTATGATTACCATACATATCAGAATAGCTATTTTAATCATTTTTCTTCTCCTTGTTTGGTAAGTCTATCTGTTCGATTTGCTGAAAAAAACCGTTTACTGTTTTGAAGTAGCTAAGAAAACAAAAACTCTGAATCAAAATTACACATAGCACCAATAATAAAAGAATGTTTACTATCATGCTAACAGCTCCTTTCTCAATCTTTTAATAGTCTGCATTTCTATAACTATTAGATACAAACAAAAACCTGAAATTACTAATATATTCAGTAGGACGTACGGTACTAACAATATTTCTCCCGATGGCAACAGGTACACCAAGAATAACCCTGATATAATCAAAATATTTCTGGAAATAAGCTTATACGAAATATTGTGATCCCCTAATACTCCACCACATCCGCACGACAAATCCTTTCTTCCACGTAATAAATTTATTAATATAGCTAATGTATAGATGAATGTAAGTATCCCTAACATAATAATTCCTATAACGGCATGAAATCGAAAAATTATCAGTAAACTAGAAATCACTTCTATGGCAATGAATCCTAAACTAAAAGGAATTGAAAATTGATGGGGCAATATTTCATAACTAGTAAAGATTTTAACATGGTCTGAAAGCCCTTTAATTTTTGTAACTGCTGAGAACATAAACACATATGCAAAGAATAATGCTATGGTAATACTAAATATACCCATGCTTTACCTCCTCATTTTTTCTTTGTACATATCTGATTGATTATTATAAAGTTCTGTGTAATGACCATCTATTTTCAGTAATTCTGAATGATTACCTTGTTCAACAATTTTACCATCTTTTAATACAATAATATGATCCGCCAAATGACACGCATACATACGATGTGAAATATAAATTGATGTTTTTCCTTCTGTAATCGACTTAAAATTCATAAATAACTTCTTTTCTGCTATTGGGTCTAGTGAAGATGAAGGCTCATCTAGTATTATTAAATCAGAATCTTTAATAATTGATCTTGCTAAAGCAAGTTTTTGCCATTGACCCCCGGACAAATCCCTACTCCCTTCAAAAATCCTTCCAAGTTTAGTATCATATCCTTCAGATAAAGTGCTTATGTAATCATGTATATCAGCCTCAATAGCAGACTGAATCACTTTCGATTTTTCCTTTTTTGTGTCTCCAATTAGTATATTTTGAAAAGCGGTTAATTCATACATTCCAAAATCCTGATATATAACAGAGATTTTATCATAAATTTCTTCTTCTGATAGTTGTGTGATATCATTACCGAATAAATTTATTGTATCTTCAGGAACTTGGTATAAACCAATTAGACATTTTATCAACGTAGACTTCCCTGAACCGTTACTGCCTACAATCATTACGCTAGAACCTTTTCTAATTTTCAGACTTATGTCCATTATAGCATTGCTATTTTCAAAAGGATATTTAAAACTTAAATTCCTTACTTCTATCACATTATCAGGCGGTTTCTTATTATTAAAGCTTCCTTTTCTAACTGCTTTTTCAGGAATGTTAAGAATTAAAAATATGTCATTTATATAATGTGTCCCTTCTTTAAGGTTAGATGTCATATAAGATAAACTACTTATAGAGCTCAAAACTCTTTGTATGGCTTCCATAATAGAAACGAAATCACCTATACGTAATTTTGATTGAGATAATAAAGAAATGATAAGAAAAAAGGATGCAGCAAATGTTACTGAGCTTAGTAACTCTAGACTAAGTAACTTTTTGCTTTGACTAAGCTCTTGTTTTAGTACTTCTCCCCTATTTTTATTGAAAGAATAAGTCCATTTATTAAATAGGTAATTAAAAGATTGGTTTACCCTTTGTGAATGCTAAACTAAAATAGACAGTTTTTGATAGATAAAATTGAACACTTTTTTACCAGCATACTATGGGGATTTGACATTGAAATAGGTGTCGCCCCGGGAGGGGCGGCACCTATTTCAATGTCGCGCGGTCGTCTCCCCGTCCCCATTAAATAATGACCCTTATTGTTGTATAATATGATAGATTTTTAGAATTCATATCAGCAATGGAGGGAACTTGAAAGGTGGAAAAGTGGCAAGTGTATATGGAAATATATCGACTAAAGCAGCAAGGATTTAAGATAAGAAGAATTGCAAAGAAGTTAGGGATATCGAGAACAACGGTCTACAAGTACCTTGATAAATCGCCGGAAGAAATGAGCTAATGGATGGCTTCAACCAAAACAAGGTCGAAAAAGTTGGAACCGTATGAAATGCTTATCCACACATGGCTCAGTGAACATCCTGACCTATCGGGTGCACAAATTTATGATTGGTTGCAAGAAAGATATAAGAACCTAAACGTTGGTGAGAGCACTGTACGCGGTTATGTCAGGGAGCTACGGGAAAGGTACTCCATACCCAAGACAGCATTTAAACGAATCTATCAAGCCATTCCAGATCAACCAATGGGTCAACAAGTCCAGGTTGACTTTGGACACACCAAGCAGAAAACATCCGATGGGAAGGAAGTCAAATTAAACTTTATTTGTTTTGTGCTTTCGCATTCCAGATACAAATATATGAAGTGGCTGGATAGACCGTTCGTAACAAAGGATGTGATTCAATCACATGAGGATGCATTTCAGTTCTTTGGGGGGATTCCGCACGAAATTGTTTATGATCAGGATTCATTAATTGTGGTCAGTGAAAATGCAGGAGATTTGATTCTAACGAGTGAATTTCAAGCGTACCGTGATGAAAGGAAATTAAACCTTTTGGTTTGTCGGAGGGCAGATCCTGAAAGTAAAGGACGTATAGAAAATGTAGTTGGATTCGTCAAGAAAAACTTCGCGAAGAATCGTGTCTTTCATACGATAGATAAGTGGAATGAACAAAGCGAATCATGGCTTGAGAGAACAGGTAATGGCAGGGTTCATAATACAACAAAAAAGAGACCAGTCGAAGTGTTTGCCCTAGAAAAACAACACTTAAGACCGGTCACTACAAGAATTACTACTTCAAGTATTGATTCAAGTATATCAAGAACGGTTCGAAAGGACAATACCATTATCTACAAGTCCAATCGCTATTCCGTCCCTCTCGGGACATATAAGAAAGATAAAGAGGTACATATTGAAATTACCGATGATAACCATTTAATCATACGCGAGCACCCAGAGGGAGCTGTTATTGCGGAGCATCAAATTAGTCATGAAAAGGGGAAATTGATTCAGCATAGCCAGCATACGCGTGATCGCTCCAAAGGAATACCGGCATATATTACGAGTGTTTCAGAGCAGTTTGAAAATACAGAGATGGCTTACGCCTATCTGGAGGAAACTCGTAAAAGGTATCCTCGTTATATTCGCGACCAGCTTCAACTTGTTTCACGCACACTTAAATCTGTTGATCAATCGGTGATAAATGAGGCTTTGGAAGAATGTATTCGTCGAAATTTATACAGTGCAACTGAATTTAGCGATGTCGTTCAATACATCAAGCAACAATACCCGTTGAGCAATGAGCAGCAGGATCAATTCAGAGAAAATCCTAAACCTCTCCATGGCTTAGATGAATCTATCATAAATGCGAAACCGCAAACGCGTGAGGTAAGTGAATATCTGGAATTATTGAAAGGAGCCTCCGTATGAGTCATTCATTGAAACATATTCAACAACAATTGCGAGCATTAAGGCTGTCGGAATCCGCCGATTACCTGCCGACGCTTATTACGCAAGCTGAATCAGATGAGTGGACATATCGAATGTTTCTAACTCGTTTGGCAGAATATGAACAAAAGCGTCGCGATGAGAAACAGATTGAAAAAAGATTAAAATGGGCTGCATTCCCTTCTTATAAAACGCTGGATGCGTTTAACCTTAACGAACAACAATCATTAAGCAAGAAGCATATCAGCCAACTAAAAGAGTTTACATGGTTGGATCAATTATACAGTCTTATCCTTTTGGGACCGCCAGGTGTGGGGAAAACACACTTGGCAACGGGGCTAGGGATAGAGGCCATTTATCAAGGGTATAAAGTTTCTTTTATCTCCATGGGAGATTTAATTCATACATTAAAAACGGAGGATATTATAAGGAAATCACAGACAAAAATGAAACGTATCAGGAACTCCAATTTAGTGATTATTGATGACCTTATGTTTATGGCAATGGATAACCGTGAGGCGAACTTATTCTTCCATTTAATAAACGACCTATATGACAAATCTTCCATCATTTTAACGTCAAACAAGGCACCAAATGAATGGGGTGATCTATTAGGTGACCCTAGTCTAACCACAGCCATATTGGATCGGATAATACATCGGGCTGAAGTCATACATTTTCGAAACGATGACAGTTATCGTATGAAACATCGTTCTTCCATTTTTGAGAACGAAAGTGTTCAAAATTAATTAGCAAAAAGTGTTCAATTTTACTTGACGGTCACACCCTTATTTCTTTATTATACTTTCTATCTATAAACAAACTAAATATATAGTTTTGCTCTCTTGCAAAAGGTGTCATATACTTAGCTAGCCAATAACGATCACTTCCGAGCTTGTTTTGTATAAACAGTAACGGAATAGAAAATGTAACTAAAATGATAACAAATAAAATATGGAATTGTAATAAGAAAAGAAGAATTGAGATAATTGTAATTAAAGATCTCACTATTTCTAGCAAATTATTAATTGGCCCTAAAAACTGGGAACCTAAATCGCCATTTGTTCGTTGAATTAAATTATAAAACTCATGATCTTCAAGCCTTTCGTAATTAACAGAAATCATTTTTCGTGAAATTTTGGTTTTGATATCTAATTCTATATTTAATTGAATAACCGCCCTTAGATACTCGTCAATTTTTGTTAATACATTGATAAAAATAGTTAGTCCTATTTGCATAAATAGTAAAAATATTATATTCATTAATTCAACTTGATCTTCAAAATAAAATTGAACGGAATTTATTAGTCTTTGTAGGATTATTATTGATAATAAAGGTAATGCACCTTTTACTATTTTTAATACAGTAAGAAAACTGAAAATGATAGGATTAATTTTAAATATTATTAAAAATGCTTTTAACATAGTTTTCAAACGAAAAACTCCTATCTTTTTCAAAAATTATATCATGAAAATATAAATAAAAAAAGATAGAAAAGATTGACTATTCCATTATATTGCATTACTATTAAAATTGTAACTATTTTATATTTTAATTTTATAAATCTTTTCATTAAAACTTTTTTCACTACAATAAATCAGCTTAGATTCCTCTTCTATGGAAGTTACAGCCTCAAAGAATCCACTCATAATAAAATTTCTTTTACTCATCCATGAAAAACAACTATATATTTTATTCTTGGAGAAAGGAGAGGATTAAAAATGAAAGCACCTAAACTTGACCCAATTGGTAATTGTGAAGGGCGAGAATTCTGTGGTGATGATATTGCATGTGCTCTTGGTGAACGTCATTTATACGTTGAAATCGTAGACTGCAAAACTGGAGCGCGCATCGGCACTAAGATAAAAGATAGATGCGGTTGCCGCTATTAAGGTCAGATATTTCCCAATTTAAGAGAAATTCTTTGCAGTAAATAGAGCTGGGACATAATGAAAAAGTGTAACACAAAAGACGAACAATGCTAGCGTAGTGAGTATACATAACTCCTCCGGGAACAAAAGGCTAGGTGACTACAAAGCGGATTAGCATTTCACCAGCTTACCGTGGAAAGCGAAGTATATTTCCAAAGTGGGTTATATGTACTTTTTTCGGCTGGTTCGGATTTTCTTTTGATAAAACACTTATGTCCCAGCTTCTTTTTCATAATTTCACTAAAAACACATAATAATTAAAGTGATTAATATTGTTTAAGTGTTTTGCAGAAAATGCCTTGCGGGGAAGCGAAGGACTTATGCAATCTGTTAAACAATAATAATTTTGTTGTTTTTTATAAATAGTATGATACTAAAAATCTACAAAGAATGTAAGGGGGAATTTTAGTTGAATAAACACATAAAAATATTAGGCATTTTCGTATTGGCATCAGGCTTAATAGTTGGCTGCTCAGAACAATCTGCAACAAAAAATGAACCTTCACATGACGTTGAAGGAAAAACGCAAGAAGAGAACCCGAATAAACAAGTAAATGAAGAATCTGAAGATGAGTCTAAAGAAGAACCTAAAGATGAACCTAAAGATGAACCTAAAGATGAACCTAAGAAAGTACTTATTAATGAGGTAAATGCTTTACAAATGGGTGATACTGCAGACATCGGTGGTATAAAGGTTACGGTTACCAGTATTGAACGTTATACTGGAGAGATGAGACAGTTTCGTGCATTGAAACAGGATCATGCAGTTAAGATTGGAGCCATAATTAAAAATACAAAGGACAGCGAGATACATCCTACCTCATATAGGTTTACTCTGTATGATGTTGAAGGTAATAAACTCAAATATGCCTGGCCAGCCTGGCCCGGTGGTAAAACTAGATTAAGAGAAGATCTTCCACCAGGAAAGAAAATACAGGGTGATATTTTCTTTGATGTACCTGCACAAGAAGGATCGTGGACACTTAAATATTCATCTGTAGTCAATTATGCAGAACCAGCGGCATTTTGGGAGATACCAGCAAAATAAAATTGGTAATCAACAAACAAATTTAATTATATAAAAAACTAACAAAAGATTTGCTTTGAGCATTATCAATAACTTTAATGTTGCAAATATATCTTGGGGTGATGTAAATGTTAATATTTACATTAATTATTTCAATTTATTATAGTTAACCTTTTATTAATTTCAAAACAATTAAAAATTGGTTTCTATTTAAAAATGCTTTTTAAAGGAAAATACAAGGAAGCAATTTGTAAATGGAGATAGAGTTAAGAATATTATATTATATAATGATTTGCAGCAGGAAATAAGTTTAGAATCACTGCTAGATAGATTAACAATTTTACTTGTGGTCGATACCGGCTGTGACGTTTGTGATTTGGATTTAAAGGAGTTTGCAAGCGAGTCTCTGCAATACGGATATGAATACAATTTTGTACCAATAATTTTCAATCCAAATACCCTCGATGACAAACTAGATTTTGGAAGGAATTATTTTAAGGAAATATTATTCGCAAATGATGATTTTATAAAAGATTTCAAGATTAGCTTATTTCCTACATTCTTAATAATAGATACTGATAGCAGATTTATTTCCTATGTTAACTTTGCAAGAGAATTTAAATATATAATTGATCCAAAACTCACATCAAATAATCAACCCATATATTAATTTTGTTAAAAATATAGATCAAAGATAATTACTATTTGCTGATAAGATTTAAACTTTTAAAGTAAGAAGAGTACTTAATTTTTTCATAACATTTTTATAACAAATTTACTGTTTACCCAGATCAATTTATTTCAGATTTATTATAAGAATGGAGGGATATATTTGTGATATCTCTTTTAATCAAACAATGGATGCGAAATAAAGAACGATTTCTCCTATCTATAGTCGGGGTGTTATTAATAAGCGGAGTTCTTATTTATTTATTCAGCTTAACAGAATCGACAAAAGGAACGGTTACTGAGACATTACAAAAGGAATGGAAAAGTGCATATGATCTCGTTGTTACGCCATCAGATACTGAAATACTTAATCAAAATAACTTAATGAAACCAAACTACATAAAAGGGATAAATGGCAGGATTAGTTATGAAAAATATGAAACAATTAAAGAAATAACAGGTGTAGAGGTGGCAGCTCCCCTTTCTGTTATGGGGTATACACAACTTTCGCTGTCTGTAAGAGATGCTTTTAATGTAGCAGAACCAGGGCTATACAAATTAAATATTCAAAAGACACATCATAATAATTTATATAAATCAACATTATTAGATGTTACATATTATACGCTTGCAGGCTTGACCGGTTCACGTCCTGATCTAAACTTTGGTACACATCTTTCTAACCCCAGTTTTACTTTAAGAAACGATCAGTTAATTGTTGGAATAGATCCTGAGCAAGAGGCAAAATTGGTTGGACTCAATGACAGCATAATAAGTTCAAATAATAGTAGATATTTAAACGAAAATGATACAGGAAAACAAGAAAAAACTGATAATGTATTTCATTTACCTGTTATCTTAAACCAAAACAGTTTCGCTAACAGTAATTATAAAGTAACGTTAGAAAAACTGGATATACCCTTTAAAACCGAAGCGCAACAAAAAGAAAGTGCCGAAAAAATTAGAGAAGGAAATGGTGAGGAATTTCTCAACCAAATAGATACGGTACCCGTTGATGAATATACTGTTACAGGAAAAGAACTGGAAGAAATATACTTTCAGACACTACAAAATCCTAGTAAAAATCGATCAATGGATATTGGAATTTCTCAATTAATTTATGCATCGAGTCCATTAAACTATCAAAAAATAAATAGTCCGTTTCCTAAAAGGTGGTCATCCAGTTTTCAAGTTCAAAATCAACAGGTTAACGGTGATGAGGGTTTGTTCCCAAAAGAATACTTACCACCATATGTGTTCAGACAACCTAAACCTGCACCTTACAAAGTCGAAAATGGAAGGCCCTCCTTTACAGTATTGAATTTTAATGTTATTGGTAAATATGATCCTAGTAACCTTCAAGTCAGCATGGATCCCTTGACAAAATTACCGCTCCAAACCTACCGGCCAGCGGAAGCAACGGTGGTACTAGACGAAAATAGGGAGCCGCTAAATCCTGTGAAAAAGATAGAGGGATCTGGTGCCCCGACAGCTCTATTACCAAATCCGCCTAACTTATTAACCACCGTAAAAGCAGCAGAAAAACTGCTCGGTGGTAACAGTATTTCGTCTATCCGGATAAAGGCAAAAGGAATTGAGGATTTTGGAAATGCGTCGCAATCGAAATTAGAGTCGATAAAACAGGAAATTATGGATAAAACAGGTTTACAAGTAACTATCACACGAGGTTCATCTCCACAACCAACAATCACGAAAATCGTTAATAAAGGGAAAGCTGAGGGATGGATGGAACAGTCATGGATCCACATTGGGGCTGCAATTGCTATTTTCAGAGAAACATCCCTTGGTTATACAAGTATATTACTTGCGGTTCTACTAATTGGAAGTATGTATGTATTGGCTACATCTTACGTTTCATTTTTAACAAATCGCAAAGAATATAGTATCTTGCTGGCACTAGGTTGGCGTACTAATATGTTGCGAATAATGATTGTAACAGAGGCTGTGTCTTATGTTATCTTAATAACTATTTTTACCACTGTTGTAGAATATATTCTAGCACAGAATGGAGCAATGTTTAACTTAGCAAAAGTAGGATTAGTTGGTCTGACATCCTGTTTCATTTATGGTTTTGGTATTTTAATCCCTCTGATTCAGGTTGGAAAATTAAAGCCATATCAAGGGATAAAAACCGGGGAAATTCATTCAAAATCCAAACGAATCTTTAAAAACCAATCCATAACCGGCTTGGTGACAAATCAAATTATGCAGCGTCCCGGGCGTAATTTACTGTCTATATTAGCCATAGCTTTACCATCAACGTTACTATCATTCTATATTTTTGTTTCATTCCATTTGGATGGCGTACTATACACCTCCTATTTAGGAGAGTTTGTCGCTGTTGAAGTGAATGAGTCACATTATTTCATCATGGGGGCCGCATTACTTGTCGCCGTTTTAACAACCGGTGAAATGTTGTGGCAGAACATTGTAGAGCGAAGAAATGAATTAGCTTTGTTTAAATCAATCGGTTGGAAAAACAGGATAATCGGCTTTTCTATTATATTGGAGGGAGCACTAATCGGGTTTCTCTCTGGAGTCGTGGGATTAATTTTATCTATTGCTTACATCGGCATTATGTACGGAATTTTTCCATGGGATAACTTGACTATCCTGTTACTAACTATTTGCATTCCAACGGTTATGGGGATTATTGGCGCAATTATACCAACTGTAAAAGCACTGCGAACCAATCCATATGAAGTTCTTAAGGAAAGTGCGTAAAACAACGGGAAATTACCAAAAGCCTGAATAAATACACTTAAAAAGACGATTAGGCTTAAAATTGAAGATTTTCCCTTTTGTCAATGCCACATAAAACATTGTATATTAAAAGGTAAACCACACGCACAAATTGGATTTAAAAAAGGGTTAGGTGTTACTGATTGTATATAATACCTTAATATTGGTTGTGTATCTGTCAAATCTTAATGGGATTAATGACCATCGATTGTGGAAGAAAGGGAAAGAAGGATGATATCCCCCTCTTTCCTTTTTCAATAAAAAGTCAACTTAGATTCCCCTTCTATGAAAAATAACAATCTCAAAGAACCCACTCATTAAATTTTTTTACTCATCCATGAAAAACCACATATTTTATATTCTAATAGAAAGGAGACAACTAAATGGAAGCGCCTAAACTTGGACCAGGTGGTTTATGTGAAGGTCGAGATTTTTGTGGTGAGCCTACATGCCTGTCAGGTGAACGTCACATATACGTCGAAATTGTTGACTGCAGAACTGGAGCACACTATGACACTAAGATAAAAGATAGATGTGCTTGCCGTTAAGGTAAGATGTTCCTCAACTTAAGAGGAACTCTTTGCAGTAAGAAGGCATTCTTTAAAGAATGCCTTCTTTCATAATTTCACTAAATACACATGTTTTATATGAGATTTTGAAGAAAATAGCCTATGTTAATTTTGTTGAATTGGTTCAATACTAAAAATCAGCAAAGATAAGGGGGGGATTTTAGTTTGAATAAACACATAAAAGTATTAGGCATTTTCGTATTGGCATTAAGCTTAATAATTGGTTGCTCAGAACAATCTGCAATAAATAATGAATCTTCACCAGATATAGAAGAAAAATCACAAGAAGAGAACCCAAATAAAGAGGTAAATGAAGAATCTAAAGATGAATCTAAGGAAGAACCTAATAAAGAGCTAAATGTTTTCAAAATAGGTGAGACTGCGGACGTCAGCGATATAAAGGTTACGGTCACCAGTATCGAACCTTATACCGGAGAGATGAGACAGTTTCGTTCATTGAAACAGGATCATGCAGTTAAGGTTGGAGTCATATTTAAAAATACAATGAACAGTAAAATATATCCTAACATATATGCATTTACTATGTTTGATGTTGAAGGCAACAAACTCCAACCTGCCTGTCCAAGTGGCAAAACTAATTTAGATGAAGAACTTCCACCGGGAAAGAAAGTAAAAGGTGCTTTTTACTTTGATGTACCTGTACAAGAAGGAGTATGGAAACTTAAATATTCATCTTTTGTAAATTTTGGAGAATCAGCTGTTTGGGAAGTACCGGCAAAATAAAATTGGTAATCTCTGAACAAATAATATAAGAATGGATGGATATATTTGTGATATCTCTTTTAATCAAACAATGGATGCGAAATAAAGAACGATTTCTTCTTTCTATAGTTGGGGTATTATTAATTAGCGGAGTCCTTATCTATTTATTCAGCTTAACAGAATCGACAAAAGGAACCGTTAATGAGACGTTACAAAAGGAATGGAAAAGTGCGTATGATCTCGTTGTTACGCCTACAGATACTGAAATACTTAATCAAAATAACTTAATGAAACCAAATTATCT
This sequence comes from Virgibacillus doumboii, assembly GCF_902806455.1. GTDB lineage: Bacteria > Bacillota > Bacilli > Bacillales > Amphibacillaceae > Lentibacillus > Lentibacillus doumboii. The sequence continues at coordinate 2,791,828 of NZ_CADCWQ010000001.1, read as the reverse complement.
GAAAGGGATAATTGGTGGGATTAGTTATGAAAAATATGAAACAATTAAAGAAATAACAGGTGTAGATGTGGCTGCTCCCCTTTCCGTTATGGGGTATACACAACTTTCGCTGTCTATAAGAGATGCTTTTAATGTATCAAATCCCGGGCTATACAAATTAAATATTCAAAAAACACATCATAATAATTTATATAAAACAACATTATTAGATGTTACATATTATACGGTTGCAGGTTGGACTGGTTCACGCCCTAATCTAAACTTTGGTGCATACCTTCTTAACGCTGGTTTTACTTTAAGAAACGATCAGTTAATTGTTGGAATAGATCCTAAGCAAGAGGCAAAATTGGTTGGACTTGATGATAGCATAATAACTTCAACTAACAGTAGATATCTTAACGAAAATGATACAGGAAAACACCATGCAAGATTTGATAATTCATTTCATTTACCTGTTATCTTAAATCAAAACAGTTTCGCTAACAGTAATTATAAAGTAACGTTAAAAAAACTGGATATACCCTTTAAAACCGAAACGCAACAAAAACAAAGCGCCGAGAAAATCAGAGAAGGAAATGGCAAGGAATTTCTCAACCAAATAGATACAGTACCCGTTGATGAATATATTATTACAGGAAAAGAACTGGAGGAAATGTACTTTCAGACACTACAAAATCCCCTTAAGAATTCATTGAAAGGTATTGGAATATCTCAATTATATTATGAATCGAGTCCATTAAACTATCAAAAAATAAATAGTCCATTTCCTAAAAGGTGGTCTTCTGGTTTTCAAGTTGCAAATCAACAACTTAACATTGATGGAGGCTTTTATTCAAAAGAATACTTACCACCATATGTGTTCAGACAACCTAAACCTGCAGCTTACAAAGTCAGAAATGGAAAGCCTTCTTTCACAGTATTGGAATTTAATATTATTGGTAAATATGATCCTAATAACCTTCAAGTCAGTATGGATCCCTTGACAAAATTACCGCTCCAAACCTACCGGCCAGCGGAGGCAACAGTGGTACTAGACCAAAATGGGGAGCCACTAAATCCAGTGAAAAAAATAGAGGGATCTGGTGCCCCGACAGCACTATTACCAAACCCGCCTAACTTACTAACCACTGTAAAAGCGGCAGAAAAGCTGCTCGGTGGTAACAGTATTTCTTCTATCCGGATAAAGGCAAAAGGAATTGAGGAATTTGGAAATGCGTCGCAATCAAAATTAGAGTCGATAAAACAAGAAATTATGGATAAAACAGGTTTACAAGTAACCATCACACGAGGTTCATCTCCACAACCAACTGTCACGAAAATCGTTAATAAAGGGAAAGCTGAGGGATGGATGGAACAGTCATGGATCAACATTGGCGCTGCAATTGCTATTTTCAGAGAAACATCCCTTGGTTATACAAGTGTACTACTTGCAGTTCTGCTAATCGGAAGTATGTATGTATTGGCGACATCTTACGTGTCTTTTTTAACGAATCGTAAAGAGTATAGTATCTTGCTGGCACTTGGCTGGCGAACTAATAAGCTGCGACAAATGATTGTAACAGAAGCTGTGTCTTATGTTTTATTGATAACTATTTTGGCGATTGGTGTAGAGTATATTCTGGCACAGAATGGAACATCGTTTAGCTTAGCAAAAGTAGGATTAGTTGGTCTAACATCATTTTTCATTTATGGATTTGGCATTTTAATCCCACTGATTCAGGTCGGAAAATTAAAGCCGTATCAAGGGATAAAAACGGGAGAAATTCATTCAAAATCCAAACGAATCTTTAAAAACCAATCGATAACCGGATTGGTAACAAATCAAATTATGCAGCGTCCTGGGCGAAACTTACTGTCTATATTAGCTATAGCATTACCATCAACGTTACTATCATTCTATATTTTTGTTTCATTCCATTTAGATGGCGTCCTTTATACCTCCTATCTAGGAGAGTTTGTCGCTGTTGAAGTGAATGAGTCACATTACTTCATCATGGGGGCCGCATTACTTGTCGCCGTTTTAACAACTGGTGAAATGTTGTGGCAGAACATTGTAGAGCGAAGAAATGAATTGGCATTATTTAAGTCAATTGGTTGGAAAAATAGGACCATCGGTTTTTCTATTATGTTGGAAGGAGCGCTAATCGGGTTTCTCTCTGGAGTCATGGGATTAATTTTATCTATTGCTTACATCGGCTTGATGTACGGAATTTTCCCGTGGGATAACTTGACTATCCTGTTACTAACCATCTGCATCCCAACAGTTATGGGGATTATTGGCGCAATTATTCCAACTGTAAAAGCGCTACGAACCAATCCATATGAAGTTTTGAAGGAAAGTGCGTGAGGATGTCTTCATAAGATTATCTATATAGTAATAAACCAGCAGTTAAGGAGATGTGTATATGAGTACTTCAATTAAATGTAAGGATTTAGAAAAGTCACATAAAGGGGATGGGGTAGAAACCCATGCCCTGCAAGGTATTAACTTGTCATTTAACAAGGGAGAATTTACGGCAATTGTTGGACCTTCAGGATTGGGAAAATCAACCTTATTAAGTTTGATTGGAACACTTGATCAACCATCATCAGGGAATATCTCATACGATGGAAAAAAACTAGCGAGTATGAAGCAGAAACAGATTGCTGATTTTCGGTTTGAACATATCGGATTTGTTTTCCAGCAGTGTCACTTATTCCACACTAACTTCCTTGAAAATGTCATGGCACCATTGTTCTCCAGAAAAGTTCCGTACAACAAAAAGGAGCGCGCCCAGGAAGTATTAAAACAAGTAGGCTTGGAAGACAAGGGAAATTCATTGCCATCACAATTATCAGGTGGGCAGCAGCAACGTGTGGCAATTGCAAGGGCGCTTGTCCATGAGCCAGACTGGCTGCTGGCTGATGAGCCTACAGGAAATCTGGATACTGAATCAGGGGAAGTTATTTTTGACATCATTCAACGTCTTAACTCTGAAAAGAATTGCGGAGTTCTATTTGTGACACATGACCATGATTTAGCGAGCAGAGCTAATAGAGTTATTAAGATGAAAGATGGGTCTGTAGTTTCGAGTTTAGTGGAAAGGTAAAGATTAAGAGAAAAGAGAAGAGACTAAATCGTATAATATTTTTTTCAAATAATCTCGGTTACTGTAATACTCAATATTGTTGTGACAGACTTCCAATTAAGGTTAAGGTTGTGGTAAATACTTGTTCCGCAAACGGGCGCATTTCCTTAATAAAGATTTGCGCTAATATTTATTATGAAGTTCTATGGTAAATGTCAAAATAGTGATATAATAATGTTAAATGAAAGGGGCGGTGGAATTGAAATGGCCAGAAGTTAGAAATATGTACCCGGATCAATTTGTTAAACTGAAAGTACTATCGTCTCATATTGAAAACTATCAAGAAATTATAGAAGATGTGGCTGTTATAAGACCTGTAGCAGACGAATCAGCAACAAATGAACTTTTAAAATCAAAAAATGAAGATTTAGTTTATCACACTTCCCATGAAAATATTGTACTTGAATTCCGGCAAGATGTAGGGTTGAGGAGATTCTACTAACATGAAAATAAAATACAAACATGGATTGTTACTAGTGGATATGACGCTAAGGTATAATGGAAAAAATAAAGTGATTGAAAATTTGGTAGTTGATACAGGAGCTGCTCGAACACTTCTTTCTCAAAACGCAGTAGATGATATTGGTATGCAGGTTGATTTACATGATAAGATTGTCACTTATTATGGAATTGGTGGAAAAGAGTATGCATTTAGGAAGAATGTGGACAGTATCCAAATCAGTGATTATACGATTGAAAACATCGAAATCGATTTTAATGACTTTGGATATGAGGATATTAATGGATTACTTGGATTAGATTTGTTAATGCATGCAGGATTTACTATAGACTTATTACAGCTTGAAATGAATAGAAAGGGTTGAGGGAAATCCTAAAGGGTTCCTTTTATTTTTAGAGTAGAAAGCTTGTTGAAGTCTTCCTCACATTATACATTTCTGGGGTAATCTCTTTTTTGTTTAACTTTCGGATGACTATAAAGCATCTTAAGCAAACGGGCGCTTAATTTAATTAGGAAAGAGGTGAAAGTTTGAAACGAGTACCTCTGATTATATCACTTTTTTTATCCATTTTCGTTGCGTTCTTAAACTTTTCGGATCATAGTTATTTTTATGGTACATTAATGGCTATTATTTCTATTTTAGTCATAATTAAACTAATAAGGCAATCCACAAGAACAAATAACAGAACAAGTTAAGCAATACGATCGGGCGCAAATCTGGAATAATACTTTGCCCGATATTGCCTTAAAGGGCGTATTTCCTTAATAAGGATTTGCACCCTGATATAATAATTAATTACACATACGTTATAAGTTGAGTTATAAATTCATAGCCAGCCAAAAAAGACACTAAATCCAAATAAAATAATTGCAATTAATAAAAGCCTTTGGAATGATTTTCCCTCGATACTAACAAATATCGGAAAAGATTGTGCGACAATAGGGAGCTGCAGTCTATTTAATTATTTAGTACTTTTTTCATTGCATTAACCCGACCGGAGTGATTACCATCGTGGAATGCTGTCAAAGCTGCAAGTTCGCCGTATGTTTGCGCACCCAGCACAGCTTCCGGAAGTTTATTATTAAATTTTTCTGGAGGGATTTGCTTGATCCGCTTCAGCTGGCTGTTCAATTGTTCGACAAGCTCATAGGTGCTTGGCACATCATCAGGCCAGTTCGCTGGGGTGGTGCCATATCCGAATAGATCTTTGTAGCGCTCCGGGAGATGCTCGGTATTTTCCGGGTAACCGAACAAAAATTGCTCCGCTGTCGTCAGTACATGGCCGATATGCCAGTGGATTGTATTATTGAATCCCTCTGGTTGTTTATCAAGTTTCCCTTCGTCCACATCATTAATTTCATTTATGAATCCATTGCGCGCAATACTTAGCTGCGAATAAATCAGATTACTCATTTTTATCCCCCTATTTCTTTTTTATAATGTAATTTCATTATATCAATTCATGTCCATTTCACAAAATGATGAAGTCGTATGTTCTGTGTAATAGGAGTGTGGTCTGAAGTACAAATAAAAACATGTTGGTTATTTACTACTTTCCGAACGTGAAAGCCCATCGTCTTTAGACATGGGATGAAAGTGAGGTTAATACGGAGTGCCATACAAATAAAAGGTTTATGTGGCACTCAAGTATCTGAAACAGTTGCAGAGGTAATCCAAATGGAAAAAAGTATTTTGAAATAATACTTGACTTTAACTATTCTAACAAGATAATATAAATGCAAACATACGTTCCTAATTCATTGTTGTAAAAAACAATTCTAAATTTAGGAATTAGGATTAATGTAATCTATAAGCGGTGTGATACCATCGGGTTTGCAAAATCCAAAAGATGCGGTCGTTAATAGTGACAAAAGTTGCTTTGGCCGTGAAAGTTCTGAAGGAAATGGTCCCAGTATCTTGAACTACCCTAAATGCCGAGCGCATGAAAAAACAAACTGTGGCTGCCAGTTGGAAGAAGGACTGTGAATTCAGAACCCCATTGCTTTAGCTGTGGGAGTATCAGAAATCCACTGCTGTCACATCGTTGATTTCTTCCAACGATTTCAGCTCTTCCAGACCTTCCCTTTCCATATGTTTATCGATTGTCAACATCATAATAGCATCGCCGCCAATATCCGACCGGTCTACTTGCATGGTCGCGATGTTAATCTGATGTTGTGCAAGCAGGCTCCCCATTCTGCCGATTACACCCGGCTGGTCGTTGTGATGGATGACAACGATATGTCCTTCAGGGGTAAAGTCGACATTATAGTCATCGACTTTCACTATCCGTGATCCCAAGCCATTTAATAACGTTCCGGAAACGCTTCGAACACCCAATTTTGTCCTCACTTCAACAGTTAATAGATTGGTAAATCCTTTTGTTGTGGCGGTCTTATTTTCGTGAATGGCAATTCCTTTTTTCTCGGCTAGATAAAGCGCGTTTACGTCGTTGATATGTGTGCCGAGATGTCGCTTCAGCAAGCCTTTCACCGTGTTTCTGGTAATTGGTGCGGTCTTCAAGCCGGATAATTCACCAGAATAATAGATTCTAATTTCCTCAATCACTTCTTCGGTCATATGGATGAGAAATGTCCCCAATTTTTCAGCCAGATAAAAATATGGTTCGATTTTGCTTAGGAGTTCCCGTGGCACGGATGGGAGATTTACCGGATTTTTTGCCATACCGCCAGTTAAAAAATGATGGACATCCTGGCAAACATCAACTGCAACATTTTCCTGTGCCTCGATGGTGCTTGCCCCGAGGTGGGGGGTTGCGATTACTTCCGGTAATTCCAGCAGTCTATTCTCTACAATTGGTTCGTCCTCAAAAACATCCAATGCAGCGCCTGCAACTTTACCGGAAATGATAGCTTCATATAGTGCCTCTTCATCAATAATACCGCCGCGTGCACAGTTGACAATCTGCACGCCGGGCTTCATCAACTTAAAAGCCTCGTTATCAATCAGGTGTCGTGTTTCTTTTAACAATGGAGTATGAACGGTAATAAAGTCGGCTGCAGCCAGCACTTCGTCAATGGTACCGTACGTAATTCCCAGTTTTTCTGCCTTTTCTTCTGTTAAAAAAGGATCGTATGCCATGATATTCATTCGCTGTCCTTTAGCTCGATGGGCGACCTCGGTACCAATCCGCCCAAGACCGACCACCCCGAGAGTTTTGTTCTTCAATTCGACGCCGACATATTTTTTCCGGTCCCACTGATGGTTTTTCAATGCGAAATAAGCTTGCGGGATTTTCCTGGATAACGCCATAATCATGGCCATTGTATGCTCTGCCGCTGAATTGGTATTTCCGTTCGGGGCATTAACCACGATAATTCCATGTTCTGTAGCAGCATCGAGGTCAATATTATCGATGCCGACACCTGCACGGCCGATGATTTTTAAATTGGCAGCTTTGCGGATTATTTCACTTGTAACCTGTGTCTGGCTCCGAACCAGCAGGGCATCAAAATCTGTAATTCTATCACTCAGTTCATCAGCAGTTAAACCAGTATCAATCACGACATCTATATTTTCCGCAGTTTGAAGCGGCTGCAGACCGTCTTCATTCAGCGGATCAGCAACTAATATACGAAACATTCTCCCAACTCCTAACCTAAATAAATTTCCTGTGCTGCCCGTGTTCCTTTGCCGAGCTCAACTTTATTACCGATTTTCCTCAGACTAATTTCAATGATGCTGATAGTTTGTAAAATATCCGCTGGCGAGCAGTAGCCCATGTGGCCAATCCGGAAAATTTGCCCTTTCATGTGCTGTTGACCACCTGCTGTTTCAAGGCCGAACTCCTGTTTAAGCACGCTACGCAGCTTTTCAGGATCAAAATCGTCGGGTTTAACCGCGGTCACCGTGGGTGAGGCTGAATCATCATTAGTCAGCAATGGAATATCCAGTGCACGAAATGCTGCTCTTGTCATTTTCATCAGCAATTGATGTCTCGCAAAAACTTGCTCAAGCCCTTCATCTTCAATAAGCTCAAGGACCTTCTCAAGACCAAATAGAAGTGGTAATGCCGGTGTGAATGGTGTTGAATCTAATGAACGGTATTTCTTTAGATCCAAATAAAAAGGCGGCTGTTTTTTGTTATCAATTACCTGCCAGGCGTGCTCACTCAAAGCAACCAAGGTTAACCCCGGCGGAAGCATCATGGCTTTTTGCGAACCGGTTACCAATATATCGATGCTCCATTCATCCATTTTCACTTCAACTCCACCAACACTGGAAACACCATCCACGATGAACAAAGCATCCGAATTTTTATGTACGACAGCTGCGAGTGCCTGAACGGGATTCAATACACCTGTGGAGGTTTCGCTGAACGTGGCAAATACTGCTTTTATCGATGAATATTTTTTAAAATATTCTTCAATCGCAGCAGGTGACACGGCTTTTCCCCATTCAACCTGATAACGATGTGTCTTGGCCTGATATGCTTCACATATTTTGGCGAATCGTTCACCAAATGCCCCTGTGACAATGACTAACACTTCATCTCCGGGATGTATCGTATTCGCAACAGCTGCCTCAAGCCCGGCAGTTCCGCTTCCGGTAATGAGTAGGACATCTTGCTCTGTTCCAAAAATGGGATTCAGTCTGGGTTTGACCCGTCGCAGCAACTCCTTGGTTTCCGTACCTCTGTGACCGATCATCGGCTGGCTCATTGCCCGCTGAACACTTGGAGGGATTGGTGTGGGGCCGGGAATTCTTAATAACTGCTGATCAGGTAGCATTTTTTCGCCTCCCATGTTTAGTAAATTTTATATAGCATAGCAGAAAATGGGTTGTTGTCAACAGCTTTTAAATTTCTTCTTTACATCACCAAACAGCTTTGGTAGTCTATTCTTTAACTAAATCGAAAAAAGCGATGATGAGAAGAGTAGGTGCGTTTCGTTCTTCACAGAGAGTTCCGGATGCTGAAAAGGGGCAGGAACGAACGTACTGAACCAAGTCTCTGAGCATCACATTGGAACCGCAACGGGGATAGTGTGACAGGTGCTCCTGTTACAGAGCCAGGGTATAAGTATTCAGATACCGTACCTGATAAGTTTAATATGGTGACATATTATAAAACAGAGGTGGCACCGCGATACGCGTTAACTCGCCCTCAAGATTAAATTCTTGAGGGCGAGTTTTTTTATTTCAAAAAAGGAGTGGATTTGAATGGGCCGCAATGCATGGAAGTATGCTTCAATTTTATTGTTTGGAATTGGTTTATCAAATGTCGGTGATTGGATTTATTTGATCGCTTTAAACCTGATTGTCCTGGATATGACGGGTTCACCGCCGGCCGTGGCTGCATTATATATTCTCAAGCCACTCGCTACACTAGCTACAAACAGCTGGGCAGGCAGTCTCATCGATCGGCTGAATAAACGAAATCTAATGATCTTCCTGGATATTTTTCGGGCAATATTTATCGCGTTTTTGCCAGCTTTCTCATCACTTTCGTTTATTTATTTGCTGGCGTTCTTTATCAATATGGCCAGTTCCATGTTTGAACCTGCATCAATGACTTACATTACAAAACTAATTCCAGCCGGACAGCGGAAACGGTTCAATTCGCTGCGCAGTCTGATCGACTCAGGAGGATTTTTGATTGGTCCGGCAATTGCAGGGATGTTGTTTATCATTGGTACGCCAATTTTTGCGATTTATATGAATGCAATCGCACTATTTTTGTCAGGCATTATTACTATGTTTATGCCAAATCTTGAAAAAAATATCACCATTCAGCAAGAAAGGCTCTCCATGACACTGTTGAAAAAAGATTGGCACGCCGTTGTCCGTTTCAGCCGTCAGCACGGCTATATCATGATGATCTACTTTCTGTTCAGCTTTATGATGGTAATGGCAACCGCAATCGACTCACTGGAAGCGGCCTTTGCCAAAGAAGTCCTTCAGTTATCTGATGGCAAATACGGGTTTCTTGTCAGTATTGCAGGAGCTGGGATTGTTGTCGGTGCAGTTATCAATGCTGTATTTGTGAAAAAAATATCAACTGCAACGTTGATTGGTGCAGGTTCCATCTTTGTTTCCGTTGGTTATATTGTATATGCTTTTTCCAGTGGTTTTTTCATAGCTGCTATCGGATTTTTTGTGCTATCATTCTCGCTCGCATTTGCCAATACAGGCTATTATACATTTTATCAAAATAATATCCCTGTTGATGTAATGGGAAGGATAGGCAGTACGTACGGTTTTATCGAAGCAGTTTTAATCATCGTGATGACGTCGATCATGGGAATTGCTGCTCAACTGATTTCGATTCAAACGGTCGTAATTGCCGGGACGTTGATTATGCTCGGTGTTACTGGTGCATTATTTTTTGTTAGTGCCATACCATTGAAAAAGGCAAAATACAAAAGCGCATAGGCTGGAATGTATGCTAAAATTTATGTATCAGGGGGTGAAGCTGTGGGTTCTACAAATGATGCAATACGAAAATTAATCACCTCATTTGCTGCCATAACAATCATATCCATCAGTTTGGGTTATATGACATTAGTGGATATGGACTCGCCATACAACATGGGAAACAAGGTAATGGGTTGGACATTCTTTTATGGTATGTATGTAGGCCCGATTATCCTAATTTACGGGAATGCTGTTTCAATAGGGCTGGAATATGTGCAGAACAAATGGTTCAGGCAAAATAACGTCTTGTATATTTTACTCCATGGCGTCTTTGGTCTGGCAAATGGCTTACTGTTTCAGTCTTGGAACTTTGCGTTATTGGGTATAACAGCGGCGTTATTATATGCCATTATTGACAGGTGGGTATATAAACGATTAGACCACCAACAGGGAGTGAAGCAGTTTTTCCTTATTCCTGTTCTCATTTATGCATTGTCATGGGGAGTTTTGCAGCTTGTTTCACTAGATATGCCTCCTTTTACAAAAGAGGATGCTGTGGAGTTTGCCACTTCAGGAGAAGGAACAATTATTGAAATTTTCCCTGAAAAGATCGGTAAATGGGAAGGAACAATCGATGGCTATCAGGTTGTACGGGAAACAAATGTAAAAGAAGTTGACGATGAAAAATATATAGTGACCTTCACTGAATCCTGGGAAAAAGATGCTGAAACCGGATCACGGTATTTTTCGTATGAAGTGGAACGAGGGACATTGACGGCACATAAAAATGGCGGCGGCAAACCTCCTTACTAATAGGGTGTGGTAGTTATCTTAAAGTTTTTTACAAAAAAGAAAATAGTAATTTTTACAATGTTTATCATCTTAGCAATCGCATTTTCATACCATCAGAACAGTGTCTTATCGGTAACGGAAATTGACGTTCAATCAGATGAATTGCCGGAAAGCTTTGATGGATACCGGATTGTTCACTTATCCGACTTACATAGCAAAACATTTGGTGAGAACCAATCAAGGCTGGTTGAACAGGTTAAAAATGAGAATCCGGATTTAATTGTGTTTACCGGAGATTTGATTGATAAACGTGATTTTAATAAAGAACCTGGCATAACGTTACTGAAAAAAATGGTTTCCATTGCGCCAACTTATTTCGTGACCGGAAATCATGAATTGCTGTCGGAAGATTACCCTTCTTTGGAAAAGGATTTGGAAAGTGTAGGGGTCACTGTACTGAGTAATACTGCAGAAACGATACAATGGAATGGTGATACAATTACGATTATGGGTGTTGGTGATCCGGTCAATGCAGGTGATGCCAATGCTCAAAAGGATGCAGTGAGTCAATCAATCAGAAGTATGGAGACAATTTCTGATTTTACGATTCTCCTGTCACATCGCCCGGAGTTATTTTCCATATATCAGGATAATCAGATTGATGTAACGTTTACCGGTCATGCGCACGGCGGGCAGTTCAGGCTGCCGTTTGCTGGCGGGTTGGTAGCACCCAATCAGGGATTTTTTCCGAAATATGCAGCCGGGAAGTATGCCGAAAATGGCTCTGTTATGATTGTCAGCAGAGGTCTCGGTAATAGTATCATTCCACAACGTTTATTTAACCGGCCGGAAGTTGTAAGTGTTACATTATCCGCCGAATAAAAAAATGAGGCTGCCCCAAACCGGGACAACCTCTTTTCTTATTTTCCTCTTGTTGCGAATTTGACTTCTTTATTAAGCGCCTTGAACAGCGCGATGATCATCAGAATCATGACAAACGAGAATGGTAATGCGGCGACGATAATGGTATTCTGAATCGCCGTCAACCCACCGACATAAAGCAAAATAAGTGCAACTGCTGACTGGGCAATACCCCAGACAATTTTGACGTTATTCGGCGGTGTCAATGATCCGGATGTTGACTGTATACCAAGCACAAACGTTGCCGAGTCTGCTGATGTAATAAAGAATGAAGCAATCAGCATAATCGCTATAAGTGATAATATGAGCGATAATGGCAACTGATCAAACATATTAAACAATACAAGTTCTGTTGCATATTGGGTCAAATCAACACCACTGTTTTGAACGTCACCTGCTGTTGTTCCGAATGCTGCAAACCAGATGGAAACAACAAGTGTCGGTAAGATCAGTACCCCGGTCAAAAACTGACGGATTGTACGTCCGCGGGAAATACGTGCGATGAACATTCCAACGAATGGTGCCCAGGAAATCCACCAGGCCCAGTAGAAAATAGTCCATCCATCAAGCCAGCCACGATTGTCTCCTTCAAGCGGAGCTGTACGGAAACTCATTTCGATTAGGTTTTGCATATATAATCCAAACGTCTCGGTAAACATATTAAGAATCAGCAAGGTCGGTCCAACAATCAAGACGACAATAAGCAATAAAATGGCAAGCACCATATTGGTATTGGATAAATATTTAATCCCTTTGCTCAACCCGGACCATGCGGAAATTAAGAACAAGACTGTAACAATGGATATAATCACAAACTGAGAAGTAAATCCTACGTCAATACCGAATAAGTGTGACAGCCCGCCATTAATTTGCACTGCACCAAAACCAAGTGATGTTGCCACCCCGAAGACGGTTGCAAAAACGGCCAGTACATCAATTATGATTCCGAGCGGCCCGTTCATTTTTTCACCAAAGATTGGCTTTAGGGTTGCGGAAATTAAACCCGGTTCATCTTTGCGGAATTGGAAAAATGCTAATGCGAGTGCGACAATCCCGTACATTGCCCAAACGTGAAGACCCCAGTGGAAATAAGAGTAGGAGAGTCCTTGTTTAAACGCTGTCCCGGTTCCTGTTTCGCCTGTTGGTGAACTTGTCATATAGTGTGATAACGGCTCTGCAGCACCATAGAAAACAAGTCCGATACCCATTCCGGCGGAGAACAGCATGGCCACCCATGTTGTTGTTGAGAAATCCGGCTTGTCATTGTCTTTACCAAGGCGGATTCTTCCATATGGACTTACTGCGATGAAAATAGCAAATATGACTAGGGCGGACATTAGCAGCATGTAATACCACCCGAATGATGTTGCGACATCAGATTTGATTTGATTGGTTGTTTCCTCGAATTGTGCTGGAAAGGCAGCACCAAGAGCAACTGCTATTATGACTAATGCTAACGTTATGTAAAAAACGATTGATACTTTCTTCATGTAGCCCCCTGTTTAAATTTTGACATGTTAATTACGATTATAAACAATATCAAAGTCGTCGGGATAATGCAATTGCTCGAAGATTAGAAAAAGTAAAACAATACTTTTGTGATAGTAAAATAAAAGGATATTGGAGAATGTTTGTCGAAAAGAAAAAGTAAGAAGAATAGTAAAGGAATGAATCGTCAATGGAGATAGATATTAGTTTTTTTGGCAAAGATGATGTCGATCTGAACAGAATAGCTGAACTATACTGTAAAACGTTTATCGGAGAAAAATTCACTCCTAAAGACCTGGAAAGTACGGTTGAAAATATCAATAAACATGCTTGCTATGAGGGGTTTAAAGGGATAAAGGCAATAGATGACATTGGGAAACTGCAGGGATTTACTTATGGTTATACCAGTTTGCCGCATCAATTTTATCGAAAGAAACTTGGGGTGCAACTTACGGACCAGCAAAATGCCAAATGGCTGAAGGACTATTTTGAATTTGTTGAGCTGGCTGTAGATTCATCTGCTCGGCGTATGGGGATCGGCGGCCTGCTGCATGATAAATTGCTCGATGGACTTGATCAGCAGACATCTATTTTAACAACTTCCGTAGACAATGACCCTGCTATAAAATTATATATGGGTAAAGGATGGGAAATAATCAGTGGGAAGGCACCTGTAATTTCTGAGGCTGACCCTCAGGTTATTATGGGGAAAGTATTGTAAATGTGAAACGAACAGTGCCCTGTGTCCGTATAAATGTTATAGGAGTTCTTACATGTTTTCGAATGCATTTTGGGTATTATTTGTATTGGGATTTGGTTAATTTGCCATTCGAAGCAAGCAGAAGAGGCGAAAGCAAACACCATACCGTAACAAAACAAAGCAGAAAAAAGAACGTGAAAAACTAATTGCCATCGAAAAGAAAAAAAGCAGACGCGGCGGACCACCTATGGCTTAATAACAGAAAAGGAGTAATAATGATGAATCATTCAAACAACGAAATGGAATGTCCTAAATGCGGCGGCAGGGATTTTGGCACCGGTAAACAGGCAGGGTATGCCAGAATGAGTTCAGGACGCTTCAACATGGGCTCAAACATATTGCATACCATCTGCACGAACTGCGGGTTTATTGTGGAAAGTTATGCAGAAAAACCGCAAAACTTTAAGTAGGGGTGGGTTCAAATGCCTGTTTGTCAGAACTGTGGGAAGGGATGGACATGGAAACAGGATGTAAAAGCTTCGTTCAGAATGAAATGTCCTCACTGTGACAAAAAGCAATATGAGACAACTGACTCCAGGAGAAAAGGCAGTATGTTTGCATTTTTACCACTGATTATTATTTTGCCTGTTAATGCATTGTTTGATTATAACTGGTTGGTTATGTTAATTTTAATCGCTATTTCGGTGTCCATAATTGTGATTACATATCCATTTATCCTGAAACTGTCCAATGAACAAGAGCCATTGTGGTAGATGAATATTTTTCCACATAAATAAACGCTAGAGGTGAGTTATCAACCGGAGAGAGAACTTATCAACCGGAAAAACATTATATCAACCCGAGGGAAAATATATCAACCGGTCACGTAAGAATATCAACCGGAGAAGAAATATATCGACCCCACAAGAAATATATCAACCCGAGAGAGCAAAAATGAACGGATTAATCGATGACAGCAATCCCCATTAAAAAAGAGAACCTTCTAATCAAAAGGTTCTCCATAAATGAATCTAGTTTTCCATCATTCTTCGTTTACGCTGATCTTCCTCAGTCAGGAAGTTCAGAAAGGTGTGGAAACCGAATTTCGGGCGGCTTTTAATCGTGCTGATATATTCCTTTTTTTGATAGTCGTTCATATGCTCGCTTTTATTGATCCGTTTAATAAAGTGTTCCATACCAATTTGCTGCATTTCTTTTTTCACATGCTTGGATTCCTTGTATAATGCAATTCCAACAGCGGCCATTAATGCGTATATTGCTAAAATAGGCATATTGTTCAAATACCAGCCGCCTTGTATCAGTGAAAAGAACAGATTTACAAACGCAACGGTAATTAACGGCATTGCAAAAAGAGTATACCTGGAGCTTTTCTTCAGTTGCGGTTTTAATTTTTCGGTGACAATTTCTATTTCTCTTTCGATGAATGCTGGCATGTCCTTCATCATAAAGTTATTCATAGTATCTCTCCTTGAAAATCGTATATAAAAAAGACCCGACCACTAAAAATGGTAAGGTCTTGCTAACAACAGTCAGTTGCCAGCAAAGCCGAGAGTCGATAAACTCTGTAATGACGACTTTGCTGTAAAAGCTACTCCCCTTAAAGGAATATTAATCTAGTTATATTATACACCATTATTGACAGCTTCACCATAAAATATGCTCAGAAGAGTTTTTTCAGATTGTGTAGAGGAGGTGGAATCTATGTTTTTAAAAACTGCCATATTGACTTCCGTACAACTATTGATTATTTACCTGTTTGCATTGGAGCAGAATTTCCGGTTTGATATGGTAATATTTCCATTCAGCCTGGTGATGGTATTATTGGCGGTTTCCTACACATTTTTGAAAACCGGTTATGATGTGAAGCGGGAAGGAATGCGGGTTTGGGGTACTGTTGCCTTTAAGGATAAACCGGAAAAGAATGCGGGACCATATAAACTCACCTTGTTTAATTCCTTTTTCATGTCGTCAGTTTGTGTAATGTTTTTGGGAATTATTATCACCTTTCTTTAGACAGGAGGCAATTCATGCGAAAAGTCGAAGTAGTACCTTACAATAATCAGTGGCCATTCTTTTTTGAAAAAGAATCCGGCGAATTAAAAAGAATTTTCGGTACGGAAATTATTGAAATTCATCACATCGGAAGCACGTCCGTGGCAGGTCTGTCTGCAAAGCCGGTTATCGACATGATTCCTGTTGCAAGGGATATAACACAGATTGATGCATATAACGATGCAATGAAAGAAAATGGGTACGAAGCAATGGGGGAAAATGGAATACGTGGCCGCAGATATTTTCAAAAGGGTGGCGATGAGCGGACGCATCATGTACATATTTTTGAAGCAGGTGATCCTGCTATTGAACGCCACCTGGCATTTCGAAACTATTTGCGGGCACACTCGAATGCTGCCAAACAATATGGTGACTTGAAAGAAGAGCTGTCAAGACTGTTTCCCTATGATATGGAATCGTACATCGAGGGCAAGGCGCAATTCGTAGCCGACATGGAACAAAAAGCACTTTTGTGGTATCGGAATTAATCACTGACTTTCCGGGCTATTGCGTGCGGTCCTTCCTGTGTCTGCTTCATGACATAGGCCATCATTAACACACCAGTCATGCCCATTACAAAGATGCCTCCACTGATAACATATGCGGGAAAAAGTCCTCCGAGTGTAATGGTGGCACCTGCTATGATCATTGCTCCCTGTCCCATAAAACTGTTTAGGGCCAGGTATGAACTTCGGTATGATTCGTCCGCTAAATCGGCAAGCAGGCTTTGGCGAACCGGGGCATACATTAATTCTCCGATTGAAATGAAAACCATCAATCCAATCAGCAGCATGGGTGA
Source organism: Virgibacillus doumboii (assembly GCF_902806455.1). Classification (GTDB taxonomy): domain Bacteria; phylum Bacillota; class Bacilli; order Bacillales; family Amphibacillaceae; genus Lentibacillus; species Lentibacillus doumboii. Next base: position 2,775,091 of record NZ_CADCWQ010000001.1, on the reverse strand, counting down.
CGACGTGTAGCTTAACAGCGAATAACTGATAACGAAAAGTGCCATTCCGAAGATAAGCCGCCGGTAATCGGTTGTTTTTCTGACCAGCCAGCTTACCAAACCAACCGCCAGCACGATAAGTAAAGTATTTTCCGCATGCAGTATACCAATCATGTTTATACCATCAATGGAAAATAATCCGAACAGGGAAGTTTCTTCGACGCTCTTCTCCAGGTGAACGGCAATGTAATTCGTCAAATGATTTTCCATCGAGATGACACATAATGTTGCGATTAAAAAAATCATGTATGTACGGTCTTTTAATACGGTTTTATAGTTGGACCACATGGACACGGATCCAGCCTGCTCTGCAGTAGCTTCCTGTTTTTTGACAAACGTTTCGTCGATATACAGATATGTAATTAAGGAAGAAATCAGGGTAATAACAGCTACCAAAATGAACAGGAAGAAATGATAATCCTCAAACAGGAATGCGCCTGTAATCGTTCCAAGTGCGGTTGCCAGATTCGCAATCCAATAAATTGCCGTAAACACGAAATTGCGCTCCTGTTTTTTTACTAAATCATAAATCATGGAACTCGAAACTGGCACATAAACACCATTGCAAAACATATTAACCAGAAAAAGGACAAAGCTGACGTATGGCATAACTGCCCATGGCGAATTGAAAAAGGCAATTGCCAGAAAAGAAATGCCTAACCCCAATTCCGCAAACACCAGCAGCTTTTTACGGCCAATTTGATCGGACCAAAAGCCACCGAACAACCCCCCGACGATTCCAGAGCAAATAACCAAAATCACAAGTAGCCCTGTTATTTTTGTTCCGACCAATCCGCTGAAATAAACGGCGATGTAGGGCATTATTGTCGTACTTGCCAGTATAGTGAAAAACTGCAGATACAGGCGGATTTTAATGGATTTGTGCAACTGATTAAATCGCTTCATTGCTCTGCCTCCTTAATTGACAATACCGAATAATCGTAACGCCTGATTTTTAAAGGCATTAGTTAACTGCACGTTTGCATGATCAGTAAAAGTAAGTCGAGCACCCATCAGAAAGGCGAGGTATCCATATCCAACTTCCTGGGGGGTGCTTTCCGGCAAAAATCCTTTTTCCATACCAATCTTTACAATATCCTGAACGAACGAAGTGAACTCATCTGAAAACTGGTCTAATTCCTCGATTTCAGTAAAACGTTCCGGCTGACCAATTACATATTGAACGACACGTAAGTAATGTTCTTTTTCCAGGAAAAAATCAACATGCTGCTCAATAAGTTCTTTCAGTTTTTCAAGTGTCAAATCTTCCAGTACTTTTTGAGATTCAATCATGTGCGTCCTGAATTCTTCGAGTGGTTCTGTAACGCACAAATAGAACAATTTTTCCTTATTCTCATAGTAGGTGAATACAGTACCAAAACTGACATCAGCTTCATTGGCAATATCTTTAATGGTCGTTTTTGAATAGCCATTATGGGCGAAAAGCTTTAAGGCAGCCTTGAAGATTTGATCGCGCTTTTCATTTGAACGAGGTTTAGCCATGATAGTAGGGCACTCCTTTATATATAAATTTTTAATTGATTGATTAATCAATCATCATTATAAATGACTTTTTTATAATAGTAAAGGGTTTTATGGAAAAAGTTTTTTAGACCAAATCTGGCATGGGTGATTTCAAAATGCACAGGCTATTTTTTTAAAAACGAAACCTTACCAGGCCAAAATCGACCAATAACAAAAGGGGGTATTTTGAAATGAATAAATGTATGCTTGTCATCTTATTTCTCGTAGTAGTTGGGTGCAGCCAACAGACTCCGCAGAATATTCCTGCAAATCCACCCTCCATGTTTGCTATAATTGATGGTGAAGAATATTTAATGGAAGCAGGAGGTTATCAGTGGAAAGTGAAACAGGGCGGAACAACCAGGGTGACAAATGCTGATGCTGCTTCGCCAAATCAGATTGCCGAAGACTTCGCCCCAATAGCCTTGGAAAAAAACAGCAAAGTGGAATTTGCAGCAGGAAACAATCCTGACCTTACCGCTTATTTATGGAATAATACAGGAAGAGTAAAGGAAATTCCTTTGCAAAATAACCAAATACAGGTTCCAGATAAAAACGGACGTTACATTTATGAATTAAGAGGTAACTGGCCGAATGGTGAGGCATCCTATACGATAGTTGTGAAGGTAGAATAATATTTACATAATGGATCTTGTTCATATCTTAAGTAATTTATTGTTATAATTGAAATAATAGTTCAGGAAATGGAGGGTGATTATGAAAATAAAAATTACGAGTGTGTTTGTCGGTGATCAGGACAAGGCGCTGAAATTTTATACCGAGGTACTGGGTTTTGAAAAAAAGACCGATATCCCGGCCGGTGATTTTAAATGGCTGACCGTCGTATCACCTGATGAGCCGGATGGTGTCGAGCTGTTGCTGGAACCGAACGACAATCCAGCTGCAAAAAAATACCAGAAGGCAATTTATGATGAAGGGATTCCGACTACATCGTTTGTTGTCAGTGACGTTCAACAGGAATACGAACGATTAAAAAATCTGGGTGTGAAGTTTACGGCCGAACCAACCGAAATGGGTCCGGTAACCTTTGCTATATTCGACGATACATGCGGGAATCTTATTCAGATATCACAAGAAAGATAAACATAGGGGGAGAGGAAAACCATGAAGCTTTTTGAAGAACTGCAACGTGTTTTGAACGATGATCGGGTAACAATGAATGAAACAATTCTTGACCAGCACAGTTCAGATGAATCCTACCATACGCCGCAACGTCCGGATATTGTTGTTTTCCCGGAAAATACCGAAGAAGTCAGTGAGATTATTAAACTGGCAAACAAGTATGAAAAGCCTGTTGTTCCATTTGGGTACGGGTCAAGTCTTGAGGGCAATGTGATTCCGTATGAAGGTGGGATTTCCATTGATTTTTCACTGATGAACAAAATCCTCGAAGTACGGGAAAGCGATTTTCTAGTCAAAGTACAACCGGGAGTTACCCGGTCACAACTTGAAAAGGAACTCAAGAAATATGGCTTATTTTTCACCGTGGATCCCGGCGCAGATGCAACAATCGGGGGTATGGCTGCAACAAACGCGAGTGGAACAACTGCAGTACGGTACGGAATTATGCGTGATCAGGTCCGCGACCTTGAGGTTGTTTTGGCAGACGGATCGATTATTCACACAGGAAATATGGCTGCGAAATCGTCATCGGGCTATCATTTGAACGGGCTTTTCGTTGGCTCAGAAGGCACATTGGGTTGTTTTACCGAAATAACGTTGCAGGTTATTGGTATTCCGGAGCATGTTATGGCTGCCCGAGCTGAATTCGGCAGTGTTGATGATGCAGTGGATGCGGTTACCGCTGTTTTACAGGCGGGCATTCCGATTGCGAGAGTGGAACTTGTTGACGAAGTGTCGATTAAACAGATGAACCTGTTCAGCGAAACGGACTATAATGAAGTGCCAACTCTTTTCCTTGAACTGCACGGGAACGAGGCAGGGTTGAATCACGACGTTGAATTCATGAAGGAAATTGTGGAGGATATGAACTGCAAGCAAATCGAATTTGAGACAGACACAGCCGGAAGAAACCGTCTGTGGGAAGCACGCCACAATGCAGCGTACGCTTTCATCCATGGCCATCCAGGCAGGAAACAGATGGTGACCGATGTATGTGTACCAATGTCCGAGCTTGCTGGAGCAGTGAAGGATGCCAGGGAAGCAGTCGATGCATCCGGCCTTTCCGGTGGTATCGTCGGGCATGTTGGCGATGGAAACTATCATATTTTACTAATGCTCGATGTCGATAATCCTGAGGAAATAGCGAAAGCAAATACGGTCAATGAGCAGATCGTAAATTATGCCCTTTCCAGAGGCGGCACGTGCACCGGTGAACATGGAGTCGGAACTGGTAAACAGAAATATCAGGAGCAGGAACATGGCCCCGCACTCGATGTTATGCGAAAAATAAAGCAGGCACTCGATCCGGATGGCGTAATGAATCCGGGGAAAATAATATAATGCGGCAAAACCGCTTCGATGTTGATGTCGAAGCGGTTTTTGTATGGCTCTTGAGTGGGAAAGGATTTGGTGAGAGAAGTAATGATTTTAAGTGAGCTGAACGTGCGAGGTCTGCGGATAAACGTGCAATCAACACACTTAAACGTACAAGTATCACTCCTAAACGAGCAATTCTATCCTTGCCACAACTAAAAAACACTACAAGCTCAACAAATATATTTGAAAAAACAGACAATTACGAATATAATTAAAACAAGTCTATAAAATCAGGGGGAGATTTTTTCATGTCAAATTTCGGTAACCAGGTTCAGTTCAATGTGTATCAATCGATGATGAATCCTGATCCGGAGCGATTACCGGTCGTTTATGAGGAATGGGAAGAGAAAGCGCGTGAAGCATTGGAAGATGGACCATATTATTATGTTGCGGGAGGAGCAGGCGGGGGGAAAACGATGGATTCAAATCTCCGTGCATTTGATCGTTGGAAAATCGTGCCGCGTATGCTCCGGAACGTGGAAGAACGGGATCTGTCAGTAAATCTTTTTGGACATACATATAATTACCCGGTACTCCACGCACCAATTGGTGTTCAATCAATCATTCATGAAGAAGGTGATCTTGGTTCTGCGAGAGCCTGCGCAGAGATGGGTATTCCATTTACTGTGAGCTCTGCATCAACTGTGCCAATGGAAAAGATTGCTGAAGAAATGGGAGATGCTCCAAGGTGGTTTCAACTGTACTGGAGTAAAGATCCGGATGTTACCAAAAGTTTCTTAAAGCGGGCAGAAGCATCAGGCTATTCAGCAATTGTAGTGACATTAGATACGCCAATGCTGGCATGGCGTGAATATGATTTAAAAAATGTCTATTTACCTTTTCTTCTCGGTGAAGGTGTGGGAAATTATTTAACAGATCCTGCTTTCCGTTCAAAACTGGAAAAATCGCCTGAGGAGGATCCAACTGCAGCCATTATGCACTGGACACAGGTGTTTGGGAATGCCGGTTTAACGTGGGATGATATTGCTTTTTTGCGTGAAAATACGAATCTTCCAATCCTGCTGAAAGGAATTTTGCACCCTGATGATGCAAAATTGGCGCTGGAACACGGGGTTGATGGCATTATCGTGTCCAATCATGGTGGACGTCAGGTCAATGGTTCACTTGGAGCACTTGAAGCCTTGCCGCAAGTGTGTGATGTGGTCCAGGGCAACGTTCCCGTGCTTATGGACAGTGGGATCAGGCGCGGTTCTGACATTCTTAAGGCTATTGCACTGGGAGCAGACGCTGTCCTTGTCGGCAGACCGTGTATGTATGGTTTAGCGGTTGCAGGAGAAACAGGTGTCAAACAAGTACTGACAAACATGATTGCCGATATGGATCTGACAATGGCACTTGCCGGGAGGAAATCAATTGGAGAATTGGATCGATCCTTACTTAATGAAGATAAATGAGTTTTCAATAAAGGTAAGGAGTTGACTTTAATTGATCAATGAAACGGATTCTGGTTCCGTTAAACGGTAGAAAGCTGCTGAAAATGGGATTAAGTGGTTCCTGATTCCGCTATTGGCCTAAAATCAATGGAGTATAAGGTTAAAATAGATAAATAGCGGAATGAGGAGCCGGAACTATCCTTTAATAAAGGGATTTAGCAGGAATAGCGGAATGAGGATCCAGAATCAGTAAACGGTTCCCGGTTCCGCTGATATTTTGCAAATTTTTCAGACCTATCCGGAACTTATCTTGAACAAATAGTGTTAGTTGGTATACAAAAAATCCTTGAACCCACCAAAAGAGCAATAATGTCTGATAAAGTAGGCAGTAAGTTTGTTTAATTGGTGAGTGATATCATGATTTATTCATACATAATGATGCTTTTTGTAGTTATTTTCTATGCGGGAAATATTCTTATTGGGAAAGCTATCAATGAACTGCCGCCATTTACGATAGCATTTTTCCGGCTGGTGATGGCTTGTATTGTTCTGCTGCCATTTGGTATCCGCAGTGCATGGGAATATCGCAAAAAATTCTTAGAATATAAAAAACCATTTTTGCTGATTACCTTAACAGGAATTACTTTTTTTAATACATTCATCTATAGCGCGCTGCAATTCACCACATCAACCAATGTATCTGTACTGGAAACCGTAATCCCGGTCGTTACCGTTGTGCTGAGTGCCATCCTTTTGAAAGAACGGTTACTTAACATCCAGAAAGCAGGGATACTTTTATCCCTGCTTGGTGCTGTCTGGGTAGTATTGGACGGAAAAATCTTTCAACTTGCCTCAATGGATTGGAATGTCGGTGACGGTATTATGATTGGAGCAATTGGATCATGGGCAGTTTACTCCATTTATGTAAAAAAATATATGCACCTGTTCCCGCAGTTTGGCGCGCTACTGGTAATGAGTGTTATATCAGTAATCGTTTTATTTCCTTTTGTAGCAGTGGAATGGTTCATTACAGGATTACCTGAAGTATTATTTACACCAATGAGTATAACGAGTCTGGCATACCTCGGTATTTTTCCATCTTTCATCGCATTGATTTTTTACAATCGTGCTGTTGAAATGCTTGGTGCTTCACAGGCTTCGGTGTTTTTAAACTTCCTGCCCGTTGTTACTATGGCAGGAGCATATATTTGGTTGGATGAAACACTTACATTCATGAAAATAGTTGGTGCCCTGGCTGTTATATGTGGTGTCATTCTAACAACAAAAGGTAAATTTCGAGGAAGTTCATCGAAAAAATATGATTTACATAATCATAAATAAAAGCAGGAAATACTGTACATGTTGATATTTGTTCAGCAGTTTATCCAGTTCCTGGCTGCATTCAATTGTTCTCGAATCACCTAATCCGTATTTACCTCCGAGTTCGATCATTTCTTTCTTTTTGTTTGAAATAGCAGTCTTTAAATCATACTGTACCTGTTTATAAGTTTGAATCATATAGAACTTTCTCCCTTTCAATCTTTTAGGTCATTAGTCTCAAAACGCACAAAAGTAATTATGCCTTCTTTTATAAAAACATTCAATAGATTCTACAAAGGTTGTCATAACATTACAAAATCCGACATGAACTAATGTATCTTTAATCTTTGAATATATAATAGTAAAATAAGTTCAAGGAGGAATTTTTGTGAAACTATTGGATGAAATTTTAGCCCATAATGAAAAATTTGTCGAAAAAAAGGACTACGAAACTTACCAAACCGGAAAGTTGCCAAATAAGCGGCTTGTGATTATTTCCTGTATGGATACGCGTTTAGTTGAATTGCTGCCCAAATCAATGAATATCGCAAACGGTGATGCAAAAATTATTAAAACCGCCGGTGCAATTGTATCAGATCCGTTTGACAGCGTTATGAGCAGCATACTTGTTGCGGTTTATCAGCTTCAGGCAGATGAAGTGTATGTCGTTGGTCATCATGATTGCGGAATGACCGGTTTAACAGCAGAAATTGTTTTGGAAAACGCAAAAAAACGTGGCATCAGTGAGGAAAAACTGGAGACACTGCAACATTCCGGAATTAACCTTGACGAATTTTTGAAGGGATTTGACCGTGTTGAAAACAGTGTTGGGCATAGTGCAAAAACAATTAAAAGCCATCCCCTGCTGCCGGACGGCGTGCCTGTGCATGGGCTGGTAATCAGTCCGGAGACAGGAAAACTGGATGTCGTTAGGAATGGTTATACAGATTAAATTAAGAAGTAATCGCTTCGTACAATGATGGAGCGTTTACTTCTTTTTTATAGCATACATAAATTCCAGTACTATTGGAAAAAATACCGATACTACGTTAAAGAATCGGAGGTATCGGAAATGGCGGACGGGAATCAGGTGAAGTTAACATCAGCGGAAATTACGCAGCTGTGGACGGCTTATATGAATGATGCGGCATTAATCTGTCAGTTGCAGTATTTTTTGGCAAAAGTTGAGGATAACGACATTAGGCCAATCATCCAACATAATTTGAAATTGGCTCAATCACATGTGGTAAAGATAAGTGAAATTTTTAATAAAGAAGACTATCCAATTCCTTACGGGTTCAAGTTGGAAGAAGATGTCGATGTTAATGCGCCCAAATTGTATTCGGATACATATTACTTATATTATATGCAGGAAGGTTCAAAGGTAACGCTGCAAGGTTATGGGATTAGTCTGTCTTTGGCCGTAAGAGACGATGTTTACAGTTACTTCTATGAATGTATACAGGAAGCAGGCGGGTTACTGAAAATGGTAAATGAAGCTTTGTTATCCAAAGGACTTTTCATCAGACCACCATACCTCCCAACACCGGATAGTTACGACTTTGTAAAAAACCAAAGCTTTCTGACGGGTTACTTTGGAGAAAGAAGACCTTTAACAGGAACAGAAATCACCAACCTTTACGCCAATTTTCAACGGAACGCACTGGGAGTAGCTACTATGATTGGTTTCAGTCAGGTAGCAAAAAATAAAGAGGTACGAAAATTTTTGGTAAGAGGGAAGGAAATTGCCCAGAAACATTGTGAAGTATTCAGTTCCATTCTGCATGAAGACGATTTGCCTTCTCCGACGTCGTGGGATACGGGAGTAACAGATTCCACAACATATACATTTTCCGATAAAATAATGATGTTTTACAGTACAACTTTAATTGCATTGAGCGTTGGTTATTACGGAGCAAGTATGTCCATGAGTCCAAGAAAAGATTTAGGTGTGCAATATAACAGACTGATGAACGAGATTTTAAAGTATGCTGAAGACGGAGCAAATATTATGATTAAACATGAATGGATGGAGCAACCACCACGTGCACTGGACCGTGATGAACTCGCCAAGAAGAAGTAAATGAATTTGGCCCTGTGAGTGGTGGAAATGGTAAGGAGGAGGCTTGCTTCAAATTACTCATTATTATGTTTCCAGGTTGTTTCTTTACCGCTTATGGGACATACTGGAAAATCATCATTTTCAAGAAGCTTTGCCTTTTCTCCGGATTGACAAATGTAATCTCCTGATGCAGGAACACCCTGTCCTGTTCTGTATTCGCGAAATTGATCCTCCATTCTGAACGCCTCCTTTGATAAACTGTTGTGTTTAGTATGTTCTATTACCCTGGTTATTATTTAATTTTTGTATTGATTCGTCGGAGAATGCCGGCATCTGTTAATCCCGCCATTTTCCAATTCCAATCGCAACATTCTTAATTTTTGTTATAATAGTGTTAGAAAAAAAGCATCAGAGAATTAGCGATAAAGGGAAGGGGAGAGTTTTTTGCCTAGTTCAGAAAAGGAAGCAATTGTTAATAAATGGTTCGATAGGGTATTTACCAAGGGTGACTTGGATGCGGTCGACACTGTAGCAGCAAGAGACATGATCGTACATTCGCAAGGGGATCATGAAGGCAGTAAAGGGACGGATAACTTCAAAAACTGGCTGACATGGTATTGTGAGTCATTTGTTGATCGAACATGGATTGTGCACGAATGTATTGAAGAAGGTGACAAAATTGTTGCCCGCTATACAGGCTATAGTACATATAAAGGCGGACTGCTTGATATTCCGTCCGAAGATCAGAAAGTCACGGAAACAGGAATTATAATTTTTCGGATTGAAAATGGGAAAATTGCTGAACAATGGTGTGAAATGAGTGATTTACAGGTTGTTCAGCAATTATTGGGAAGTGAATTATTAACGGCAAAATAAGGAGAGGAAACGTATGACAGTAACATTTACACCAATGAGTGAAGAACGATTCAATCAATATTTGGAGGTAAAATTAGAAGATTATGCTAATGAGCACGTAAAGGCAGGCAACTGGAATGAAGAAAACGCGTTGGAAAATGCCAGGAATCAATTTGACCTATTACTGCCTGATGGATTAGAGACAGAAAACCAGAGATTATTCACAGTTATGGATGGAGATGAGTCAGTCGGTATTTTGTGGATACATGTTAAGTCTCATGAAAATGATAAACAGGCTTTTATCTATGATATTGAACTTGATGAGAATCAGCGCGGAAAAGGATTTGGAACAGCAACGATGACACATCTGGAGGAGTATGCAAAAGAAGAAGGCATCAGTCAGATTGGTCTTCATGTTTTTGCACATAATAAACCTGCTTTAGCTCTCTATGAAAAGATGGGTTATGAATCTATAAGTTATAATATGGCGAAGAAAGTTTAGGAGATTTCTGCAGCTGACATGGAATCGGCTGTTGAGCAGTATGGAGAAAGAGGCTATCGGTTCTGTTTACTTGAGGCCGGGCATATAGTTCAGAATGTGATGCTGACAGCAGCGGCTTGTGACGAAGCTGTTACTCCAATTGGCGGGTTTAAAGATAAATATATCAATCGGAAAGTCCTGCCTGATGAAAAAACCTTTCTGCATTATATTTCGTTCCGGTGGGTAAAAAAGAATATTTTTTTAGGACGGGGGTGCTTGTCATGGGAAATTATGCCGGTATTAACAAAAGACTGGCGGCATTGTTTATCGATTATCTTTTAATCGTTATTTATGCGCTGATACTGGTTGGGGCGGCAATAATATTTTACAATATTTTCTTTGATGGAATTCCAGATACAGGGCGTGTGACAGAAGAGTTGATTAGTTTTTTTGCATTGGTATTCCCAGTCTTCCTTTATTTCGTAATAACCGAATCCAGCCAAAAGCGGGCATCATTCGGTAAACGAAAAATGAGGATCGGCGTTGGTTCTTTTAACGGAAATTCACTGAGCTTAGTACAGGTAATCCTGAGGAATGTTATTAAGCTTTTACCATGGCAGGCAGCCCATTCTTTCATTTTTTATGGAATGCATAACCATTGGGAAATATCTGCATTTACATGGATTATTGTTGGAGTACTCTGCTATGGATTGCCGATTATATCTTTTCTATTGCTATGTTTCCGGAAAGACCATCGTGTAATTCATGATTTACTTGCAAATACAGTTGTTCATAATCGCTCGCGTTAATCGTTGAGCGGTTATTTTTTTGATACCTGAAACTATTTTCAAATGACAATCGTCAAATCGTTGAATTACAGGCGGGGGAGGAGGGGGAGCTATGGAAGATAAAGAAATTATACTGGAAAAAATTATGGTTGAGCATGGGAGTGATTTGGTAAGGTTAGCGTTCACCTATGTAAAAGATAAGGAGACGGCGAAAGATATCGTTCAGAATACCTTTATCAAATGCTACGAAAACCTGGATAACTTCCGCTGCGAGTCCACGCTGAAAACGTGGTTATACCGGATCACGATTAACGAATGCAAAGACTATTTAAGGAGTTGGCACCATCGAAAGGTACAGGCGAAAAGCTTTATCCAGGAAACCGTAAATTCGATCTTGCCATCCGCCGAGGATAAAGTAATAAGGGAATCGGAAAATCAGGAAATCAAGAAATTTGTCTTTTCTCTCCCCAAAATTTATCGGGAAGTTATTTATCTCTATTACTACAAATCTTTCATCATCGAAGAAATTGCCGAGGTGACTGACCTTAGCATCAATACTGTGAAGACACGGTTGAGAAGAGGCAGGCAGAAACTGAAGTCCATAATGGAGGAAGGAGATATTTATGGATAAAAAGAAGTTTGATAAAGAATCACTGTCATATCTGGAGGATGAAGAACTCGAATTCACGACAGAGGATCGGCAACAAACGTTTGCCAGGATACAGGAGAAGAATCATGCAGGACAAAAGAAAAATATTTTTCACTTTTTCCGGTTTAAACTTGGTCCAGTTACTGCTGCTGTTTTTGCTTTTGTTTTGGCTGTTGGAGTGCTGATGCCTGTGGTTTTTTCCGGTGATAAAACAAATGAAATGACAAGTGAGATCAGACATGCGACCATACAAAATTATAATTCTTTTTCATTATTACTGCTTGGAAAAGAGCCAAGCAACAGGACATCTTTTAATATTTTAATGACCTATAACGGCGATACGGAAAGCATGAAAATTTTAACAATCCCGCGTGATACGTATGCGCCGATTATTGATGATGATGAAAAAACGCTATATAAAGATAAACTGACACACGCATTTGCAATTGGAGCAGGACCTGAGGCAACAGTGGCATCTGTTTCGAAATTGTTCGATATACCGGTCAATTACTATGCGGTTGTTCCGGCAAAAGAACTGGCCGATGAATTGGATATAAGTCGAGGTATCATGCGAAAAGGCCTGCTCGGTTCGAAGGTTCAGGAAAGCTTAACGATTGATAAAATGAAGGACATTGTTGAACAGGGTGAAACGAATATTTCCACAGACAACTTTCATAAACTTATTAGTGGTGTGAACGTCACGGAATTCATAGATTTGAAATCCGGATTGGAAGTGAAAACAATTGATGGGATTTATTATTTGGAGATTGGGGAAAAGAAGTTGAACAGTGTTTCTACCAATTTGAATCAGCACTTGCAAGGAGAATAAGGTGACGTTGAATACCTAAATGCCAAAGCTCACACGAAAATCGCCAAAGTTCAGAGTGATTTCGCCGAAGTTCACAATTAGGTTGCCCGAAGTTCACAATTAAAATGCCGAAGTTCACAATTTCACATCGAATAACTACCACTAGTTAACATGTGTATTGATAAGTGAAGGGGATGTAAAATTTTAATGTTAAAAAAACAGTATGAGTTGGTCAAGAATACAAGGGGGCTGCTATTTCAGTTTTGTGAAAAGATGAGCCCTGATGATTATACGAAAGAACTTGAGGGTTTTGGTTGGGGATCTGTCCGAAATCTCCATACCCATGTTGCGGAGTGCTATCAGAACTGGCTTGGAAAATTTGGATTAAAGGAAAATATTCAAATAGCTGATCCAACAATGGTCAGAGATGTAAGTGAAATAAGACAGATATTTAAAAAAGTGGATGAATTGGTTTACCGGTTTTTAAATGCGTATGGCGACAATTATGAACATCTGATCAGCGGACCGGTATCCTGGCAGGAAGATGATGAAGAGCTCTCGGTACTGTGGCTCTTCACCCATACTCTCACCCATGAATTCCACCATAAAGGACAAATCGTTACGATGGGCAGGCAGTTGGGATATATCCCTGATGACACGGACCTGATCACACCGACAGATTTAAAAACGTTATTTTAGTCAGTACTACTCTCTACTATTATTATCGTTTCCCAGAACGTTCAGGTGGCATATATTTTTTTAAAAATATATGCCACCTTTTGTGATCGAGGGACGATTGTAGTAATAGGAAGGTGTATTTTGCAATCGCTTGGGAAGATGTTTCACGTTTCGGGCAGATACTTCACTTCGACGGGACGATGTTGATAACCGATCCAGCAGGAACCCCCATTTATGTTCATGATAATATTGCGTTATACTGTTTAGTGCCAACATATACTATTAGAATGAATGTAAGAATAAACGGGGGAGCTTGTCAGATGAATGCATTTATTACAATGGGCTTAAGGATATCCATATTTGTATATGCCCTTTTGCACTTTATAACCTATTTTTTTCATATCGACTTATTAGCTTCTCTGGGTGCTGTCAGCGGGTTTGTTATGCTGATTTTGGCAGCTGTCTATTTAAAAATAAATCATTTTAAACTGCCGCTGTTTCTGTTTGTAACAGGGATTAGTATAATGATCGCCGCCAGTGATTCATTTTTCACAGATCTCGAGAGTGGCCTGCTGCAGATGAGCAACATTATCGGATTGCTGGTTATTGTTCCGATGATCAGTTGGGTGTTAAGATCTGAGCCTTATATTGAAGAAATCATTGGTTTTGCGCACAAACTCTTAGACACTAGCCGTAAGTTTTACTTTGGTGTAATTTCGTTCACGCATATTATTTCCTACTTTTTACTGTTTGGTTCCATCCCGATGATGTATCAGTTCATCAATGGCATTTTAAAAAATCAGCAGGGGGAAGCCTGGGAAAACTTTAAAGGGACTGCTCTCCTGCGTGCGTTTGCATTATCAACGCTATGGGTTATCTCCAGTCCGAGTTTCACATTTGCTGTGGAAGCGCTGAATGCCCCGTTATGGAAAACGATACTGCAAGGTTTTTTTATTACGGTATGCTTAATAATAATCGCGGTAATTTTTTCGTACTTTGATGAAAAACGCTATGGTGTTAATCTAACTGCTGAAATAAAAAAGGAAATCGCTTCGGTTCTCGAACATTCTTCGGATAAAAAACAACAAACACAAAAATCATTGGAGTTTATTTTATTATTCATAACGTTATTTGGATCAATTTTTGTGTTATATGAGTTTGTTTCGATTCCGCTGATGGTGCTGATTCCATTAGTGATTATCGTGTGGACGATTCTTTATTTTCTTGTAAAAAAAAGACCGGGTAAGCTGGTGGAGGACACGAAAAATCATGTTGCGGATGGTTTGCTCGGTCAATCGTATCAGTTTAGTGTGATGGTATCGGCGGGTGTGATGATTTATGGTCTGAACGGCACCGGGTTTGGAACGGCGATGGTAGAAGGAGTTTATTCTCTGCAGGAGGTTTTACCATTTATAAATATATTGTATTTTTTGCCGCTGATCGTTATAATTCTCGGTTTCATGGGGCTGGGGCCGCTGACAGTAATGGTTCTGGTTGCAGGGATTCTGGAAAGTATTTCGCTTCCATATCCGCCGGAACTGATTATACTGGCAGTAACTTCCGGGAGTGCGATCTCCATCCTGCTTTCCCCATTGATTATGCCGGTAATTGTTCTGAGTGGAACGAATGGACTGAGTGCATTAAAAAATGGTTTGAAATTCAACTATAAATACGCGATTGCTATCTATGTGCTGGTGCAGATTTATGTACAGATTGCTGTAATGTGAGGAGCCCTATAAATGAAAATTATTGTAACCGCCGATACACATATGACTGATAATAATAACCTTCTTCCCTCCCGTTTTGTAAAAGAATTAAAAAATGCTGATCTGATTATTCATGCCGGTGACTGGAAAACGATGGATGTGTACCATACACTTGCCAAATACAGTGAAGTGATCGGAGTTTACGGCAACATCGATAACGAGGAAATAAAAGACCAATTTTCCACACGTGAAATATTGAATGTGCACGGTCACAAGATTGGCATCGTTCATGGTCATGGCGAAAAAAAGACGACGGAAAAGCGGGCATTGGAAGCTTTTGACGATAACGATGTGGATGTTATTATTTTTGGTCATTCACATATTCCGATGATGCGCTACTTTAACAAGACGTTGTTGTTTAATCCCGGCTCCCCAACATATAAACGGAAATTACCGTATTATTCATTCGGGATCTTAGAAATTGATGAAGAAATCCGGGGTGAAATCATATTTTTCTCTGAAAAGTCTTGAAAATCCTATGCTTTTTGATATGCTTATTTTTCAAAAAAAGTGGGGGAGTTGAGAGATATTGAATCGGATAATGGTTATGGGGGCTTCTGCCGGTGCCGGAAAATCCACTTTTGCGCGTAAGCTGGGAGAGAAACTTGGCATCAATGTTTATCATCTTGATGCTTTATTCTGGAAACCAAACTGGGTACAGGCATCGTTAAAAGAATTCAGCGCTGCTCAAGAGAAAATTATCCTAAAAGATCAATGGATTATTGAGGGCAATTACAGCAATACATTTGATATCCGGGTGAAACATGCTGATACGATTATTTATCTGGAAGTACCTTTAGCTGTCTGCCTTTATCGGGTGGTCAAACGCTGGCTGCTTAACATCGGGAGGACCAGACCGGATATGGGTGAAGGGTGTAAAGAAAAATTGGATTATCAATTTTTGAAATTCATTTGCACTACTTATTATCCACGAAGGAAGAAGATGCAGGACAGGTTTGAGTTTTTTCGGAAAATGAACCCGCAAAATACGATTGTCGTCTTAAAAGGCAGAAAAGAAATTAAGACGTTTTTAGAAAAATAATTCCTTCATGTTGTCTTTATAGACGAATTGTATTATTATTTAGGATATTGAATTTTAATTGAATCATTATGTGAATATATTCACAAATAGAAAGATTTAATAACTAATGTATCTCGTGGAAATGTTAACTATTATACAATATATAAGTAAGAAAAGAGGATGAACGTTGAAAATTGGTATTGATAAAATAGGTTTCTATGCACCCCATTTATATGTTGATATGAACAAGCTGGCTGTCCGCAGAAACGTGGAGCCTGAAAAATTCACGATCGGAATCGGTCAGGAGAAAATGGCGGTACCGCCGATAACACAGGATTCGGTTACGCTGGCGGCAAATGCAGCATTGGAAGTTTTGGATGAAAACGATAAGGAAGCGATTGATTTTGTTATTTTCGGGACAGAGACAGGTATCGATAATTCAAAGTCAGCTGCGGTTTACGTCCACCATCTGCTTGGATTGAACCCGCATGCCCGGACCGTTGAAGTAAAGCATGCCTGTTATGGCGCAACTGCCGCTATCCAAATGGCAAAAGGTCATATTGCACTTAATCCGGAAAGCAAAGTGCTGGTATTGGCATCAGATATTGCGCGATATGGTTTGAACTCATCAGGTGAGGCAACACAGGGAGCAGGAGCAGTTGGAATGGTAATCAGTGCAGATCCTGCAATCTTGGCACTTGAAGATAAGTCCGCTTATTTAGCTGATGATGTCATGGATTTCTGGCGCCCGGTATATTCGGACAAGGCCTTGGTTGATGGAAAACTTTCAAACGAGAAATACATTTCATTTTTTGCAAAAGTATGGGAGCAGTATAAGGAGAAAACCGGTCGTGAACTGAAGGATTTTGAGGCAATCACCTTCCATTTACCATACACAAAAATGGGCAAAAAAGCATTGAAGCCTGTATTGGAAGAAACAACAGAGGACGTTCAGGAGCGGTTGAAGGCAAACTATCAGATAAGTACCGAATACAACAGAAATGTCGGTAATATTTATACCGGTTCACTGTATCTGAGTCTGCTGTCTTTACTTGAACAAAAAGAAGACCTGGAAGCAGGTGCACGTATCGGAATGTTCAGCTATGGCTCAGGAGCAGTTGGTGAATTCTTTACAGGTATCCTGCAAGATGGCTATAGAGAGCATCTGAAAATTAAGGAGCATGATGAACTGTTTGCATCACGAAAAGAAGTCTCAGTCGACGAATATGAAGCAATATTTGAAGAGACGCTGCCAACTGACGGTTCTTCAATTGAGCTTGATGTCAATAGTGACCCTGCACAGATTTACCTGGCTGGTGTTACTGACCATATGCGACGGTATGTTAATAAGGAAAAATAATGAAAGAAGTAACTGCTGGTTAATGGGCGGTTACTTCTTTTTTTGTCGTTTTGATATGATATTGCATAGGACAGGTTAATTGTTGCATTGACCAGGATCTGTTTCTGTTAATAGGAGAAAGGGGAGCTTTTATGACTTACAATTGGAAAACATGCTCATCAGATATAAAAGATTTTGTTTATCATCTTCTAAGAGAAACGAAAGAAATTATAAAAAAAGATTTTGTTGGTTTTTACTTACATGGTTCTTTAGCAATGGGAGGTTTAAATCCGAGCCGAAGTGATATTGATATATTGGTCGTTACGGAAAGATCATTAACTATTGAAACTAAAAAGAAATTGGCACAATTGTTTTTAACTTGTTCGGGAAACCCGTTTCCAGTGGAAATAAGTTTTTTAAATGAAGAACAATTAACAAATTGGAAGCACCCCTCTCCATTCGACTTTCATTTCAGTGAATATTGGCGGGAGCGTTATGAAGCGGATCTGTCGAATGGAACAAACAAATATATAAACGAAAAGATTAGGACTGACGCTGATTTAGCTGCTCACATAACCATAATCAATAATCGGGGAGTTTGTATTGAAGGAATCCCCATTGTCGGGGTTTTTCCATCTGTTCCACAAGCGGATTATATTTCTTCCATTATGGGCGACTATCGGGAGTGTTTGGAGAATATTGAAGGTAATCCGGTATATTGCACGATAAACCTGATCAGGGTGTATTGGTATTTGAAAGAAGGTGTTATTTCATCAAAAGAGGAAGCTGGCAGATGGGGTTTGTCATCATTACCAAATGAGCTGACTTTAACTGTTCAGAAAGCGCTAAATCATTGTTACAGTTTTGAAAAAGTCCAACTTCAACTAATAAAAAATTATATAGACGATAAAGTACAAGCGTTGTTAAGTTAGAAAGTCTGACCATGTTGAGGTCAGACTTTTTATATGGAAATAAAGCAAATCTACCGTTGACTATTCCACAATAAAAGACTTATAATATCGTAATATATTTTTTTAGCCGGGAGGGGGTCGAGACGTGAAACAAGAAGAAGCGCTCAACATAATCGCAGCCAGTTTAAAACAAGATTCATATGTACAGGCAGTTTTTGTAAAAGGTTCGATGGGGAGAGGCGAACAGGACGAGCATTCTGATATTGACCTTTATTGTCTCGTTGATGAAAAGAACGAGACTGCCTTTCTCAATAACCGCGTGGACCATTTACGGGCATACAGGGAGTTGCTGTTTTATGAGGACATTTTTATCATTGCACCGCAAATTGTTGCTGTCTATGATAATCTGCTGCATGCTGATTTGTTTACCGTTACAGAAAAGAGTTTCAAAGAAAAAGATTATTTTAGGGTTCTGTATGATCCGGAAAACCGGATTGATCAATTTAAGGCTACGCAAAATTTAACTGTCTCATATGGAGAATTTCAGGATGATGTAATGGATGTTGCCTGGTTTCTTTTTCAACATAAAAAATCAGCTGCCAGAGGAAATGATATCTGGTCGGTGAAAATGCTCAATTATGTAGTTAATCATTTGGCACGCGTATTGTTGCATCATCATTGTCCAAATCGGGCTCAACTTGGATTGAAGACAGTGGAACGATCTTTACCTGATGAGCTTGTGAAAAAATTCAGTAATGCTATGGAGCACAATACTCCGGGCGATCACGGTAAAGCTGCCAAACAATTAGCAACAATCGTTTCCGCTGAAAAAGAATGGATTCTTTCTACGCTTGATGAATCGGGGAGAAGGAAGATAGGAACGTTGCTTGAAGAAATGCTGTCCTTTTATTCAGCAGGGAAGGTGGAATAGGCATTTCTGAGCGAATTACTTTTTAGTTGTCATCCTTAATGCAAGTATGGAATATTGAAAAACAGCCACATTCCCATATGAAAATGTGGCTGTTTTAAAGAAAATTCTTTAGTCATCTGTCATTGTCTTTCTGAAACATACATACATAAACCCTGCTGCACCAACGACCCAAACAGCCATTATTCCCAACGGCAGCCATGAGCTAGTGTCGTGTATTTCAATCGCCTGCATGACAGGGAATACATCAGAAATTTTAATGACAATATTGTCTTCACCAAGCCCGAACATCTCAAACATCGGTGTGAAACCGAATAAGAACATGACAGGCATAAGATAAACGGATGTGGACGCAATTGATTTTGAAAACAGTCCGATTCCAATGCCAAGAGACAGAAAGAACAGGAATAACAAGATTAATCCGATGATAACTCTTATGTTCAGAAATGGTTCAATGCCAACGATAGCAAGCGACACAACCAATGAAATCAGTGTCATGAGTCCGGCAACCAAGCTTTTTCCGATAATAATGTCGAGAAAAGAAGCTGGCGATAAAATCAGTCCGCGCAGTGTCTTTTTTTCATTTTCTTCAGCCATCATCGTTGCCATACAACTATATGTGACTGCTGAAAATGTACTTCCGATAATAACATAGATGAGGAAAAGCGGGATCTCTTCTTCCCCTCTGCCCATACGGTCATACATGAGTGCCAATACGATGGGAATCAATGGCATCATTAAAAGCATCATATTTTTCATAAAGTCTTTTATATCTTTTTCAAAAATGGCACTTATACGTTGAATATGCATTATACCAGCTCCTTTCCGGTCACTTTTAAAAAGATTTGGCCAAGTGTCGGATTGTCCGATTGCATTGCCTTCACCTGGTTATTTGCAATTAGTTCCTTAATTTGATTGGCATTCTCCGGTTCATTTTCAATGACCAATCGTTCCCCGTTAAATGTTTCCACATGAAATGCATGGGTGGAGTATTTGTAACGGAGTGCATCCGGACTGTCCAATTCCTGCAGTTTACCATTGTGCAAAAATGCAACACGGTCACACAATGCAGTTGCTTCCTCCATATTGTGCGTTGTTATAAAAATCGTTGTGCCGGCTTCATTCAGCTTCTGAAGTCCGCGGTGAATTTGTGCCGCATTCCCCGGATCCAGGGCTGATGTCGGTTCGTCAAGAAAAACAAGATCAGGTTTATGCATGAGCGCTTTGGCGAGAAGCACGCGCTGTTTCATACCTTTTGACAACTTCGATACTGTTTTAGTCCGCTCGTCTTCCAGATTAACTTCCCGCAATAACACATCGATTTGCTTCAGCGGTGCATTGTATAATTTACAAAATAATTTCAGATTGTCATAGACAGTCAGCCGTTGATACAAGGAACTATTATCCGATAATATCCCGATTTTGGACTTGAAATCAGCCGTTCCAAACTGCTTTGAATCAACCCCGAGCACCGACGCTTTACCGGATGTTTGCCGAAGCTCTCCGGTTAAGATTTTAATGGTTGTTGTTTTGCCTGATCCGCTTGGTCCAAGCAGCCCGAAAATTTCACCCTTTTTTACATTGAAACTGACATTTTTGATAGCCGTATTTTGGCCAAAAACTTTCCGCATTCCTGTTACTTCGATTGTATTTTCCAACTGAAAACCTCCTTAAGATGATCTGTTTTCATCGTAATGGAGGATGCTTACGGATGCAGTTATATCAGGGTGGGATGTGCCCTAAGCAGGTTGAAATGTACCTGCTTAGGGTTAAAAAAGCACCTGTAAAACCGTGTGTTTATGCCTGCCAATGTTGAACTGTACTCATTACAGGCTGAATTTCTCCTGGATATCCTGAATTTTGGTTCGTGACAGGGGAATGGTTGACTGTGATTTGTTGTCAATCCGAAGTGAATATGTATTTTTTGACCATGTAATGATTTCGCGTACCTTTTGCAAATTCACGATATAGGATCGGTGGCAACGATAAAATCCGTAAATTTCCAATTTCCTTTCAATTTCTGCCAGTGTGGAATCCATCGCATAGGCTTCGTCATTGATAACAATCATTGCTTTTCCATCCTGACTTTCTATGTAGTCAATCTCAGGTGGATCAAACAAAATCATTTTATCGTCCACTTTTGCCGGGATTTTGAATAGATTTGCAATCGCTGGTGAGCCGCCGTCCGCAACTGCTTGTTCTTCCCCGTCATCAACCTCAATTTGCTGGATGCCTTTTTCCTGCAGTTTGTACGGCACATCGCCAAGTAATAGTGCGTGTTCCATATTGGAAACCAAAACAAGAACTGGTATATTATTTTCCTTGATCTTTTCAAGCATGTTGATAAAGGTATTCGTTGTTTTAATATCAACACCATGAATTGGTTCCTGAAATACCATTGGTTCGACACCGGTCATATAATATTTGGCAAAATAAACCCGGCGGACTTCAGATTCGGAACATTTATGCAAAGGGGTTTTTGCACAAGTCTGAAGTTCAAACAACACAAGAATCTCGGGAACTGGTGTGTCGCAGCCAAACCATTTATGATAAAAGACGATATTTTCTTCCACTGTCAGGCGTTTGTATAAACCTTCCTGCAAATCAAAAAGGGATATTTTACTGTTGCTTTTGATAACCTTGACCAACTCAGCCTGCATGTCCATATCACTGTAAATGGAAGTGGAATATGAATCTTCTATGGTAAGAGAAAATGATGGAAGTAAGTTATTATCAATAATGTCATGATTGATTGTAAAATTTGCCATTTATTCAAACTCCTGTTCAAAAATACGTGTAAACATAAATGTAGTATATCATGAAGTGATTTGAAAGGTATTCGAAATAAAAAATTCCGGGAATTGCTCTCCGGAATTTTTTTGAAATTTTAATTTTAAGCTTTCCCCAATCCTAATTATTCACTGCCATCCGGCCAAGCGGACCATCCTCATCAATAATATCCTGAATGGCATAGACGGATATCGGGAACATTGGAAATCCAAATACATATGGCGTAATCTCATAAAGCTGAAAATAGATAACTAGCGTTTTATCGGCAATGTAAAAGTCCTGTTCCGGTTGAATGTTAACCGTATCTTCAAATGTATCGATGTTGCGATCACGAATTTGTTCATTTATCAGTTCGGAAAGGCGATCCACATAATTACTTCCCGGTTTAAATAAATCACTCAGACTGCAGCGTGTGCGTTTCTTCAAATCAAATGTCAGAGCCTTGATGTAAGTCATCCCATGCGCCGCCTGGTAATGATAGGCATAGTTCGTCAGGGTTAAACTCAGGATGTCACGCTGATTATTCTTGATTTCAAATGAGCCGTCCATTTCAACAATTGTGGTCGGCATTTCAGCAACCTGCATATCAATTAACTGTTGTGTTTCATCGACAATCGACTGATTGATGAATCGCTCCATCTCCTGATCCCGCATTCCAAAAACTTGCGGATAGACTACTTGAATATCAGGGCCATTGCTGACCCGAACTGGTTCAATATTGACTGGCATTGGTTGAGGCATTTTCTTCACCCTTTATTGGTTTTGTGCCTATTGTATTCCTGGGACAGCTGAAGTGTGTTTTTTCGAAAAACCCCATACTACAATGGAATCTTATGATAAGATGGATTACAGAATTTTTGATTCGGGGGGATGACAGGTGAAATGGATACGACGCCTGATTATTGCAGCTGCTCTCATTCTGCTCATACCAAACATTTTCCAATTTATTGTGGGAATATTTGAACGCGACATACCAAAAGAAATTACGGAGCAGGTGGAAGCGGCAAATGCAAAAATGGTTGAGTTAAATAAAGAAGTATCAATAGACAATGATAAAATTAAATTTAAAAATCTAGTGCTGTCAGATGAGGAAACACTATTAATTTACGAAGTACATACAGATGAGCCGGGGTGGTCATTTCCCAGTACTGCTTTAAAGCTGAAAGATGGTAAAGGTAACAATTATCAAACGGATGGGGGATCATCCTCCGGGCATACATGGGGAGAATTCATCATTTATCATTACGAACCATTACCGGAAGATGCCGACAAAGTTGTGGTTGATTTTGAATGGTACGACCGGTCGTTCCAAGCTGAGTTTTCTCTAAGTCAGGGGGAACTATAATATGGAAAAGACAAAGAAAAAAGCCATATTGGAATGGGTCCTTGCTGCTGTATTGATTTTTTTCGTTGTAAAGGATTCTGCATACATAAATTACTATCATCTTTCTCCCGTGGAAGCACATGAACAATCTGAACGAACCTATCATTATGGACCTTCTGAAATTGTAGAAGATATTGACCTTGGTGATGCACATATCTATCTGGCAAAATATAAGGACTGGTTCTCAGCAAATACGGTAAATCGTCACGCGGGGATTTTTTGGAGCCCTGGCAGTAGCGTTGCCGGCAGAAAAATAAAACAAAATCAAGACATTTCGCATTCATGGTCAGGAACAGCTAGCAATGAGGATGAAATGCGGATGAAGTTTTATGGTATTGTAACTAATCCGAATATTACAGAGGTTGAGTTGGATGTTGTTGAGGACTATGACAGAATGCAAAAGGTAAATGAAGACGATATTCAGACATATTCCAAAGAACTAAAAGAGCATCGCATGTTCCTGTTCCATTGGATTGGTGAAAATCATGACTACAAATGGATTGAAATAAGGGGCCTGGATGAAAATGGAAAGGTCGTCTATGAGGAAAGCTTGGATTAAGGAGTAAATCTATATAGCGCAAGTAATAAAGTTTGTAATTGACTTGTTATGGAAAAAAGGAGCAGTCCTATTGGAGAAAATAAAACAATTATCAGTCCCAAACAATGCAAGAATTATAGTAATAAACGATATTCACGGTGAGTTGGATTTATTTATAAATCTGTTGGAAAAAGTTAATTTTAATACTGAAGATTACCTGATCATAAACGGTGACCTCTGTGAAAAAGGAGGTAACAGTATAGGAGTAGTGAACTACATAATGAACCTTGCAGCTACTAATCCCGGAGTTCATGTGACGGAAGGTAACTGTGAGGCTTTAGTTGAAGAGCTTATAAATGAAAATCCTCAAGTAATAGATTATTTACGGGTGAAAAAACATTCGATTTTAAATGAATGGTTGGAGCAGTTGGGGTCTCCCGTATACGAAGAGACAAGCATTCATGAGGTAAAGGAAATCTTAACAAAACATTTTTCTAAAGAAATTAAGTGGCTTGCAAATTTGCCGACAGCCATCGAAACAGATGACTATACTTTTGTTCATGCCGGACTGGAGGACATAGCGGATTGGAAGGACACCGACCGGGATATTGCCCTCACCCTGCCATCTTTTTTGGAAAAATCACATCGTGCAGACAAATATGTGGTTGTCGGACACTGGCCGGTTGTTAATTATTCTTTAAATCTACCATCAAATAATCCGATTATTGATCATGAGAAAAGGATTATTGCGACAGACGGCGGGAATGTCATCAAATCTACTGGACAATTAAACGCGTTTATCATTTATAAAGATGCTTCAAAAGATAGATTTACACATACATATGTTGATCAGTTACCAACTGGAAAAATAGTAAAAGATTTTCGCGCAGATTCCACGATGGCTGGTTCTGTTGCTTATCCGCACTATGAAATTGATCCAATTGAAAAAGGAGATCATTTCACGTTGTGCAAGCAGCTCCAAACAGGTCACAAACGTTACGTGAAAAATGAATATGTTAAACAAAATGAGGATGGAAAATTCACCGTTAAAAATGATATTCCCTGTACACAATTGAGCGTAAACAAGGGAGATGTGGTGTCTGTAGTTGATAACAGTTGCACGGGATACAGCCTGATAAAAAAAGATGGTAAAGAGGGCTGGGTAGCTAAGGGAAGTTTAGAATAAAAATATTAAGGTTCCCATTGACTCTCGGGTGACCCAAGACTTTATGATGATAATAAGACGGCAGAGGTGCACCGCTGTACAGTCTTTTTGCTGAGGTGAGAAAATGTTTAAAATTGGTGATTTTTCCAAGTTGAGTGGTCTTTCCATTAATACACTCTATCATTATGAAAATATAGGAATTCTAAAACCGAGCTTCATTGATCGTGACACGAATTATCGCTACTATGAAGCAGATCAACTTGTTACGATTAATAAGGTATTGGCCTTAAAGGATGCGGGTTTTTCACTTTCAGAAATAGCTTCCATTTTGACGGATGGAACAGTAATTAAACAGTTAATTAATATGCTGGAAGATAAGGCCGATTCGTTGGAAAAATCGTTGGAACTTGAAGCAAACAGGCTGGAACGTCTCCGTACCAATATTTTTTTGATTAAGAACGGAGGAGTACCTTATATGAGTGAAATTACCATTAAGCAAGTTGAGCCGATTTTAGTTGCAGCAGTCAGAAAGTCCATTTCAAAAGCAGCCAGCAAATCTTTCGATGAGTTCTGTGAGGATCTATGGGGGACTGTCAATAATCATATTGACAACATGAACTGCAAACGCACTGTACCCTGTATGACCAGGTATTATAGTGGTTTATTTGTCGATACCGATTCTGACACGATTGATATGGAGGTCATTGAACCAATAACTAAGGCCATTCCGGAAAGTGACAATGTCAAGGTTTACGAATTGCCGTTAGTCGAAAATATGGCCAGCATTGTTCATACCGGTCCATTCTCCGCTATTGGTGAGACATCCATTACGATGCACAAGTGGCTTGCTGATAATGGCTATTCAATTAGTGGGCCAATAAGAGAGATTTATCACAAAGGGGATTGGATGACAGATGACCCAAATGAATTTGTGACAGAATTACAGTTTCCGATTAAAAAGTGATTTTAATACAACCGGGCGCAATACCAGAATTGCGTCCTTTTTTAAAAAGAGGAGGAGAAATTTTATGACTGAAGATTTTTACTGTGATGAAGTATTAAGTGGTAAAACAGAAGTGAACAAGGTGATCGAGACAGAAAACGTATTAGCATATCATCATACAAGGCCCTTTTATCCAGTACATATTGTTGCTATACCAAAGAAGCATATTCCCTCGCTAATAACAATGGAAGAAAGTGATAACGATATATTGCTGGAACTCATGCAGGTAATTAAAGAAGTTGCCGCTATGGTGACAGGGGAACATGGAGCGAGTAAAGTAATCACAAATCTGGGTAAGTATCAGGAATCAAAGCACCTTCATTGGCATATAGTCTCTGGGAGAGCTTTGAAATAGATGGTTTATGTAAAAAAAATAGCATGTCATCCATTATACAATATGACATGCTATTTTATTTGAAATTACGGTATTCCTTAGAATGATGTGAAATTTTTAAATTGGTTGGAGGGGTTAGAATGGATTTATATTACGAGGTAGAAGGTAAAGGCCATCCTGTAGTTCTTCTTACCGGTGGTGCTGATTTGCGGAACTGGACATTTGTTTCACCCCTTTTAGCAAAACACTTTAAAGTTATTGGGGTGGACGGACGAGGGACCGGGGAATCACCAACACCAGTGGAAGATATCACCCTTGTTGAGGATTTGCTGTCATTGCTTGATCACCTGGAATTGGATAAGGCAACATTGATAGGCCATTCGATGGGTGGTCAGCTTGCCACGGAATTCGCTTTGCACTATCCAGAAAGGGTTTCAAAACTTGTGTTGATTGCACCTGGTTTGTCTGGATTCAGTTATTCGCAGGAATTTGAGGAATATACCAAGTCGATTCAAAAGGCGGTTCCCGATATCGACAAGATGATTGAGCAGATGCTCAGTGCTTCATGGTATCGTGTTTTAAACGCCAGTTCTCACCGGGATTTGATGGTTCAAATACTCCGGCACCAAATTACACGAATGTTTGAATGGCCAGCAGTTAAGATGATTTGGCCGGAACCCCCGGCTATTGATAGACTGGAAGAATTAGCTGCTGAAACATTACTTTTAATTGGCACCGAGGATTCGCCCGATATCCTTCGTGTAGCAGATTACTTCCAAGAGAATACAGATGCTCAAATTATAAAAATCCCAGACGTAGATCATATGGTAACACTAACCAATCCTGAAGTATTATATCGCCATATTACAAATTTTATGGAAGATGACCTGAACGATGCCAAGAACATCAGAAGAGAATGAACGAATTCGAAAAATATCGCAGGAAAAAATTCAAGCAGCTGCTATGGAGCTGTTGATAAAACTTTAAAACTTACTTCCTGTCGTTTTAATCATAGTAGAGCTCTTTTTTTGATAAGTGGATAATAAGACTCCGCCTACAATAAAAACAGAACCTGCTATTTCAACACCTGTTATCGGTTTATAAAGCAGGATTAATCCCATGATCATAGCTACAAAAGGTTCTAAATTAGATAAAATTGATGCTTTTGAGGCGCCGACATGCCGAATATTGCTGTTCCAGACAAGGGTGGCAATACCGTGTACGACTATGGCGGTTCCAATCAGAAATGTCCAATCGGGTATGTCTGTACTTATTCGTAAAGGGTTGTCCAATAAGAATATAAAAGGAACTGACACAGCAAAACCGATTGTATTTGAATATAGAGTAATCGTAAAAGGCTCCATTCGCTGGGAAAGATATCTTGTCAGGATAATCATGATGGCAAACGTAATCATCGTTAAAACAATCCATAAAAGCCCTTTATCAATTTTTATCTCAGCGAAACTCCCTTTGGTTACGACAAAAAATATACCAATTATCGCAACGACAGATCCCACAAGCATCCGAATGGTTATTTTTTCGTCCAGAAATATAGCTGCTAAAAATCCGGTTAAGATTGGTGTCGTTGCTAGAATTAGTGCGGCTGTTGTGGGATCTGCCGTTTGCAAACCAACAAAAAAAGACCATTGGTTAACAAAAACACCAATAATTCCTAACGTTAAAATAGGTAGTATTTCTTTCTTGTTTATACGTTTAAGATGTTTTTTGTATAATGACAGACCAATTAAAAAAAGCACGATAAAGAAAAGTCTTGCTGAAGTCAGCAGTGTTGAGGAGAAATCCTGCACTAATATTTTTCCAAACACAAAATTACTTCCCCATACAACTACGCAAAAAGTCAACCATCCATAAATTCTTACCATTTCTGTTACGCTCCTGTTGTCAATTCGATTAGCCTATTGTAAGCCAAAAAAATTATCGGGTATAGTAATATGCCTTGTGATATTATGGCAGAATTAACGCGGGTTGAAAGTATTTCTATAAGAATTTACACAAGAATTTATCAAAGAAGGATTTTAGCTATAAATGTCGAATTCTTTTCTGTAGAGTTATTCATGGTTTAAAGAAAAAGTCATGGTTAAGGGAGACATTATGAATATCAGATTATTACAACCATCAGATGCAGAAAAATACTGGGAATTAAGATTGGAAGCATTAAAACAAAATCCGGAAGCTTTTGCTACGAGTTATGAAGAGGCAATGAACCGGAAAAATCCAATAGAGATTACAGCAAAAAGATTAGAAGGGAACTACACATTTGGTGCATTTAATAATGACGAACTTGTTGGCATGGTTACGTTGCTTCAGGAAACGCATCTGAAGTTAAGGCATAAAGCGCACATATTGGCAATGTATGTCAGTCCAAAAATACGTGGTGCAGGAGCTGGTGAAGAACTTCTTTCAAAAGCTATCGAGCAGGCTAAGGAAATGAAGGAAGTGGAACAGCTCAATTTGGCGGTAGTAACAACCAATGAAAAAGCGAAAGGACTTTATAAAAAAGCAGGGTTTAAGACCTTTGGCATGGAAGAAAAAGCCATGAAACATAATGGTATTTACTATGATGAAGAATATATGGCATTGACGCTGAAAAATTAGGTTCTTGTTTTTGAAACTCGGGAGAGAACTTGGGAGAGAGAAACCGAAAGTCGGGAGAGAAATGCGCCAACTCGGGAGACAACAGCTAAAAGTCGGGAGAGAACAGCGTAAACTCGGGAGAGAGCATCGCCAACTCGGGAGACAGTAACAAACTCAGGAAGGTGAGGACTACCTGAAATCCAGCAGCCTACATAAGGAGTGAATCTATTATGAGTTTTATCGAAAAAATAGACACGATTTGTTTAAAAGTCAGCGATATTGAAAAATCATGTAAGTGGTATGAGGATGTCTTAGGGTTGAAAGAAGCTTTTAGCGGTGAAGGTTACCGGATTTTTAGTGTTGGGGAAAGTGAAATACCTTTAACCCTTGAAGAGAGCTGTGAAAATAACGATTCTCCACAGAAGGGAGTTTATCCGATTTTTTTTACCAGGGATATTGAAGATGCCTATAACCAGTTAAAAGAACAGAGTGTGAAAGTTAGTGAAATTCAACATGACGGTACGAATACATTCTTTGATTTTTATGACTTGGATCAAAACAGACTGCAAATCTGCTTCTGGGAATAAGGAGAGCGAAAAATGAAACTGACAACAGAAAGATTAATTTTGGGACCCTATGAAGATAAAGATGAAGGTTTCCTTATGGCTATGTTATCCGATCCCGAAATGATGCGCTTTATAGGAGAAGGTCAGCCGAAAGATGAAAGCGGTACAAAGAAATTCCTGGAATGGATTTATGGTACATATGAACAAGGTGCGGAATTTGGTTTGCATGTGATAGTTCGAAAAGATGACCGGGTGCCGGTAGGCCATGCTGGCCTGGTTCCGCAGTTGGTTGACGGTAAAAAAGAATTGGAAATTGGTTATTGGATTATGCGCAATTATTGGGGGCTTGGTTATGCCACAGAAGCTGCTGCAGCACTGAAAAAGTATGGTCGGCAAAAGTTAGGCCAACAACGATTGATTGCGTTAATCCAGCCAGAAAACGTTGGTTCGAAAATAGTGGCTGAGAAAATTGGAATGCATGTTGAAAAGAAAATCGTGCTTTCCGGGCAGGAAGTTCTTGTTTACGTCGCAAGGGAGGAGACCTCATGACTGTTGAAACAAAAGAAGATAAATTTGTTAATTTGAATGGAGAAAAAATACATATAAATGTAATAGGTGACGGGAAAGCAATTGTTTTTCTCCATGGTGGTCCGGGAAGTGAGCATCGATTTTTTCTTCCGCACGTATTGCCTTTATCGGAAAATTTCATGTTGGTTTTATACGATCAGAGAGGCTGCGGCAGGTCGGAGTTGGCTCAGGATAGTCAATATTCGATAGAAAAAGAAGTGAATACCCTGGAACTCTTGCGGAAAGAACTTGACCTGGAAAAAATGAATTTGTTTGGGGAGTCGTGGGGCTCTATGCTTGCGTTGCTCTATGCAACGAAATATCCGGAAAGAGTCAATAAACTATTTCTAACTGCCGCCATTGGAGCTACTGCAGAAGGATATAAAGCATTTAAAAAAGAATTAATGAAAAGAATTACGCTGAAGGACAAAATAAGGCTTTTGTTAATGGATAGAAAAGTGAAAAAAGGGGTCACCACCACTGACGATGTATTGAACATACTGGATCCTTATTACGTATTTTCGAAGGATACATTAAGCTCGAAGGAAAAAACGAGCATAAATGACACTGTTAATCGTTCGATTGGTGAAGATATCCTGCAAAATTATGACGTAACAAACAAGCTTCATAGATTAACTGATATTCCAATAACAGTCGCACAGGGAAGCCATGATATCCTTCCCCCAGCAAAACTAGAAGAATTGTTAATAAAACATATCCCGCATGCTAAATTACATGAAATTCAAAACTGCGGTCATTGGACTGTGGTGGAGAAGCCGGATGAAATTAACGCAATTGCTGAAGAATTTTTCGCTGAATAGTGGGGGTGGCAGTAATCGAACGTACGAATATTTCTCTTCCAAATGAAAGGCTGTTATTAAGGGAACTTACCGAAAATGATTGGGTTGATGTCCATAAATACGCTTCACAGGAAAAGGTTTGTCAATATCAGCCATGGGGACCAAATACAACGGAAGAATCGATGGAATTTGTTAAGCAAGTAATAAAAGATGCCAGCCGGGAACCTAGAACGAGATATGTATTTGCAATTGTTTATAAGGTTTATGAAAAAATGATTGGAGCTGGCGAGTTAAATATTAGAGATTCCACGAATAAGGTTGGTGAGGTCAGCTACATTGTTAATCCTGAATATTGGGGAAAAGGAATTGCAACAGATGCGGCTAAACTATTGATAGATTTCGGTTTTACTAATTTTTCCCTTCATCGAATTTACGCTACGTGTGACCCAAGGAATATCGGCTCAGCAAAAGTGTTGGAAAAGGCAGGCATGACGAGGGAAGGGAGAATTCGTGAGGACTTGTTGCTGAAAGATGGCTGGCGGGATTCATTGCTATACAGTGTGTTGCAACATGAATGGAGGAATTAGCAACTTATAAAAAACTGAACAGGAGAAAGTTTATGAATGAACTTGAATACAAAATACTTGGTGAAGGAGAAACCACTCTTGTAATTGAGTTGGGCATTGGTGGATCCTTTTACAGTTGGTACCCCTTCGTCCAGCAAATAAAGAAAGATTTCACTGTCGTTTTATATCATAGGGCTGGGTACGGTAAGAGTGCTTTACCGAAAAATTCCAGAACAACGGAGCACATTGCGCAGGAACTTGATAGTTTGATAGAAAAGTTACATATTAAGGAAAAGTTTATATTAATGGGCCATTCTTTTGGCGGCTTATGTGTCCAGCAGTATGCACGGATGTATCCACAAAAATTAAATGGAGTCCTATTAGTTGATTCAACATCATATAACTTCCAGCAATTATACGACCTTGATCTTCCAGTAATGTATTCCATGATATCGCTGGAACAAATGATTGAGAGTAATAGGGAGACTGCCAGGAAATCAAAGGAAGCCCTGCTATACGTATTTAAAGAAACGATAGAAGAACATGAAAAAATATTGCCCGAAATTGAGTTAAAAGCGTTTATAGAATTTATATCTAAACCTTCTTTTTTCGAAACGGTTGCTGATGAATTTCAAAACTGGGGAAAAAGCAGTGAAATTATTAAAGAATCAGCAGAATTTCCTGATATTCCCTTAAATGTCATAGCAAGAGATAAGGAACTATCAGCAAAGCCCTTTATCGAACATGGGATACCGGAGAAAGAGGAAAGATTACATGAAGACGTTTGGAGAGAATTGCAGGAAGAATTAGCCGAATTGTCCAGTAAAGGCGAACTAATCATCGCAGAACAGAGTGATCATGAAATACATAGAGAAAGACCTGACGTCATCATTCAGTGTTTGGAAAGGTTCCGTTCGTTAAAACTTAATAGAATTGGTGGTGAGTCTGTGAAAAACCAATATCAAAAATATGAGAAGTTAATCGAAAAAGTAACCTTTTTTTGTGAACAGCAAAAAGATATTCGCACTGTGATGATTGTTGGATCAAGGGCACGACAGGATCAACATGCAGATGAGTGGTCTGATCTGGATTTGGTGATTTTTACAACACAGCAGGGTAAATATTTATCGTTTGAAGATTGGATTCAGGAAATAGGACCTTACTGGATGAGTTTTATTGAAAATACTGCGGTTGGAGGCGGCAAAGAACGTCGCGTGCTTTTTGAAGATGCGCTGGATGTTGATTTCTCGGTGTTTCCAGTACATATTTTTGATTACATGATTAATGATGATGAGACAAAACAGGTTTTAAGCAGAGGTATCCGCATTTTAGTAGACAAAGATGGTCTGCTTGATAACTTTCATCTAGAAACGCAGGATATACAAATGTACGAATCCAACTCATGGCCTTCACAGGATGAGTGGACCGAACTTATTCATGACTTTTGGTATCATGCGGTTTGGAGTACGAAAAAACTTTTGCGCGGTGAATGGTGGACCGCAAAGGTATGTATTGATTACGACTTGAAGCAGTTATTGTTAAAAATTACGGAATTACATGCCAAGGCTAATTACGGGAAAAATTACGACACCTGGCATAATGGCAGGTTTTTTGATGAATGGGCAGACCCTGCTATCAGGGAAGAACTCAAATATTGCTATGCCCGTTATGATGCTGATGAAATGCAACAGGCTTTAATACATACGATGGATTTGTTCCGAAAAGTTGCCAAGGAAACTGCTCAGCGATCGGAATATTCTTACCCTAATCAGGCTGATGTTAAGGCGACAGAATGGATTTATCAGCAACTGGAAAAGAGACCATAAAGATTTACAGGAAAAATCTATGAAATAAATGTTTTTTTCAAAATATCCTAAAACTGCTTGAAGGGGGGAAATGCATGGAGACACTTCCCAATTGGTTTTGGATCATATACTGTCTGCTTTTATTGACGACTTTAATAACTGCAATATATAGCTTTGCAAAAAAGAAAATGGAAGGTTTTTCAATTTTAGCCATTGTTATTACTGTAACTGTTCCAGTTGTTAGTTTGATAAATAGCATTGGTAGAACAGAAGGAATGAACGAATTTGAACATTTAGTCAGTCAATTGCAGCAAGGTGCGATTTGGTCTGTTTTCGTGGTTTTAGGTTATTTATTTTTATTGTTATGGTGGATTTCATTCCTGTTAAAGGTTAAGGAAAAAATGTATGAATTATAATAATTGGAGGTAATGTAAATGGGAAAAAACACGGGTGTAACATTTCAGGTGAGGATTGCCGATTATGAGCAGGGAATGGGGTGGTATGAAAAACTTTTTAACAGGAAACCTGACTTCATCCCACATGAGGACTTTGCAGAGTGGGAGATCGTTCCTGATGCATGGCTGCAGGTTGCTAAGGGTAACCCCACTGAGGGGAACGGGCCGTTGAGATTAGGTGTTGAAGATATTGAAAAGGAAAGAGAACGATTAATGAATGAATTGGACATCGAAATAGAAAGTGTAAATACAAGGGAAGGTGTCCCGGCAGCATGGTGTTCATTTGAAGACCCATATGGAAATAGAATTGGCTTGTATCAGGACCTTACATAGAAGGTAAATTATCTTAATAATATCTTTATAAGGGAGAGATTTGATGGAAGATTTTCAGTATGAAATTGTGACGAAGCCCGCATATCGGGGAGTTGGATTAAAGTGGGATGGTTCGTATGAGGAAGTAAGCACTTTGAAAAAAGTCATTGACCGCATGAGCAACAGAGCAGGAGAATTAGACAATGCTGTCGATCCTCAGACGCAGTTAGGACTGTCCTATCATTTAAGACCAGATGGATTTGTGCATTATTCAGTATTCGAAGTTAACGATGAGCAGCATATTCCCGATGGCATGGTGGAAATCCACGTGCCGGAAATGACCTATTTGGTGGTGCACCATGAAAAGGGACAGGACATTGGCGGTACTTACGATAAAATTTTTAAATGGATCAAGGAAAGTGACTATATTCCTTATGAAGAGCCGAATGTCGATTATCATGATCCAATACCGATTAAACATGAGCGGTACCCGATGGATCGTGATTTAAATGATCCCTATTTTGATATTCTGATTCCGATTGAAAAGAAGCAATAGTTTCGCTGGGAGGGAACTATGAATATACAAAAATGTATTAGTTGCAGTAATCAATTTTCATGGGGAACAATTTATAAAGCATTGATGATTGGATATAACCCAATACAGTGCAGAGTTTGTGGTTCAAACCACGAAGTAATTTTTTCAACAAGATTGTGGACAGCATTATTAACTGTAGGACCGTTATTTATAATATTGTATCTTACGTTTCCAGGGAATTTTCTACGGACCGTACCAACTTTATTAAACGTTGTTTTGATGATTTTAGCGGCTGCTCTCGGATCCTTACTAACTCCGTATGTAGCTAAATATAAGTATTTTGGGCAATAAAACCATCATTTTTTTCGAGTATTTCTCCTGATATAATAGATATATATTTATTCGTAAGGGGAAGTGTTACATCATGTATTGGTACGCAAAGGTTATAAAAAATTATTTTGAATTTGATGGGAGAGCAAGACGAAAGGAATACTGGATGTTTACGCTTGTTAACGCCCTTATCATTTTGGCAATATCCATATTTGAAACTGTTCTTGGAATGCCGGGTCTGATTTACGTTCTTTATTCAGTATTTGTCTTCATTCCAGGATTGGCTGTTACAGTACGCAGATTGCACGATACTGGAAAAACCGGCTGGTGGGTTTTGATAGGGTTTATTCCAATAGCGGGGGCTATTGTGCTAATAGTATTTGAGTGTATCGACAGCTACCCGTATGAAAATAAGTATGGTCCAAATCCGAAATTTAGTATCTGAACTGCAAAAGAAGTAATCGCGCTGTCGGTTACTTCTTTTTTTGCATCATTAAAAATTAATGAAGCTAAATAAACAAGATGTCCGTCTAATAAGTAGTAATCCTTTCAAAGAAATGAAGGTGAATCCTATTAATAAACTAGTAAAAAAAGCGCAAAAAGGCGATGAAAAAGCTTTTCTGAAATTGTTTCAGGAGTATGAAATCGACATTTATCGGATGGCATTTCTATATGTAAAAAATAAGGATGATGCACTTGATGTTGTTCAGGAAACTGCATATCGGTCGTTCAAAAAAATAAGTACATTAAAGAATCCGGATGTTTTCAAATCGTGGCTGATCAAGATTGCAACCAGTTGTGCGACTGACATGCTGAGGAAAAAAAAGAAAGTTATCCACTTGAATCCTGAAAAGACGGATTTTCCGGATTCAAGCGATGATGATCTGCCGCTTTCATTATCATTACAGGATTTACTTGGAACGTTAGATGAAAGTGAGAAGAACATCATCCTTTGGAAATATTATTACGGATATACATTGAAGGAGATTTCGGAAATTGAAGGGACTCCTTTAGGAACAGTGAAATCAGTATTATATCGATCATTAGCAAGGCTTCGAAAGCAAGTAAGGAGGGCTGATATGTATGAGCAATAAGGTTAAACGCGAGCTGGATAAAATTGAAATCCCGGAGGAAGTGCACGATAGAGCCAGAATGGGAATAGAGCAGGCCAAAGCGGAACTCGGGGGAAAACATCATAAAAAACGAAAGCTTTATAAACGGTTATCACTTATTGCAGCTGCAGTTCTGATTGTTGTATCAACATTTACGTTTACACCAGCATTGGCAGCTATCTATGACAAAATCTTTTCGAGTGAACACATTGATGACGCAGGGGTAAGAATGGCTATTAAATCGGGCCAGGGTCAGGTTCTTGATCAGACTTATTATGACGAAGAACATGATATTAAGGTGCATTTTGATACGGTATTGACGGACGGTAAAGAAACCAAACTTCTCCTGACCTATCAAAGCGATTCAACCAATTTAAAAAATTACTATATAGATTTGTTTGAAGGTGTAAGTTCCATGTATCTAATTACGGGAAATGGACAAAAAATTGAATTGGATAATGTGGGATGGGGAAGCAGATATTATAACAGTGAAGAGAACAAGGTGGCTGAAGCCCTGTCATTTGATTCAATCAAAGAATATGAAGGACAAAACCTTCGTTTGGAAATTAAGAATCTGACGATATGGAAAGACCAGGGTATGGGAAAAGTACAGACAGTCTGGCCGCTCGAATTCAACCTTGATGAACCCGCCATTTCAGATAGAAATACGGTCGAAGTAAACAAGAAATTTGAATTTAAAGGGATAACATACACAATCAGACGAGTGGAATTTTCAGAATTTGAAACAAGAGTAGTCGTCGTCGGTTCCGATACTAAAATCTTTACCGATGAAAATGGAATGCGATATGAGGTCATGAGCAAAATAAGAAGCCAATTCTTGAATGCCAGGGAAAATAGTGACGAATATGGATATACCTTTAATGAAAATAAATCCGGGGTATATTTGAAGTCAAACGGTAAACAGGTCGTGCCTATCTACAGTAAAGGTGAAGTCAGGACTGAAGATGATGAGTATGTAATGACATTCGCTCCCGTAAAGGATCGCCAGGACGCCACTCTGGTTGTTGGAGAGGATATTGAGATTCCGTTAGTAGAGTAAAAGTTATGGTAAAAATATAAAAGGAAAGGTCACCCGTAAACTGTGGAGTTTACGGGTGATTTTTGCATTACACTACTCTTTTTTCAAAAAAAGTATAATTTTTATACTTGATATTATTTTTATACATGATATACTTTTTATAAAGAGGTGGTAATTATGCAAACTTGTCCTTACATTGAAGCTTCTTTTCAAATCCTGGGGAAAAAGTGGAATGGTCAAATCATCCACTATCTGTCTTCATGTGAGAATCAGACAGCTCATTTTTCCGATATGAAGCGTGATTTAAAAGGTATCACCGCTAGAGCACTGTCAATGAAACTTTCTGAACTTACAGATGAGGGATTAGTTGAAAAGAAAGTAGAAAGCGGATCAACCGTTACCATTTCATATGTATTATCAGAAAAAGGTACGGATTTGGCCGATAGTCTTAAGCCCATTCAGGAATGGGCGAAGCGTAACATGGATGTAGAAATTCCAAATAAAAAGGAGGCAAAATAAAATGGCAAACAACAATAATATGATTTGTGATTTGGAAACTGGTGTGTGTGGTCCCGCTGGAGATAGTGAAATGGAGTTGATTGATTTGAAGAAACCGAAGAAAACAATTGATCTATATTATGTGAGTGATCCAATCTGTTCACACTGCTGGGCATTGGAACCTGTTCTTCGCCGTTTTACTGAGCAGTACGGTGATTATTTTAACGTCCATACAGTAATGGGAGGATTACTTGAAAAATGGGGTGACGGGCCAGTTGATCCTGCAAATGGTATTCATGGACCAGCCGATGTTGCGGGGCATTGGAGAGAAGTTGGTGAACAGACCCGCATGCCAATCGACGGATCTCTCATGATTGACAATCCTGTACATTCATCATATCCTCCTTCCCGTGTGTTCAAAGTGATTCAAAAACAGGATGTAGAGTTAGCCAGTGTATTTTTACGCCGCGCACGAGAAGCTGTTTTCGCATTTAACCAAAATATAGCCGACAAATCTGTGTTGGTTGACATCGTGAATAAACTTGGACTTGATGGAGAGGAAATTGTGAAAGAGGCTGAATCAGAAAATGGTCAGAAGCTATTAAATGAGGATTTCGCGCTTGCTGCAAGCCTGGGTGCCAGAGGATTCCCAACAATTATTATGGTGAATGAGGAAAATAAAGGCGTGAAAATAGTTGGCGGTCGTCCGTTGGAATATTATATTTCCGGGCTAAAACAGGTTCTGGATAAAGAAGACCTTAAACCAAAACAACAGCCGGCACTTTCGAATTTGCTTGAAAAAGAGGAACTTCTATTTTCGAAAGAGATAGAAGAAATGTATGATCTTGAAAAGAAAGATATTGACGCATATGTTCAAAAGGAACTTATATCAAATGATTTTCAGACCAAAGAACTTTTGGGGGAAACATATTTTGTTAAAAAATAGTGATGATAAAAGGAAGTAGTTACCTTTATTTCAGGTAATTACTTCTTTTTTTACACTTGTTTTTTGCGGCAATTGGGTTTACGCTTGTATCTTGAACAATCTAAGAAAGACGAAAGGCGTCATGAAATGAATAAACGTGTATACTTTTTGATGATCGTTGCCTTTGTTGTCGGAATGGTCGAATTAATCATTGGTGGATTATTGGACCTAATGGCAGCCGATTTGGGTGTCAGTCTAGGTCAGGTCGGATTCCTGATCACGATTTTTTCACTGATTTTTGCAGTTGGGGCACCGGTTTTATTAATTCTTACTTCGAATATCGAACGAAAAAAGCTGACACTTGTTTCGCTGGCGATTTTTCTGCTGGGAAATCTGGTGACAGTGTTCAGCCCGACATATACGATTGTTTTTATTGGAAGAGTTATTTCAGCATTGAGCGGATCACTGCTGATTATTTTATGTCTGACAATCGCACCAACCATCGTCCACCCAAAATACCGCGGCAGGGCAATCGGAATCGTGTCCATGGGTGTCAGTGCGTCGATTGTGCTTGGTCTGCCAGTCGGACTGTTGTTGGGAAATGCGTTTGGGTGGCGCGCTCCGTTTGTGATGATTTCCGTTTTGACTGTGTTTTCCATGATTGGTGTGTTTTTCCTGATGGGGCATATCGAACCGAAGCCGTCCAGTCCGATCGGAAAACAGCTGGCAACCTTGAAAGATAGAAAAATATTTTTTGGACAGGCCATCACATTTCTGTTTATAGCAGGACATACCGTTCTTTATGCCTATCTGACCCCGTTCGCAAAAATAACGATGGACTTGGACGGGACCTGGGTCAGTGTGATTTACATGATTTTCGGGATTGCAGCGGTAAGCGGCGGAGGAGTCGGTGGTATGCTATCTGACACCATCGGGCCAAAGCGGACGATTATGTTAACGATTGTTCTGTTTACGCTGGTAATATTTGCGATACCATATACAACATTTGCACTGCCGGCGTTCTTGCTGATTCTGGTGATCTGGGGAATGCTCAGCTGGACACTGGCTCCAGCGACACAGTCCTATCTTATCGGTTTGTCACCTGAATCAGCTGACATACAGCAAAGTCTGAATAACTCGGCGCTTCATCTTGGAATCGCCTTCGGGTCATTGATTGGCGGCCTGGTGATTGAGCGAGCTTCTGTTGAACAAAATGCAACAGTTGGTGGATTATTTGTTATTCTTTCGATTGGAGCGGCGCTGGTTTCAATGTATCGTAAACGGGAGTCGGGGGTTGCGCAGAAGTAGGTGGGTTATCCTTCGCTTTAATTAAGTCTAAACGATTAAAAAATGGTGCGCCCGATAAAGTGCATCATTTTAATATGGAAATTATTGTGATAGATATTAGAGAACATATGTTGTAAAATCTTATAGGGAACTTGTTTAATATATAAGTTATCAGGTTTTTTCTATTAATATAGCAGATGAGAAAATCTACTCTTGCTTGTTAGTGAAATATGTGTTTCAATGTAAAAATAATTTCAAATTGAAGAAGGTTTGAGCGTAATGATGAATAAAAATAAATTGATAAACAAAAATATATCGGTGTCAAAAATGGGATTCTTTTTCATCGCAGTAGGATTGCTTTGGATCAAATCCTACCTGACTTACGTCTATGAATTTAATCTTGATATACAAAATGCTATGCAGGAATTTCTGCTGTTTTTCAACCCGCTCAGCTCAGCATTGATCTTCCTTGGTATTGCGCTGTTTGCTAAGGGTAAGCGTGCAGGAATATGGATAATTGTAGCAGATTTCCTGATGAGTTTTCTGTTATACGCGAATGTGGTCTACTACCGGTCGGCGACTGACTATATTACACTGCCAACCCTGACGCAGACCGACAACTTTGGTAGTCTTGGCGGAAGTATAGTCAATTTGATGGCATGGCATGATCTGCTGTATGCAGTGGATATCATTTTATTGATTACATTGTATGTTTGGAGCAGAAAAACCTGGTCAGTAAGCCGTTTGAAAATGTGGAAACCTGCACTTGTACTTGTGGCAGGTGTGATGGCATTAGCTGTCAACTTAAGTCTTGCAACAGAGGATCGACCAGAACTTTTAACAAGAACATTCGACCGTAACTATATTGTGAAGTATTTGGGCTCGTATAATTTTGCAATCTATGATGCGGTTCAAACGATAAAATCGTCCAGACAGCGTGTACTTGCAGACAGCGATGATATTACGGTTGTTCAAAACTACACGAATAATAAATATGCCTCTCCGAATAAGGAACTTTTTGGTGCTGCAAAGGGCAAAAATATTATTAAAATTCACCTTGAGTCATTTCAGTCATTTTTAATAGATTACAAGCTTCATGGTGAAGAGGTAACACCATTTTTAAATTCATTGGTTCACGACCAAAGTAAGAATTTCACGTATTTTGATAACTTCTTCCACCAGGTGGCTCAGGGTAAAACTGCCGATGCTGAATTGTTATTGGATACTTCCCTTTATCCGTTGCCACAGGGAGCGGCTTTTGTGACCAAAGGAAATAACACGTATCAGGCATTGCCCGCTATTCTCGGACAGAAGCAGAATTATACGTCAGCAGTATTCCATGGCGACAACAAAAGCTTCTGGAACCGTGATGAGGTTTATAAGGAATTTGGGATCGATAAGTTTTTCCATGCCGAGCACTATGACATGAACGAGGAAAATGTGATTGGCTATGGCTTGAAGGATAAGCCTTTCTTCAAACAGTCGATGCCGATGCTGAAGTCGCTTGAACAACCGTTTTATGCACACATGATGACGTTAACCCACCATCACCCGTATCTGATAGGTGATGAGGAAGCATCCATAAAGCCTGCGAATACAGGTGACCCATCGGTGGACCGGTATTTCCAGACAGCACGATACCTGGATGAGTCCTTGAAACAGTTCTTTAAAGATCTGAAGGAAGCAGGTCTGTATAAAGATTCGGTAATCATGATTTATGGTGACCACTATGGTATTTCGGAAAATCATGATAAAGCGATGAAGCAGATTACCGGTGAAAAAATAACCGACTTTAAGCATACACAATTACAGCGTGTTCCATTTTTGATTAAAATTCCTGGCGTCGACGGCAAGGGTACTGTTCACGAATACTCCAGTCAGGTCGATGTCATGCCAACATTGCTGCACTTGATGGGTATCAAAGCCAACAAGTACATTATGTTTGGTACAGATATGTTTTCGAAAGAACACAAAGAATATGTCATCTTACGTGACGGTGACTTTATAACACGAAAATATACAATGGTAGACGGAAAATATTATGATAATGAAACAGGTGAAGAAATCAAGGAACCGACAAAAGAGATGAAGGAAATGGCTAAAAAAGTACGCCATGAACTCGAATTGTCCGATAATGTATTGTTAGGCGATCTCTTACGGTTTTATGAGCCGAGTGAGAAATGGCAACCTGTGGATGCTTCGGAGTACTCGTATATTAAGGAAGAGGAAAAAGAGGAATAAATTAAGGTGGTGGCGACACCACCTTAATTTTTTTAACTCAGTTGATATTCAGCGTGGTTTTGTTGAGACAATGCTATTGTTTGTTATTTATTCAATTGGAGCAGCACTGCTTTCTATGTATCAGGTCAGTTTATGTAAAAACA
Source organism: Virgibacillus doumboii (assembly GCF_902806455.1). Taxonomy (GTDB): domain Bacteria; phylum Bacillota; class Bacilli; order Bacillales; family Amphibacillaceae; genus Lentibacillus; species Lentibacillus doumboii. The sequence continues at coordinate 2,733,018 of NZ_CADCWQ010000001.1, read as the reverse complement.
GAAGTACAGATAGAGAGTTATTTTAAATTCCCCTAACAAATTGACAGTATAACCTAATCAACTTATACTAATAATAAGAAAAGGTACCGAGCAGCACGAACTGCCCGGCACCGGCAACTACAGTCCGCATAAAGAGCGGCTGACCATTTTTGGTGTTCAAGTCAAAGGAAGTAATCGCACTGGTCATGGGGCGGTTACTTCTTTTTTTTGCAGGTAGACGACAATAGTTACAATCAGTGTCAGTGACGCTATTAGTGATAAACTAAATTGCGCTACTAAACTTAATGCTTCATATGTCGTCATCCTACCACCTCCCTTCTATAAGGAAGATGGCCAACCGCCCACTATACTATGTAGTTGCTGTGTATATTTTACCACACAGTTTTGTAGATTAATAGCAAAATGCAAACAAATGTTCGATTTATTATGGTGTGCCTTGTTGGGTATGCCATTTATGAGGAATTATTTTTTATAAATCCAACTCAAGGAGACAAATCACATGGCAGGAACATTAAGAGAAAATATAAAACAAGGGCAAAAAGTGCGTGTTGTACAAAAGCAGGACCAACGCACCGGAAAATTAACAGAAGGTATAGTGTCAAAAATATTGACAAATTCTGCTTCACATCCGCATGGCATTAAGGTTATGCTGGAGAACGGAATGGTAGGCAGAGTGCAGGAAATTGTAATCTAACTAAAAAACATAGGAGCCTTGCTCTTCATACTTTCATGATCTTAAGGATCAGAAGCATTTCCTAAGCATTTGTTGCTTTTTTATCCAATCACATGCAGTGAAATACCGTTAATTCGGAGCCATTCTTTTCGTTTAGTTATTTCCTCGGCATATCTAAACTAGTAATCCTTTTTGCATAGTCTATGTTACTATTATTTTATTGGATTTCACTGACACTAATACCATAAACCCCAAAACAGAATCCTGTTATTAAAAGCGGTAATCCTATAAGTGACCATAATGATTCGGTAAAATTTATTAAGGACCCGCCAGCAACCACACAAAGAATTCCAAATAATATTAAAGAATTACTTGGTTTATTTCTATATTGGTATACGGTTATTAATCCAATAATTAGACTAAAAACTATTATAAAAAACATAAAATCTCTACTCCCTTAAATAACCTGTTTAGTTTGCTAATTTCACTTAAATTATCAAGCTCCTATTGTTTGGAAATGAGTTTCTTCACCATTTTTAAAAACCTTAATAATTTTATATTGTTTATCTAATTTAATTTCATATACTTTATACTTATTGATTACTTTTTCACCTTCCGAATCATCGCTTAAATAGATGTTAAGTGAACTTTCTTCTGTCTTAATATCTATTTTTCCAAAGTGTTTACCGTTATCCAAAAATTCTTGGCTGAGATATAAATAGTACCTTTTATCGGTGTCATTGAACATATAAATACCATTTCCAGTTCCATCTTCTTTTGTTTCCATTCGATTAATAAATGTTTTTACATCCCCATTTGTTTTTTCTAAATTAACATTCTCATAAGTTAATTCATCATTACCAAAATCACATCCGGTAAGCACCATAAAAACTAATGATAATAAAAATAATATTTTTTTCACATTTTTGCCCCCCTTATATAAACCAATTGTATTATTTATCAATAGTATTATTTCCTCGGACGGACTTTTTTCAAAATTGTACGCTCCACCCATCTCCATGGCAATAAACTTTTCATACGTATCTGGCTTTTTACACCTTTACCAACTGGATAACGAAGATCTGGATTGTCTTTTTGAACCACCTCAACAATCAGTCGGACGACGTCTTCAGGGTCATCGGCTGTTTTTGCGATGTGGTTCACGATTTTCATTAGTGTTTCGGTTTTCTCTTTATATGGAGATTCCGAATCGACATGAAATGCTTCCATTCCTTTTGACCAAATATCCGTTAGATAGGAACCTGGCTCAATTAGTACAACATGAATACCAAATGGCAGCAATTCCAGCCTTAGTGACTCACTGAATCCTTCAACCGCGTGTTTGGATGCAGAATAAGGACCAAGGCCAGGGAGTGCCATCCTGCCGCTAATGCTGGAAAGATTGATGATAGTACCACGCTGTTGCTTTCTCATATGAGGGATAACGGCTTTTGTTACGGCAACCAATCCAAAGAAGTTCGTTTCAAACTGTTGGCGCCAATCTTCAAGTGACAATTCCTCCGTAAACCCACCCGCTGCGTATCCTGCATTGTTAATGAGTACATCAATAGACCCGAAACGATCAATAACCTCTGGAATCACGGAAGCAATTTTATCTTGTTTGGTTACGTCTAACTCGATGCATTCAATGTTAGTTTTGACGCCCTTTTCCAGTGCTTTTCCCAGTAGTCTTTCTTTTTTTGATAAATTCCGCATCGTAGCCACGACAAAATACCCTGCTTCAGCAAGTGCCAGGCTTATCAAAAGACCGAATCCGCCTGATGCACCGGTGATGAAAACAACGGATTGGTTTTGCTCGGAAACGTTCATCTACAGTCACCTCTCTGGAATTTATTTTAGCAATATTAGAAATATTTAACAATCGTAATTGCATAAAATTGAAGAGGTATTATAATTATGGTTAACAATGACAATATCAGAGGGGAGGTTTGAAAAAATTCTCTAAAAATTACACTTTCAGGGGAGGCTATTAAATGTATCTTAGTTAAAGCATGGTTTTGTGATTTAGTTTCGTTTGTGAAATTGGATTAACGGTAAAAGATATACAAAAGATATGAAAGCAGGAGTGATTAACAATGGTTAAAACTGCAAAAATCCTGGGGGTAATCGCAGGCATTGCCAGTATAATCTTATGGATCATAATGAAATTTTATAATCCATATTCGGCATTTGAAGAATATGAACCGGCAATGAACACCTTTATGATGCTATTATTACCTGCTTGTTTGGCAGTCCTTGGTTCATTTTCGTCACAGTATATTTTTATGTTTATCGCATTTTTATGGTCGCTGCCGATAAGCGCGTTTTTAGTCTTTACACCCGGTATTTTCGCTTTGTTCGGATTAACCTGTATTGCGTACCTGGTTTGTTTTCTGCTCAGAAGATTTGCTGTTAAGAGAAATAACGATACCAATTTGAGTTAACGGGTAGCCTGTAAATCAGATTCACCAACAGAATTTAGAACAACTTCAACAAAAGTCTCCACCGCTGGCATCAGCCATTTTTTCTTTTTAATTAACATATGGGAATATATTGGCTCGAGCTCTTCTGAGTGAGACAGAATTTTTAGTTTGCCATTTTCCACTTCTTCTTTAACTGTCAAGGCGCTCTTGTTATCCAGCAGCCTTAATGGGATAATTAAAGGTGGAATATTTTAAATTTTTTACACCAATCAGTTGTCTTAATGAATGAACCTCACTGTTTTAAAGGGGGAGTGTTTTTATTAAAAAAATTGTAATTGGAATTGCTTTAGTGAGTCTATTCATTGTTATGTTTCTCATATATAACCATCAGCAAACTCCCACCACTGAAGATGTATTTCATATCACGAATTCCCGGACGCCTTCTATAGAAGAAATATATGGTGTGAGGAAGGTGGGTGATGAGTGGTTAACGTTTTTCAGAAACAGGCATACCGTGTTTGCCGGCAGACTTGAGCAAAATTGGCTGGGATCATGGAAGCTTGTTGATAATAGTGACCAACCTGGTGTATTGGCGAACACCTATTATCCACCTGCTAAAGAATATAAAGGAATTACTTGGGGGACATCTGGAGTATCTAAACCAGATGGAGAGCACATTACTTATTACTTTGGAATGATTACAAATCCTAATGTGGAAAAAATCCATATAGAAACTGAGAAGAAGAATTATAATAATATCTCTTTTATCCCAATAAACGGTAATCGATTTTTTCTTTTAAAGATGAAGGATGGTTTAGGGCCTTATACTTTTGAAGCCATTTCAAAAGATGGTGAGAAAATCGTCGCAGAATAGATATTGCTTGTGGGAGGAACGACTATGCTGAAAGGGTTACATCACATTGAACTGTATGTTTCGGATTTAAAGAGATCGGTAGAATTCTGGAGTTGGTTGCTTGAGGATTTAGGTTATTCTAAGTACCAGGAATGGAAAAGTGGTCAAAGCTGGAAAATAGATGAAACATATATCGTTTTTGTACAGGCCGAGGAAAGGTTTCTGGATATTCCTTATCACAGATGCCGCGTGGGATTAAACCATCTTGCCTTTCATGCTCGTTCACGAAAGCATGTTGATCAGGTGGCTGAGGAACTGAGGAGCTACGGCGTAAATATTCTTTACCCGGATAAACATCCTTTTGCCGGTGGAAAGGATTATTATGCTGTTTATTTTGAGGACCCGGACCGGATCAAAGTGGAACTGGTTGCCCCCGGGGTATAAGGAACGAGAGGAGACTTTGATGAAAATCTACCAATTTAGTCAGGAACATGGGAGAAACATTACTAGATTCGACTCAGACTTCACCATGTCACGCATCCTGCAAACAGAGGAAGGTGCACACGTGGGGTATGTGCAACTCGAGGAGAAGGGGAATATTGGATATCATCAGGCGGTAGTGCCTCAGTTGATGGTAATTACAGCTGGTGAGGGTTTTGTGCGTGGAAACAGTGTTGATTTTTTCCCTGTAGAGACTGGGGATACTGTTTATTGGGAGAAGAACGAGTGGCATGAGGCTAAAACAGAGAATGGACTGACTGCAATTGTCATCGAAAGCAACGGGCTGGATCCGGCGCTCGTGATGGCGAAGGAGAAATAGGAGAATATATACTCTGGAAACTGCAACTTTTAAAAGTTGCAGTTTTTTTCATGATAAAATATATTCCAGTTGTAAACTTTCTACCGATTCATACGTCTTATAGGCACAGGGGGAGGGACATGGGAAATCATACACAAAACGATGAACTGAATAATGAGCTGAATATTGTTTACCGGTACTTAGTGAAAAAAGGCGTTCCTCATAAAGATGCGGAGGATGCAGTACAGGAAACAGCATACAAATACCTGAGATATTCCGATTCCATTCGTTCCTCCAAAGTACGGAGCTGGCTGATTCGGGTGGCATTGAATTTTTATTATGATCAACGCCGCAAGGATAAAAAATACATATTCAATCTGAAAGAAAATATTAGGGAAAGTGAATCTGACGAAATGCCGGAAGCAGTTATTTTGGAAAACGAACGCAAGGAAGAACTTCATCTACTATTGAATAAATTGAAACCGCGATTTAGGGAACTTCTTTTACTGAAATATGAATCTGAACTTTCGTATGACGAGATTTCAAAGTTACTGGGCATGAGCATCAGTTCGATAAAAACGAATTTATTCCGCGCAAGAAAGAAGTTAGTCAAACTGTATGAGGAGGCAAATGATGGACGATAAAAAGAATTCCAACCAGAACCCGGATATTGATTTCACGACCGATCCTTCTTTTCAGAAATCAGTTAAGCGAACGAAGTGGAAGCAAATCGTGTTATATACGGCGATTTCTATCATCACGCTGGTAGTATTTAGTATGCTTATCTATAGTGGCGGTGAGTATCTGACGAATAAAAAAATCGAAAAAGAGCAGGCACAGAATGACGAATTGTTAAAAGAGGGCTATCAGCAGGGGGCATTAATCACCAGTGGTACAAGATATCATCATAACCTATTCAGTGTAATTGGCAAAACAACTTATTTTAAGACAATTGGCGACAGGAGAATTGTCTGGGACACCGTGACAAAAAAATATCCGGCTATTGGCGATGTTGAGGTAATTGATCAGGGCAGCGGGATGATGGAAATGTCCAAATTAACTAATGGGGATAAAAGGGTTGTTCGTTATAACAAGTTTAATAATGAGCGTGAAATTGACTTTTATTTTCCGGGAGTCAGCTATAATATTTTGCCACAGGAACTGGAAATTGCCACCGGTCTGGATGAGAACACACTGGTTGAAGTAGCACTTTCCTTCAAAGAACCTAAAACTCAGGAAGAATTGGGAGAATTGCTTGGTTATGAGAGTGTGGACTGGTTATGGCTCAATAAAACAATTGAAAAGGAACTGAAACAATTAGAGGAAGAATGGGAGTATGATAAGGATAAAGTAAAACGTGGGGAAGATGCGTATGGGTTCCCGGTGTCAGAAAAATTCCCGTACGACAAAAATGCGAAAGAAGATACTACTATCAGCGGAGCGGTGGTAACCGGGACACCTAGTGAATTGGAGCGCTTTCAGGATATGGAATTTGTCAGGGCTTCTGTGTTGGGCGTGACGATTGATAAGTATTAATAAAGGAATCTCCCCTTAATTTGTCGAAAGTAATATTCAAAGGGGGAAGATAATTGATTAAAAATGGTGATGTTTTTACATGGGAAAGAACGTTCACAAAGGAAGAAGTTCTGGAGTTTGGCCGTATTTCCGGCGATCAGGGAAAGCATCATGTGGAACCTGATGAAAACGGCCGAATAATGGTACAGGGGCTATTTACGGCAAGTATCGCAACAAAGATTGGCGGTGATTTAAACTACATCGCCAGAGAGATTAATAATGAATTTGTCCGACCGGTATTTACCGGTGATACAATTACATGTGAATTAACTATTACTTATGTTGAACAGGCTGATGGGTTTAAAAAGGTCGCAATGAAGTCGGTATTTACGAACCAAATAGGAAAAGAGGTTATTAAAGGCTCGATTTCTGGAATAATTAGAGACTAAATTTAAATAACCGAAAAGCAAAACTACTAAACCGCTAGGAAATACTTCAGCATGACACCAATTGTGGTATCATGCTTTTTTATTATTAACGAGGGGAAGTGGAGTGAAATGAATTCTTTAGCAGGGAGAGTGGCTCTGGTAGCAGGAGGAACAAGGGGGGCAGGACGCGGCATTGCAATGGAACTTGGTGCTGCAGGGGCAACGGTTATCGTTACCGGCCGCACGACACGTAACGAAACTTCTGAATATGGGCGACCGGAGACGATTGAAGAAACAGCGGAACTGGTTAATGAACTGGGTGGTACTGGAATTGCGATGAAGGTTGACCATCTGGAATATGATCAGGTAAAAGCCCTTATTGATCAAATCGAAGCGGAATATGGCAGACTGGACATACTTGTCAACGATATCTGGGGAAGCGAGTATCTGGTCGAATGGGGGAAACCCGTTTGGGAGCATGATTTGGAAAAAGGCATGCGGATACTGCGACTGGCAATTGACACACATATCGTGACTAGCCATTACACACTGCCCTTGCTTATCAAGAATAAGGGAGGACTTGTCATTGAGGTGACGGACGGTACCGAGGAATTTAACAACAGCATGTATCGTCAGCCGTTCTTTTATGATCTGTCGAAAAGCTCGGTTATTCGAATGGCAAAAGCCCTGTCACATGAATTGTCACCATATGAATGCACAGCCCTATCTGTTACTCCCGGTTGGATGCGCTCGGAAATCATGCTGGAGGAGTTTGACGTTACAGAGGAAAACTGGCAGGACGGAATAAAGAAAGATCCACATTTCGCTATTTCAGAGACACCTCGTTTCCTGGGGCGGGGCAATGCTGCAATCGCAAAAGATCCTGATAAACACCGCTTGAACGGGCAATCACTGTCAAGTGGGGATTTGGCTAAGATGTATGATTTATATGACCTTGATGGAACACAGCCGGATAGCTTCAGGTATATTGCGGAAGTGGTTGAAGCCGGTAAACCTGCGAATATAGAGGGGTATAAATAATAGACAACCAGACAAAACATAGGGGTGAAATATAAATGATAGATTTAAGCAATAAGCCAGTAATAATGGGGGATAAAGTAATTCTGAGCCCATTTAAGAATGATGACATTCCCTTTATGGAGGAGTGTGTAAAAGACCCTATCGTTTTAAAATATACGGGAAGCTCATCTGAATTTAATAGAGAAAAGTTTACAAATTGGTATCACACAAGAAATGAACAATCTGATCGATTGGATCTGGCCATTGTTGATAAATCCCAAAATATCGTAGTTGGAGAAGTAGTAGTCAATTTGTATGATGAGAGAAATGAGAGTATGAATTATAGAATACTAATTGGGCACAGAGGAAGAGACCGTGGACTTGGAAAAGAATCTACGCAACTACTGGTCGATTATATTTTTATGAATACGAAACTGAATCAATTAACTTTAAGTGTTTTTGACTTTAATCCACGTGCAAAAAGCGTTTATGAAAAGGTTGGTTTTGTTTTTGATAGTGTGGATAAAAATGATTTGGAGTTTGAAGGGGAATGGATCGATTCAATAAATATGAAACTGACACGGGAGATTTGGAAAAAGAGACATCGTTATTTAGGGAGTTGATTAAATGCAATACTTCATTGGCATTGTACCACCGGAAGAATACTTAAAAAAGATAAGCAAGTTTAGGCAGAAGTGGAAAAATCATCGAATCGATGAGGTCGTTGAACCTCATATAACTCTCAAAGCACAGGGTGGTTTAACTCCGGATGAAAAGTGGCTGGAAAAAGTTAGAGGTGTCTGCGAAAACTTTGCTGCCTTTCAAATTTCACTGGACCGGCCGGAATTTTTTGGAGAAGATATACTGTATTTAAGTGTAAAGTCTACAGAACTTATGGAAATTCATAAAAATATAGTTAGAGCAATTTCGCCTTCTGCAGATTTGGTAAAACAATACTTTGAACTTGATGATTTTGTGCCACATATGACTTTAGGCAAAGCCGGTTACGGATTATCAAAACAGGAACTAAAGGATATGGCAAGGCTGGCAGAAAGTAAACTTGCTCCTTACCCGACCTTTGATGTGAACTTTGTGAGGGTTTACCGGGAAATTGAAGGTGAGTATGTGAAGTATTTAGACATTTCCTTGCGGGAGGGGTTCTAAGGTGACAAATGAAAACGAGGAACCTGACAAACCTATAAATGACGCAATGGAGCATCTCCATAAGATAGAAGGTATTCCTGTTGATAAAGGAGGATGGCTTCCACAACCGATTAAACTAATTGGTTACTTTATGTTCGGTGGTATTATATTAATCCTCCTGTTTGGTATATTCAGTTCTTTCTTTTTTAACTAAATCATGGGGGTGGAGTTTCTATGAATTTCAAAGATTTAGTAAAAGAAAAAGCAAGCCATCTTTCTTTTGAAAACATTTCAGAACCAAGAACAAAGGAAACAATGCTGCGAATAATTGTTAATGCAAGTGAGAATGTTACTGATTTGCTTATCTATCCTCATCCTGACAGTAATGTTAAGACGTTTCAGATAGACTTTCCAAACTATATAACCTACTCTGTTATCTATGATGATTTTACTGTTTGGAACGATGCTGAACAATTCGAGGGTGATTCTTTTAGGGTTTACAGTAAATCGAATTATTTGGACTTTGTACATAAGGAATCGCAGTTGGAAGATATTTTACCAGGTAAAAAGTTCACGCATTACTCACTGGCCTGTTATGAGCATAATGTTAATGTGATTTCTTACTTGGAACCTGTAGTTACGGACATAACAATGAAAGACGAAGGGTGAGATTATGTGTTCTGGATTGTTTTAGGGGGCGTATTGTTCGCAGTATATGTTATTTACAGTTTGGAAGTCATTAAATACCAGTTAAGACAGATTAATTCCGCAAATAAAAGAGATGAACGGAGCTCTAACGAAGAAATAGAAAAAGAATTAGAGGAGTTGAATAAGAATCAAGGGGGATGATTTTTTGAGATACCTTGTTAAATTGCTGGCATTAAGTTTGCTTTTCTTTTAGCTGGGTGCATTAACAATGAAAGCTCAGATTTTAGTGGAGAACTGGAGTTGACAGGATCGCTCGTATCGATGAAGGTCATGGCGGATATTTATTTACAGTAACTGAAGGGTGCGATCGTTAAACCGCTTCCTAAGTTAAAGGAGCAGAATCATAGAATAAGGATCATGTTTAAGGGGAGAAGGTTTTGGATAGTAAAAAATCATTATTGATTTTATTGTTGCTAGTGTGGCTATTTGTTGGATGTGCAGCCGATAATACGGGTGATTGGAATGAAGAATTTAGATTTACTGGAACTGTTGAAGAGATACTTGTTGAAAAAGAGATACTTATAATGAAGGAATATAATGCACCTGAATCAAGAAAAAATGGAAACATCTACGAAATCTCTGCTGAAAACATTGAGGATTATGAAATTGGAGAGAAGTTTTTAGTGATTGTGGAATCAAATGTTGATGAAGATGTTTGGGATTTAGACCATATGAGGTTCAAGATTAAACCAGTAGAAGATTAAAATTATATTTAACAAACGGATGCCATAACAAAACAAGTGCTTGCTTTACCATCACCTCAAGGAGGAGTGGATTGTATAGATGCACCTTAGTGGAAGAAGGGAGATGTTTTTTTATGGTAGAACCAATAATATGGAAGAAATTGGTTATTGCGCTGGCAATTTTTTTAATATTATCCTTTGCGTCCGATACAGTCATGAGAAAATGGCTAAAAGTTGAGAGAAAGAAATTTTTCTCCTATAACCATGTAAATGACCAGCATAAAAAAATTGATTTCACCATTAGGATTTCTTCTGTAATCCTTCTATTATTCGGATCAACCTATAACAGCTTGAAAGAACCTGCAGAAAGAATTTGGTTTTTGGATATATGGTTCATAATACTTATGTTTATCGTAGTATCTGAAACAGCTAGAGCTATTATGGAGTGGAAATATGCAACAAATCGGAAGGCTTATATTCTAACTCTTTATCAATTAGGGTTTATAGTTGTATTTCTGTTTTTATTTTTTACAACTGACTTTTTCGGCTTGTTTTGATAATTAAGTGACAGGTGTGGACATTCATTTTCTATATTAATTGTATCCGAACTCTTGAAGGAGAATTTAAATTTGATTTAACTAGGAGGATTTTAATGGGGAAAATCCGTTTAAACTTAAACACGCTATATATTGGTGCTGCGATAGTTACTGTTGGTGCTGTACTGATCGTTTTCTTGAGTGAATTGGGAGGCGTTTGGATAAATGGAATCAGTTATTTAGCCAGCGACGTTGAGGATTATCATAATAATGCACACGCCGTCGAAGGAAAATATAAAGTTGAGATCGATCTAAGTGATTTGGAGAGTAACAAGGGGAAAGTCCTCTTTGATGATGGAGAAAACCGAATTTATGTTTCAAGAGTAATTGTAAAAAATGGACCGGAATATGAAGTGTTTTTTAGATCAAGTGGAACTTTTAGCTTAGGTGGTGCAACTCTTGTGTCGGGTGTTGATCACACACATGAAGAATTTCGTGCAGAAGCAAAAGCAACGTATAGCGGTAAATCATATAAAATTAGTCAATCCGATTATTCCGGTTTAAAATACCGGAATGGAGATGAATTCGGATTTTATTTGTTTCCACCTGAAGAAGATATAGATGTTGATTTGGAAGAAGAATCAATGATTGAGGTAACGGTTGAAAACTTGTATGTAAATCTATGGGCGGAGAAATAGATCCAGAAGAGTTGCAGAAGATTGTAGATGGATAGGGGGCATTAAGAGGTGGAATGAGTACACATAAATTTTTAAATTTAATAGGCCTAGTATCAATAGTGTCAGTAATAATTTATTTTATAGCTTATGCCTACGAATATAGTAAAGATGAAGTGATTTCAGGGTTGCTTTTTTACTTTGTAGCTACTGTGATTTATTTTTTATTTGTGTATTTTTATCACAAAAGCAAATCAGGCCAGAAAATTGTATTATATGGTTTAGGTATAGTTACTTTAATTATAATTTTTGTTCTCTAAAGATAATGGGATTAATAATCTAAAAAAAAGCTTTTGCATTAATGGGCGCTTAACTTGAATAGCGCATTTATTGCGTTTAAGAAACAGGTATTGAAGAAGCTTTGTTATCAGCGAGAGAGTATTAGAACTGGATAAGGATAGCGAGTGGAATATTTGGATTAAATATTTAGGGTTAACCATTTCGTCGTAAGTAAAAGAGCATTCCCTGGTAAGAGGAATGCTTATTTTTTTGCCGAAAATAAATAAAATCAATAATTATTTATTGAAAAACGATAAATAATGTGTTAAAATCAATATGTAAATAATTTTGTGAGGTGCTTTTATTATGAAACGTGGATCGACACTCTTTTTAAAAATAGCTGTTATTCTTATTGGAATCCCGGTTCTTGCCTTGTGTATATTTTTATTGCCTCAAATAGCGTTTGAAGCTTTTGAGCAAGTGGGCAAGGGGTCAGAGTTGGCTTATGTGGTATTTGGTATTTTAATTGTTATGTATGCAGCGGCGATACCGTTTTACTTTGCATTGTATCAGGCATTAAGACTTTTAAGTTATATTGACAAAAACCAGGCTTTCTCTAACATTTCTGTAACAGCTCTAAAGAAGATAAAATACTGTGCCATCACAATCAGTGGTTTGTATGTGGTGGGCCTGCCATTCGTCTATATGATAGCGGAGTGGGACGACGCACCAGGTCTCATCTTAATCGGAATGGTTATTATTGGTGCTTCCATGGTAATTGCAGTCTTTGCTGCTGTTCTTCAAAGGCTCTTAAAAGAGGCAATTGATATCAAATCAGAAAACGATTTAACGGTCTGAGGTGAATAAGATGGCGATTATAATCAATATTGATGTGATGCTGGCTAAAAGGAAAATGAGCGTGACAGAACTTTCCGATCGGGTTGGGATTACAATGGCTAACCTTTCTATATTGAAAAACGGAAAGGCAAAAGCGATTCGATTATCAACGTTAGAGTCGATTTGCAAGGCATTGGATTGTCAGCCAGGGGATATTTTGGAATACCGAAGTGATGAGGAAACCCAAGCATAAAGGGGGAGTTATGCGTGAATTTAAGTCTTCCAAATGATTATCAGAAAAAACCGTTGAAGGCACAAATTATGAGAGTACTAAAACAACTTGTTCGTTTTGGCTGGGAGCAGGCCATGTCATGTCTGTTTCCTGTCGTTATATTTGCTTCTTTGGCGATTACGCAAATCATGCCGTTGCCCTTCCTGCCGCGGTATGACTGGCTGCTCATCATATGTCTTCTGATGCAAGTATGGATGGCCCGCTCCGGTCTTGAAACACGGGATGAACTAAAGGTAATCACGTTATTCCACCTTATCGGTCTGGCGCTTGAACTGTTCAAGGTGCATATGGGCTCCTGGTCTTATCCGGAGGAAGGGTATTCCAAAGTTTTTGGGGTACCTTTGTATAGCGGATTCATGTATGCAAGTGTGGCGAGTTATCTTTGTCAGGCATGGAGGAGACTGAAGGTTGAACTGATTAAGTGGCCGCCGTTTTTAATCGTTGTCCCGCTTGCAGCTGCAATCTATTTGAATTTTTTCACCCATCATTATTGGATTGATGTCCGCTGGTGGTTATCCGGACTTGTAATTATCGTCTTTTGGCAATCATGGGTTGCATACGAAGTTAATGGAACGCGTTACCGCATGCCAATCGCACTTTCTTTTGTACTTATTGGTTTTTTTATATGGATAGCCGAGAATATCGCAACGTACTTTGGAGCGTGGGAATATCCATATCAAACCGAAGCATGGAGTCTCGTACATCTGGGAAAGGTGAGTTCTTGGCTTTTATTAGTGATTGTTAGTTTTCTTATAGTAGCGACGCTAAAGCTCGTTAAGGGAAAAACTCCACAAGGTCTCCCCAGGATACAGAATTAGGCAATCATTTATTTGGTTGTCTTTTATTTTTTTGAAAAATATTCATAATATTATGTTAGTATAGGGTTTGAAGGATATTGAGTTAGCATTGTAGTACAGTCGTTAAAAAGGAGGATATATGGATCAACATAATGATAAAAAAACACCGATAATAGAAGTTATTTTCGATGGGAAGCAATACGTAAACACTAAAAAAACATTAGCTGTATTTTACTCTGTGCTGCTAATCTATTTTCAATTTACAAATAGAGATTTCTTAGCTTTTACTATTGTCTTTATCAGTACTGTTATTGTTATCATTTATTTTATTTATAAGCTATCTTTTTATAATACAATGAGGCAAACCAGGGATATTACATATTTAATATTATTTGTTCTATTGCTTTTTTGGGGAATTCATACGTTTTATACTGTTTTTTAATGGTTTTCATTTATAAACGTTTTTCTATGATTATAAGTGTTGCGACAAAACATTAACATATGGGTTTAGAGTACCGGGAGGGGCAATAAAACAGTTTAAACAAAATTATTTAAAATTAACAACTTTCTTGCAGGTAAGTTAATCCGCTTTGTCGAATAATGTAGATATATAAATCACAAGGGGGTTAATAAAGTGTATACAATGGAAGAAGCATCAAAAATGCTTGGCGTATACCCTAATACATACGAACAAGAATTAGTTGAAGACATGCTTTCCATTATAACCGTTTTCAGCAGTCGTTTGTACGGAAGTAGAAGTCATAAACGAAAAAGACTGCAACAGACAGTAAAACAAGCAATTGAGGACAACGAACATGCTTACGTACAATAAAAAAGTCAGACTGGTTGTTTCAAAAGAAAACAGACAACTGTTAGATTCCCAGTCCAGAATGTGCAATTGGCTGTATAATCAATTGCTTGATGCGGTTGAGGACGACTATCGAGATGGGAACGCGAAGAGGTTACTTTCCGGAAGAAATTTGCGTAATGAGGTACCCAAAATAAAAAAGGAAAACCCATTTTTATATAAAGTCCATTCATCTCCTTTAAAAAATACAGCATTACGATTAAATGATGCCTACAACCGTTTTTTTGATGAAAAACTGGCCAATCATAAGCCAAAGTATCGTTCCTGGAAAAAGAAATGGTTTTCGTTGTATTATGATGAGCCCAAGAAAGGGTTCAAATTAGTGAATTCCAGTGAACTTTCCATAACTTTTGGAAGGTTAAAAGACGAGGAATTAAAAGAAGCAAAGAAAACAGATAAAAAAACGAAAAAGTCTATTTGGATCAACGTAGGTCTTGTGGAGGGTGTTGCACTAAGCGAAACAGAAGAAATAAAAACGCTTCGCATTACAAAAGATTTGAATTCCTATTATGCCATTTTCACCATAAAAGACTGCAAAGAAATCGAGCAAGTAGAGGAACAATCGTTTATTGTGTTTGATCCCAATCATAAAAATCTGGCAGTGGGTCTTGGTAGTGATGGGAAGTCATACGAATTGAAATCAATGAATGCTTTACTGAAATATTGGGATAAACGCATTGATGATATTAAATCCAGACGGGACAAATGCGAAAAGCTAAGCAAGCTCGTATGTACTGAAAAGGTCACTTACTTTGAACCGAGCAAACGCTGGAAAAGACTCAATTGTGCTTTAGTGAAAGCTGAATTGAAGCGTCGAGAACAAATGAAGACGTTGTTATTTAGTTATGCACATTATTTTTCAAAGCGTTATGATGCCATTTACATTGGTGACTATACACCATCACCAGATGTTGCGACGTACGGAACGATGCGAAGGGCGATGTTAAATCAAACACCTGTCGGTAAATTTCGCAGTATTTTAAACTGGGTGCAAGCAAAAAATGGCAAGCATTATTATAAAATTGATGAACGTGATACAACGAAAACCTGTTGTGTTTGCGGCAATAAGGAGAAGAAAGAACCATCTATTCGCAGCTTTACATGTGTAAACTGCGGTACAACGCTTTCGCGAGATATCAACAGCACCGTTAATATCGGAAAGAAAGCCAAAAAGCGATTGCCACGCGCGGGCTACATAGGTGTGGAATCCCCTATGTATACAGTTTGGTGGGATTGTAAGCAGGCAAGGGTTGCTTGTGGTGTCACTCCATCTGCTGGCCTCGGGAAGTAAATCCGAGGGTTTGAAATAACATTCTTCTTGGTAACAGAGGAGAATGCCTTTTGGTTAATTAAGTTTAGATTTAGTTTAATTTAGTTAATAAAAGGAGTGCGGTGTATTGATGATAATAATAAGGGTTATCCTATCAGTTATTGTGATTTTATTATCAGGTTATATGTTATTTACAGGTGAGTATGGAATCATGCCTTATATGCAGTTACTTTTTGGAGTGATGTTTTTAGTCTGGGGGATAAGTGAATTTCAAGAGAATCGAAAGGCAACAGCCATTCTTCTTTTACTCACAGCTGGCTTTGTTTTGTTCGTGGGTATATATATTTTACTGAATTAATTAAGAGTTGTTCAAAATACAGTCTAAAAATTTCAAAAATACACTATATAACGTAATTGCAACCGCAAGTTGACAAAGTGCATCTCCCGCAATATAGAACTCCCGGCAATGTTTAACATACAATTAAGTCAATACAGAAAGGAGGTCATGAGTATGACGTTTGGTGAAAAACTTTTTAAGTTAAGAAAAGAAAAAGGACTTTCCCAGGAGGCTTTAGCTGAAAAATTAAACACGACAAGACAGGCGATCAGTAAATGGGAAAATGGACAGGGTTTTCCGAAACTGAAAAACTTCTGATGATGGGAAACATCTTTGAAGTGTCTGTTGATTATTTACTGAAAGATAATGTTGAGCCGGAGAGCGACAATGAGGAAGGTTTTTATGTAAGTAAAGAAATGGCTGAGGGATATTTACTGCATGAACGTAAAACCTCCAAATATGTTGCTTTTGGAGTGAGCCTGCTTATTTTAGCCACGATACCTTACTTCCTTTTTAAACAGGATCCGGCTAATTATATAATTCCTGTCATAATCATTGCTGTAATTGGGGTCGGGGGTGTTGTGACAGGGATAATTTTGGAGGAAGATCGATATAAAATACTTAAGAAAGAGGCTCTGCTGTTTGACCACAACTACCTTAAAGAATTAGCAGCCAGGTATGAAAATAGTAAGAAGAGGTATGCAGCTGTAATGATCGTTGCTGTATGTTCTATCGCAGCAGGTGGAATACCTTTTTTGCTGGAAAGAAAAAATATAACTTCGGGCGATTTTGTAACTTATTATCCAGTTTGTATCCCTTTTATTGCTATCGGTGTGTACATCCTAATTCGAACCGTACCGATACTGGAAGCGTATAAACTTCTGACGCAAAATGAGGAGTATACAAATAAGTTGAGTTTTAAGCTTAAGAGGAAAATGAGAAAAAAGGTGGATGAGTTTTAAGTAAACAAGCAGGGTTTGAATTAATTTCCTGCTTTCGATACTATAATAATTAATAGAAAAACTTCGGAGGTGTAAAACATATGACTAAAACTCCAATTACACTTGGTTTACCTCATGCAAAGTCAATATTAGATGGCGATGCTTTGCATGGGGCACATATATAAAATCGCCTCGTTAAACGTATTTCTAATAGTTGGCTTTGCACCTTATTACTGATTATTACAAGAATAAGGGGCTGGCGAAAATGGCGTATATACAAGCGAAAAAGGTTTTGCCTGAGGAACTGATAGTTGAACTGCAAAACTACATTCAGGGTGAAACTGTCTATATACCGAAGAAAAAAGATAATTATCAAGGATGGGGCACGTGCTCTGGCGGCAGGAAGTTGATTGACCAACGGAATACTGCTATTAAAAATGCTTTTGACAGTGGTGAATCTATTGGAGATTTGGCCAGGGAGTACTGTCTTTCCATCGAAACAGTTAAAAAAATTGTTTATAAAAAATAGAGAGAATCCACTGATCACCAATTATTAGGGTGGTCAGTGATTTTTTTATGCCAAATTCATTTCCTAATCATTTTTTCTATATGTTGGCTGAATGGCGCAGTATACAATATGGGTGGAGGAGATGATTATATGAAGAACGTTTATGCATTCGAAAGTATAGAAGATTATAGGAAATACGAGGGCATTATTAAAAGATTTAGGGATAAACTGGAAGTCTATCAACGAATTTTGGAAGCGGAATATGAACTTGTTGATCCGCCAAAAGGAATTGTTTGGACTAGCAAGGTATTGGCTACATCCGTTTTTTCCAGTACGTTTGCTCCGGCATATACCAACGAAAATGCTATCTATTTTTCGCCGGATTTAGAGGGATGGAAAGAGTTGTTTTTGAAACAATTGGAAGGACGTAAAAATAATCAGGTTGAAATGTTTTATGAAAATATGACTGAGAATCATCTGTTTGAGGTACTGGCACATGAACTAACCCACCACTCAGATTTATTCGTCGATGATTTCGATGATGAGCTGGAGGACAGCATATGGTTTGAGGAAGGGATGTGCTTTTATTTGCCGAGGAAAATTATGCTGAGTGAGGAAGAATTTAAAGGGATTACGGACACAGAGCACGAATTGGTGGAAATGTTTAAAGGGAAATACGGGGGTCATTCACTGGATGAGTTTGGAAAAGAAACGTATGAAGGCAGCCTGACAAGTATCATGTTTGATTATTGGCGCAGTTATCTTGCTGTAAAATATGTTGTTGAAGTTCGTGCAAATAATGACGTTAAGCAGGTTTTTAAGGAATATCACAAATGGGATAAGGAAGGAAGAAAGGTACCGCTGGCTGCGTTTTTTGAAGTGAACAATCTATTCAATTAAGGAGAAAAATATGGAAATGGAATTGAAAGATAGTGTTAGAGTTTATATCCGACCGTATGAAGAGGCGGATTTTAAAAGAATACAGGATTTAAATAGAGAAGAAGGCTGGAGTAATTTAGCAGCCAAGCACGAAGATACAAAGAAAGCTTGGGAAAATTCCAATATAGCTTTTGTTGCTGAAACAGAAGATCAGGAAGTTATAGGGTACATTAGAGGCATAACTGACACAGCAATAAGTTTATTTATTTGTGAATTACTAATTAACAAGGAATTTCGAGGGTTAGGCCTGGGAACACGATTGCTAAAATATGTTCATGACCTGTACCCGACTACAAGGATAGAAATGCTTGCAAGCAGTTCATCCCGCTCTTTTTATGAAGCTCATGGCTATCGTGCTTTCTATGGGTTTAGAAAAACATATTTGGAATAAACAAAAAGCAGCAGGAAAATGCTGCTTTTTGTTTAATTTATATAGAGGGGAATCATAAACAGGAAGGACGATGAAAATGGGGATTTTTAAAGGAGTACATCAGGTTAATTTTCGAGTGAAAGATATGGACTTATCCCGTAAATGGTATCATGAAGTATTGGGCTGTACAGTTCAAAAGGATTTTGGCGATACGGTTGTACTGGGGGTTGATAACACCCCGGGAAATAACACATCTATCTGTTTGATAAAACATGCTGAAGGATCTGTTCCTGACAATGAAAACGGAACGCATCCTGTCTTGTCTATTTCACCTGAGCATGCTGAAAACTGCAAGAATCAACTTCAGGAACAAGGAGTTGAGATTGTGGAAGGTGGAGGACAAGCACATTTTAAGTTTAAAGACCCTGATGGAAATTTAATCGAAGCATACCTGCCTGGTCTTTATGAAGAGAAACAGTATGAGCATCTGAGGTAATTTATAAATATTTTCAATATATTTGGGGGGGATGAGAAAGAATGGGCGGGTTAATGGTTTTACTTGTACTTGTTTCAATTATGACGGGTCTATATTTAATTACCTTAGGACTTTGGGAGTTAAGAGTGGCGGTAAATAGATATCAATTTATCAAGTATATGTTCAGCGGATTATTCTTGATAGTTATCTTGCCTCCACTGTTTTGGATTTTTATCGGTAATATTTTATAAAATTTATTCGAGGGTAATAAGGGATGTGAAAAGATTGATAAGTCAATCATTTGTTGAAACAAATTCGGTATGGGGCGTTTCAATAAAAAATCAATTTTTGAAACATGAAGCCTCATCTGATTGTTTGGCTGTATTTTTTCCTGGTAAGGAATATTCATGTCAGGGACCATTACTCCACTATACAAGAAAAGCTTGCCTATTGAGTGGATGTGACACGCTTAGTTTGACGTATGGTTTTCAGGCTGCTAACACTTCGCTAACTTCTGATCAGATAGATGATTTGGTGGAAGATACGCTGGAAACGATAGACTCAATTGCTGCCGAATATGAAAAAATTATATTTGTGAGTAAAAGTTTAGGAACACTTGTTGCAGGAATTGTAAGCGAAAAGCTAAACAGAAAGCACATCCACCATTTTTTTATGACGCCAATTCCAAAGACAATAAAATATATCGAGAACTCGACAGGCTATGTTGTTGTCGGTGACAGGGATGATTTATTTTCAGAAGAGAACATAGAAAAGATAAATAATATTAAAGGTATAAAAAGTCTTATAATTCCGGGTGCAAAACACTCTCTGGAATTGGATGATGACTATAAAAAGTCCTTGGAAATTCTTTCGTTAATAACCGATACTTGTTCTGATTTGGTTAGGGAAGTTAAAAAACTCGATATGTGACAGGAGAATTATTATGTTTGAGACTATTGATTATCTGCAAGTCGGAAACGAGAATCAAAAGCTTGCCTATAGATCCATAGTTGATTTAGGTATAATGGAGAGATTATCCGAGTATAGTCCGATTCTTTGTGGCACGTTGCCAATTGGTATTGAAGTAGAAGGGTCTGACTTGGATATAATTATGGAGGTCAGAGATTTTGACCAGTTTGAAAAAAAGATGCAAGCATTGTTTGGTGAACAAGAAGCTTTTGTAATTAAAAGGACTGTAATTCGGGATTTTCCAGTAGTTAAAGCGAATTTCTTTTTCAAAGAATTTGAATTTGAGTTATTCGGGCAATCCCAACCGGTAAAAAAACAATATGCGTATTTACATATGATTGTTGAAAACTATCTATTAGAGCAGAATCCAGCACTGAAAGAAGAAGTGTTAAGACTTAAAAAACGCGGATGGAAAACGGAGCCGGCTTTTAGTAAGGCATTAGGGTTGAATGGAGACCCATACGAGAGGTTAATAGATTTCGGGGAAAATGAGGGTGTTATCTAGAAGGTGTATTTTGACAATCAATCCGGAACTATAACGGATGTACATGGTGGAAATAAGTGTTAATAAAAATTTATTTTATATGAGGAGAGGTTATTATGAATATTTATTTGGAACATGTCAGAGCAAATGTATCGGATTTGGAAAGAGCAATTCAATGGTATGAGGATATGTTGGGATTTAAGGTGACTGGATCCTGGCCGCCTGAAAATCCAAACTATGCACACTTTGGAACTGAAAAGGGAGCGACATTTGCCATTATGGAAAATGAGGAGTTCCCTTCAAGAGGACGGTTTAATTTTAAGGTAAGTGATGTTGATGCCTTGTGGGACCAGCTTAAAGATAAAGCTGAAATTGTTGAGGAGTTATTTGATACTGCTTATGGGAGTCGAAAGTTTACAATCAAAGATTTGGACGGAAATGAACTTGGGATGGTGCAGGAATAATAGGAATAAAGGGAGGCGCAACGTTTTGAGCATCTTGAGTAAAATTAACCTCATACTTGCTATTGTGGCTATTTCTGTAACATTCTGCCAATTTTTTATAGATAGTATCGAATTACCCGTGTATTTTATTTACTCATTAATGGGTTTAACGTTTTTATTCAATGGGATTGAATCGTACAAGTAAGATAAGAAGCTGCTTAACAATCCCGAATTATTTGCAGGACTATTTATATCTATTGGAATGATATACTTACTATTTAAAAGTTTTATTTAATGAAATATACAGGCGGGATGAAACAATAATCACACTTACATTGTTATATGTTGCATTTATGATATCAGATCCGAGTTTTGGAGTAGGGTATTAAAATATTTGGAGGAGAAAGTCTTGAAAAAATTCATATCTAATAACATACATTGGCTATTACTTATTCTTGTGACTGCAAATATGATATCTATGTTAATTATTTCTACTAACTCCAAGCAGGATATTGTGGCATTGTCTTTTTCGGTGATTGCATTTTTAAGTGTAGCCTATCTTGCTTTTCCTACCGAAATTAAGAAAAGGAAGGAACGCAAAAATTAAGGAGAAGAAAAATGAATTATAATATTGAAATTCTGATGGAAACTGATGAGAAGTTTTCGTCTTTATTACATACGAAGATTAAAGAATTTAATAATACCCATTCCAAACATCACAGCGAGGCAAGAAAAGATGACGCTGTTCAGCCGATAAATATTAGACTGTCGAACAGCGAGGAAAAATGGATTGGCGGTATAACTGCGGAAGTTTATTGGGATTGGATGGAAATTAATGATTTTTGGATTAGTGAAAATTATCGAGGTGAAGGATTAGGTGGAGTTCTCCTTGAAAAAACGGAGTCAATCGCTAGTAAGAAAGGTGCAACGAAGGCGCTGTTGACCACTTTCGATTTCCAGGCGCATTCTTATTATATGAAAAAAGGATATCAGGTTGTAGGTGAAATTAATGATTATCCGCCGGGAAGCAGTTTTTATACGATGGCGAAAACGTTGAATAGGGAGAACGTAAATGAATCATAAAAAATTAAGAAAATCATCAACCGACAGGGCATTGTCTGGAGTTTGTGGGGGTATAGCTGAATACTTCGGCATTTCCTCTTTTATTGTCAGGCTGATTTTTATATTTTCACCGGCTTCTTTGTTAATATATATTATATTGACAAATGTTCTTCCAGACAGCCCGCCGTCTTTATAAAAGGGCAGATTTAATGAAACAGGGATCCTGTCCCTGTGTCTCGAAAGGTTGATGAATAGATGGAAAAGTATCGTATTGACCCAAGTAAAGGCTTGGAGTTTGGTATATATACGTTAGGTGATCATTTGCCTAATCCGCTTACTGGGGAAAGGGTTTCAGCGGAGGAGCGCATCCATGAAATTATTGAATATGCAAAGCTGGCTGAACAGGCCGGGCTTGACTTTTTTAGTGTCGGGGAGAGTCATCAGGAATTTTTTGCGACACAGGCACATGCTGTGGTGCTTTCAGCAATTGCCCAGGCAACGGAGAAGATTAAAATTTCCAGTTCCTCCACGATTGTCAGTACTTCGGATCCGGTTCGCATATATGAGAATTTTGCCACACTTGATCTGATATCAAAAGGCCGTGCGGAAATCGTTGCCGGCCGTGCATCCCGAGTGGGGCTCTTTGATTTGCTCGGATATGATCTTCGTGATTATGAAGAACTGTATGAAGAGAAGTTTGATCTTTTAAGGCAGATTAATGAGAATGAAGTTGTTAACTGGAGTGGCGAGTTTCGTGCTCCGCTTAGAAATGCCAAAGTACTTCCGCGTCCGCAAAATGGCTCCATGCCGATTTGGCGTGCGGTTGGCGGTGCACCTGCCAGTGCCAGAAAAGCGGGGCTTGCCGGTGTGCCAATGTACATGGCTCACCTGGGTGGTCCTGCTTCTGTGTTTAAACGAACTGTTGATACGTATCGGGATGCATTAGAAAGCAGCGGATTCAATCCGGCCGAATTTCCTATTTCTACAGCTGGCTTTTTCTATGCTGCAGAAACATCTCAGCAAGCACTGAAAGATTTGTATCCGCATATTAATGAAGGTATGAAACTGACAAACGGACAGGGTTTTCCGAAACAGCATTTTGCCCAGGGTGTTGACCCGCATAATATTATGAATATCGGCAGCCCACAGGAAATTATTGAAAAAATTCTTTACCAGCATGAATTATATGGTCACCAGCGATATATTGCCCAGATTGACTTTGGCGGTATGCCGTTTGATAAGGTGAAGAAAAATATTGAAATAATCGGTACAGAAATTTTGCCGGCAATCAAAAAATATACGGCAAAGAAGTAGGAGGAAACGAGCATGAGAATTGTCGGTATATCCGGGTCCATCGTCGGTTCCAAAACAAGAACTGCAATGGATTACACTGTTAAAAAAATTACCGAAAAATATCCTGACCATGAAGTAACCTTAATTGACTTGGCTGACTATGACATCCAGTTCAGTGATGGAAGAAATTATTTGGAATATGAAGGCGATACAGGCTACGTTACGAAAACGATCATGGAAGCAGACGCAATTATTATTGGAACCCCTGTTTTTCAGGCCTCCATTCCCGGAACGTTGAAAAATATTTTTGATTTGCTGCCTGTTAATGCATTTCGTGATAAAGTTGTCAGTGTGCTTGTAACAGCAGGATCAGCAAAACATTACCTAATTCCGGAACAGCAGCTGAAACCGATGCTTGCCTATATGAAAGCAGAAATTGTACAGACGTATGTTTTTATTGAAGAAATCGACTTCCTTCGTAAAGAAATTATAAATGATGATGTACTGTTCCGAATCGAGCGGTTAGTTGAAGACACTGTTCGTCTGTCAGAGACATATATGAAAATCCGTGAAGAAAAAGAAGCGGAATATGATTTTTAAGCCTAAACGTAAGGGCCTTTCTTTTATTAGAAAGGTTCTTTTTTTTTGATTGACATAATCTTTTATAAATACATAAATAGTTGAATAACTGAATTCATGTACGGCATGAGTGCCCGGGTGAAGGAGAAAATATATGGAACGGTCACTCATCAGGGTTATGAAGATCAAAATGAAGGCAAACTTCTGACGAAATGTCCTTCATCCCACCCAACATAGCCATATGAATAATCACCGAGCATGTCGTATCTCAACAGCATGCTTTTTTATTTGTATAATTTCCTCCGATTAGCTGAAGTTTATAAATATAAACACGTGGTAAATAAGTAGCGAAATCGATATTTTTTTGGAGGTTTGGTATAAATATGGCCAGTAAAGAATCAAGCAAAAAAGGATTAATCGATTACCGGATTTTTGCTCCATCTCTACTTATCATTATAGCAATCAGTATTCCTTTCTCATTATATGAGGATAAATCCCTCAGTTTACTGAACAGTATTTTTAATCAGATTGTGGAAGTGTTCACATGGGGATACATATGGTATGCCATTATATTGGTTGCTGCTGGTCTGTTTCTGTCATTTTCCAGGTATGGGAATGTCGTATTAGGTAATCCGACAGAAAAACCACGTTTCACGCTATTTGAGTATTCATCAATTCTGATAGCAATGGGGCTCGGGTCGACGATTATGCGGACCGGGATGCTGCAATGGGCAGCGGTGGCAAATGATCCTCCGTTTGGCGTTGATGCTGGTTCGACGCAGGCGTTATTATGGGGTAATGCATACAGCATGTTTATATGGAGTTTCCAGGTTTTTGCCATCTTTGTTATGACTGCACCCGCAATGGGTTACATTTTGCATGTTCGTAAAAAACCGTTTATGCGCATTTCTGAAGCATGCCGTACCATTTTCGGGGACAAGTTTACAGATGGTATCGGCGGTAAAGTTCTGGACGTTATCTTTCTGGTAAGTATTTTGGCGGGTGCAGCTGTTACGCTCGGGCTTGGTGCACCGATTGTCACCTATAATATAGCAGAATTATTTAATATCCAGCTTTCATTTATTTTAACACTGATTGTAACGATAGTCTGGGTGTTTTTATTTTCGATAAGTGCTTATTTGGGTATTGAGAAGGGTATTAAAAAATTAAGTACCTGGAATATGTATATTGCCGGTGCGTTTGCTGTATTTGTTCTTATAGCCGGACCTGGTATTTTCATTCTGAATTATTTTACTGACAGTGTTGGATTTTTATTATCAAATTATGTGGATCTGTCGCTTTATACAAATTCATTGGATTTGAAAGGTACTACGCATATTGAGACCTATACGGTGTTTTGGTTTGCCTATAGTGCTACTTGGGCGATGCTGCACAGTGTGTTTGCTGCGAAAATATCAAGAGGTCGAACGATAAAAGAAATGATTTTGACATACTTACTGGCACCTACGCTCATTTCATGGGTTGCAACAGGAGTCCTGGGAGGTCTTGGTGTTCACAGATATCTAACCGGAGAAGTTCCTGTGTTGGATATTGTAAAAGAAGATTCGATGGCTGCGATACCGGCAATCCTGAGTTCATTGCCATTATCCTGGTTGGCGATTTCCGTGTTTATTATCGTTGCAATCATTTTCCTGACAACGACCCTGGATTCAACAACGTACACAATCGCATCTTACACAGGGACGCGTAACATGAGTAAAGCAGAGCCATCCAGGAGTTTGCGCATTATTGTTGCGGCAGTTATTACTGTGGCCGCTCTCATATTAATGCGAATTGGCGGACTTGCACCACTTGAGGTGCTTTCCGGACTGATGGGACTGCCGATTATTGTTATCCAGTTCCTGACCATATACGCCGCTAAGAAAATGATGGATGAGGATCGAGCATGGGAAAATAATATCAGGAGAAGTAATAAACAGCAGAAGAGCAGTTGAGAATGAAAAAGCGCATGATCCCTTTTTTGAGGTATCATGCGCTTTTTTTAATGGAAAAAAATCATGTTATCATTTGCTATCGTTGTCTTTTAATAATTAGGTCATGTTTATCAATTGAAGTCGGGTCGATTCCACTGGAGTTAATTGATGTTTGTTTTGTGTCATTATTACAGGATTTGCAGATATAGAATTTTGTTTCTTTTCTTGCCAGCTTTTTGTACTGCGGGTCGTCAGGATCTACATCAAATTTTTGACTGCACAATAAGCAATTCATAATCATAACTAACGCTCCTTTAATTAAAAGTTAAAACGTTATGTATGTTCGCTGGTGAAATTATAGGATTGTGCTTTATGTCTTTTGATATGTATAGCCTTATGATAGCACGTTACGGTGTGGATTGGAATTTATTGAGAAAAGGAGACCTCTGAAATACTGCCGAAACATTTGTTACATGTTTGTTGTCCAATTCTCAGCAATTTCTCATTTTTTTCAAAGCATCTTCTTACCCGTGTCCTCTAAGATGGTAGTAGTCAGATAAAAGAGGAGATAAATATTATGAAACCACTATTTGTGACTACGGCAACAGGCGCTTTATTATTGTACGCAGGCGGAGCCGTGACTGACGCAGGAGCACCACAACTGAACAAATCAGAACCGGTCAAAGCTAAGGTTGAAGTATCTCAAGTCGATCAACTTGATAAGCAGGTTGAAGTTCAGAGCCATCCGGAATTTGAAGTGCTTGATGAACAGGTGGATTCTAATAATTTCGAAATAGAAGTCGTAGAAAATAATGAATATACGCGTGTGATTAACTTGACTGTTCAGGATAGTAACGAGCAGTATAAAAGTGTTTATGTAAAAGAGACAAATGTACTTAAAATAATTGATTTGGATCAGGGCTTGGTTTTCAGAGGTGTGATTGAAGGATAGTTTTTCTGCGGAAGAGGCTTAGGAGGGCGACGGAATTCGGTCAAATCTTGCTTTTCACCGAAGTGTTCACAGTTTTCGCCGAAGTTCACAGGAATTTCGCCGGAGCTGTCACAGAATCGGCCGAAGTTCACAATTAATTCGCCGAAGTTCACAATTTGTTCGCCTCCCGAAGCTCGGAAAGTTATATTTATATCAAAAACGAGCCCCATTTCATGGTAAAATAAAACTATCGAAGCGGGGAGTTGATTTCATGGATGAACAGCGGGCAGTCTCGCCGATTTGCCCGAAATGCCAATCGGAAAATACGTATGACTTCAGCCAGGAATACAAGAATCAGGAGCCGGCACCATTCAGGCAGTACACTATTGGTAATGCGAAATATCATTGCAATGACTGCGGACATGAGTGGAAGAAATACCGGGGACGCAAACCATATGACAGGCTTCGGGTTATTGATGTACGAGCAGGTGGTTATATGGACGCCAATCGGGTAAAAATTAATCTGCAAACCGGCCATGTTCGTAATGCGCTTGTATTTGGTGAATTCAGTGAAGATGATCAGACCCTAACCGTGACTAAAGAAAAAGCAGAATGGTTTCTTGAAGAAATGTATAAATGCGATTTCGTTAACTGGGCGGAGGAATATCATCATGATGGCATTTTGGATGGAACGTCGTGGCAAACAAATATCGAATATGATACATACTGTGAAATCAAATACGGGAGTAACCATTTCCCGAAAAAGTGGGCCAAATTCTGTAAGGCCATATCAGAAATAGGAGAAACCGATTTTTATTAGGCTGGTGAACGCAATGAAAAGTGAACAAATCAATCTTCATTTTTAACAATTGGAACGACAGCGTGAATTTTTTTATCAAAACAGTGGTCTGAATTTTGATGTTGCCTGGCAGAGGCCGCTCCCCGATAAGTGGTCGATTGATGAGACAATGTACCACCTTGTTTTAATGGTCAGGATGTTTCGGCGATTCTCAGTTGTTTATGTACCGGCTATGCTTCCGGTTGCCCTTCTACGGAAAAAGAAGCCGTATAAAACAGAAATTCATGATATTTACAAGGAATATAATCAACAGAAAAAAAGACCAATGAACGCCCCGTTTTTAATCAAGCCTCCTTCTAATGTGTCGGATAAGTGGAGGTTTGAGGACATCAAAGATCTTCTTGAACTTGAAACAGCTAGGCTTAAGTCCAACCTCAAAAATATTGAAGAGGATGTTGCCGGGCAAATCTATTACCCGGATCCGATAGCCGGATATCCGAATTTGGTTCAGTGTATTCATTTGCTTGCCATCCATGAACAACACCATTTTAATCTTGTAAAAAAGTACGAGGATGCAGTTTAACGCCAGCGTAATGAGACTGTTAATATGCAACAGTCCGTGTTTTCCACCTGTGACATAAATGTAAGTCGTAAGCCATCAGGATCGTAGTGGATATCCAAATCTGATGTAATGCCGAGAGAATGAATTAGCCGTTCCACTTCCGCTTCATCTGAAGCTTGTGCTGCATTCATTACTTTTGACCCAAATTCTTTTGAAAAGGGTCATAGTAGTATCCAGGGTAATGATAATACATAGACAGAAATCCCTCCTTTGTCATACATTTATACTTATGCATAAATGCTTGTTTGAGGGAATCCCTGTCATGCAGGAAAAGACGAACAGCAATCTTAATGGTGGCGCTGGATAACTTTTTCTTTCATCCTAAAGGTGTCAGGCGTTGGATCATTGCCCATTTTCAACTCATCATCCGCTACAATTAAAACATTTCCCAATTCTATTTCCTCTTTGTACGTCTTTGCTTGTTCTTTTGAAATACCATGTTCAACTAATTTCTCATGCAGATCCGTGTTCGTATCCGGTTTATCTGTTAAAACTGCTTTTTTAATTTTATCGAAAAAAGAATCTCCTGTTTTATTTACTGACATGTCACTTTCAATCGTTATATCCGTGCGGTTTTCCAGCGCATTAGCATTGTGTTTATTGGCGAATATAGTGATATTTTCGCCCTTGTGTCCTTTCAGTTCCAAAATTTCTGCTTTGGTGACAGCCTCTTTATTAGACTTGTATGGCCCATATATTTCATTTGCCATGCTCAACACCTCCTGGAAAAATAAGATTACCGTATAATTTTCTTTTCCCGCGAGCGTATTTCTTAAAACGGATTACATAAGACTTTGTATGGAAAATGTATATTCGTAAAAATTTTTCTTTGAGTTATTAACTACTTGTGATAGTATATAATGTTGTACCTTTTACAATAGTAATAACAAATAATTAATTTTTATAAAAAAGTATGCCATGGCACGTGAATTTGAGCAGTTTTTTTATACAGAAAGAAGGATATTAAATAATGGTTGAGAACAGTCAGGGTTCAGCACAGTCGACGGGAACGATTAGTAAAATCCCAATTATGCTTGTACTGATTTCAGGTGCTTTTGCCGCTATATTGAATCAGACGCTATTAGCAACGGCATTGCCGCATATTATGAGGGATTTGCAGTTATCACCGAGTACAGCTCAGTGGTTGCAGTCCATTTTTATGCTTGTGAATGGTATTATGATTCCAATCACAGCTTTTTTAATTGAACGTTTTACGACACGGGGGCTTTTTCTGACAGCAATGGGAATATTTGGTGTAGGTACTGTGGTTTGTGCTGTTGCACCGAACTTTTCTATTTTAATGGCGGGACGAATCTTGCAGGCTGGGGGTGCAGGGATTATCATGCCATTGATGCAAACGATTCTGTTTTTTATTTTTTCAATTGAAAAACGTGGGACAGCGATGGGGATGTTTGGTTTGGTGATCGCTTTTGCACCAGCGATTGGGCCAACATTATCAGGCTATCTGGTGGAACATTTTCCATGGAGAAGCCTGTTTTATGTAGTATTACCGGTTATTATAATTGACACTATAGTTGCGTATTTTCTTCTCAAAAATGTTACCGAACGAAAATTCCCAAGGGTTGATGTTTTATCAATTATCCTATCGACTTTAGGATTTGGCGGATTGTTATTCGGGTTCAGTACAGTTGGCGGCGAGAATGTTACCTGGCTGAGTAATATTGTTGTCATTCCTATGATTGTTGGTGCGATATCCCTTACGTTGTTTATCTGGAGACAGTTGAAACTGGAACAACCGATTCTTGAGTTCCGGATATTTAAATACACAATGTTTACGTTAACCACTGCGCTTGGCATGATTGTGTTTATGGCAATGATTGGAGCAGCTGTTGTACTGCCATTGTTCATGCAAAATATGCTTGGGTATACAGCGCTGGAGTCAGGGTTAATGCTGATGCCGGGAGCTGTTTTGATGGGGATTATGAACCCGATTAACGGACGGCTTTTCGATAAATTCGGTGCCAAATGGCTGGCGGTTATCGGATTGTTCCTCCTGACCGTTACGACATTTATGTTTGCCAATTTGACACCTGAGACAACATTCACGTATCTTGCTGTCGTCAATGCGGTACGGATGTTTGGTGTTGCCATGGTGATGATGCCGGTGACAACAGCGGGATTAAATCAGCTGCCTACAAGTTTGATTCCTCATGGTACGGCAATGAACAATACCATGCGTCAGGTTTCAGGAGCGGTTGGAACGGCCTTGCTTGTATCGGTGATGACAAACAATAAAATACCCGGAGAGGGAGTAAGTGGCGAAATTCATGGTGTTAATGTATCCTTTATCGTTGCAGGAGTATTCGCGATTATCGGGTTTATCATGGCTTTCTTTATCAAAAATTCACGGCCCGGCGCAGGAGATGTCGTGTCGAAATAATGATTTAAAAAAATAGCTTGGTGGTGTTTAGTAGCCGCCAAGCTCTTTAAATTGGATTTATTCAGCTTATTTTAAAGGTGAATTTATTTTCATCGGCAAATTCGCCATTACTGTATGTCCGCTCGATAAATGTAACATTGTCGTTGTTGTCAACCAGTAAAACAGTTGATGACCGGGTGCCGTATTCAGGTGTTTTTATAAACAATGGTGACAGTTTCCGTTCAAATTCCAGGCCGACCCCTGTTTGCGGAAGTTCTTCATCATTTGCCTCTTCAGCGTCGGAAACAATTTCGAAGAGCCTATCCGGGTGGACTTCTTTCCGGCTCATTACATATTCCCGGAGGTTTTTCTTACCTTTTTTTACTTTTGGCCACGGTGTGTTTAACGTGTGATTGCTGAGCCCGTGCGTGCCTTGATGGATCTTCTGTGCTTCATTCAGGATATTATTGTAATGGAAAAGCTCATCTGGGTTCCCGAAAATAACATTGAAACCGGCATAGTTTTCTTTGTTCCTTTTAAGTGATTGAAGAAAGTCTTCGGATGATATGTCTTCAGCTAAATACTGTTTGACAATCGAACCACGGGATAATTGCTCCGGAGTAGTTTTTTCCGGATCGCGAAAGTTTGTCAATGCTGCGAAGCGCCCGTGCTTCGTTATCCCAAGCCAGGTTCCCATCTGCTTCAAGTCACGCCCCGCCAGGATTTCCGGGTCATCTTCCCAGAAGTGCGCTTCCTTAGTTGGCCGCTTGTAAAACTCATCCCGATTCGCCGCAATAATTAATTTATAATTCGGGTGGTCCTTTAATTGAAAATTGATTAAGCACATCGAACAACGCCCCCTTTTATTATAGTATACAAAAAAGAGGCATGGCGGGAAAAGAAAGTGATTTGGGATGGTGGTAATATGGATGATTTTCTCGGGGAAGGGTGCCACTCCTTCCCCGAGAAGCAAAATATCAACCCGAGAAGCAAAATATCAACCCGAGAAGCAAAATATCAACCCGAGAAGCAAAATATCAACCCGAGAAGCAAAATATCAACCCGAGAAGCAAAATATCAACCCGAGAAGCAAAATATCAACCCGAGAAGCAAAATATCAACCCGAGAAGCAAAATATCAACCCGAGAAGCAAAATATCAACCCGAGAAGCAAAACATCATCAGAAAAAAAATCATCAGAAGAGCAAGGATGATGAAAAAAAGCTTGCGGAATTAGCAGCTATCCCGCAAGCCTTAATAAAATTACTCCCAAATTTCTTTTGCGACTTCTGTAACAAAACTTAATTTAGTCCATTGCTGTTCTTCCGTTAGTTCATTGCCGTGATGAGTGGAGGCGAATCCGCATTGTGGGCTGAGACAAAGCTGATTGAGTGGTACATATTCGGACGCACCTTTGATACGTGCAACCACTTCATCTTTATCTTCCAGCTCACCTGACTTGGATGTAATCACACCAAGCACAACACGAGGACCGTCTTCCGGAATGTATTTTAGCGGATTGAACCCTCCGGAGCGTTCATCATCGTATTCAAGGAAAAATCCATCCACATTGCCTTTTGCAAAAAGCTTTGGTGCAATACGGTCATAACCGCCCGAAAATGCCCATGTTGAGCGGTAATTCCCGCGGCACAAGTGGGTGGACACAATCAGGTCATCCGGTTTTTCAGCGAGACTCTCGTTTAAAACACGTACTGCCAGGTCGATCAGGTAATCCCTGTCTGTTGCTTCCTCATTCCATGGTACACTGTCGGCGGCAAGTCCTGCGATATAAACGTCATCCAACTGAAGGTAGCGGAGTCCCGTATCATAAAATGCCTGAAGCGCATCCTGGTATGTCTTGATAATGTCATCTGCATACGCTTCAAGGTCCGGATAAATATCCGGATTTAAAATGCCATCATTAAAGAGCATATTAGGGCTTGGAATGGCGAATTTTACCGTAGCACGTCCGTTGACGATATTAATCAGATCTTTCACATCCTGTAAGAATGGATGATCAGGGTTGAATGAAATTTTGCCATTGTTTCGTACGTCATACTTTTCCGTTTCCTGCCCCGCAAATTGGTATCCTTGTTCAGGTACAAATCCTTCAATCCCATTTAAATGCTCTAAAAAGTCAAGATGAAACCATGTGCGCCGGAACTCGCCGTCGGTAACGGATTCAAGGCCAAGTTCGATTTGCTTATCAACAATACGCTCGATTTCTTTGTTCTCTACTTCACGTAATTGTGCTGCAGTCAGGTTACCTTCCTTGAATTCTTTTCTTGCGTTGTGTAAATTGTCAGGCCGTAATAAACTCCCGACGTGATCTGCTTTAAATGGTGCTTTCGTTAATGTAATTGACATATTATTCCTTCTTTCTTTTATATTATGGTAGGATTGCGAATGACCGTACTGGAAATCCGGATGCTTTATCTGCCTTAGGTACGATATTATAGATGACTGCGCCTTTCGCAGGGACCTTGTCCAAGTTAGTTAATAATTCAACTTGGTAAGTATCTTGATCAAGCACATAATATTCTGCTAAGAGAGCGCCATTTTTTTGAAAATCAACCGCGGCATCTGTATCAAATGTTTCGTGGCCAACTGCATTTATTTTTCGTTCCTCAAATAAAAACTTCAATGCGTCAACCGACCAGCCTGGTGCATGGTTATTACCTTCAGCATCCTTGTTGTCGAATGCTTTTTGGTCTGGCCAACGCTTGCCCCAATCTGTCCGTAACGCAACAAATGTTCCGGCCTCAATTTCACCGTGTTCTTCCTCAAACTGCAAAATATCATCCACCGCTAACGTAAAGTCATTATTTTCAGCGGCTTCCTTCGATTTATCGATCACAACAAGTGGTAAAACCAATTCTTTTAAATCCAGTTCATCTAAGTATCTGGAGTCGCGCACAAAATGGATTGGCGCATCCAGGTGTGTTCCATATTGCCCCGGGAATGTAAAGCTTTGGGCAAAAAATCCGTCATTATGGTCAAATAATGTCTTGAAATCAGCTGGATCAAATGCTGAAAAATGTGGCGAATCAGGTCCGAATTCATGTGTCAGATCTATCCATTCTTTTTCTTTCAACAGATTAATTGCATTGATTAGTTCGTTTGACATAAGCGTATCACCTCATAGATTGTTTTATAGATTATGCTTCCAACCATCCATCTTTTGTGCGTTCTTCCATATTTCTATTGATAATTACATACTGGTTACTGATTAAAAACCAAAAATAAACCCCCATTCTATAAAATAAGAAGAGGGTTTAACATCGTATATTATTCACTCTTCTTATCTTCAAGCTTTACGCTTCTGGAATTAGCACAGTATTAAAAAACCTGTTGCTGAGGTTTCAAAGGGCCAGTCCCTCCACCTCTCTGGATAAGAAAATTACTTTTTTATTAAATTAATGAATACTTTACATGTGAATGAATGGAATGTCAAGAAAAATTTGAAATTCTTTTAGAAGGTGATTCAATGGCTTAATATGTTAATATTTATTTTAAAAGGGGTTTTAAAGGAGGGCGCGCCCATGAATTTCGTATCCATCGATTTTGAAACGGCAAATGAGAAGCGGAACAGCCCATGTGCAATCGGGTTGGTTGTTGCCAATGAGAACGGGATTACCGATGAATTTTACAGTTTAATAAATCCTATGATGCGTTTCAGTTCTTTTAACACGGGGATTCATGGTATCCGTGAGGAGGACGTAGCTGATGTACCGACATTTGCAGAAATTTGGCCGAAACTTAATAGCTATTTGTCTCGTAATATAGTTGTTGCACATAATGCGAGTTTTGATATGAGTGTTATCCGGCATACACTGGACTACTTCAATCTTACATACCCTACTATGGATTACCTTTGCACAGCGAACATTTCCAGACGGGTGTGGCCGGAACTCACAAACCATAAACTGAATACACTTGCGGCACACCATGGGATTACATTTGAACACCACCATGCACTGGAGGATGCACGAGTCGCTGCAAAAATTTTATTAAAGGCTTTTGAGGAATATGAGACGGATGACATGGATATGTTTTTAGAAGGGTGTAATATATCAAAAGGCCGGATTTATGATCGCGGTTATTTTCCACCAAGATCAAAAAGGGCGAAACGCAGTCGAAAGCTATATTTTTAAAATAAGGGGTGTTTTACGATGAGAGTTCTAGTTGTTGGTGCGAGCGGTACAGTTGGAAGTGAGATTGTG
Organism: Virgibacillus doumboii; assembly: GCF_902806455.1. GTDB lineage: Bacteria > Bacillota > Bacilli > Bacillales > Amphibacillaceae > Lentibacillus > Lentibacillus doumboii. Next base: position 2,697,932 of record NZ_CADCWQ010000001.1, on the reverse strand, counting down.
AAAGCTTTAGAAAAAGAACATGAGATTATTCGTGCCGGACGAAATGGGGCGGATGTTTCCGTGGATAACACATCCGAAGAGAGCATTAGAAACATGTATGAACAGGTTGGAAAGGTTGATGCTGTCGTCAATGCTGCAGGTGGTGCCAATTTTGCATCGGTTTCTGATTTGACACCGGAACTAAACGAAAAAGGAATCGAAAGTAAATTAAAGGGACAAATAAATTTGGTATTGTTAGGATTGGGCTATGTTAATGATGGTGGTAGTTTCACCTTAACAACCGGCGTAATGATGGATGATCCAATTCCACTGGGTTCTTCTGCTGCAATGGCAAATGGCGGCGTCAAAGCATTTGTAAAAGCCTCTGCAATTGAAATGCCAAGGGGGATCCGGATAAATAGCGTCAGTCCTAATATTGTGCAGGAATCATGGGAAAGGATTGGTCACTTGTTCAAAGGGTTTGATCCGGTCCCGGTTAACCGTGTAGCCCGTGCATATGTTAAAAGTGTGGAAGGTGCACAAACAGGAAAAAATTATGAAGTGTATTAAGGAGAAGATGAAATGGCCGATATAAAATATGAAATTATTGAAACAATCGCAGTGCTTTCCAAATCACCAAAAGGGTGGACGAAAGAACTTAACCTGGTAAGCTGGAACGGGCGTGACCCGAAATATGACTTGCGGGACTGGGCACCGGATAAAGCGAAGATGGGAAAAGGCGTTACATTAACGGAAGAGGACCTGACGAATCTGAAAACTGCTTTGAATGAGTTGGATTGACCCGCGTCAATCCAACTACAGCATGAACAAGGTTATGATTAATAGCGCAATGGTCGCAAACAATGTATGATTCAGTACATTGTGTTTGGACTCGCTGAGCTTATGCACAAGTGACATGACAAAAAGGAAAAGCAACAGGACAAAAAACATGATGAATACATAAAGCAGGCTGCGATTAGCTGTAATCAGCGAATTCAGCGGGCCCATATCTGCGGAAACGATGAAAAGAATAAACGCCAGTAATCCGATACCGAATATAATAAACGGCATTTTTCCCCAAATGGGATGCTCGAGTAAATCAGGCTTCTTTTTCAGCTGAAGATACAGCATCACATAAATCCAGCCTACAATGGCAATGATAAATCCCATAATCATCAGGGATGACGGCGGTGTATCATTAAATTGTTCAACGATATAAAACAAAATTATGATATAAAGCAGTGATATTAGTTGATAGATGGACCATTTAGATAAAATAGTAAATTCCCCCTCATAGTAAAGATATACCACAAAATAATGTATGATAGTAGTAATACATATCAGCATGGATGAAATGGAGGACATGAAATTGAACACGAAACGTTGGATCGCACTTGCTATTGCGGTCGGTTTATTTGTAGTATCAGTTGGATTTCAATTTGTATCAAGTATCGCAACAGCTAATTTTCAGGATATGTTTAAACTTCCTGATGCATCAAAAAAATTTCAGGAAGAGGTTGTTGAGGAAGGTACAGGTAGTAAAATTGCCGTACTGGAACTGGAGGGTGTCATTCAAAATACCTCTGCTGCATCACTCTTAAACACCGGTGCCTATAATCATGAACGATTCCTGGATATGATTGAGACTGCCGGTGAGGACCGGACTGTTGATGGGATTATTTTACGAGTAAATACTCCCGGCGGTGGTGTAGTCGAGAGTGATGAAATTCATGACAAAATTGTTGAAGTAAAAGAAGAATATAATAAGCCTGTTTATGTGTCGATGGGCAATACAGCTGCTTCCGGCGGGTATTATGTATCTGCACCGGCTGACAAGATAGTTGCTCACCCTGCCACATTGACCGGTTCGATAGGCGTTATTATGGAAAGCATCAATTATGCTGAATTCGCCAACAAGCATGGTATTAATTTTAACACGATTAAAAGTGGTGAATTCAAGGATATTATGTCACCGTCACGTAAAATGACTGATGAGGAACGCGAAATTTTACAAACGATGATTGATGATATGTATGCAGATTTTGTGCAGGTGATTGTTGAAGGACGTGACATGTCTGAATCAAAAGTACGTGAACTTGGCGATGGCCGCGTGTACACTGGAGAACAGGCAAAAGAAAATGGTCTTGTGGACGCGTTGGGTTCCATGGAGGACACCATAGCCATGATGGAAGAAGACAATGGCTGGACAAATGCAAAGGTTATTGAATACAAAAATGGCTTCGAATTTAATCAATTCCTGGGCGGAGCAGTTCAAAGCATGTTCGGTGCAAAGAATGATTTGTTCGGACTGACGGAGCTACTTCGTGAATCCAATGGGCCGCGTGCCATGTATCTATATTCTAAATAAGGAGGTGCCGTCATGGACGAAAATCAGGTAGAATACACAACATCGGAAACAGTTGAACGAAACTATGCGGGCTTTTGGATGCGCTTTTGGGCATACTTGGCTGATTTGGTAATCGTGTTTAGTGTTAACGGCATCCTCCTTACACCATTTCGTTTTATCAATGATGGAGGCGGAGTGGATGTCGGGTTCTGGACACTAACCGGTATTGTCAGTGTGATTGTTATTTATTTGTACTTCCTGCTGATGACGAAATACTTTGGCCAGACACTTGGCAAAATGATATTTGGCCTGCGCGTTGTCCGGGAGGATGCAGAACCGCTGAAGTGGAACGATCTTCTTTTTAGAGAAGTTGTCGGACGATTTCTGCATCGCGTGTTTTTTGTTACAGGAGTACTTTATCTTTTTGTTGCGTTTGCCCCGGAAAAGCAGGGCATTCATGACATCATTGGCAACACACGCGTTGTATTTGACAGGTAAAATAAACCCGGGTACATAGCTGCCTGGGTTCATTAATAGAACAAGGGGGATTTAAATGACGCAGGAAGAAGGCTTTTTTATTTTTCTGGCGGGATTCTTTTTGATTTTTATACTGTTTGTATCAGTAGTTGCACTTATTTTTCATATTTTAATGGCAATAGGATTGTTCAAGATCGCGAAACGGGAAGGGAAGGCTGACTTGGCATGGATGGCCTGGATACCGATTGTCAATTTGTTTTTAATTACGCAGCTTGTTGAAAATGATGTACATGAATCAATGCGAGGTAAATTCACCTTAATTTACGGTATAACCATGGCTGGAGCCTTTGTTTTATCATGGTTTATTCCTTTTATCGGCATCATTCCAAATATTTTGTTGATATATGGTTTTTATTTCATTGTCCAACGGTATTCCAGCAATGAAGCACTTCATATGGTATTTGTCATTATTTCTTGTACAATCACAATGCCGATTCAGTTCTTTATCTTCAGAAACAGAGAACCCCGCAATATTGAGGATGACATTGTTTTTAAAAATGAATAATAACCTTAGTGGCGAACAGTAGAAAATACTGTTCGCTTATTTGTGCGTAAAACCCCCGTAATTCGAGTTTTTTTGGCAAAAGAAGACGCTGTTCCATACTTGTCTTTGTCCTTTATCTGAATTAAACTAAAAGAAAGAATATTCAGCACATAAGTCATCGAAAAATCATTTGAGGAGTGGAAAAATGAACACGGAAACAAATGTACATGGTGATCTTAGCAGGATGTTGGAACGGGCACGAAGGAACACACTTGGTGATCTGCTGGCACGAACACGCGACCGGATGCCTGAGAAGTTTGCGGTTGCCTATGATGGACAGCGGTTGAATTATGCGGAACTGGATGACCTGGTTAACCAGACAGCACATGCATTTCTGGAAGATGGGATGAAAAAAGGTGATATGGTAACCGTAATGTCCAAAAACAGTCTGGACTTTGTTGTAGTGAATTTTGCATTGGCCAGGATTGGTGCTGTAATGATTCCGATCAATTACATGCTGTCGGTTGAGGATGTGCAGTATATTGTGGAACATGCGGAGGTCAGCGGTTTTATTGCCTCGGAAGAATTCGCACAGGTGCTGGATCAATCAGCCGGGAGACTGGAAATCAGGCATCGTTATTTAATGGATACACTCGGTACATACGACGGTGATCTTGCTGACTGGGTAACTTTGGCGGCTGTGAGGGAAGATCAGCCAGTTGATTTTGTTGATGCTGATATTGTGGATGATGACCTTGCACATGTGTTGTATACGAGTGGAACGGAATCCCGGCCTAAAGGTGTTATGCTTTCTCATAAAAGTCTAATAAGTGAATATGTCAGCTGTATTGTTGACGGGAAAATGGCAGCAGAGGACGTCGCGGTCCATGCCTTGCCACTTTATCACAGTGCACAGTTACATGTGTTTCTGGGACCAAGTATTTACGTTGGATCGAGCGGAATAATTTTGGGAGCAGCAAGTCCTGAAGTTATTTTAAAAACAATTGAAGAAGAAGGTGCGACACAGCTGTTTGCCCCGCCGACTGTCTGGATTGCACTGTTGAGGCATCCGGAATTTGATGAGCGGGACCTGTCCTCGCTGAAAAAATGCTATTATGGTGCCGCAATCATGCCGCGGGAAATTTTGAAAGAGCTTGCTGAACGGCTGCCGAATGCACAGTTCTGGAATTTTTACGGACAGACGGAGGTCGCTCCACTTGCAACAGCACTACAGCCTGGGGATCAATTGCGGAAACTGGGGTCAGCTGGGGTGCCGACTTTGAACGTACAAACGAAAATAGTCGATGATGATAATAATGAAGTTGCACGTGGCGAAGTTGGTGAGATTGTTCACCGTACACCACATACAATGAAGGGTTATTTGCATGATCCGGAGAAGACGGCAGAAGTTTTTTCCGGCGGCTGGTTCCATAGTGGGGACCTGGGTGTAATGGACGAGGAAGGCTATATAACAATTATTGACCGCAAAAAGGATATGATTAATACAGGCGGTGTGAATGTTTCAAGTCGTGAGGTTGAAGAAACGATTTATCAGATGGATGGTGTATCGGAAGTTGCCATAATCGGTATCCCTGATGCGTACTGGATTGAAGCGGTGACAGCAATCATTGTGCCAAAAGAAGGTGCAAGTCTGAAAAGTGAAGCTGTCATGGAATTTTGTGAAGACAGGCTTTCCAAGTTCAAAGTTCCAAAGTACGTAGATTTTACCAATCAACTGCCAAAAAATCCAAGCGGGAAAGTGCTGAAGCGTTCGTTAAGGGATCAGTATGAAGGGCTTGGAGAGAAATAGCAGGTTGGAAAATGGTGTCCTGACAGCAGGGCATCGTTTTTTTGTGCAGATTAAACTGCACCAGCTCTTCAATACATAATTCAATTTAGTTTACGGAAGCCCTTCAAGCGGACATATTTTCCGTTAATAGTGACAAAGGCAGTGTTTTTATGATGTTCGCAGACATCTATTCCGTTATTCATCATAAATCGTAGTGATTCTGTGTAATTTTAGTTGAATAACGGAACATTTGTCCAGATAAACAACAAATTAAGGGTTATTTCTGAAAATAAAGGAAAATATGTCCGTCAAATGCAGCTGCCTATTTACCCTCATCAATCATGGGATAGTAGTGCGTGTTATCTAGTTTTCCAATATGGTATGGGCTTTTTTTAGCATAATCGAGTTCATTTTCAGAAACACTAGAAAATGGAGGTGTTAAGAAAATGAGTGAAAAAAATGATAACTGGAGTAAACGCAGAGTTAACTCGAGTGTTAACCCGCAAGGACAATCAGAGGATATGGCAGACCAGCTGCCAAAGTCAAAGCCTGAACACCGGGCGAAAAAGAAAAACACAAGAATTTAAGGGTGATCATCATCGACGATACATTAAAATATTTGCGTGAATCATTGGCTAATTACAGTGAGCATGAGCTTTGTCAGCAAATTAATCAAAAGCTGGAATCTGCGGACTATGATAGCGAGGGTGATTTTGTAAAAACTCTGGACGACAGAGAAATGGCATATTTAAATGATGTACTTGAACGGGAAATTAACTATGCCAAAAATGTTCAGAACGATATACGTGTCAGCGAATTAAACGAAGTCTATGAGTTATTATTTTGAAAGCGTTTGCAGAATAGGTTAATTTTCCCATTGATTTTACGTTAAAAAAGGTATATTATATATTCATAAGCTGCAATGTTCGTATTAAAATAAGTTTTAACCTCTAACATATGTATAGGGAGTTTTACATCGAAGCTCTAATGTCGTGCCTCCGTAGTGTGGAAGACAGGAAGGTTTCTGCAAACACCCACTTTGCGAAGTGGTGGTTTAAAACTTTTTATATGACAATACGGCAATTGTGGCTGATACATAGCTGATTATGAACCAGTTTCCTGAGGGAGCTGGTTTTTTTGTATGTAACTTTTTCTAAGTACATTACGTTTCACATACACAGAGAGTTCAAGGGGGGAGAAAAGATTGGAAGATTTAATTGATGCTTGTAAGACAGGAGATATAGTTGCATATGGGAAATTAATTGATCACTACAGTTCAACAGTGGAACGGTTTGCTTTCCAAATTGGTGTTCCATTTCAGGACGTTCCGGATGTTTCCCAGGAAGTTTTCATACGAATATATCGACATTTAGACCGATTTGATGGAAAGTCATCATTTTCCTCCTGGCTTTATAAAATCACATTGAATAGTGCCCGTGACTACCATAGAAAGCACTCAAGCTTGCTTAAGAAGTTTAATCGTTTAAAAAATGAAAAATCAAGACTTTCCCATTCCACTGAAAATAGTTTGAAGCAAGTGTTAAAGGATGAAGAAGATCAATTTCTTCATATGTGTATCAATCAATTGAATGAAAAATACAGGATTCCGATTGTGTTGCATTACTTCCATGATATGAAATATGAGCAGATTTCAGAAATTATTGGGGTTAAACTGTCGACTGTTAAGGTAAGAGTGATGCGCGGCAAAAAACTGCTTGCTGAGAACTTGGAATCGGGAGAAAGGGAAGGAGGATTTTTAAATGGATAATAACAATTTTGATTCCAAACTGAACAAGTTGCGAAACTCAATGGATAATATGCCTTCCAGAACAGATAAATCAGCTATTTTGCAAAAAATCGAGCGGAAAAAGAATAAAAGGTCCAGGATTATGGTGTTTGGTGGCAGTGTTGCAAGCTTAATGATTATTACATTGCTGGTGCTATCGTCACTGGGGAGTGTTAACTTAAACATATTTGGAAGTGACCTCGATAGTGGGGAAGGGCCTCTTAAGCTAACAGACGCAAAGGTTGAAATACATTCCGATGAAGATAGAACAGGGGCAACAATCATACAAGAAGGTGAAATGAAAGGTGAAAGAATTGTACCAACAGTACTGGAATATCAATTTTCTATAAAAAATACAGGAGATAAAAAACTCGGAACGATTAAGTGGGCAGATGAAGAGGATAAAAACGATTTTAACCATGAGAATGGACTGCAATTTAAAATTGAACCGAATAATCAATTGAAATCCATTTTAGAAGAAGCAATGGGATATAATTTGTTAAATAAAGACAACCGGCCAAAAGCCGGATTGGGTTATGGGTTTAGTGGACTTCCAAGGTTGGAGGCCGGTCAGGAAGGGGATTATTGGATGACTTTCACATTGGGTGCTACCAAAGAAAATCCGCAAGTACCACTAGCCCCTTCTGAAGAAAAACTCAATGAACTTTTAGATGCTGCACCTAACGCGGAACTAGTTGTAACTGTAAAAGATGAGGAGATTGCACGGTTTAAATTGAATGATTATATAAAGTGAAACGGGGATGCTCGCCATCTCCGTTTTTTCCCTATAAGCAAAACTTTACATAACCGATACATAATTAGTATTATTCACATTCGGCATTTAAAGGTAATATGAAAGAAAGGAGTGAATGATATGTCTTTTCATTATGAAGTGATTGATCATGTACAATTGGCAGCACCTATTGGCGGAGAGATTGACGCTCGGGTATTTTATCAGGAACTTTTGGGTTTCAAAGAAGTTGAAAAGCCTGAGCAGCTGAAAATAAATGGCGGAGTATGGTTCCAGGCAGGGAATGTCCATATACATATTGGTGTGGAAGATCCGTTTGTACCTGCCAAAAAAGCTCATCCGGCTATTCATGTAAAAAATATTGAAGCGATGAAGGCGTATTTGAATGGGAAAGGTGTGGCATTTAAGGTGGATGACAAACTTCCTGGCGCAAATCGGTTCTATGTAACGGATCCGTTCGGGAATCGCCTGGAATTCCTGGAATGGAAAAATTAGCGGATTATGGAATTTTTCCTCAATTTCATCTATAATTTGAGTATTGAGGAGGGCCATTATGAAAACACCTAGTCGATTTATGAAGTTCGTTGGCGGAAGGGATTTATTTTATGGGTTGATTTTGTTGATGCTTATCGGTATTACGATACTTATTTATACCAAAGTATCATTCATATTTCACCCGATAATTGTTATCTTTTCAACGATTGTTCCGCCGGTTATTCTGGCTTTTATTGCGTACTATTTATTAAATCCGATTGTCGATCTATTGGAACGGATACATATTAAACGAATATGGGGTGTTGTCATTCTTATTCTTGGCATAAGTGGGCTGCTTACTGGACTCATTCTGCTTTTTGCACCGGCAATTGAAACCCAGATAAAGAGCTTGGCGGCCAATTTCCCCGACTACATACAGCAAATGGGAGACGGGATTAAGAACTGGATCCAGAGCTCCTTTTTAGCACCTTATTATGATCAGGGATACCAGTGGCTGACATCGAATCTGAGCGGGATTACGAGCAGGATTGGTGAATATCTGGGAGGAGCTGTACAAGGTGTGCAAAACGTTGCCAGCGCAGTTACCAATGTTGTCGTTGCGCTTATCACATTTCCGTTTATTTTATTTTTCCTGCTAAAAGATGGGGATCGATTTAAACGTTTTTGTGTTAAATTGCTGCCACCAAAATACAGAGATGATGCCAATCATATTTTGCACAACATGGATGTTCAGGTTGGTTCATATATTCAGGGGCAGATCATTGTTGCCTCATGTATTGGCCTGCTGTTGTATATCGGTTATTTAATAATTGGGCTGGATTATGCGATAACACTGGCGATAATCGCTGCAATCACAAGTGTTGTCCCATACCTTGGACCGATGATTGCCATATCGCCGGCTATTATCATCGCACTTGTAGCTTCACCTTTCATGTTTTTAAAGCTGGCGGTCGTCTGGGCGGCTGTGCAATTTCTGGAAGGCAACTTTATCTCACCTAATGTCATGGGCAAAACAATGCAAGTTCATCCGCTTACGATTATTATCGTATTATTGGTGGCGGGGAACCTGTTTGGCGTTGTTGGTGTAATCCTCGGTATCCCGGGATATGCTATATTGAAAGTGATTGTTGTGTATGTTTATAGCAAGTTTAAGCAACGATACAATCGATTTTATGGTGAAGAATATGGCAGTTATGAATAAGATTGGGAGCACCTGAATTGGGTGCTTCTTTTTTGGCAGTTAAGAAAGTATAAAATACTTTCTTGCTGCATAAGCGCAACTAAGGCTGTCACCCAAAGGCTTGGTAACAGCCAAGTTTTCTAATGATTTAAATGTGGAGTCCGTTAAACGGATGGGTTCGTCACGTAAGGTGATACCTATTATTATTCGCAGGCGATTGACCTAGTCGAGTATGTTCCATATAATTCAATACATATGAAAAATACGGCAACTGAGAAGGAGATGGGATTGTGACAAATAGTCATCAGGAATATATCCAACAGTTAAATAAGTTTCCAATCGTTGCTGTATTGCTATCAGGTGCGTTTTTGGCAATTTTGAACCAAACATTGCTGGCTACGGCTATTCCGCCAATTATGGATGATTTTGGTCTAACCGAAAGTACTGCACAATGGCTGACGACAATTTTTATGCTGGTGAACGGGATTATGATTCCTGTCACAGCTTTTTTAATCGAAACGTTTACCGCAAGAAAACTGCTGCTGACAGCGATGTCCACTTTTGCTGCCGGTACATTGATCTGCGGGCTTGCTCCAAACTTCCTTATCTTAATGGTCGGGAGAGTCGTTCAGGCATCAGGTGCGGGGATTATGCTGCCGTTAATGATGACTATTTTTCTATTAATCTTTCCCATCGAAAAACGTGGTACTGCGATGGGAACAGTAGGATTGGTTATTTCATTTGCTCCGGCAATCGGACCGACACTTTCGGGCTGGATTGTTGAACAGTATCCATGGCGGGTGATGTTTTTCGTTATTTTGCCGTTAGCCATTATTGATATTATTTTTGCGTATTTTGTTATGAAAAATGTGACAGAGCAGACGTATCCAAAGGTTGATATCCTATCGATTATTTTATCAACATTCGGGTTCGGAGGATTGTTGTTCGGGTTCAGCAGTGCTGGAAACAGTGGCTGGGCAAGCCCGGTCGTAATTGTCTCGCTTCTTATTGGAGTGATTGCGCTAATCACATTTATATTGCGTCAATTAAAGCTGAAACAGCCTATTTTGGAGTTTCGCGTGTTTAAATACAGGAGATTTACGATAGCGACTGTTATCGGCATGATTGTATTTATGGCACTGATTGGTGCCGAAACTATGTTGCCAATATATATGCAAAACATGGCCGGATTCAGTGCGCTTGAGTCTGGGATAATGATTATGCCGGGGGCGCTGCTGATGGGTTTCATGTCGCCTGTTACCGGAAGAATTTTTGATAAAGTGGGTGCCAGATGGCTGTCAATTACTGGACTCTCCATTGTAACAGTCACAACGTTTATGTTTACCGGCCTGTCAACGGAAACATCGCTACAGTACCTTACAGTAGTTTTTGCAATTCGAATGTTGGGGATATCGATGGTGATGATGCCTGTTACGACAGCTGGCCTCAACCAATTGCCGAATCGCTTAATACCGCACGGAACAGCGATGAACAATACAATGCGACAGGTTGCAGCATCAATTGGCACGGCCATATTGGTTACGATAATGACTGCCGCAGCGCTTGATTCGAGTGCTGACGCCAAACCGTATGAGATGATTCACGGAGTAAATATCGCTTTTTATGTTGCGACAGGACTGTCAGCGATTGGACTTGTTCTTTCTTTTTATATGAAAGGCACAAAACCGGCAGAGGACCATAAATCCGCTGAACTTGCTGAAAAAAATCGCTAATAAATGACTGCTGTGCCGGTTGGTATGGCAGTTTTAATATTTAATATCATGATATTAATGGGATCTTTCATATGATAATACATGGAACTGTATGTGAGCTATGTTGACCTGATAAAAAGTACAGAAGGGAGTGGTAAATATCGATATCCGGATCCTTGTTCCGGAAGATGCAGAAGCATACCGAAAGTTAAGATTGGAAGCACTTTTAAATAGCCCCGAAGCATTCAATTCAAGTTATGAAGAGGTACAAAGAAACTCGGTGAACGCCTATAAGGTCAGGTTTCAATCAGAGAATTCGTATAGTTTCGGTGCGTTTGAGGATGATGTGCTGATCGGTGTCGTTACACTTGTGCGGGAGACGAAATTGAAAACTGATCATATAACTACTATTTTTGCTGTGTATGTTACCCCATATAAACGTGGCAGAGGAGTCGGCAAACAATTATTGCAGACAGCTGTCAATCATGCAATGTCACTTAATGGTGTTGAGCAGGTAAAAATATCTGTTGTGGCAAAAAAAGATACAGCAAAAAGTCTCTATTATGCCATGGGATTTGTCCCGTATGGTACACATAAACGAGCGGTGAAACTGGGAGATATCTATTATGATGAGGAACAGATGATAATGTTTTTGTGACAGGAAGGTTTTTATCAAATCGTGTAGAATGATAAAGTAGGATGTATTTTTTTGGAGGAATTGGATTTTGAATATAGAGATACAGCATTCATTAATTAGTAATGATTCCATTATGGATATATTGAACGAGTATGAAATAGATGTTATTCAATGCAATCTTCTGGCCAGGGGATTGAATGATTCATACATGATTCGGACAGAAAAAGAATCTTTTATTTTCAGGGTATATCGGTCCGGATGGAGAACGAAGGAAGCTATTCTGTTTGAATTGGATGCAATCAATCAACTGCATACAAAGGATTTTAAGGCTTCTTTTCCAATCAAAAAGAAAAATGGTGAATGGTTATGCGAAATGGAGGCACCTGAGGGATTGCGTTACGGGGTGCTTTTTTCGTATGCAGTAGGGGAGCGGCCGCAAATTAATGTGGAAAACTCCAGGGTGATTGGGGCGACACTTGGGAAGTTGCACGAACTGACCAATCACGTTAGGAGTAACTATGAGCGAGGATTTGGTCTGGATACCGACCATTTACTTGACGAACCGGCTGCTGTTATTTTCCCGGTGATTAATCGGTATCTTGATCAAGAAGCGGGTAAGACGTTGGAAGTTGTTGTGGAAAATGTTAAGGCGGATTTAGCGGAACTGGATCTTGAAACGGGGTTTTGCCATGGTGATTTTCACAACCACAACATGCATATACATGACGGTGAAATAGAGATGTTTGACTTTGACTGCTGTGCGATTGGGTTCCGGGCTTATGACATTGCGGTTTCGTGGTGGAACCTGAAAAATAATTATAAAAACCTTGAGGCGGAATGCTGGGATGCCTTTTTGGAAGGTTATTTGGATGAGCGGGAGCTTGCGACTGATGATTTCAAAAGCTTGCCACTATTCATTACTGCCAGAAGAATTCGGCTGATGGGCACGATGCTCGCAAATGAAGATGTATGGGGCACAAACTGGATCAACGCGCGGACCCTGGAGCTTTTTATATGGCAGTTAAAGACGGACAGGCTTGGGGATGAGGAGTTTTATGAATGAGATGTATTTATTGGGTTGTGATTGGTCATGATCATTAAGAAATTTTTATTAGAAATTATATTATTGGTCTTGTTAACAATCATGCTTATTGCGGATTATTTTCCTGAATTGCCTACTTCGGATTGGTTTCCCGTCAGTGCCTTGTTGTGGTTAATGCTGGCAATGTTTTTGATTAGTTTTGTCGTTAAGGATAAAGCGCCGGATAGGTTGAACAAAGTAAAGTGGCGCTTGTCTTTGCTATTATATATGATTGTTTTGTTGGCATTGTTAACCTTATTGGGCGGTCATTCATCTGTAGGGATTTCGTTCGACAATAGTTTTCTGTGGATTGTGATATTTGCGGGACTGCTGGAAGTGTATTTGGAATGGAAAAAGGTGAAGCGTTCTAAGGAATAAGATTGCTGCGATATATAATATAAAGCGGGCTTAAAAGGAGTCTGGTTATGGGATACATAGAAGAATTAAGGGAAGTAGTTGGTCATAGGCCTTTAATATTTGTAGGTTCTGTTACAATTATTATTGATGAATTGGGGCGGCTGTTATTGCAGCAACGAAAGTTTCCGAATGGTACCTGGGGAATTACCGGTGGACTAATGGAATTAGGGGAATCAACAGCGGATGTAGCCAGACGGGAAGTTTATGAAGAAACTGGTCTGAAGGTTGATAAACTGAACTTAATAAACATATATTCAGGACCGCAACATTACATCAAAGCCGAAAACGGTGATGAATTTTATGTCGTTACAGTTGCTTATTTTTCGGAGGGTTACGAAGGAGAATTAAACATAGATAAATCTGAGTCTATAAAATTTGAATTCTTTTATCCCAGCGAGTTACCGGAGAATATTGTTAATAGTCACAGAGCCATATTGGATGAATTTTTAACCAAACATTATTCCATAACTAAGTGACAGGTATTTAGGAGTTGAGTCAAAAGTTTTTCCTTTTAAGTATGTTCAACTAAATTATCAGTCTTTAATTTTTCCAATTTGCTGGTAGTCTTGACTATAGCATTGAATTGGAGGTAGATTGATGATTGATTATAGAATAAGATCAAGAGATAGCTTTACTGACAAGATTGGGGAACTTGTTTCTATGCTTGAACATACCAGAGACGTTACACTAAGTGAAATCTCGAATTTAAGTCAACGTGAATTGGATTATTTACCTGACGATAGCTCAAATTCAATTGGTGCTCTGTTATCACATATCGCGTCTATTGAGTTTGTTCATCAGGTCATCTCGTTTGAACAAAGAGATTTAACTGGAAATGAACTTTCAAAGTGGGGGACGGCTTTGGAACTCGGAGACAATGCAAGAGAAGTAATTAAAGAACAGTCTCTCGAGTATTATTTAGATGAGTTAACCCAAGTTAGGGAAAGAACGTTAGCATTACTGAAATCGAAGAAAGATAGCTGGTTGTTTGAGGAAAATGAATGGGATAATGGTGTTTCTTATAATAATTACTATTTATGGTTTCACGTGATGGAGGATGAAATCAACCATCGTGGTCAGATTAGAGTAATTAAGCGACTGTTGAAAGCAGAAAGGAATTGAATAGTTAAGTATCATAAAAATAAAAGTAAATGAAAACGCATGGATTAGTTGAAATCCATGCGTTTTAAGTACTGATTGATTATTATTTAATATTAATCACTATTTTCCCCTTAGCATGATGTGTTTCACTTAACTTATGGGCTTCCCGGATGCCTTCTTCGGTCAGGGGAAAGCTTTCACCAATGTGTGCCTTCACTTCTCCTTTTTCCATCAGCTCACCAAGCTTGGCCAATGGTTTGCCGTCGGGTTCCAGCCATACAAATCCTGCTTTGATACGTTTGGATTCTGCGATTTTTTCATCGGGTGGCTGCGCTATCGAGACTAATTTTCCGCCTTCTTTTAAAACGTTAAAGCATTTTTCCTGGATTGCACCGCCCATAGTGTCCAAGACAATATCGTAACCGTCCAGCACTTCCTCAAAGTCTTCTGTCTGATAATTGATGAATTGATCGGCACCCAACTCCCGCACGAACGCTTTATTTTTCCTGCTTGCGGTTGAGGCAACGTATGCACTGAAGCTTTTGGCAATTTGGATGGCAATGCTTCCAACCCCGCCCGAACCGGCATGTATTAGGACTTTATCTCCTTCTTTAATTTCGGAAAAGTCGACAAGGCATTGCCATGCAGTCAGTCCGGCGAGTGGTGCTGCTGCAGCTTCTTCAAAGGATATGTTTACGGGAATTTTTGCGACCAGATTTTTATCGACAGCAGTATATTCAGCGTACATTCCTTTCTCTGTGGTACCGGGTCTGGCAAACACTCTGTCACCAACGGAAAAGTCCGCAACACTATGTCCAACCTCAGCAACGAATCCGGCCGCGTCCCAGTCAAGTATAATCGGAAATTCGAATGGAAGTCTTTCCTGTAAATAGCCTTCACGCAGTTTCCAGTCGATTGGATTGATTGACGTTGCATGCAGTTCCACTAATATCTGATTATCCGCAATAATTGGTTTAGGTACCTCTTCTTCTACAAGCTGATCAGAGGAACCGTATTTATGTATAACAACAGCCTTCATCATAAACCCTCTTTCAAAGATTACTTACAATTTAAGTTTCCCGATTCAAGTAAAATAAATCATGCTTATGATTAGACCATTCCATAAAAGGTAATATAAATTGTGAAGAATTGAATAATGAAATTTAATTCCTATCACCCATTGAATTTCATGCTTGTTTTGCGAAATACTGTAGAGGAGTCAGTGAAAGGGTATGATTAATGGACTGAAAAGTGAAAATATGATACAATTTAATCACGACAAAAGAAGTATTTTTGGAACAATTACTAAAGGTGTTTTAGAGCTTAAGAACTAGTTGAAAAAAAGTTTTAAGTATTTTCACAGAAAGAGAATAAATTGAAGATGAAATAAATACTATTAAATTGGTTGTTTTTTTTCAAGTGCGTAAAATGAGCCGCAAGCGGCAACTTGCGACTCAGACAGTTATCCGCAAGGGACGGCGACTCCGTATCGGGTCCGAAAAAAAGTAATTATCCCAGGTTTACGAAGACGGCAGGGTGATTACTTTTTTTCATGGCTGCTAACAATCAACGCTACGAGTGTTCCAAACATCAACATCAACTCGAGAGTCTTGTCAATTTCTATCACTCGCTCACCCTGCATAACGTGTCCATTATAGTATACAACAAAATCAGATATTTTAGTGGTAATTTTTAGGAAATGGTAAAAAATTCTCATAAGTCTGTAAATTATTTTATTTAACGTATATAAATATGCCTACTTTTGTCATGCTTGTATTTCCGATAGAAATCAATCATCGGATTAATCGTGTCTTTCAGGTCCGGACAACTGATTCCTGATTCTTGTAAATCGTTGACAGCAACCGAGCAATCATACGATGAATCAATTACGAAATAATCCATCGCTTCCTGTTCAACCTGCAGCCATCTGCGTATTGGGGCGGCGGATAACATTCCGTTCATCCATGACCACGGTATTGTTCCCTGTGGTGTCCTGCCCAGATAGGCTTCACTGAGCATTTTGGTCAATTCACCCATTGTATATGGGTTCGGATCTGTTAAATGATATGTTTTCCCTTCTCCGACAGGATCAATTGCAAGATAACTCGTTGCTTTCAGAACATAATCAGACGGCACAAAATTCCCTTCAGGTTTTCCTTCTCCGATAAATGGAATGAGTGGCAGAAAACTCAGATGATCAAGCATATTCAGCATAAAATAGAGCCCGTCAAATTTCATCGTTACTCCAGTTTCTGAATGCCCTTTTACAACTCCGGGTCTGATGATGGTCGTGGGTATTGATTTTTTGAGTTCCTCGACCAATACCTCTGCATGATATTTTGTTTCCTCGTAGTGATTTTTAAACGACTGTCCTTCAACCAACTCACTCTCATAAATTTTACCTTCCCGTTTTCCGGCTACATATGCCGTACTGAAATAAATGTATCGTTCCAGGTTGCCCAATGTTTTCACCCAATTATTCACGTTTGCAGTTCCATTGACATTGACACGAAAAGCAATATCTTGTGGAACGGCCAGATCGTATATCGCTGCTAAATGAAAGACATGTGTTACTGATTCCTGCAATACACGGTTTATGTCTGCATCAATCGCCAGTGTCGGCTCGGTAATGTCTCCTTCTACAATGGTGAATAAATCATGGTCAATCTTTGTGCTTTCTGTGAGGTGTTCCAGTTGTTTGGATGCTTTGTCTTTGAGGGATGGTAATACTAAAAGATAGATGTGTTCCGCTTCTTCCCGATGATCATCAAGTAGTTGCCGGATTAAACTTGAGGCAAGAAAACCGGGATAACCAGTGAGAAAATACGTATGCTTCATCGAATCGCCCCTTTTATCGTTTACTTTAAGTATAATATATTGGACTTAATTAAAGTAGAGAAACCTATTTATTATTTCAAAAATTATGAATTTCTGCTAATCTTTTTAACAAGGCAGGTGATTGTCGGGTGAAGATTTTCTGGTTACGGCTGCTCACATTTTGCGGACTTTGGGCATTAATGATCATCGGATACAGTGAAAATCAAGCTATCAGTCTAATAGTTGCAGCAGTGGTACTAAGCTTGTATTTCTTTATTTCTATACGAAGAGAGTTATTTCCTCTTTATCTTGCTTTATCAGTTATTATTTTTACTCATGGAATACTGATGACTGATGAACTTACATATACTTTTTTGTTATTGCTGTTTTTATCAATGGTTTCGGCATACCGTCAAAAAGAAACATATTTTAAGCTGTATCTTCTGTTCAATTTGGCTTTAACACTGGTTATTTCTTTTATTTTTACCAATAGAATCATTGAGATGACTGTTCTGTGCTGTTTCTTTTATTTTCTGATCATCGTGCACAATCGAATAACATTGGAAAAGAATGATCTGAATGAGATGTATGAACAAGTTCTCGGCGAGTATCGAAAGCTGAAGCGTATGAATCTTGTTGCACGTAAAGAAGCACGACTTGAGGAGCGGACAAAAATAGCGCGGGATATTCATGATTCGGTTGGTCACCGTCTGACTGCCTTAATTATGAAACTGGAAATGCTTGCGATACAAAATGATACGTCGGAATATAGAGGGTTAAAACAAATGGCTCAGGAAAGCCTTGATGAAACACGTCAGGCGGTAAAAGCACTAAAAAGTGAGGAACATGAGGGTCTTGCGACAGTTGTCCATTTAATTCGTAAATTGGAAGCGGAAAGCAATATTTTTGTTCAGTTCACGGTAAAACAAGGGATTCTGTCGGTTCCACTCTCGAATGAAAAAAGTGTTACATTATACCGGGTTATCCAGGAAGCGCTGACTAACGCAATGCGTCACGCACAGTCACGGGAAGTGCAAATTATCCTGGGGAAATCGGCTACAGGTGCTGTTTCGTTTGAAATTATTAATAAAGTTCATGATACAAGGCCATTAGAATTTGGGTTTGGACTGTCAAACATGCAGGAACGGCTTGAAGAGGTTAAAGGAACATTAAACGTTTATCAGACAGAGGAGAATTTTGTTGTTATGGGTACAATTCCTGCTGAGGAGGAGGAAAATAAATGATACGTGTGTTGCTGGTTGAAGACCAGGCTATTGTCCGACAAGGGTTAAAGGTAATATTAGAGCAGGATGAGAATATTACCGTGACTCATGAGGCTGACAATGGTCAGCATGCATTGGATATTTTGGAGCGGCATATGGTTGATTTTGTCATGATGGATGTAAGGATGCCAGTAATGAATGGCATTGAAGCAACCAGAGAAATTAAAAAACGCTGGCCCGATGTAAAAATACTGGTTCTGACAACGTTTAACGATGACGAATATGCTGTCCAGACACTGAAAGATGGGGCAAATGGCTTTTTACTGAAGACTTCCGAATCAGCTAAATTGATAGAGGCAGTTCACAGCTGCATGAACGGCGGACTGACAATTCATGATGAAGTGGCGGCAAAAGTGATGCCACGATTGCTGGATCGCTCGTCGAGTAAGGCAACTGTTGATATTGATTTGTCACAAAGGGAGATAACAATCACACGGCTGGTTGGTGAAGGGAAAACAAACAAGGAAATTTCAAAGGAGCTTTATTTATCAATCGGTACCGTGAAAAATAACATCACACAAATTTTGCAAAAAACCGGTCTGCGCGATCGGACACAACTGGCAATTTGGGCAGTGAAACATGATGTAGGTATGAATCAGGATTGAGTTTTCCCTTATAGGATGTGGATTTGAAATAATGTAGCGATCTATTAGTCCTTTGGATTTCGAATTGTCTGAAGTAAGGTGAAAATAAAGTGATTATTCCATTAACGGGCCATATTGTTGAATAACAGTTGGTTGTTAATTAGGGTATTTATATTTGAAATAATGAAGATATGTTTTAAAGTTATAGGATGATACAAAGGGGAGTTAAGTTGACTGTTTACAAAATATTTTATCAAGGAAATTCTTGACACGACACTTAAAGGTGTCGTATTATTAAAACCAAATAGGACACCTACAAGTGTCTTTTTGAATTGTGAGGATTAAGGGGAGGGTGATGTTGAACGAAATAGGAACAGATAGGGATGTTTATGAGGCTGTTGCCGATTCAAACCGACGAAAGCTACTCCGCCTATTGGCGGATGCAGAAGAATTACCTCTTTATGACTTAACTGTTCACTTTGAAATGGGACGTACTGCAGTTTCAAAGCATTTAGCAATTCTAAAAGAGGCGGGGCTTGTAACTAGCAGAAAAGCAGGCAGAGAAACAAGGTATCGCTTGAATGCCACTCCGTTGAAAGAGATTCAAGATTGGGTGTCTTTTTACGAAGATTTCTGGAAAGAAAGAATTGTAAAATTAAATCATTTGTTGGAGGGACAAAAAATGAAATCAGATGTATCATTAGATTTTCAATTTACAAGTTCAATTGAACAAGTGTGGAACGCATTAACTGAATCGGATATGCTTACAAAATGGATTTGGGAAAATGACTTTAAACCAGTTGTTGGGCATAAATTTCAATTCAGGGCTGAGCCGAATGAATGGTGGAATGGAATTGTAGATGGTGAAGTACTCGAAGTAGAGAAGCCTAATAAATTATCTTACACTTGGGAAAGTGCCGGAGAAAAGACTACTATTACATGGACATTGACAAAAAGTTCAGATGGGACTCATCTACATTTCGATCAAACTGGATTCAGTGAAGAAACAAAAGCCACTAAAGGAGCTCTCGAAGGAGCAAAATATAGTTGGACGAAATTTGGTGAGCAGCTCGAAAAAGTGTTGGAGCAATAACCGCATTCCGTACGAAAACATCTCCTTTCCCTAATCGTGAGAAATAGCTGAGTATCATAAACAGATCACAAAATGGTATCCATATCCAACACGTGATCTGTTTTTTAACTTTCGGGATCATAACTAAACCTATACAAAGTGGAAAGAAAGCGGTTACGATGAAAAGTTATTTAATGATTGAAAGCAACCTCAGACCGTTTTAGGATAATAATTGTCAAATCAGGAGGTCGGAAAGATGAGTTTTGTTAAAGATGCATTAGGCATATTCAAAAAGAGGGAGTTATTATTTTTAGAAAGCTACAAAGAAGCAGAGAATGTATATACATTTGTCTTTGAAAATGATAAAGATGTAACTTGGCAGGCAGGACAGCATGGTTTGTTTAATATTATTCATAATACCGTCAAAAAACCTATACGACCGTTCAGTGTGTCTGCTGCCCCTGCAGAAAATACAATTAAAATAACAACGAGTATTAGTGATAACCCAAGTGACTTTAAGAACGCGTTACTAGAATTAGAAAAGGGAATGAAGATTAAGATGAGCGGGCCTGTGGGATCATTTTATTTAAAAGATAACAGCCCCACCCTCTTGATTGCAGGCGGAATGGGAATTACCCCATTTCGATCCATGTTAAAACAAATAGAGACAGAAGGAAATAGAGTTGAGCAACAAATTAACCTACTCTACATGGATAGCCAAAAGTTATATCTATTTAAAGATGAGCTTGATAACATTGCTAATAGCACTTCCATAAGTGTAACTTACCTTGATTCAAGGGAGGACTTACAGCAGGAGATAGATGCATTTACCACCTCCTATGCAAATAATGGCCAATACTTTATTTCAGGATCTAAGTCAATGGTAGATTCCATTTCCACTGACTTACAGAATAATAATATTTCAAAACGAAATATCAAAAAAGATGTTTTTCCTGGTTATTAGAACCTCGTTGCGACTCATATTTACTGGTATTGGAGGCCCTTCATGGGTTAAATCAGATGTATTTTTTTTAAAATTCCAAAGGAATAAGTCCTAAGTATAGAGAAGTCATATAAAAAGGAGGAATTAACATGACAAAGGGAAATAAAATCGGTAATAAAAAGGAATTGTCACCAAAACAACGTGAAGAATTCCTTAGTACATTAAAACACCGTTTTGAGAAAAACATGAACCGCCATGTAAATCTTGAATGGACTAACGTCCAGGGAAGGTTGGAATCTAATCCTAAGAAACTGTGGTCGCTCAACAAAATGGAAGAAACTGGTGGAGAACCTGATGTTGTTGGTCATGATAAAGATGAATACATTTTTTATGATTGCTCGAAAGAAAGTCCTAAAGGTCGTAGAAGTGTCTGTTATGACCGTCAAGCGCTGGAGTCAAGGAAAAAACATAAACCGGAAAATAATGCGATTGATATGGCAACTGCTATAGGCATTGAACTATTAACGGAAGGTCAATATCGGGAATTGCAGAAACTTGGAGATTTCGATATGAAAACGTCAAGTTGGGTGAAAACTCCTTCTGATATTAGAGAACTTGGCGGTGCGCTTTTTTGTGATTGCTATGCCGGACACGTCTTCGTGTATCACAGCGGTCCGTCCTCTTACTATGGCGCCAGAGGTTTCCGTGGCTCGCTAAGGGTTTAAATTTTGAATAGACTGCTAAATTTGGTGTTAAGAAAGAATCACCTATTGGAAAGGGTGTAGGAATTGAAAGTTATCAGAGGAAACCGAAGTTTTAACTTGGATGAATTTCTAATGAAACCATTATTTGCACATCTTTCGACTTTATCACAGGAAGGGCCAAGGGAATCTCCTGTTTGGTATCACTGGGAAAATGAGTGTATTTGGATTATCGGATCTCCCTCTTCAGATAGCTTTCCACGGAGGATAGAAGAAACCCCTGAATGTGCCATCGGTATAGTTGACTTTAATCACATCACTGGAAAGGTATTACACGTAGGGTTTAAGGGACGCGCTACCGTAGAACCATTAAAGGAATTGCGACACGATTATTAACGCGTTACCTAGGATCAGCAGAGGAAAAATGGGAACCAAGATTCGAGGATTTAGAGGATGGGTAACATTTTAATTCGATTTGTTCCAGAAACGGTTGTAGTGCGAGATCAGTCCTTTATACCAAGTGTATAGGAACTATTCATCAAACGGGCGCTTATCAGGAATAAGTAATAACGACTAAATTGGATAAAAGGGCAATATTCCAATATTGAAACTAGAACAAAGAATGGAGGGAAGAATCTGTTATTATATTTAATTTTCTTTATTCTAGTTGTGCCAATCTGTATCTTATTGCATGAGATAGGGCATGGAATTGGCGCTGTCTCTACTTCAAATTCAAATGTACATATTTACTTGGGTAAAATTAATAAGAATAATAAAGAAAATTTCAGAATGGGAAGGCTTCACTTTCATATACAGTGGTCTTATATAGGTTTCGCATATTGGGGAAAAGGTTTACTTAAACGACAAAAAGCTATTGCACTTGCCGGGGGACCTATAATGTCATTATTACTTGCACTTTTATTTGGAGTGATAGCATTGATAGTTTCTCAAAGTGAATTGCGTTCTTTGTTAGGCTGGACAGCAACATTTAATTTCATCCAGTTCTTTGCAACAATGATTCCTGTAAAATATCCTCGGTGGATGGGAGGATATAATGGTCTCCCATCTGATGGTTTACAACTGTTGCAAGTATTAAAGGATTAAAATTCGGTTTTAAGCAATCGGGCGCTAATCAGGAATAAGTATGGTGTCATACTTCTTAAAAAAGGCTTGGACTACATTTCAGAAGAATAGCCCAAGCCTTTTTGCATTTTAAACAATAAATTAGTCAATTAGAACCTGCTTCCGGAGGCTGCTCCCTTCGGTGATATACGTTCAATTTCCGCTAGGTCTTCATTTGTAAGGGAAATTTGAGTGGCTTCGAGATTTTCTTTAACTCTTTCTAACCGCTTGGTTCCTGGAATGGGGACGATTTGATCTCCCTGTGCCAACAGCCATGCTAACGCAAGCTGTGCAGTCGTACATCCTTTTTGCATAGCCATTTTTTCTATGCGAGAGGCTAACTCTACATTTTTAGTGAAGTTTTCACCTTGAAAACGAGAATACATTTCCTGTGGGTAATCCTTTGAGAGATCATCCAATTTTTTAACCTGACCTGTCAAGAATCCCCTGCCTAGCGGACTGTATGGGACGAGACCAATTCCTAGTTCTTTGAGTAGCGGCAGAACTTCGTCTTCTACATCTCTACTCCACAAGGAATATTCCGTTTCCACTGCGGTAATCGGATGTACCGCATGTGCGCGACGAATGATATCAGCTGGCGCTTCTGACAGGCCGATATAGCGAACTTTACCCTGTTTAACTAGATCATCTAAGGCCCCAATAGTTTCTTCGATAGGAACATTCGGGTCATACCGATGCTGATAGTAGAGATCAATGTAATCAATTCCGAGACTATACAGACTAGCGTCAACGGACTTTTTAACATAAGCCGGATCCCCCTTAAAACCTTGATTATGAGTGATTCCAAATTTTGTTGCGATTACAGCTTTATCACGCCTTCCCTTTAATGCCTTGCCCAATAGCTTTTCATTATCTCCAAACCTTGCCTCAAGATAACCATCATTTCCGTAAAGGTCTGCGGTGTCAAACAAAGTGACACCATTATCCAAAGCTCCTAGAATTGTATCAACAGAAGATTGGTTGTCGGGCATGGTCATCGTACCGTGTCCAATAGCGGAAACCTCCAGCCCTTCGTTCCCGAGCTTTCGTTTTGGAATGTCTTGATTATAAATCATTAGAATGTCCTCCTTTAATTTGTGATATGCTTTTATCTTAACGAATAAACGCGGCTACAACCACTGCATGTTTATACTAGTAATGATAGTAACAGGATGTAAAAATTGCCCATACCAAAACACCTATATCAACCAGTTAAGTTGGACAAATCATTTTATCTTAAACAAAATGAAAGCTATACTGGTAATGCAATGAGAAAGGAATGAATCAAGTATTATGCAAAAAAGTGTACATTCCAAGGTGTTTGGCCAATTTTTAAAGTCCAGGCGAGAACGGGTTCCGCCTGAAGAAGCCGGTATCCACATGACCTCGGGAAAACGAAGAACTCCGGGTCTGCGCCGGGAAGAGGTTGCTTATCTTAGCCACGTTAGTGTGACGTATTATACATGGTTAGAACAGGGAAAAGACATTCAACCTTCACGGGATGTTTTAATGAATATTGGCCAAGCGTTACAACTTAGTCCTGACGAGAAAGAACATCTATTCAGCTTAGCGTATAATGAAGCATTATCATTGCCGAATGAAGAACAATATAATGATTCATTACAAGCCACAATCGACGATTTACCATTTCCATCCTTCATTACAGATCAGCGTTCCAAGGTTATTTTTTGGAATCGCGGGGCCGAAACAATGCTTTTTCCGTTTTCTTCTTGTGCTTCCGAAGAACGATATTTACTACAACTTCTATTTTTGGAGGGAAGTATTCGGGATCGCATTCAAAATTGGGACGAGTTTTCAACCTATTCGGTTGCAGTCTTTCGGGGCATTTATGACCGCTTTCCGGAGGACCCCATTCTTAATCAACTCCTTTTAAATCTAAAACAGCAAAGCAAGTTGTTTCAAAATCTATGGGAACAGCATCATATTGAGCAGAAGAAGGTTAGTTTCATTTCGATAAATGATGAGCAGGGCCAAACCTATCATTTCCGCATTCATTCCGCTACCCACGTGGATGGAAACGAAGATCTTTTTTGGTGTATGTATGTTCCTGTCTCTTAAAGTACTGTCCACAGCAAATTTTAGCGTGTGGTTAAATTCACCCTTAATCTTCCTCAAACGGGCGCGGTTATCGAATAAGAGCTGCGCTCGTCATTCTCATAAGGGCACACTAGTTGAATAAATATTATAACGAAGACTGACTGGTTTTTGGCCATTCGGTCTTTTTTATTTTGAAACAACCTTTATGGGACTGTAATTCTCCCATTTAACTGTTGGCAACCGATTGTTTCAATAAAACCTACCCTTGTGGGATACACAGACAAAACAAAAGACAGGGGTGATGATCCCTGCCTTTTGTTTACTTAGGGGCAATTCTGTTGTATTTCTATTATTCATCATAAATTTTAATTATTTAATATCCCTCTTATTCTTGATGAGGTTGATAGCATCGACCTTTTCATTTACCCACTCAATATACTCAACAAGTGAGCCATCTGTATGTCGTACAAACATGTTATAGCCTGTCGGAACTTCTTGAGGCTCCGAGAGAATAGTTACTCCCTTCTTGATAAGTTCTTCTTTCCACTCATGGAGCGAATCAACGAGCAGTGCTAGTTTCATCTCTTTCACAGGCGCTATTGCATCTTCTGAGCCTGCAACCAGGAGTATCGAGCCCACTGTTGCTATCTCTAGACCACCTGCGCGAAACAAGAAGCGCAAACCGCTACGTTCCCCAAGTAATTCTTCATAAAAAGCAATACTTTCCTCCAGCTGGTCGTTTTGTATAAAAATGGGGGTATATACTTTTAAGATGTTCACATCTCTTCTTCCTTTCTCCTAATCGGAAATATTATTGTTTGTATAATTCCACCGAGGGCTTATAAAGAAAAACCAAATTTTCTCAAGGCAGGCCGAAGCCATATGTTAGTTGGACGCGGTACACGCTTTCGGAGAAATTCAAATCAGCTCCGTTGTCATGCTGCATCTCCTTTTTGGTAAAATTGACCATAGGATTATGATTCATTTTTATTGATACAGGCATCCCCCCCTCTCAATATGCGCCGCATTTTTCCAATTTTCATTTCGCCCCCTTTACCTTGCAGGAAAACGTCCATTTAAAGAGGTTCGTTTGCCTTAGCGATGGTGTCCAACAACCCTGGGAAGCGTGTGTTCAAGTCTTCATGACGTAAAGAAACATGATGTAAAGATCCGTTCACTTCTGTGCGTGTTACCCCGGACTCCCGAAGAACCCGAAAATGGTGTGAACGTGTTGATTTTGGCATATCCGTATACATTTCGGAACAATCCGCTGAAGGGTCAAGTAATAATTCTCTTACAATATTTAATCGGATCGGTTCACTCAAAGCATGCATAACAGATGAGAAATGAATGTCCTCTTTGGACGGATGAAACGGTGTTCGCATAGGTCACGTGTCCTTCCCTAATAAGTTATTAAATATATATTAACATAAAATCAATCATATTTTTAGTGTTCTGCTATACTAGAACTATTGTAATTGTATCAGCCTTAGTGATAAACTCCCAAATATAGGTGTTGACAACAAGAATTTTATGTCTGCTCCTGAAATAAACACTAGGAAGAGATAATTAATATGGGTTATAGTGTCTATGATGAGAAAGTAGTACATAAGTCAAATGGTATAAAAATTAAGGTTGTTTCTATGAGAAAACAGCTTTAACAAGGTATATGTTTATTCATGAATAGGGAGCTTTTCCCTAATAAGGAAATCGCGCCAATATCGGATATAAGGGCCATTTTGTGGAAGAATTCAACAAGTAATCAATGTTCAAAATGAAACTTTAACCAATTGTCTAACGTAAAATAAATAAAGCAATTAATGATAAGGTGGAATCTAAGTGATGGGTAATCGTGAAAATTACTGTGAAAAATGCGGGGGCCAAATGATAGAGTGTTATGCTGACCAAGGATTAAAGGGAATACCTGTGAAAAACCCACAAGGGGAACAGCTTTTTAAAAATAAGAAAGTTACTCGTATAAATCCCTTCGTATGTACTAATTGTGGCTTTGCTGAATGGTATGCACAGAATCCAGAGGACTTAGTTTAACATCTTACACTTCAAAATGTTGGTTGATGCTTGAGGAGATTTTTGTAATGCGATTTAGTTTTAAAGATATAATAAAAACTATAATGATTAGTCTGGGATGGTTAATAACAATATCAATAATAGGTTTTATTATATTATTTTTGTTTTTTAATCCGGATAATCCAGATTCAGTCTTATATTTTGTTGGTATCATTTTCATTCCGTTTTTCATTATGATAATGCTTACAATTAATAAACACTTACTTAGAAAGAATGGTTTAGGTTGGGATTCATTGGGATTTATTCCATTGAAGAAAAATCAATTAATAAATCTGGTTTGGCAAGTACCTTTATGCTGGTTCCTGATTTTGTTGGTAGAGTTAGTTTTTTTGGTTGTATTTTTTGGCGACAGCAGGAACCTTCCAGATACGCAAAGTTCTGCACAGATAATGGAATTTACCCCTTTTATTTTTATCTTGGTTTTTTTGGCTTATGCTATATTCACTCCGATTTTAGAAGAAATTATTTTTAGAGGTGGATTGTTACAAGCCTTAAAAAACAAATTTAGTACACCTGTTGCAGTAATTGGGAGTTCGCTTCTATTTACACTTGCGCACGGAATACCTTTGATCATCCCAGCATTGTTTATGATGGGGCTATCGTTTGCTTATCTTTATCAAAAGTATAGAAGTGTTTATGCTCCAATTATTTTGCATATGTTTATCAATGGAGTAAATGTCATTGCTGTAAATATCGTTTTGTAAGTCAATATAATTGTTCAATAATCGGGCGCTTTTCCCTAATAAAGAAAAGCGCCATCACTGAAAATTGGGGCCAGATTATTGAATTAGGTCGAGGTGTGATGACATGAAGCGAATCCTAATTAGCTTGATCCTTTTATTGGCTGTATTATCAGCGTGTAATACCGAAGATACAGAACCCAAAAAGCAGACAGAAACGAATTATTATTTATCTCTGTACGGTGAAAGTGATCATTGGAAACTAGCTGGGTATGAAATCATGATGACACCCGAAGGTTATAAGGCGGGGAACGGAATGCTGAAAATGAAGGACGAAGATAGGCAGACAGCGGACTTCCTTAGTTATAGCGTTTATGCAGTTGTTGACGGTCAAGAAAACAGATTTCATGGCGGCTCCGTATCTGGGGAAGCGGATATCACTGAAAAGACTACTGGAACCATCGAGGGTGAAGAAGAAATTTTAAAAGAATTTCAAAAGATTGATGAAATCTATATGACTGTTACCTGGAACGATGATGGTACAGATGGTGATCAAGAAGAAATAATTATCTTATATAACAAAGACAAAAATGGTGAGTCATTCTTGGATTCGGAATAATCATAAATATTAGATCTATATTTTATACTGGAAACGGGCGCATTCGCGGAACAAAAAGGGGTGTATAGATGTTTTTAAAGAGGTTTAACCGAACAGGAAAAGTAATTGCATTCACTGGAATGTGGATCTTTGCCTTTGGCGCTGCATTTAATGAAACAATTTCAGATGTTACAGGTACACCTAAACTTCTCACTTCCTTTTCAATTCCTCTGATTGTTATAGGAACCGCATTATTGATTGGTTCAAACTTTTTCAGAAAAAGTAAGAGATAATCTTATTTAATCGGGCGCAAGCATGGAATAAGACTTAGCGACCTTCCAATACATAAGGGTTAGGTTGCTTAAGAAAAATACGAGGAGGAGCGTTATGAATCATATTCTCCAATTTACAATGGGGTACTTGGGTTATTACTTAATAGCACTTATGGCATTGCAGGCTATGGTTATCCGAGATGATATGGTAGGGTCTATTATATTATTTATCGGATTATTTTTTCTTGTAAACTATACACAATTTCTAGAAAAGAAACACGAAAAGCCGAAATACGGTGGTTATATAAAACTAATCTTAGTTGTAGCATTCTTCATTTCAATGTTTGTGATCTTTTTTGAAACAACGGGCGCAAGAGTTGAATAAATCATTGTGACTGTCTTTATGAATTGGACCGTATTATGGAGTAAAGGTTAGGATGATTTGTAATGAAAACGAGAATCACTCTTGGAATAATTGGCTGGTCATTAGTAATTATTTTGGGAGTAATTCATTTCTATTACAGAGATGAATTAATGATTCTATATAGCGGCTATAAAGGATTATTATTTCAGGCATTATCTTAGTAGGTATAGTGCTTGCTGTATCCTCAATTCCAATTAATAAAAGAAATAAAAATAAGTAATATCATTAAGCAATCGGGCGCTTTTCCCTAATAAAGCTTAGCGCCAATATTGCATCGCTGGGTTCATCAATCATATTATAAAGCCAACCAGAAATGACTGGTTGGTGATTGTGCGTCATTATTTAGTTTTGAAGTAAACATCTTGAAATAGGTTTATTGGTAGGGGGATAGAAAGGTATCTTCCACATTACCTTTAAGGAATTTTTTGGATGCACCTTTAGAATTATTATTCATGATTATTATTGGATTTTGAAATTCCGTGTGCACTTGATTTCATTTGTTTTTGAATCAACCACGATATAAATTCTAATTCGCTCTCCGTTAATGGTCTTTTTAATTTTTCTTCAAATTCTTGTACCATCTTTTGGTCACTGTTGCGAACCATTTACCTCCCCCCCTTTATAATGATTTATTTTTAAGAATCTTTTTTGACTAAAGACTTAATCACATGTTTTGGCACTCCAGCATTTTTAGGGATAAATTGAAACTGTTTAAGAAGTAATTTGTACTTATGAAGAGAGGGAAGGAAAAGTACTCTTTGCATTATTTGAATAGTAATAGCAAACCCTTTTTAATGTTGAAAGTTTGTTTGACGGATATTATGATTTATTTTTCATTATGTTCGGCAATCCCTTTTATGTTCGGAACCAAAATTCCTCCGCATCTTTAAATATACAAACCACTTGCTCTATTTTGACGTCGAAAAAGAATATGATGAAATCACCTTCCTGATCAATAATTTGTATACCATATGGACGATCAGGGTAGGGATAAATCACTATATCTTCCATCTCAACAAATTCGTTCATACAACTAAATACTGCATCATAGGACAACCTATCTATACCTCCAATCTCTGTGTTTACTTTCTTTTTCCCTATACAAATATATGTAATCCTTTTTCGACAATCTTAGTGTATATCTGAACATCTTTTCATACGTGATAAATTTATATGAAAAGTTCTTGGAGTAATTGAGGTTTGTAACAAATATCGTTTAATAAAGCGACTGGTTTTTTATGTGGATAAAGTGGTGCACGCTTAGATATAAAATATATAATTGTTGCTGTAGCCCATGTGATAATTTTTTAGAAATTGATTTTAGATGTTGTCCAATGCTCCGAATAAATAGAGCAGTAACAAGGATAATAGAAATTAATCAATGAAATTGTTACCATTAATCCTAAGCAATCGGGCGCCATTCCGGAATAAGACCTACGCCCGTTCTATACATAAGGACCATTTAATGGAATAATGAATTGGACTAACAGTCAGATTTCTAAACCCTTGGATAAAATTTTTTGTTAAGGATGTGTGGTTATGAAAGCAATCATTTTTGATTTTGATGGTACTCTTGCTGATACTTTGCCAATTTGCTTTTATGCATTTCAAACTGTATTCAAAGAATTTGACAATATTGATGTTACTACAGATGAAGTTAAGGCTATGTTTGGTCCATCTGAGACTGGAATTATTAGAGAAAATCTTACGGATCCTAACCATATTAAAGCAATAGAATTATATTATGAGAAATATAATGAACGACATCGTGAGCTTGTTCTTGATAATAAGGAAATAAACGATTTGCTATTGTTTTTAAAAAGTGAAGGTTATAAATTAGGGATAGTGACAGGAAAAGCAAAAAGAAGTTTATTTATTTCCTTAGAACACCTTAATATGAACGACTTATTTGACGTCATTATTACGGGAGATGACGTTAACAACCCGAAACCCCATCCCGAGGGAGTCAATAAGGCATTGGAACAGCTTGCCGTAAAAAACAATGAAACTGTTTTTTTGGGAGATAGTAATGCTGACATTTTGGCTGGCAATCAGGCTAACGTTTTCACGGTAGGAGTGAATTGGTTACCAAATTACCAGACGCCAGAGTTTAGTGTTAAACCAAATCAAATGAATAGTAGAGTAGATGAATTCAAACAGTCACTTACGAGTAATTAAGTTACACGTAAAAAAGAATCAGGTTTTAACTTTCGTTTATTTTTCAATCGGGCGCTAATCCGGAAATAAAGGATAGCGCCTAATTTGCCACTGTAGGGCCGTATTCTTGAATAACGTGTTGTGGAAAAGGTGTAATTTTTAAATAAATTGTATTAAGCATCTAAACAAGATTGATAAAGATAAGTTATCCGGCAAAAAATAAGCCCCCTCGATTTTGGAAAATCAAGGGTCCGTCTTACCTTATAAATAAAAATAATCTAATTATGAGTCTTTTCTAGAGCTAGTTTTATACCAAAACCTATCAGTATAGTACCTGTGATTCCTTCAATAATATTTTGTGCTTTAGGTTTTTTCATAAAAGCACTAATCTGATTAATTAAATAGACATAAAGTAAATACCATATGGCAGTCAATACAGTAAAGATGATACCCATTATAAGAAACGGTAGAAAGGTATTGCTTCCAGAGTCCACGAATTGAGGCAAAAAAGTTAAGAAAAAGACAGCAACTTTGGGATTTAGGATATTGGTAAGGAATCCTTGTTTAAAACAAGATGTGTTTTTAAACTGGCTTTTTGTGTTCATCTCAACACTTGCTGCTTCTTCCCTTTTCCTTAAAGACAATAAAGTCTTAACACCCAGATAAATTAAGTAAACAGCGCCAACGTATTTGAAGACAGAAAATAAAAACGCTGATTTCATAATGATTGCTGATAGTCCTAATACAGCAGCAGAAGTATGGATAAGAATGGCACAACAAATACCTAAAGCTGTTTTAAGACCCCCGATTCTCCCAACGGTGAGAGTGTTTTTGGTAACAATGGCAATATCGGGTCCAGGTAAAATAATTAGAAAAATACACATAATGACAAACAGATAAAAGTTTTCCATTTTATTATCTCCTTTCTGATTAAGATAAGGTCTGAATATGTGATTCTTACATTGTATTATATATAAATAACAGAATAAACGTATGGAGAAGCTTTTTTCTGGATGCTGGATACGAGAAATCCAAAGCAGACGATATGGGTAAAGTCATTATGAATATTTCCTTCATTCCTAAAAATCAAATTGAACAGCTATTGAAGGGTGCTGTATTTACGAATATAACGATTAGTCTACTGGATTTTTTTTGCTGGGCAGATTTGCCAAACAGAATAAATTATTGCAATAACATGTGTTAAGACTGATTGTTTCGCTAACGGGCGCGGTAATTGAATAGTTCGTCTTTCTGAATAGGGCCAGATTGTTGGTGCGAAACGTTCCTGACTCAAATGAAATGTGGTCACACAATTTCGGTAAAGGTCAGGCAGTTTTAGGTTTTTTTTTTACTGAAGGGTTATGTCGAGGAGTCGAATGAGGAAGTAACGCTCTGAAAGGCTCCCCCTGCGTCGAATAGCACGCTGTTTAGTAAGAAATAGTGTGTTATAAGCTCGGCTAATAGGCGTGAGAATTTACCGTAACAGTCAAGCTGACGAAATCCTACCCGATGGGGTGGTGTAAATCATGGTGCTTGGGTTGAACAGATATGGTGAGAATGCAATGTAAAATACAATAAGATACTGTATTGCTGACGAACTTCTGAAGGTACGGGCCTAGACTGGCATTATATAGAAATATATTTACTACCATATGTAGGGTTAGCTGTGGATGAGTAAGAATCCGCAATATGAAAATCCATCTTGTGTTACAGGCACATGCAATGCTAACAGGCTCATAGGAAGCACCTAAGTTTATTCCATAATAGACATAATTCAACGTTGTAAGCTGATAACGTGGAGGGCTTACTCTCGATGAAACGTTGGAAAGGAAAGCATTTGTGAAAATAGTGAATGTATAACTTTTCTTCATATCAGTGAAAGTGGTGGCACAGTACCATTGAAACGTGTAACGAACGTGGAGGGATAGCCACTAGACTAATAAAAGATTCATTTAATCATGCAAGGCAAATCTTTAACGGGCAATAAGGTTCTTGTAAGACTAATAGAGGTTCATCTTCCAATGGACGGCACCGACTTATTGAAACGGAAGAATTGAGGCACCCAAAGTGCCAATGATTAATTGAAATTGGATTAGTTGGAACGCCGTATGCGATGAAAGTCGCACGTGCGGTGTGGGCAGAGGGAAAAGGGGACGATAACTTCAAACCCTTACCTATCTGCATAATGATAAAGGGTTTTGTTTGCCCCATTAGCTGTAGTAATCTTGTTAGCTACTTATTTATCTTTAACAGGAAAGATCACTTCACCAATGTAAAATCTTGGGACAAAGCATAAAAACGTCCTTCCTGAATTGATTTAACGGAATAAGCAGGAGTTTAAAAGATCAAGTAGAATTAATTAAAATAGGAAATATTGATTTAAAATTGAGGAGTGATTAGATGACAAAAGAGATGATCCTTTCGTTATTTGACCGTCGATCACAAGAAATGGATGCCATTAAAGGTTTGACAGCTGAACAAGCATCCTGGCAACCAGCGAAAGAGGGACATTCCATCTGGCAAATAGTAAACCATCTGATTTTTTGGAATTCACGCATGCTTAATCAATTCCAAGGAAAAGCCCAATCTGAAACAAATGTTGATAATGATGCTACCTTTGAAATGCCCGAAGACACGAGTGATGCAGTTTGGCAGAAAACAATTGAACAAATTTATTCGCTTTTTAGGGAAATGCAGGAGACTGTCTCACAATTAGATGATTCCCGGTTTGATGAACTAGCAGGTGATGAAAGAACTTCACTTAAGGTAGTTCTAGGTGAGGATATAGCAATGCATGATTCATATCATATAGGACAAATCCTATACATTCGGAAGCTTCAGGGGATCACAAGGTAACTGATTGAAGATCATTGGGGGATTATTTATTAAAGCGGATTCAATTGGAGGGAATAGAAAATGGATGTAAAGACACTTTTGTTACAACAATGGGCAAGCTGCTTAGATGAACAAGACTGGTTTCCACCGCTTGAAAAAGTGCTAGAGGATATTACGTTTGAACAGGCCATCTGGAAACCAGCTGACGGGGAAATGAATTCCATTTGGGAATTAGTTTGTCATTTACTTTTCTATGAAAAGAGATATCTGATGCGATTTCTTGGTGAAACAGAGAATGAACCCCAGGCAGAAGTAAATGAAGATACATTTCGATTACCAACTGAGACATTAGAAAATTGGAATAAAACAAAACAAGAATACTTTTATGTTCATCGTGAGCTTGGAAAAATACTAGCAAGATCAGAACATGAAGATTTGTATAGACAGATCCCAGGAGAAGATAATTCATTAGTGCTTGAACTGAAGAGTTTAGCAATGCACGACGCATATCATATTGGGCAAATTGTATTCCTTAGTAAAATGCAAGGAGCATGGCCAGGGAAACGAAGCCTTTAAAAAAGCTTCATCATTAGCTTTACAGTTGTTCCATTATCGGGCGCAATTTTGGAATAAGAATTGCGCTCTTTATTGATCTATAGGGCCATTTTGTTGAATAAAAGAACAACTTAATTGTTACTAATTTTCCGATATTTGGATTATAATTAAGAGAAAATAAGTTTATTTGTGTTAAACATTTCCGCGGAAAAAAGCTGATCATAAGGTCAGCTTTTTTTGTAAGTATCTTTTTAATAATAATCCTACAAATAATCCCGGGAGTACGCTCAACATTGGAAGCCAAATAACTCCTAATAATTGACCGAATAACGTTATTTTTGATGAATAGATCGTTCCCACCGTCACAAAATAAGCTGAAAAAACAAATGGTAAAAAGGCATAAGGCTCTTTTCCTCCACCTGCATCCTTATACGCATCCCACATCGCAAAAAAGTATAAACATGGATAAAACATAAGCCACTGATAATTTGCCTGTTCAACTGCCATTTCCACGTTCCCCTGAAAACTTAAAATAATAACTTCGTTAAAATTTCCCAGTACATTAATCAAAAACTCTAATAAAATAAATACAAATCCTTTGATATACATTTTATTTAATAATTGACCAAATCCCGGTAATGCGATGCTCCATAATAGGGATTCAACCGCTTTCAAATACTAACTTTTCCCTTGATATTTATCCGTGATCGATCTAAAAGGTTATTTTGTGCATTCGTAGGAATAGGAACATAACGCATAATGTCACCTTCTTATTTATTTTTCCATTTTAAGTTCATCCTTTTTGTTTGTTCTTCGCTAATTTTTTAGAATCCTTTACTCCAGGTGGTTGTTCCAGCCAATTGTGTTTAATCATGATGTCTGCTCCGCTTTTGGCAAGCCGAGCAACTTCAAATGATAATCGCTCATAATTAATCATCAAATCACTTCGTTGGCTTGCAGATGCTGCAGTAGAATAATTCCCCATTCCCGTAGATACAAGCAAATCCATGTGAAACATCACTAATTTATCTGAAAAAGTCTGAGTTGTGGAGTCACTTAAATATACATTCGTCTGTGCAGATTCAATATTATCTTTCATAAGTGTATCTGCAAAAATTTTCAAATGCTTTTTTGAGATGTCTTTTCCACGAAGCATGAAATTCTGTACATCTTTTGATGGTGATGTTTGAGCAAATGCAATGCATAAGTGCATTCCTATTGAATTTGTTAGGACGTTCTGATACAAATGAGAAATCTCAACAGCATTTAATGGACGTTTATCATTGAAAGGGTTTAAGCCACTTAAATACTTTTTACTGTCAACATAGTCTGTTTCTTTGGGAACGTCAATATACGGGTGTCTGGAAACTATCCCCTTGGAAAGACCAGTTTCGAGTGATTGTTTATAAAGGTTACTGGTTTCATTTAACGCCTGTACAAAGTAGTTACATACATCATCCCGGTAACTCATCGAAACAAAACCGCCGTACATTAACATTCCCGCCTTCGCCATATGATTCACATACACCAAACAAAATATGTCTGAAAAAAGCCACGGTGCGTTCATATTCACATCTTGTTCGGTAAACCCATTTGGAATGGTGAATTGTTCATTTTCAAAAATAGCTGTTAATGTGTCCAAATGGTTAGACGAAAGATCATAGGCATGCTGTACAACAGATTTTATATCTGCATCTTGAATGTGCTCCAGCATAAAACCCAAAATACATTTCGACATGCTGTCATTCATATACCCAGTCCAAAGAGAACCAATTTCTGCGGATGTTAGGGGGATATTCCTTTCATTCACTTCATTCATTATGCAACCTCCTTGAGAACATGTCAGGATAAGTTTAGTATTCACATTAATACGGATTTTATAATGAATTACAGGTATAAAGAAACGATTTGAAGAGTGAGGGGCACTATTAAAACGAAGTAAAAAATTGTTCCGGAAAAGGGCGCTAATCAGGAATAAGTATTAGTGCCAAACTCAATTTAAGGGCCAGATTGTGGAGGAATTCATCCTTTTAAATTGGATATTTATGTTAAAATGTGAATGGGTTTGTGAAATTATATACTTAAACTAACTAACAGAAGAGTTGAAGATGAAGTTGGAATATGAATGAAATAAAGGGGGGGAAGAATATGTACAGAAAGATATCGGTGTTATTGGTATGTTTATTACTATTGCTAGCAGCTTGCGGCGTAAGCGACTCCAAAATGTTTAGTTTTTCTGAAGAGACAGAAAAATGGTCAGCAAATTTAAAAGTTACTCAAACTAGTGATGACTATGAAACTCAGGATTTTGTGCTTGAATATAAGGGTGATGATGTTGAATCCGTTGGGGATATTACCTATAGTGTCGATAGTGTTGGAAGTTTTGGTAGAAGTGGTGTTACATTAGCGGAAGATGGTACTCTCAGGGATAGTGATAAAACAGATTCAACGAATGCAAAAGTTACTGAAAATACGGAGGTCGAAGTGACAGTAGAGTGGAATGGTAATACTGAAACATTTAAACTAGATATGCGTATGCAATCAGAGATTAAACAAAAGGGGTAAGGTTATGTGGGGTTTTTTAATTCTTACTCCATTATATTGAACTAACGGGCGCGCTAATCGAATAAGCGCGTCCGTCTGTTGTAGTTCTGAAAATCGAAATTTATTTTGATGTTAAACCTGCTGAAACTTTTGGTCTGTTATAATGATATATTACAGAAATAAATATAAGCTCAAGAAGGTGACCGCTAATAATCGGATTGGAGTAATCATAATGTACACAACAGAAGATCTAATAAATGACTTTGAGAATTTCAACTTCTATGTGGAATCTTTAAAATTAATGGAAGAAACCCTTTTCTTTGAGCCAATTGCTGAAGGGAAATGGTCTACGGCTGAGATTATCAGTCATATATCATTTTGGGATAAATACATACGTGAAGAAACGTTGCCGCTAATGAAATTAAATGCTGTTATTGAAAGTATTGATTTTGACACACTAAACAAACAAGCAGCAAATCACGCATTATCCGGGGTTTCTCAACAACATTTACTTGGTAAACAATTGGAAGAAAGAACGCAGCTTGTATTTGATTTAAGGAAAAAGAATGAGGAAGACTTTTTTGCTACATTTTCACTGAATGGGGAAGAAGTTGATCAGTATTCAGGCTATCCGCATTCAATTTTTAATTATATAGCGGGGTTTATATGGCATGACAGTCATCATAAGCAACAAATTGATGGGTTTTTGAAAGAAAAAGGTGAGGAATTGAAAAAATAAGTGTTATACGCCATGTGATAGAGGTAAATTTAAGTGAATTATAGTGCAACAATCGGGCGCAATTCTTGGATAAAGGATGGTCCCTTGGGCTTTGCCCGCTGGAATTAGAAAATCTGAACAGCTTTCCTTTAAACATGATATAATAAATAAAGGATGGTGATTAGCTATGATCGACAGGAAAGAATTACACCGATTGGTGGACGAATTACCAGAAGAAAAATTGCCCCGAATGAGTGACTTTTTCCGTCAATTATTTGATGAAGAGGAATTGGAATTGAACGATGAGACAAAAAGGGAAGTGGACGAAGCTCGTGGGCGGGTCAAAGACGGAGAATATGTTACACTGGATGAACTATTAAAGGAAACTTGTGATGTATGAGCTGAGGATTGATAAACAAGCGGCCAAGTACCTTAAAAAGTTGGATAAACCAAATCGAAAGCGAATAATGGACGCCTTGACGGAATTAGTAGAAAATCCTTTTGCAGATACAAGCGTGGCACGGATGAAAGGTTATACGAGCACGTTCCGGAAGCGTGTTGGCGACTTCCGTATCATTTTTGAAGTCAATCAAGGTCATCTTATTGTGCTTTTTTGAAAATTGGCAGCCGCGGAGATATTTATAAGAAATAAACGCCTTCTTTGCTTTTAAAAAGAGGCGTTTATTTTTTATACAGGCTTTTTCGGAATAGATGAATGTTTTTCTATTTTCCGTAATAGGGCGCTTTCACGGAATAAAGAAATGCGCCCACTATTGCTTTATCGGCCATTTAATTGAACAACGTTCGGAGGTTATATTTAATCTAATGGGAAAATTGGCCTTTAAAATGGAGGGGTTACGTGAAACTAAAGCAACAAAAAGTTATTTATGTAATATTGGGAATTGGTTTTCTCGTTTTTTTCACTTTATGGATACTTACTGAAAAAGAAAATGATACTTATGAAAATTATCTTTCTGATGAATTGGTTGATAAAATTGCCCATATTTCAAGTTATTCAAATTACAATTTAGGCATATTAGAAGAAGTATTAAAAAGTGGTAAAATTACGAGTTCACAAGCTGGTGAATTAGAACAAGGCTTCTATCACATTGCATTCGATACACAAGATATTAGTTATATGGGAAACTCCATTGGTCGGTTGCAAAATTATAACGAAGATATTGTTCTCTCTGTTAACAAGGATTATAGGCATTTTTTCGACGAGTTAGATTTTGAATATGATGAAATAAAATTGACAGATGAACAAATTACATCATTGGAGAAAATGGAAAAGTTAATGAAAAAATACAGTATGGTTGTCAATGAAACTTTAAAGTTCACAACAAAAGAGGAATCTAAAGAGCAACCAGGTCAGCCACAAGATTTCTTTGATTATTATCAAAAGAAAGGAATTACTGATGATTATTGGATAGACCTACTTAAAGGGTATGAGAAAGTAACAGATGAAAGTTTTAGCTTGTACTAATCATTAAACGGGGGCAATTATCTAGTAAGGATCGCGCCATTATCGCATATAGGGGCCATTTTGCGGAAGATAGACCTCATTATAACTGAAACCCATGAAAGATTTTATGCGTCTAAGTAATAAAGAAGGTGGTCTTTATGAAAAAGGTATCTAACCTTGTCTTCATTTTTATTTTCTCAATGGTAATGGCAGGATGCAGTAATGGAGGAGACGAGGAGGATTTTCAAGGTGTCATTCTTGAGGTAAAAAAATCTAGCATTACCGTTGGGACAGATGATGTTGATCCTGAAGCATCATATCCAGTATATGAGGTTTTTGTTGATGACCAGACCAAGATTAAGGGAGTCATAAAAGAATTTTCAAAACTAAAAGTCGATCAAAAGGTACAAATTTGGGTAAAAGGTGAGTGGAGCAATAACCCAGATAACAAAATGGTCGCCAATAAAATCATTGTCAGTAAAAAGTGATAAATATTTAAACAATAGGGCGCTAGTCGGGAATAAGAATAACTGGAAAGGGGGCCTTTTAGTGAAATTAAATCACGATACTCAGTATATCAGAAGTCTCGATCTAAAAATCGGAAAATATACTCTCGTATGAGTCTTTTCCTTTTAATTTACCTGTTATCAGGAATTTCACGGAATTATTTTTTCATCCTAATGTTACTTATATTATTGGAGAAAACGGTATGGGAAAATCTACTTTGCTAGAAGGTATTGCCATAAAGTTTGGCTTCAACCCCGAAGGAGGCACCTTGAATTTTAATTTTTCCAATTATGATTCCCATTCCATTTTAGAGCATTATTTGCGCTTGTCTAAAGGTGTTTATAAGGCAAAAGATAATTTTTTCTTTAGGGCTGAAACATTTTACAATTTAGCTACAAATATTGAAGAATTAGATCAAGCCCCGTCTTTTGGTCCTAAGATTGTAGAATCATTTGGTGGAAAATCACTACATAAACAATCTCATGGAGAATCCTTTTTCGCAGCATTTACCAATCGTTTTCAGGGTAATGGGTTATATATCCTAGATGAACCAGAAGCAGCCTTATCACCTTTAAGACAAATGTCTATGCTCACTCGAATTCATGAA
Organism: Virgibacillus doumboii; assembly: GCF_902806455.1. Classification (GTDB taxonomy): domain Bacteria; phylum Bacillota; class Bacilli; order Bacillales; family Amphibacillaceae; genus Lentibacillus; species Lentibacillus doumboii. The sequence goes on along the minus strand of NZ_CADCWQ010000001.1, from coordinate 2,657,606 downwards.
CTTGTTAATGAAGGTTCTCAGTTCATAATATCTACCCACTCACCAATAATCATGGCTTATCCAAATTCTAAAATTATTCAGCTTAGTGAAGAAGGAATGAACGAGACAGAATTAGAAAGGACAGACCACTTCAATTTAATGAAGCAATTTTTTGAAGATAAGGATCGATTATTACATCATTTATTTCAATAAGGCGGTTAGTTGATTGTTCCGTTATCGGGCGCTTATCAGAAACAAAGGTAGCGCTCTGTCTTGCGAGAAAAGCCAGGGTTACTTAACGAAATTATTGATTTAAACGGAGTGATACATTATATTTTTTTCACGTTGGACAGCATTTCAAGGTATTGTAATTGTTCTGCTGATAGTTCTTGCGTTTATAGCAGATATGTTTAAGACAGATATTGGAGTACCATTTTCCTCATCTGATGTAATAAATACGTCGGTGTTGATGACATCTTTATTCGTGGTAGTAATAATTGGTTTACTTAGTTTAGTGATGTACTTTCAAACGAAGAAAAGTGACACATTTCTAAGGCACAGATTATGGGATAAAATGTATATTATTATGCCTGTTATAATTATTTTATCTTTGGTTGTAGTTTTTATTTTTTTTCTGGCAGGACCACTAAGCGAAATAACGCAGAGCAATCGTTGGGTTATATATGTATTAATTTACTATGTTTCATTTTTAATAAATGCGGCTGTTTTAGCACTTATACATAAAGCGAAAAAGGATACTATTTCCAATGAAAATAAAATTGGCTATTCTTTTGTTTGGACGTCATTAGGACTTTTAGTGGTTATTTTTATGTTGTGACTGTCTTAAGCAATCGGGCGCTTATCAGGAACAAGATTTAACCGTCATAGTGAGGTTTGACAGTTTAACGAGTCACTAATTCGTTGTATTAGGGGGCAGGATTATTGAGTTATAAATTTTACCTGTGGATTTTTATAATTGCTTTGGTGACTATTGGTGTGCTTCGATTATTTGAGTTATCAACAACAAATAGGATTATTGTAGATGTGATTTTATATGCCGTAGCTATTATTTCAGCTATAATATTTTACCGAAAAAAATTTTATATTAAAGATTAAATGGAAGCGGCGCCGGTATTCCGGAATTGAGCGATTTAGCTTGGAGTATTGTACTATTTAACGTAATAAGCAGAGGGGGAGTAAAATGAGTAATGTTGAAGTTTCGGAGAGCAGTGTAACTAATGGTAAAGCTACTGCTTCTTTAATTATTGGTGTTTTTTCAATTGCGTTTGTCATAATACCGTTTATAGGATTAATACTTGGTATTGTTGGCTTAACCCTTGGGCATTCCGGAATAAGACCTGGCGTCCGTTTTGTACATAAGGGCTAGTTAATGGAATAATTCGTATGAAACATTTTATAAGCGTTAACGTCTAATTTTGTAAAAGAAGGGTGGGAGCAATGAAGAAGTTTACTGTCGTAGCTATCTTATTGATAGCTTTTATATTAAGTGGTTGTAATGGCATATTTTCGAATAATACAGATGAAAATGGGGACTTACCAGGAGATAGTCCTCCCAATGCCTATATAAAGATGGATAACAAAAAGTATGATACTAAACTGGGTTCATACTGCTGGAAAACCGGGTGTGTTGATAAAGTCGGACCGGTTGAACTATTAAAAGACCAAGAGCCTATACAAGTTCAAGCTGGTGAAAGCATAACCTTTGGAATGGAATACACTCCAAAGCCTAACGAAGTCCATCTTTCACAGGTAAGCAATGATAAAGAAACTGATGTAGAATTAAAAGGTAATCAGTTTACAGCTCCCGATGAAAAAGGGATTTATTATTATGATTATGGGGTATGGTGGATGGATGAAGAAAAAGAAAATTTATCTCACGGTGATGCCTCCTATGTATTCGTTTTAGAAGTTAAATAACGGGCGCAATAATGGAGTGAGATTGGCGTCCATCTTGCATTTTATGAAATAATACTTATAGCGAATAATGGGGGGGAGAAAAAAATGAGTGCAAAAAGTAAATGGGGAATAGTTGGTTTGGCGTGTGTTATTGTCGTATCTGCATTATTTTGGCAGACGTAAAAAGACCCATATAGCACAGAAGCAGTTGTCGATTCATTATGGGATAAATATAGTGTTCAAAGTACCCAATTTGATGGCGACAGAGGCGATACAGACTCTGCCCTATCTGTAACTTTATACGATGAAAATGATATAACGGAAGTTGAAAGTTATTTGGAAAGCAATTTATCTGAGAACGATTTAGAACAATATAATCTCAATGTGTATAAGTATTCTTCAAATCCAAAAGAATATCGCAATAATGCAAGAGAAAATTTAGATTCAGATAACGAATAATTAAAACATCATCTTTCACAATCGGTGCGAGAACTGAATAATAAATACAATCTTTCTTGATATAGAGGTCCATATTGTCGATTAAGAATTAGGGGTGTTAATGTGTTTAGGTTTTTCATACAGGCAGGTATTGCATCTATATTGCTGTTGTTTTCTACAGTTGCAGCTTGGTATGAAGGTAGCGCAATTTTAACTGATCCTTGGGAATGGGAATATTCAACACCATTTTCTCACTTGTTCTATGATGAAATTCAAAACAGTGACCAGATTTTACAACTTGATCATTTCATATACGCTGCGAAATTCCAGCCTACTTTTCCAGTTATTATGATAATTAAGGAGACACCGTAAATTATTTACGTACTATCTCTCATTTCTAGGTGGAGGTTTATTTCTGCTAAGCTATTTCAGCTTTAGCTCGCCTACTCCAGAAGGACAAATCATTTTTTAAATTTGGTTATTAAGTGGTGGGTTTTGCACTATAACTTTCATACTTCTTTACTTTCAAATTTTAAATCGGAATTCTGATGAAGTTGTAAGCTGAGTTTTAAACAAACGGGCGCTTATCCGGAATAACTACTATTCCCGAATTGGGACAGTTAGTTGAATTTTTGGAGAAGGTATTATGTATAAAAAGGTAATCTATTATGGATTGGTAATTGTCGCTATGTTTGTACTGCTTTATCTGATGGTCACGACTTATAATGAATGGCAAAAGGCTCAGGAACAAGTGAAAACACCAATTTCGCTTTTGACTGCTGCAACTATTTACAGTATTCTGTTCGGCATACTCATAGAATGTAGACGTTTGCTCTTGCTATTCCAACAGGGAATAAAGGTTAATTGGCTTATTATAGTCACGTGTGAATGCTTGTTTTATCATTGATACCAAAGGTTAATTGGCTTAAATGGTACGGATTAGATTTGCCCTTTTTCATAAAAATGTTCTTAATTCCTCAAACACATATGTTACTTGCAGTTTTATCGGGAATGTTACTCGTTCGTTCCTTTGGAAAATTTGAATCCTTATATCTTCGAGGGAGATTCTAGAAAAGAATACTCATGATTGTAGCTCTTTTACAATTCTTATTTATTCCAGAATTGTTTGGCGCAATTTTTTCATGATCTATTTGTACTAGAAAAAGGATCGTCATTTGACGATTCTTTTCTTTTCCCAATAAAAGTGTGATGCTTGATTTTAAAAAGGAAACCCCACGTCTCAGAGTGTAAAGGCTAATTCCTTTCAATATTTAATGCCAGAAAGATATCTTTTTTAAAAAATGCAAAAAATACTGTAACATTTTTATCAGTAAAACGTGTAAATATGTGAAGGTAAAGAGGGGGGTAAAATGCGAAATCAACTAAAATTAGAAAATCTGTACAAACAGTATGCAAAGACTCTTTATTTTTACCTAATGCGGTTAAGTGGTTCGGCGCAACTTGCGGAGGATTTGACCCAGGAAACGTTCGTTCGTGCAACCATTCATCTTAATACATATGAAGGAGAAGAGGCTCGTGGCTGGCTTTTTAAAGTAGCTCGTAATGCCTATTTAGATGAATGGCGAAAGCAAAAACGAAGGAAGACATTCCCTCTCTTATCCATATTTTCATCGAAGCAAGATATGATTAGTCCGTATGGGATTCCTGAAGATTCTCTTTTAATGCATGAAACCCTTCAACAACTTGAAGATTTATTGGAGTTTTTACCAGAACAATACAGGTCGGTCATTTATCTGCGTGAATTTGAGGAATTCAGCTATAAAGAAATAATGGAGGCATTACAACTAACAGAAGAACAAGTGAAAGTGACACTCCATCGAGCAAGAAAAAGGTTATCTAGCCTTGCTAAAAAGAAAGGGTGGGAGTATGACAGAATGGAATAAGGATTTAGAAAAGCGAATATTAAAAAAATCAAAATTCACCTTAGCATTTCGGATTATCCGAATACTGTTAATAGTGGTATTCATTTATGCTGCATACATGATAGTTACGAATATTGTTGCGGATAACCTTAATGTCGGAAAAGAAAATATGTATTATTCAAGTCTTGCGCTTGATTGGACTGTTCCCAATGTTCGGGGTGATTTCGAAATCAAGGAAGAAGAAATGACTGCATTCGGAACAAAAAAATTGTCCTATGATTTACTAAAAAAGGTAGGGAGTGAGGACATTGTTATTGGCGAGGCACACGTAATAAAACGACTATTCAGTGGTCTTTCACATATTACTTACTCACATCCCGGCCTACAACGATTAAGTAACTTTTCTTTTTCACTTCCCATGGACCCGCGTACAGATAAAAAACTCGAGGCTAACACTTCGCCAAATGTATGGGATACATTAGAGAAGCTTCCTGAGGGAACAGTTGGGGAACTGGCTTTCTCCACGACAAGTTTTATGGAATCAGAAGAGTTAATTGAGTCTTTACAAGATTACGATATTCACGTTTTGTGGATGCCATTGTACACCGGGGAGTTTGAAGAATTTGAACCAAACAGTTGGGGTGGAGGTAGTAATACGATTAGGGTGAACGATAGAATTGGTTTAACCGGTGGCATTGACCATGATGAAAATTATAATCAGTCTTTTCGGATAAGATGGTTAAATGAAAGTTCGGTAAAGGAAAGCAAACAGTTAATGTTAAAAAATATGAAAGAACTCTTAAATAAGTCCAAAAGTTATTATGAAGATTTCTTAGGTCTTGGGCATTTAGAGGAAAGATATCAGTACTTAAAAGAGGAAGGATTTACTGTATATGGAGCTGTTGTAACAGGTCCCGTAAAAGAGTTGTTAAAGTTGAAAAATGCTGGCTTTGTTCAAGGGGAACAACTGGGTGAAGTAGAACTGTGGAATTGGGAGAAGAGGTAAAAATAATTTTCTTAGTTAATGTTTTTAAGTGAATCTGAGGATTACAGTGTAATCATTTTAAATAAAGAATTTCACAGGGAATAAACCATTTTGATCAATCTAATTCAAAATGGTTTATTTTTTGTTGGTTTGCATAGTGCTATCTTTTCCAAACCCGCATGGGGAAGTTTTAATGTGCGTTAATAGCAGGATATATGCCCCTGACACCAGAAAAAATGACTCAGGTCATTCGTTACTGCAGCGTTTTCGTGACTTGAGATAGTATGCCACAGCACAAACAAATCGTACAATAAACGTACAGGAGGCGGATACGATGCTTGAGTTAGTGGATTTATCAAAGAAATTTAAACAATTTTATGCGGTGAAAAATCTGAATATGTTCATTGAAAAGGGAGAAATAGTGGGATTGCTTGGTCCAAATGGCGCCGGGAAATCGACGGCAATTTCCATGCTGTCATCATTAACAGAACCAACTGAAGGTGATGTGCGGTTTAATAATTCGAGTATTATTAAAAGCCCAGGCCCCATCCGGAAAGTTATCGGGATGGTCCCCCAGGAAATTGCGTTATACAATGACCTGACAGCTGAAGAGAACATGCAATTTTTCGGAAGGGTTTACCGTTTATCCGGCAACGAATTGAATCGAAAAATTGACGAAGTGCTGGAACAGATTGGCTTAAAAGAGCGGCGTAAGGACGTGGTTAAGAAATTTTCAGGTGGAATGAAGCGGCGTCTTAATATAGGGGTTGCGCTAATGCACAATCCGGAATTGATTATCATGGATGAGCCGACAGTTGGGATTGATCCGCAGTCCAGAAACTATATTCTGGAAACGGTAAAACGTCTCAACGAAGAAAAGAACATGACGGTATTATACACAAGTCACTATATGGAAGAGGTTGAGTTTCTATGTGACCGGATCTATATCATGGACCAGGGAAAACTGATTGCCTCAGGAACAAAAGAGGAGATTAAACGAATTCTCTCAGCAGAAAAGACAATTGAACTTAAATCGGAGCGGTTGAATGAAACGTTTATCGAATCACTCCAGAATGATCCGACGATAAATCGTGTTACGCAAGAAGAAAAGTCTGCAACACTCATTGTGCCAAAGGAAATAAACGCCTTTGGGATAATTCTTAAATATGCTGAGGAGGCCGGGATAGAGCTGAGTTCAGTAGACGTTCAAGAGCCTACGCTTGAAGATGTGTTCCTGCATCTTACCGGCAGAGCATTAAGGGATTAGAGGTGATGAAATGATTTGGCAAATTGTTAAAAAAATAGGTCTGACATTGCTCCGGAATCCCACACAGCTTTTATTACTGGTAGGTCTTCCGATTATTTTAATCGCAATTTTAGGAGCGGCGCTTGGAAGTGTGATGAACGGGGAAGAGGCGACTCTTAATGTGAAGGTTGCTATCGTGGAGCATGGTGATGAAGAAGGGCAGGTTAATCGTTTTGTGAATGATCTTGAAAACAGCGGACTGCCAAAGGAAAGAGTAATAGCAGCCCGCGAGGCAGCAAAGCAGTTGACACCTATTAAAATGTTAAAGGATTCCGTTTTTGGAAGTGAAGGTTTAAAGGAAATAGTACAGGTGGAAAATATAAAGCCTTCAAAACTTGAAAAAGTTCTAGATGATGATTCCTATACAGCGGTTATTGAGGTTCCGGAAAATTTCACATACCATACACTCCAGAATTTTTTTGGGATAGAAAATGCTGAACCCTCGCTAAAAGTCTATCAAAACGAAGGTAAACAATTGGGAGCACCAATAATACTTGATGTTTTACAGCAATTTCAGGAGCAATTGTCATTAAACAGTTTTGTTGGTCAAAAAGGTCTTTCGATGGAAGCAATCCAAGTTGATACGGAGGCAATTTCAGGCGAAATAGAAACGATTAATCAGCGAGAGCCGGTATCTGCCAAGAATTATTATGCGATTGGCATGGCAGTGATGAATGTACTGTTCCTTGCATCAGCCATTGGCTCGTATGCATTTCTTGAGAAAAAAATCCATGTGTTTGACCGGATTATCCTGGCTGATGTTTCGAGATGGGTGTATTTTATTGGCGTGTTTATAGCCGGCACTGTCTTTAGTTTCCTTCATTTGTTAATTGTGTTTAGCATATCCTGGATTCTATTTGGTGTAACATGGCCAAACATACTTGCCTTCCTGGTAGTTACTTTTGGCCTGGCAATTGCAGTAGGCGGTATTGCAGTGTTGCTGACCGCAATCAGTTATCGAATCAATTCGGAATTAATTACGAATTTCTTTTCAGCATTTCTTATATCAATTATAGCCTTTTTAGGAGGGAGTTTCTTTCCAATCGGGGAGCTGTCCGAAACAATCCAGCTGTTAGGAAACTTCACCCCGAACGGTGCAGGAATGTCGGCATATCTTGATGTTCTGCGGGGGAATGGCATTTCAGCTGTTTGGGAACATGTCATCTTCCTTAGTATTTTTGCTGTCACACTCATTATTATCGCAGCATTCAGTTTTCCAAAAAGGGGGCAAACAACATGATTGGTATTTTTCTGGCAAAAATCAAGATGTTTATACGGAATCCTTGGACGTTTCTGGCAATGGTTATCATGTCAGTTGTATTTGCCTTTGCTTTGGGAGGATCAGAAGGGTATACAACAGTTAATGTTCCTGTTTATGCAGCAGATGAAACTGTACGTGATTCCAGTATAGGTGAAATGTTGGATGAGGCAGACGGTTACACTTTCAATTGGTTTTCAGAAGAGGAAATGATGAATCAGATAGCGAATGGAAAAGCAGATGTTGGTGTAAAGCTCCTGGAAAATGATTTTAAAGTAATTGTCGGTGTATCCTCGCAGCACACTAAGATGGTCCAGCAAACAGTAAAAGAAGCGTACATCAAGAAGGTACAGCGTAATCAGATTTTTAATGAGGCAAATGCAACTTCAGCCAGTGAGAAAGAAAAAATTCAAGATGATTTGGAAGCTTCCTTAAATGTTCCGGTATTTTCACTTGAGTCAACCAGTTTTCGTGGATCAAACGGGGTAATACTAGACAGCACGTTTCACTCGTTGTTCGGATTTACTTTGTTTTTTGTCATTTATACGATTGCCTACAATGTGTTTTATATTTTGACGGAAAAAACGGATGGCATCTGGGATAGAGTCATATTGTCACCGGTTCGGAAATGGGAAATGTATGTAGCGAACTTCGTCTATACGTTTATAACGGGTTATTTGCAGGTGGCAATTGTGTTTCTGGTGTTTCGCTACTTGGTGGGAGTCGATTTTCATGGAAGGTTTGCTGAATCACTATTGATGATTATTCCATATGTATTCGCAATTGTAGCGTTGTCCATTTTGATTACGGGGCTCGTTAAAACCGTACAGCAATTCAATGCAGTTATTCCGATTGTGGCGGTTAGTATGGCTATGATTGGAGGAGCTTACTGGCCGATTGAAATTGTTGAGTCAGAATTTATGTTACTGTTAGCGAAATTTGTACCGATTACGTATGGAATGGAAGTTTTAAATGGAATCGCGGTATATGGTTATCCTATCGGGGACTTATTATATCCAATTAGTATATTACTGTTAATGGGGGTGATGATGACTGGAGTTGGAATCCATTTGATGGAAAAGCGGCATGTGTGACCTGGTTTCGCTGTAAATACTATTACTGATAGAATAGCAGTATAGGAGAGTGGTATTTTGGATATTAACGAACAGGCACGAAAAGAATTGCTGGAAGAGGTAAATGAAATATCGGATGAAGATTTAAACAGAAAGCCGTCGGAAGATAAATGGTCCATAAAGCAGGTGCTGGAGCATTTGTATCTGATGGAAGGCGCAATCACAAAAACCATCCAGGGTCAGTTGGATAATGGTCAGGTGGCTAATGCTGAGGAAAAGCCAATTGAACTGACATTGAACCGGGCTAAAAAAGTTGAGGCACCAGAATTCGCCAGACCAAGTGAGTCTTATGCAACACTTGGAGAGTTGAAGGAAAAACTCAAGGCGACACATAAAAGATTGGTAAAATTGGAAAGTACTTCTGATGCAAGGCTACTGTCCGAGAGAGGATATCCTCATCCGTTATTCAGTGATATGAGCCTGAAGCAGTGGATCCCTTTTGTCGGCTATCATGAAATGCGTCATACTGAGCAAATTAAAGAAATAAAATCAGATCTTGGGATTAGATGACTTTTTATAAAATGCTCTTTTCGTAAATTTTGGTGCTTTTTAGCTTCGTACTAGACATGAAATGCGAACTACTTTGAAAAAAAATGTGTACATTAATGCCGCTCCGGAAATACACTTCGCTTTCCGTGGGCGGCTGCTGAGCCCTCTTCGTGCTAGCGCACTCAGATGTCTCACCTAGGCCTGTCCTCCCACAGGAGTCTCCGTGTATTTCCTCCGCTAAAATTTGCGATAAAAATATCTTGGTAAGTTTATTACGTGATAGTTATCAAGATTTTTAATCCATTAAAACCAGCAGCTGGAATATGCGAGACTCCTGCGGGAAGAAAAGCCTAGGTGAGACTCAGAAGTGCGTTAGCGCTTCGGAGGCTCACCAGCTGCCCGCGGAAAGCGAGTATATTCCAGCTGCGGGGCAAGAGAGTCTCACTAGGTATTTAATCAGAGTTAGTTCGCAGTCTATATCTTTTGTGTTAAAAACAATAATCTATACGAAGCCAGCCTAAACCCGTACTAGTGCACAGTGGTACGGGGCTTTTTTGTTTTTTTACAGATTATATGAACTTAATTGTCTTTACAGTTTTATGAGTGCCCGAATGAAGCAGAAACTGCGTTTAAAAGTCGCTCATCGGGTTTATGAGTGCCCGAACGAAGCTGGAATTCCGTTGAAAGGTCACTCATCGGGTTTATGAGTGCCCGAACGAAGCTGGAATTCCGTTGAAAGGTCACTCATCGGGTTTATGAGTGCCCGAACGAAGCAGAAACTCCGTTGAAAGGTCACTCATCGGGTTTATGAGTGCCCGAATGAAGCAGAAACTGCGTTGAAAGGTCACTCATCAGTGTTTGGTAGCGAACGAAAGAAATTTACCAAGAAATAATCCTTCATCTGTGTAAGTATATATCATTCTGAGATTTTATTGCCGATAACGATTTCAATCTGTAAAGATGTACCATCCATATATGGGCGAAATAATCCAAATTTTTTAGTATAATAGATTGAGAGTATTGTGCAGAAAGGAGTACTGGTGTGAAGAAGAAAAAATGGTTGAAAATTGGAATTGGAATCATAAGTGTTCTATTTATTATAGATATTATCGCCGGTTTTTTCTTTTATAATCTGGCGATTGACCGCGGTGAAAAAGATTTTTTACAGGGAAATGAGGACCTGGAAGTTTCCGCTGAATCGATGGAGGTTCTTCTGAATGGTGACTGGCGATCATGGGTGGATAAACAGGATTTTGATGAATGGACGATGAATTCGTACGATGGTCTTGAGCTCAAGGGATATTTTCTTGAGTCGGAACAACCGTCGAATAAAGTAGTTGTTCTGGCGCACGGCTACCTCGGCAATGCCATGCAAATGGGTTTATACGGCCAGTATTATTATGAACAGCTTGGCTACAACATATTTATGGCGGATGCCCGCGGTCATGGAGCAAGTGAGGGCGACTACACTGGTTTCGGCTGGCATGATCGGAAGGACTATGTGGATTGGGTTAATCTGATTATTGAAAAATATGGTGAGGACACTGAAATCGTTATGCATGGTGTATCGATGGGAGCTGCAACTGTACTGATGGCAAGCGGCGAGGAACTGCCTGATAATGTAAAAGCTATCGTAGCTGACAGTCCATATACGAGTGTAAAAGATTTGTTCTCCTACCAAATGGGGAGGATGTATAATTTGCCTTCATTCCCGATATTGCCGACTACGAGTATGGTTACGAAAATGAAAGCCGGCTATTCACTGTCAGAGGCATCTGCCCTTAAACAAGTAAAAAAAGCCGAAGTACCGATTTTATATATCCATGGCAATGCAGATACATTTGTGCCAACAAAAATGGCAAAGAAACTATATGAAAATACGAAAAGTGAAGCAGAAATGATGACCGTGGATAATGCCGGTCATGGAGAAACCTTTGTTACAGCGAAAGAAAAGTATAAAAATAAATTGAATGCATTTTTGAATAAATTTATTAATTAATAAAAAGGCTGACGTCCTTATCAAAGGATGTCAGCCTCAACTATTACAAGTATTTTTCAAACCAGCCTGTAATGTGCTCCAGTCTGGCAATACGCATTTCCGGTTTTCCGCTCCGGCTCAGTTCATGGTTAGCACCGGGGAAACGAACAAATTCAACTTCTTTACGTAAATGCTTCAGCGCAACATACATTTGCTCACCCTGTTCGATAGGGCAGCGTAAGTCCTGCTCGCCATGCACGATAAGCAGTGGCGTTTCGACGTTTTCAGCATATTTCAACGGGGATAAATCCCATAGTTTCTGCGGATCCTCCAACAGATCTTTCCCAAGTTCCCATTTGGTGAAGAAATATCCGATATCACTGACGCCGTAGAAACTTAGCCAGTTACTTATACAGCGCTGGGTTACGGCCGCCTTAAACCGGTTTGTATGACCAACAATCCAGTTGGTCATAAACCCGCCATAGCTGCCACCGGTTACACCCAGCCGCTTCTCATTAATAAAATCATAGTTTTCAAGTACATAGTCCACTGCGCTCATTAAATCAGTATAATCTTTGCCGCCATAGTCTTCCCGGCACGCATCAACGAACGCTTGCCCGTAGCCATGACTTCCGCGTGGGTTCGTATACAGTACTACGTATCCTTTTGCAGCAAGCAATTGTAATTCATGGAAAAATGTTTGCCCGTACATTGCGTGCGGACCACCGTGCACCTCCAGGACGAATGGGTATTTCTCTCCTTTTTCAAATCCGTATGGTCTTAGCAGCCAGCCTTGAATTTCCCAGCCATCTTCAGCTTTGTATATCAATGTTTCTGGTTCGCTTAAAGAAACTTTACTTAAAAATTCGCTATTGGCATCAGTTAATTGTGTCAGCTTCCCATCTTCCAATTGATAGAAATTGCATGGGTTTGTCGGTGTGCTGATTCCAAGAATAAATTTACCGTCATTATACGAAAAGCCAAAAACATGGTTGTCTTCTTTATACAAAATAGCAAGGTTACCATTTAAATTGACTTGATATAAGCCAGTTGCACCATATTCGGTACCTAGTAAATATAGTTTGTCTCCATCTTTATCCCACACGGGACCTGTGGTTGACAGTCCCAGTCTGGTATCACCAATCATGGAATCACCCAATTGAAAATCCCAGTCCCCACTTAAGCATTCACGCTCACCGGATTTAACATCAACTATGTATAACTGATCCAATGTTGCTCCCTGATAAGCGTATTCGTGGCCTAGGCAGGCAATTTTCGTTCCGTCCGGTGAAAAGCTGGCATCGCCAATGACACCTTTTCCTTCTGTTAATTTTGTAGTTTTTCGTGTTGAAAGGTCCATAAGGTAGAGGTCGTTGGTTAACTCGTAGTCTGAATCATCACTGAGATTAGCTGAAAATAATAGTGTATTTCCTTCCGGTGAAATATCTTCAAAATTATGGTTTGCGTCTGTAGTTGTTAATTGGCTGAAGGATTCGTTCGCAACATCAAACAACACAATTTGTGACCGCTTTTCATCAAGAAAACCCTGTGCATCTGACTTATATTTTAAGCGGTTAATGACAAGAGGCTGTTTGCTTTTTTCCTCTTTTTCTTCTTGCCGTTCTTCTTTTGACTGCTCGCTTTGATCATTTACATCATCACCGTTTTCAAGTGACGCACTGAAAATAATATACTTTCCATCTTTTGACCAGGTTGGATTCATAGCGCCATTTTTGAATGTAGTGATTTGTTTTGCTTCACCGCCATCAGTATGTAAGAGCCATAATTGCGGCACACCGCTTCTTGAAGATTGGAATACAAGTTTTTTTCCATCCGGTGAGTAACGCGGGTTGCTGTTTTTTGCCTCGTCAAATGTCCATTGCGTTGGTGCATCCTCATTTAACGTATGGAAAAATAACTGTGACTGATATTCTTTTTTCTCATTTACCGTGGTAGATACAAAGGAATATCCATTTCCTTCCGGCGTAAATTGCGGATCACTGTAAATCTCTATCTCGGTTAAATCATCTGCAGTTAGTGGACGTTTGGAATCATTCATAATATTGACCTCCTCTTCATTTAAACTTGATTCTATTAAACTATTTCGATTACCAGGTTCCATTTTAGAGCGCCCGTCAAGCATCAGTTACCGGGCGCTCACGCTATTATTTACAATTTTAGCATCTGATTCATATGCTTCCTGCAGCTGTCTGGTGATTTTACCAGGGTTTCCGTTGTTTATTATAGATCCATCCACTTTGACAACCGGCATGATTTCTGAAGTGCTGCTGGATAAAAATAATTCATCAGCATCTTTTATATCATCTGTTGAAAATGGTTCTTCCACGAATGGAATGTTCAGGTCCCCGGCGAATTTTTCAACACGCATTCGAACACATCCATGTAAAATGCTTTTCGTCGCCGGGTGCGTATAGATCGTTCCGTCTTTTACCAGGTATATATTGGATGAACTGCATTCAGTCACAAGACCATCCTGATGAAGGATTGCTTCATAGCAGCCGTTTTCTTTGGCAGCTTGTTTTGCCAGTACGTTTGGAAGCAGGTTTAAACTTTTAATATAGCAATTTTCCCAGCGTGTATCGCGTTGTGTAATGGTAGAAACCCCGTCAGTTAAGTTTTCCAGGTTACGAGGAAAATCCTGAATGTAGGCATAGACATTTGGCCCCACATTCTCAGGGAAAACGTGATCCCTTGGTGCCGAACCGCGTGTAACCTGCAAATATAACTTCCCATCAGTTGTCATCGTATTTTTATCAAGTAAATCAAGAAGTAAGCTAGTAAGCTCTTGTTTTGCAAATGGCAATTCAATTTTGACAGCATCGGCGGACCGGAATAACCGGTTCACATGCTCGTCAATCAGATAGTAGTTGCCATTATAAATACGAATAACTTCATACACACCGTCACCAAACTGTAAACCTCGTTCTTCATATGGATACGTCAGGCTGTCACGGTGCATAAACTTGCTTTGTGACAGTAATATTGGATAGACCGACACACTAATCGCCTCCTTAAACTTATGCTTATTTTATACCTTCTAATTCTTTATGTAAATGTTCATTTTTTAGTGACAATTATCACAGAATACAAGTTTTATTTTCCTGTATAATGGTTATAGATACCCAAAGGGGGCGTTGTTAAAATGGAACCATTATTACAACGATTTAATGAACAAGAATGTGAACTGCTTATGGCAAGGTCAACGCAAATGGATTTCAAAAAAGGTTCATTTGTTTTTGAAGAAGGTTATCCGGCTAATCATCTATATGTAATACATACCGGAGAAATACGGATTTTTAAAAACCTTGGTAAAAATAAAGATTTAACCATTTTCACACGTGGTGACAATGATGGTTTTGGTGAAATCGGCGTCTTTAGCGGAAACAATTATTCCAATTCAGCACAAGCTTTAAGGGATAGTGTAATCTATTCCATTGAACAGTCTGAATTGGATGCTGTTTTATCGCAAAATGGCGGTTTATCGCTTCATTTTACACGGTGGGTTGCAGAATCATTGGAAGCAAGTAAGGCCAAAATGCGTGATTACCTTGCATTTGGATCAGAAGGAGCGGTTGCATCCGTTTTTGTCCGCTACTCCAACATGTATGGTGTGGTAACCCCGGCAGGCGTAAAAATTACCGAGCCAATTATGATTCAGGATATCAGCAAGGAAATAGCGATATCGCGAGAAACTGTCAGCCGTATCGTGAATAAATGGAAAGAAAAAGGACTCATTGACAATAGCGCGAAGTATTATTTACTTAAAGATATGAATTATTTCAGGGATTTGCTTGCGTGCGAACACTGTGGTGTTGAAAACTGTGTTATCTAAAATGGCGGTAACAGTCCGCATGGATGGCAACACACTTTTGCAGTACTACTGTAATTTTAAATCCCTTTTTAAATTATATTCGTATGTGACTTAGGAAAAGTGGCATTTTCAGCGAAACTATTTTTTATGCCACTTTTTCATTTTGATGTTCGATTATATTAGTAGAAGGTAGTTTACTATATATATTTATACGAAAACTGATCAAAGGCTAAAATCGGGACGTCCTATCTTTACACCATTGTGTCAAACGTCATCTTTGCGCGAAAACCTAGCGTCTGGAGACGAAATCAATACCATCATTCGCAAATAAAAAATTGTAGAAAACTGTTGATTCGATTTCATAGACTTGGTATAATTAATAATGTTCCTTAAAAAAGAGGTGCGCAAAATTTAATGATCGTGCGGGTGTAGTTTAGTGGTAAAACCTCAGCCACGAGCAATACATCCACCGAGTAAGCTGCGAGTTACAAGGAGTGCATCTTCACTGAAAGAACTTGCAACACGACGAGCATTTGTTTCGTAAATAACATAGAAGGAATTAACTAATCACCATGCGGGTGTAGTTTAGTGGTAAAACCTCAGCCTTCCAAGCTGATGTCGTGGGTTCGATTCCCATCACCCGCTCCATACATAAGTCTTAACGCAGTGTTTCGTAACATAATCTACGAGGCATTGCGTTTTTCATTATATACAAATACCCCACTTGAACTTTTTGGCGGGGAGAATGTATTCTAAAAGTAGAAATTACGATAAATTGAGGGATTTTTTATGAAAAAGCTAATGCAAAACTTGAAGCAGATTGATGGTAAGGGGTATAAAGCGTATAAAAGTATTCAGGGTCACTATTCATTCAATGATTTTGACTTATCTATAGATTATGTTCAGGGGGACCCATTTGCCGCACCATCTAAAATACGTGTAGTTGTTCCAACGAATAAACGGCAGATTAAAGCTGAGTGGCTCGAATCATACGCTCGTGAAATTGCAACAGAGGATATACTTGCACGCAAAGTTGGTTCAGTAGTTACGAGGGGCGGCTTCCTTATTAAAGGATCAGGAAAAAGTGGTCAAATTCTTTTTGATAAACCTGGTCAGGAAGTGCTCGAGCGCAGTGCCGTGCAAATCGATTCAAATACCATTACGGTCTGTTTTTCCGTAGGTCTGCCGGCGAATGGCCGCAGAATTAATGGGCGTGAAGCAGAGAAGCTATTCGCAAACGTTATTCCATCCATTATCAATAAATCTGTTTTTTCGATAACGGATGATGAGTTTGTTAAGGCTGTCGAGCTTGCTGATCAGCAGGAAGCTATACGTGAGGAAATGCGTAATAATAACTGGATTACTTTTATTGCAAACGGTTCGGTCCTGCCAAGGGAGAGTGGAATCAGCAATCGTCCACTTAAGGATGCTGTTGCGTTTCAAAGCCCTGCCGAAAACGAAGTGGAAATTGAGATCCCGCACCAATCTGAGTCAATAAAAGGTATGGCAATCAAAAAAGGGATTTCCCTTATTGTTGGTGGAGGCTACCACGGGAAAAGTACCATCCTTGAGGCGATTGAACGTGGTGTATATGCACATACACACGGTGACGGCAGAGAGTACGTGCTGACCGATCCCGATGCAGTAAAAATTCGTGCCGAGGATGGACGCCAGATTACCGGTGTCAATATTTCGCCATTTATCAATAACCTGCCGCATAAACAGGACACTAAGTTTTTTTCAACGGAAAATGCGAGTGGCAGTACATCACAGGCGGCTAATGTGATGGAAGCACTTGAAACAGGTGCGACTACCTTATTAATTGATGAAGATACGAGTGCAACGAATTTTATGATTCGCGATCATCGGATGCAGCAGCTCGTGAAAAAGGATAAAGAGCCGATTACACCATTTATTGATAAAATCAAACAATTGCGCGATCAGTTTGATGTTTCAACAATCCTTGTCATGGGCGGATCCGGTGATTATTTTGCCGCTGCCGATTCGGTTATCATGATGGAGGCTTATGTACCTTATAATGTGACAGCAGATGCGCGGGAAATCATGGAAAACTATCCGCTTGACCGTGATTCCTTATCAACTGACGCATTTGGAGAAATAACAGAACGTCATTTCCAGCAGAGCTCATTACAGACGAAGAAAGGAAAACGTTCTAAAACGCAGGCAAAAGGCTTAACTAAAATTTTGATGGGAAAGACAGAAATTTCCTTTGATGACACCGAGCAGCTGGTGGATTCATCACAGACACGTATGATCGCTGAAATCATTCAACATCTCGACCGGACCAATGGGCTTGGTGATAAATCGTTACATGAGCTTCTGGATATGATTGACGGAAAAATGGACCGGGACGGATTAGCATCATTTACTGTATTCAAAAATCAGCATCCAGGTGATATTGCACGTCCAAGGCGCTATGAAATTGCAGCTGTTCTGAACCGGTTGCGTACAGCTAAGGTCATACAAAAATAGAAGGAAGGAATTGTCCATGAATACGGACCAACTAAAGCAGGAAATTGTGGATTACAGCAAAGAAATCGGCATCGATAAAATCGGTTTTGCTGCTGCAGATGTTTTCAGCGAGTTGAAGGAACGTCTGCGCAGGCAGCAGGATCTTGGCTACCAGTCCGGCTTTGAAAAAGGATCTATTGAAGAACGGACGGAACCGGAACGGCTGCTGCCTGAAGCAAAGTCGATTATTTCGATTGCCTTAGCCTATCCTTCACGTATAAAAGATGGCCCGAAAAGTACGAAAGAGAGCAGGCGTGGAGTATTCTGCCGGGCATCATGGGGAGTCGACTATCACGTTGTTTTACGGGAAAAACTAGAGAAGCTTGCCTTGTTTATTCAAACGAAAATACCTGATGCAGAAACGAAGGTAATGGTTGATACCGGGGAACTTTCCGACCGTGCTGTAGCGGAACGGGCCGGAATCGGTTTCAGCGGGAAAAATACAGCTATCATTACGCCGGAGTTTGGCTCGTACGTTTATCTTGGTGAACTGATTACGAATATCCCGTTTATCCCGGATGAACCGCTGGCTGATGGATGCGGTTCTTGTACGAAATGCCTTGATGCCTGTCCAACCGGCGCGCTTGTACAGGGCGGGCAGCTTAATGCTCAGAAGTGTCTCGCGTTTCAAACACAGACAAAAGGATTTCTTGATGATGAGTACCGTTCGAAAATCGGCAACTTCATCTATGGGTTTGATACGTGTCAGGTTGTTTGTCCGTACAATAAGAAGGTCGATTTTCACGTTCACCCGGAATTTGAACCGGAACCTGAAGTTGCTAAACCACAGCTCAAGCCGATGCTGCGTATATCCAACCGTGAATTTAAAGAAACCTTTGGACACATTGCAGGGTCATGGCGGGGCAAAAAACCACTGCAGCGAAATGCGCTTATCGCCTTAGGTCATTACAAAGATACGACGGCTGTTGACGAAATGATTGCAGTCATGAACCATGATCCGCGGCCTGTTATACGTGGAACTGCCGCATGGTCACTTGGAAAAATCGGAACCGATGAAGCATTTGCTGCTATAAAAAAAGCCATGGAAAAAGAATCAGATGAACAGGTATTATTTGAAATGAACAAGGGATTGGAATTTCAACAGGAACAGGCAGCTGAAATCAAATAGAAATGGGGATGTATTTCGATGGAGCTTTATTATGATGAAATGAAGTCACCGGTTGGGACATTACTGATTATCAGCGATGGTGAAAAGGTTGTGCGGATTGAATATGGTTCAATGGCTGATTTAGACGAAAAGATGGCAAAATGGGCAAATCGCTATTTTGATAACCCATCATTTGTTAAAAATCCGGACAAAGTGAAGAACGCCGAGTCTGAGCTTCAGGATTATTTTCAAAATAAGCGTCAGGACTTTTCTATTGAATTTGAATATCATGGAACACCTTTTCAAAAAAAGGTCTGGCAGGCTTTATTTGATACGATTCCATTTGGTGAAACAAAAACGTATAAAGATATTGCGGAAACAATCGGCAAACCAAAAGCTGTCCGTGCTGTTGGAGGAGCTGTCAATAAAAACCCGTTTTCGATTGTTGTTCCATGTCACCGTGTGATTGGAGCGAATGGCAAGATGGTTGGGTATAACGGCGGACTGGATAAAAAAGAATACCTGCTCAACCACGAATTGACGGTGTTGTGAAACTTTTCCATTGACTCTCCCGTAATTAAGATAACAGCTTTCTTATCGAGGGGGGGATGTCAATTGAAGAAATCCTTTTTCTATGGTACCGGTGTCGCATTACTGCTGTTGGTGGTTGGATTTGTTAGCGGCAATGCAGACCTGTTTGGGAAGGTCGCAGTTGGTATTGGAGTCTTTTTCCTAATCATTGCCGGCCTGACGAGTGGAGCTTTTGTCAGTGGTGCACAGCTGCACGCCAATTATGCAACAGAAACGAAGCAAGGTCGAGCTGGACGACAAAAAGCGATGTTCATTTCCGGTATTGTTATGGTTCCACATTTTCTTGTTGGTATTGTCCTTCTCTATTTATTATAATTCTTGGACAATCTCCTTTTCCATATAGTATTTATGGAGGGGATTTTTTTATGGAAAAATTGAAGGAGTTCTGGGAGGATTTTTTTCAATCTGAGCGGAAGGAAAGTGATTGGTGGGAACGTAAAAAAGCCTTATGCAGGGATAGGGAAGCAGAAATAGCCCGGATTAGCGGGGAGGGGCAATTTTTTGAAAAAGTCCGCTGCTCGAATAAAACAAGTTATCAGTATTTGTTGCATTTATCTTTCCTGATGAAACAGCATGATCAATTTATCAGGGAGGAGCAGGTTGTCCCGTTTCAGTTTTCCATCGAGAATGGGCAAATTACGGACCATAAAGCAGTTGAAATTCCGAAATTGGAAGATACCCCGCCATCACTGGAAATGAGATCATTGCGTAACCAAGCGGAGGATGAACGTTTCTCCTATGACCGACGTGCTGCAGTGCAATACGCGGAACGCTGGTGGAACAGCTATAATCCGGCTTATCGAAAATTCGATGTGGATTGTACAAACTACGTGTCGCAATGCCTCCGGGCTGGAGGCGCTCCGATGCGAGGTGCGCCTGATCGGGGGAACGGCTGGTGGTATCAGTCGGATAACTGGAGCTACAGCTGGGCGGTTGCCCATTCGCTGAGATGGTATTTGAGCGGTTCAACAGCCGGGCTGACCGGAAAAGAAGTGGATTCGGCAAGTGATCTTATCCCGGGTGATGTTATTTGTTATGATTTCCAGGGAACTGGCAGGTTTGATCATAATACATTCGTAGTTGCCAAAGACGCATATGGTATGCCACTTGTAAATGCGCATACTGACAATAGTCGTAATCGCTATTGGTCCTATGAAGACTCGACTGCATGGACGCCTGATATTCAATATAAATTTTTCCGGATCGGTGAGTAATGGTATAATGGATAGGTTATTAAGAAAGCAAGGAGAATGAACAGTGAGTTTAAATATAGTACTATATCAACCGGAAATCCCTGCAAATACCGGGAATATTGCCAGAACCTGCTTAGCTACCGGTGCGACGCTTCATTTAGTTCACCCGCTGGGCTTTTCAACAGACGACAAAATGGTACGGCGTGCTGGGCTGGACTACTGGAAGCATGTAGATATTCGCGAATACGATTCAATCGAAGAGTTATATGAGACATATCCTGACGGGACTTATTTTTATATAGAAAATTTTGGAACAGCGTATTATACAGATTATGATTACAGTAATATTAATGAGGATTTATTTTTTGTGTTTGGTCGTGAATCAGACGGTATTCCGAAAACGCTTCTCGAAGGAAAAGAGGATAAGTGTCTGCGGATTCACATGAGTGATAAAGTCAGATCGCTGAACCTGTCCAACACAGCGGCGATTATTATTTTTGAAGCATTAAGGCAGCGCGGGTTTTCCGGGTTGGAATAGAGGGTGGCTTTAATTCGGTTAGATAGATGAAGGACGTTTCACAGGCACTTAGGCTATGTTTTGTCCTTCATAAAGGATGTGAAAGCGAAACTGTCTTCATTTTCAATTTGATTTTGGAAGTTCATAAAAATCCCGTACCACTTTACTTGTGATACGGGATTTTTTCGTTAGCTTTTTTATTGATTATCTTTAGGTACTCCCGGTTTTGCATCATACCCTGAAGTGAAGCATGAGACTAAAAACGTAACAATAACGCCCATTAAAAGTGCTAATTTCATGACGTTTCCTCCTTCTCTCTATATAGAAAGTATGTACAATTATAATTATGCCCTTATTATACCGAATAATTACCATAATGTGAACCATGAGAAATGCATGATAACAGAAATGTCAAAAATGGCTAAAATTAAATAATTCAGAAAGCTTCTTCCTTTATTGTTTCTATTATTAAAATAGGGTATATTAGTTGATGAAGTTACAGTAGAGTTCTATAATGAATGAAGAGTGTTAAAGGGCCGTTTAACAACGGAGAAAGTTAACTACTAATGGGGGTATTAGACGTGGTACAGAATGAGGAATCCAAAGAGAGATTCTGGGGAAAATTTCATGGTCCCAACATTGGATACATTGAAGAGCAATATGACCTGTACAAAGAGGATCCTGAAGCAGTAGATCCATCTTTTAAAGAAATGTTTGATCAATATGGATCCCCTGTCTGGCTGTCTCAATCTGAAAGAACAGCACAACCAGCGTCCCAATCAGCACCATCCACAAATGATATCAAAAAGCTAACCTCAGCAATGAAACTTGTTGAGGCTATTCGTCGTTTTGGGCACCTTGATGCTGATATTTACGCAGTGGGAAGCAGGGAACGTTCAACTGAACTGATTGATCCGAAAACATATGGATTAACGGAAGAAGATTTACGGAATATGCCTGCATCATGGTTGTGGGAACAATCCCCAAATGATGTGGAAAATGGGTTTGAAGTCATCCAAAGACTGAAAGAACTCTATTCCGGAACAATTACATTTGAGTATGATCATGTTAATAACGATGATGAGCGAAAATGGTTATTGGAACGTATTGAGTCAGGAAAATTTCATCTGGCACTTTCCAATGAAGAGCAGAGACAGTTGCTTGAACGTCTTGCTCATGTGGAAGGTTTCGAAGGATTTTTACAAAAAACATTTGTCGGACAAAAGCGTTTTTCGATTGAAGGACTGGAAGCGATGGTCCCAATGCTTGACCGTATTGTTAAATATGCTACAGAAGACAAAATTGAACACATTATGATGGGCATGGCTCATCGGGGCCGTTTAAGCGTGCTGGCTCATGTTTTGGGCAAGCCATATGACAGGATTTTTTCAGAATTTCACCATTCACCAGATAAAGAGTTAATCCCTTCTGAAGGTTCGACAGGAGTTACCTATGGCTGGACAGGTGATGTGAAGTATCACTTTGGTGCAACAAAGGACTTAAAAGAAGGTGACGAGACGACCACACGTATTACACTTGCGCATAATCCGTCACATTTGGAATTTGTCAATCCGGTTGTGGAAGGTTTTGCTCGTGCTGCACAGGATGACCGTTCTGAAAAGGGGTATCCAAAACAGAATTACGAAAAAGCAGTAAGTGTATTGATTCATGGTGATGCAGCGTTTATCGGTGAAGGTGTAGTTGCTGAAACATTGAATTTAAGCGGTTTGCCAGGTTACAAGACAGGTGGAACGCTTCATATTATTGCGAACAACCTGGTTGGCTATACAACCAATCAGAAAGATGGCCGGTCAACACGATATGCAAGTGACCTGGCTAAGGGATTTGAGATTCCGATTATTCATGTGAATGCGGATGATCCAATTGCTTGTGTCTCAGCAATCGCAATTGCCTATGAGTATCGCAAGAAATTTAATAAGGACTTCCTGATTGATCTGGTAGGTTATCGCCGTTACGGGCACAATGAAATGGATGAACCGCGGACAACACAGCCATACCTTTATCAGGAAATTGACAATCATCCAACCGCAGCAAATGTTTTCGCGGATCGATTAAAGGTTAATGGTGTTGTAGATAAAGATCAATTTGAAAAAATAAAAGATCAGGTCCAATCAAGTCTGCGCGATATTTATGATGGTATGAAAGAGAACAAGTCAGGAGCAGCGGAATCTAAACGTATGCCAAAAGTATTGGCGAATGGTCTTGATAAATATGAAACTGCAGTCCCGCTTGATGATCTGAAAACATTAAATGCCGGATTATTAAAACGTCCGGAAGGGTTTAATGGATTCAGAAAGCTTGAAAAAATTCTCAAGCGTCGTGAAAATGTCCTGGAAGAAGGGAATAAAGCTGACTGGGGAGCCGGAGAGGCTTTAACATATGCATCTATTTTGAAAGATGGAATTCCGATCCGTTTAACCGGTCAGGACACAGAACGTGGTACATTTGCACACAGACATATGGTCCTGCATGATGTCAAAACTGGTGAAACATACAGTCCGTTGCATGGATTGGATGAAGCTGAAGCATCGTTTGATATCCGCAACAGTCCGCTTTCAGAAGCTGGTGTATTAGGATTTGAATATGGTTACAGTGTTCAGTCACCAAATACATTGGTTATTTGGGAAGCACAGTTTGGTGATTTCGCCAACGCCGGTCAGGTTATTTTTGATCAATTTATCTCGGCAAGCCGAGCTAAGTGGGGCGAAAAATCAAACATGGTAATGTTACTGCCGCATGGATATGAAGGACAGGGACCTGAGCATTCAAGTGCCCGTCTGGAACGCTTCCTGCAGCTTGCTGCTGAGAATAATTGGATTGTTGCAAATGTCACATCGGCAGCGCAATTTTTCCATTTGATGCGGAGACAGGCAGCAATGCGTGATAAGGAAGAGGCACGTCCATTAGTGCTGATGACACCGAAGAGCTTATTGCGTAATCAGCGGGTTGCATCTGCTGCCAAGGAATTTGCTGAAGGAAAATTTGAACCACTGAGACAGCAGCCTAACCTGAAAGTCAGCAAGAAAAATGCCAAGCGTTTACTGATTGGCAGTGGTAAAATAATGGTGGATATTGAAGAAGCAATCGATAACTCAGAAAAGAATTTCGATTGGCTTCGGGCAATGCGATTGGAGCAAATCTATCCATTCCCTAAAAAAGAATTGGAAAAAGTGTTAAAAGAACTTCCTAACCTTGAGGAAATTGTTTGGGTGCAGGAAGAACCGCAAAATATGGGCAGCTGGGACTTTGTGGATGATTATTTAAGAGAATTATTAAAGACAGGGCAAACATTGCGGTATATTGGTCGTCCGGATCGTTCATCACCAGCAGTTGGTGAGCCAAATGTACACAAAACCGAGCAAAATCAAATCATACAGGAAGCGATAATTGAGTCAAAAGGAGGAGATTCCAGTGAACGAAATTAAAATTCCAGAGCTTGCAGAGTCCATTACGGAAGGTACAATTGCCGAATGGCTGGTGAAGAAGGGTGACAAAATTGAAAAAGGTGATCCGGTTGTAGAACTGGAAACAGACAAAGTCAATGTTGAAGTTAACTCTGATTTTGCCGGTATTATCACAGAAGTTTTACGTGAAGAAGGCGATGATGTCGAGGTTGGAGATGCAATCGCCAAGGTGGATGAAAACGGCCAGGCAGGCGGCGATGATTCTGCTGAAGCATCAAAAGAGGAATCCAGTGAGGCCCCTAAAGAAGAACCTAAGAAAGAAGAAGCGAAAGAGCCTGCTAAAGAAGAAAAGCAGGAAGAATCTTCCGATGATAAACAGGACGTAATCGCTTCTCCTGCAGCTCGGAAGCGTGCCCGCGAGCTTGGTATTGATTTAAGTAAGGTACAGGCACGTGACCCGTTAGGCCGTATTCGACCAGAGGATGTTGAATCTGCAGCAAAAGGCGGCAGTGAGCAGAAACAATCAAAACCGGCTAAGAAAGAAGCTCCAAGCAGTGAAAAAACCGAGTTTGATAAACCTGTTGAACGTGTGAAAATGTCACGTCGCCGTCAAACAATTGCAAATCGTCTTGTTGAAGTTCAACATGAAGCAGCAATGTTAACTACTTTTAACGAAGTGGATATGACGAATATCATGAAACTTCGCAGTGAAAGAAAAGAAAACTTCTTGAAAAAGCATGATGTGAAGCTTGGCTTTATGTCCTTCTTTACAAAAGCTGTAATTGGCGCATTAAAAGATTTCCCTTATATCAATGCGGAAATTCAGGGTAATGAACTTGTCCTGAAGAAGTTCTATGATATCGGTATTGCAGTATCAACAGAGGAAGGCCTGGTAGTACCAGTTGTTCGCGATGCCGACAAATTGGATTTCGCCGGTGTTGAACGTGAAATCGGCAACCTTGGTAAAAAAGCAATCAATAAAGAACTGAAAATGCAGGATATGCAAGGTGGAACATTTACGATTACAAACGGCGGTACGTTTGGATCAATGCTGTCAACACCTATTCTGAACGCACCGCAAGTTGGAATTCTTGGCATGCATAACATCCAGAAACGTGCAATGGTAATGCCGGACGATTCCATTGAAGTACGTCCAATGATGTATCTTGCACTGTCATATGACCACCGGATTGTTGACGGTAAAGACGCTGTACAATTCCTGGTACGTATAAAAGAGCTGCTGGAAGATCCTTACGATTTATTACTTGAAGGCTAATTGAATAATTAAAGAAACCCTGCATTGATGAAAGTCAGTGCGGGGTTTCTTTATGTAGAAGAAGAGCCTGCTTTGAAAGAATTTCAAAAAGCAGGCTCTGGTTATTTTTGTATTAAGTTTGCTAAAAAAAGTTGCACAACAAAATTTAGCATGGTATTATAAATTAGTTACTGTTATTTTTCATTTTTAAAGTATAATAATATCCATTTCAATTATATCAACTTTAAAAATGAATGTCAAATGGAAAATTAAAATAGAATGGGGTTGGTTGCTTGAATCAAGCAGAAAATCGTTCAGATGAACAGCGAAGAGTGAATCAAGTCATTCAGGAAATTGGCATTAGAGAAGAAAAGCTGTATTCCAAATCATCCGGATTGAAGGAAAGCGTAATCAATCTTCGTAAAAACTTTTGGGAAGATGTGACGGTTAATTTGGATGAACCCGACGACGTGATTGAAACACAGGCAAGCATTAAACAACAGGCGGAATTGCTATCTGAAAGGGAACGTTCCCATGGGAAAATCGGTGAGGAACTTAAAACACTTAGTAAACTTAAAGATTCACCTTATTTCGGACGGATTGATTTTGCGGAAGATCCAGATAATGTGATGGAACAAATTTATATTGGTATTTCATCTTTAATGGATCATGTGAATGAAGATTTTCTTGTCTATGATTGGCGTGCCCCTATTTCAAGTTTGTATTATGATTATCCACCTGGTGAAGCCGCCTACGAAACAATTGATGGTACGATTACCGGGAAGATTTCGCTGAAGCGTCAGTTTATCATTAGACAAGGTGTCATTAAAGGGATGTTTGACACAGGTGTAACGATCGGTGATCAGCTTTTGCAGCAAGCTCTTGGAAATAACGCCAGTACGACGATGAAGAGTATTGTAGCAACCATTCAGCAGGAACAAAATAAAATAATTCGAAACGAACGGAGCAAGCTTTTAATTGTACAGGGTTCGGCAGGAAGCGGTAAAACATCAGCAGCATTGCAGCGTATAGCATACCTGATGTACCGGTATCGTGAGGACCTGGATCCTGATAATGTTGTTCTGTTTTCACCAAATCCATTATTCACCAGCTATATAGCTAATGTATTGCCGGAGCTCGGCGAAGCAAATGTCCGGCAATCAACTTTTCAGGACTATATAAGAGAGCGGATAGACGAAACTATTTCCATTGAGTCTCCTTTTGAGCAGATGGAATATGTACTCACTCAAGAAGGGATGGCCGGGTATGCTGTACGAATGAAAAATATAAATTATAAGTCGAGCACAGATTTTAAAAATCAGATAGATGAGTTTGTCTCGCACCTGGAAAGTGGCGGAATTCATTTTAAAAATATTACCCTGCAAAAAAACATCATCATTTCAAAAGAACAGATAAACGATTATTTTTATTCGCTGGACAGTTCCATTGCGATTCCCAATAAAATGGAACTTGTTACAAAATGGCTGTTAAAAGAATTACGAAAGCGTCAGGAGGAGGAAAAAGACAAAGACTGGGTAATGGAGCGGGTTGAACTGTTGGATAAAGAGGATTATTTAAAAGCCTATTACAGAAATCAGGAAATTGATGATGATGACCCGACAATAGAGGAAGACGTTTTACGCTCTGAGGTTGTTAAACGTGTATTTTCTTCTATCAAAAAACGTGTAAAACACTTGGACTTTGTTAATATTCCAAAAGCCTACTATCAGTTATTTACAGGGTGGACTCCGAAGGAAAAGCCAGTATATTGGAATGAAATATGTGAGCAGACCGCAAAAAACCTGACGCAAAACCATTTAACCTGGGAAGATGCAACACCTTATCTTTATTTTAAGAATAGATTATTGGGCGCGGATTCCGATCGATCAGTACGACATCTATTTATTGATGAAGCACAGGATTTCTCAGCATTTCAGTTTGCATATTTAAATTTTCTTTTTCCATATACCCGAATGACATTACTGGGGGATATCAACCAGGCAATATTTGTGAATACGGCGGAAAATAATCCACTGCTTCCGGAAAAGGTTGAGGAGTCGCACGAGCGAATTACGCTTTCCAAAAGCTATCGGTCCACCAGACAGATTGTTGAATTTACAATGAACTTTGCACCGGGTGATGAAGCGATTGAGCCGTTTAATCGAGACGGAGATAAACCGCAGCTCATCAGACCAGTCAACGGTGCAGGTCAAATTGATTCATTGATGGAATCCGTACGGAAACTAAAGGATAAGGGTAATGAAACGATAGCGATAATATGTAAAACAATGCAGGAAAGTAATTTTGTCTTCAATCTGATAAAAGAAAAACTTTCGGCAAAAGAAATAAATGAAGAAACGTACACATTTGAAAAGGGACTGCTCGTTCTTCCCGTATACTTGGCAAAGGGGATTGAATTTGATGCGGTAGTTATTCCCGATTCATCAATCCAAACATACTCCAGAGATTTGGATAGAACCCTTTTCTATACAGCATGCACAAGGGCTATCCACGATTTGGTCATGATAAGTGAACAGGAACCGTGTTCGTTTATCAGTAGCACACCTAACACAAAATATGAAGAGATAAAAATGTGAATGGTTCAGAGGAAGGCAGTCAACCGCCTGCTTTCTCAGACATCGCTTGAAAAAAAGCTCCGGAACTATTGCAATTATCATCAAAAACGAATATTATAGTAAATGTTTGCTAATATTATTCGTTAGTAAGGTGATATAAATGGAGAAACAATTTAAACTTAAACAAAATAATACAAATATCCGAACAGAGTTTATTGCAGGTTTTACGACATTCCTGACAATGGTTTATATTGTGGTAGTAAACCCGGCTATTCTATCAGCAGCGGGAGTACCATTTGATCAGGTCTTCATGGCTACAATAATTTCTGCAGTTGTTGGTACGGTATATATGGCGCTTTTTGCTAATTATCCTATCGCGATTGCCCCGGGAATGGGGTTAAATGCTTATTTCGCAAGTGTTGTCGCGTCACAAGGATTATCTTATCAGGTTGTATTTGGAACAGTATTGTTAGCTGGTGTTCTGTTTGTTTTACTGAGTTTTACGAAATTGCGTGAGACGTTGATCTGGGCAATACCATCTTCACTGAAATTTGGAATAACATCCGGGATAGGTTTATTCATAGCGTTTCTTGGATTGAAAATGTCTGGTATTGTCGTGCCTAATGAAGCAAATATGATCGGATTTGGCGACCTGCATCAGCCTATGACGCTATTAACACTGGCAGGACTGTTCATTACATTATTTTTAATGGCAAGGAACATTAGAGGCGCATTATTTTTAGGTATGCTGGCCACTGGAGTTATTGCATACTTTACTGGGCAGTTGCAATTTGAAGGATTGGCTTCAGCACCCCCAATGCCCGTCTTCTTTGACATCGATATTGGCGGAGTGTTTGCCAACAGTTTGTATACAGTAGTCTTTGCATTTTTACTGGTGACTATTTTTGATACGACCGGAACACTTATTGGCGTGGCAGAACAGGCAGGGTTTATGAGAAATGGGAAAATGCCGCGGGCAAAATCAGCACTACTGGCTGATGCTACGGCAACTACTGTTGGTTCGATGTTTGGTACAAGCCCTTCAACTGCATATGTCGAATCCACTTCAGGTGTCGCAGCTGGTGGTAGAACAGGTCTTACTTCATTAGTTGTAGCAGGATTATTTGCGCTTTCCATGTTCTTTTCGCCAATCATTGGTGTGATAGCGAATATCCCGGCGATAACGGCTCCTGTTTTAATCATCGTGGGCTGCTTTATGATGGAAGGCCTAGCACGAATTGATTGGAAAACATTTGACGAGGCATTTCCGGCATTTGCGATTATTTTGATGATGCCAATGACTTCCAGCATCGCAACCGGGATTTCGGTTGGCTTTATAACCTATCCGTTGCTGAAACTGGTCAGTGGAAAAGGGAAAGACGTCCATTGGATTTTATACTTCTTTTGTGCAGTCTTCGTGCTGCAAATGATCTTTTTCCCGGCACACTAGAATATTTTTTGTTAACCCCCGGTGAGCGAGTGGCTTGCCGGGGCTTTCTGTTTGGCAGAGGGAGTCCTATGTTAGAAATCTGAAATTTGGGGAACTACTAAAACAGTTGACCGTTTGTAAAATATTCCACTTGCAAGACGTCTGACAACCTGCTAAAATCGCTATCGGATAAGTTAACTGAAAGCAGTTACAATAACTATTTATACTATAAGGGAGGCTGCATCCGTGGATATTCTTCTCGGGTTTTTAGCAATCATCGTCGTCCTCGGACTGGCATTTTTAATGTCGAATGACAAGAAAAATATAAACTATATTGGTTTGATTGTCATGCTGGCAGCGCAATTTTTACTAACATGGTTTATGTTTTCAACTAAATTGGGCCAGACAATCATTAAAGGGATTTCAGCCGGATTTAATAAGTTAATTGAATTTGGTACGGATGGTGTCAACTTTATCTTAGGCGGTGTGGCACGAACAGAGGGTGGCAGTATTTTCTTCTTTGATGTGTTACTGCTTATCATCTTCTTCTCAACGATACTTTCGGTGCTTACGTATCTGAAAATATTACCGCCAATAATTAAATACCTTGGCGGCTTATTATCCAAAATCACAGGATTGCCAAAAGTTGAATCATTTAATGCGGTCAACAGTATCTTTTTTGGTCAATCGGAAGCACTGTTAGCGATTAAATCACAGTTTCACCATTTGGATAAAAATCGCTTATATATTGTGAGTGCATCTGCCATGGGTTCTGTGTCAGCATCAATTGTTGGTGCTTATATTCAGATACTCCCGCCGGAATATGTGCTTGTTGCACTGCCGCTGAACATGTTCAGTGCGTTGATGATCTCATCTGTTATCGCTCCGGTGCGTGTACCGGAAGAAGAAGACCATGTTGACATTAAAGAAGTATCAACGGATAAAAGTATCTTTGAAGCGATGGGCAATGGTGCGCTTGATGGTGGTAAGATTGCCCTGATTGTTGCCGCAATGCTGGTAGCGTTCATTGCTTCACTGAATTTGGTGAACTGGCTTATACAATTTGTGTTTGCCGGGGTTACACTTCAGGAAATATTGGGCTACATTATTGCCCCACTGGGAATTCTGATGGGTATTGCACCTGGTGAAGTAATTGAAGCCGGCGGAATAATGGGTACGAAAATTGTTACAAATGAGTTTGTGGCCATGCTTGAGTTCGAAAAAATGCTTGGAAGTATGTCCGAAAAAACAATCGGAATTGTATCTGTATTCCTGACTAGCTTTGCCAACTTTTCATCGATTGGAATCATCGCCGGTACTGTCCAAGCTATCGACAGCGAAAAAGCGGTTAAGGTGTCCGGCTTTGGTATGAAGCTGTTAATTGGTGCAACACTCGCATCGATCTTATCGGCCACTGTTGCAGGAATTTTCATATAATAACTTTTAAATGCCGTCCTCTTTTGGGCGGTATATTTTTTAAAAACGACACGCTTCCTTTTTATGTTATTTTGGATTAGGATAATAAGTGAAGTATTTATTTCGTTTGTATTGTGGATAGAAGGGAAGTTCATTTTTATGAAGAAAAACCGAATTCTGTTTACGGGTGGAGGTACGGCAGGACACGTAATTGTAAACCTAGCCCTCATTCCAATATTCCAAAGCGAGGGATGGGAAATTGACTACATCGGATCCAAAAATGGAATTGAACGTAAACTGATTGGACAGCTGGATGGTGTAACATATTATCCCATTTCAACCGGTAAACTGAGAAGATATATGTCAAAAGAAAATTTTAAGGACCCATTTAAAGTATTGAACGGAACGATGCAGGCATGGCGTATTATCGGTAGGCGCAAGCCATCGATTATATTTTCAAAAGGAGGCTTTGTTTCCGTGCCTGTCATTATGGCGGCCAAAATGCGTGGCGTACCGGCGGTCATTCATGAATCAGATTTCACTCCCGGTCTTGCTAATAAACTTGCAATACCTTTCGCAAAAAAAGTGCTGGCAACCTTTCCTGAAACCGTTAAGTATCTGCCCGAAAATAAGGCAGAGTATGTCGGGGCTGTCATTCGGGATGAGCTTTTTCAGGGTGATAAGGAAAAAGGACTTGAGCTTTGCGGATTCACCAAAGCAAAGCCTGTGTTACTGATTATGGGCGGAAGCGGCGGTTCGGAAAAAATCAATAACACGGTTCGGACCACTCTTGATGACCTTTTACCGGAGTTCCAAATTGCTCATATTTGCGGTCATGGGAAAATAGACACATCAATTAGCCCCGAAGGATATAAACAATTTGAATATGTAAATGAAGAATTAAAAGATCTTTTTGCAGCAACCGACCTTGTCCTGTCACGGGCAGGGGCAAATGCAATATTTGAATTCCTGGCACTGCGCAAGCCGATGCTGCTCATCCCGCTTTCTAAAAATGCGAGCAGGGGAGACCAGATTATAAACGCACAATCATTTAAGGAAAAAAACTATGCACGGGTGCTGGAAGAAGAGTCATTAAGTGAGGAATCACTGGTACAGGAACTGTTTAAATTGAAAGAACAGGCTCCAGTCATGGTGGACCACATGAAAAAATACCAGAGTGAAAAAGCACGCGACCGGGTGATTGAGATTATTAAGAATACAGGGAAATACTGATTAGTCGATAAAACTGTAGAAACCGCTGATAAATAATAAAACTAAATGAAATGAAACATTCTAATAAGACTAACCGAAAATGCCTTCTTTACGATTCAACGTTATAGGGGCATTTTTTATTTTGACTGTTTTCGTTGACACAAAATCTATAGACTGCGAACTAACTCTGATTAAATACCTAGTGAGACTCTCTTGCCCCGCGGCTGGAATATACTCGCTTTCCGCGGGCAGCTGGTGAGACATCTGAGTGCGCTAGCACGAAGAGGGCTCAGCAGCCGCCCACGGCTAAGAAGACACTGCGAAAACGCACTTTTTGAGCAGATGTCGCCTTGGTACCCGGAGGCGTGAAAGCGAAGTGTATTTCCGGAGCGGCATTAATGTACACATTTTTTTTCAAAGTAGTTCGCATTTCATGTCTAAAACGATATTGAGAGGCAACAAAATTTATGAAAACGGTCTTTGTTTTTAATCCATTAATAATAAATGGAATTAAGCTGCTTAGATAAATGGATGAATATGGAAGCATGCTGTAAAATGAAGTATTTTAAGCAATAATGCAAGTTTTTGGCAGCTAATAACAACTCACTCCATTGAATCATCGTTCATAGCATTTTATAGCTTTATATGCTATTTGATTTAAACAAGTATTTTACCTATTATAAAAAGTGTTGTTAAAAAACATGCATCTTCATTACCACTTCTATTTCCTTCAATCTTTAACACATATTTCTATTCTAGGGTCCCAGTGACGCGTATTTATTTTCAAGGAATATCTGGATGCAAATAAACATAATTAAAGGGGTAATTAAATGAAGAAACTATTATTATTGTTTTCTGCTATTGTATTAGTAGTGCTTTCTGCTTGTGGCGGTTCGGACTCCGGTTCAGGTTCAGAAGGTAAAGTTGAAAAACTGGTATTTGCTGATGCTGGCTGGAACAGTATCAGAGTGCATAACAGTATCGCACAAAAAATTATTGAAGAGGGATATGGCATTGACACAGAGGTAACTCCAGGGTCAACTGCTGCAACTGTTCAAGGGTTAAGAGAAGGCGATATTGACGTTTATATGGAAGTGTGGACCGATAACATTAAGAAAGTTTACAATGAAGCAATTGAGGAAGGCGACATTAAAAAACTTTCCGTAAACTTTGACGACAATGTTCAAGGGTTGTATGTTCCAACATATGTAATTGAAGGCGACCCGGAACGTGGTATTGAGCCAATGGCACCAGATTTAAAAACGGTTGAGGATTTGAAAAACTATCCGGAGCTTTTTGCTGATCCTGCAGAACCAAATAAGGGTCGATTAATTAATGCTCCAAGTGGCTGGGCTATTGAAAAAGCAATTACAAAGAAAATGGAATCCTATGGTTTGAATGAGTCTTTTGTAAACTTCAGACCTGGTTCTGATGCAGCAATTGTTGCGTCACTTGCTGATGCATATAAAGCTGGGGAAGCTTGGGTTGGTTACTACTGGTCACCAACTGCCGTGACAGCTAAATATGATTTAACATTACTGGAAGAGCCGGAATACGATCCGGAAGTTTATGAAAAAACAAAAGCTACCGAAGCACCACCAAACGATGTTGTAGTTGCAGTTCATAAGGATATTCCTGAAGCTGCACCAGATGTGGTGGACTTTCTAAGTAACTATGAAACTAGTGCTGATCTTACTGAACAAGCTTTAAATTATATGAATAAAAATGAGGAAGCTTCTGCGGAAGAGGCAGCAATGTGGTGGATGAAAGAAAATGAAGATGTTTGGACCAGTTGGGTTCCTGAAGACGTGGCCAAAAAAGTCAAGGACTCAATGGAATAAGTTTCTGGGCAGCTGGCCGCTTATCGGTTAGCTGCCTGTTTAATTTTATAAAAAGGGTGTGACCTATGGGGAACTTTCCGGAAATAACTACAAGTCTAGGGGATTACGTTGCGAAATTCGTTAATTTTCTGGATGAATCATTAGAAAGCATATTTGATTTTATCTATTTATTTTCAACACAGATTATAAATGGTATCGAAGAATTTTTAATATGGATGCCTTGGTGGGCATTTATCGTAATAATTGTTTTGCTTGGCTGGTATTTTAAGTCAATTTTTTCAGGTGTTCTATTTGGTGTATTTGTCTTTTTAATCGGGACATTTGAGTTATGGGAAGATATGATGACAACGATTGCGATTGTTGTTACAGCCGTTATCATTTCCCTGGCGCTGGGTATTCCATTAGGCGTTTGGATGGCCTTCAGTAAAGGCTTTTCAACTGTCATGCGGCCAATATTGGATGCGATGCAGACAATGCCTAGTTTTGTATATTTAATCCCGGCAATATTTTTCTTTGGACTGGGAAATGTGTCTGCAATCTTTGCAACATTAATTTATGCCATTCCACCGGTAATCAGGCTGACGGAACTGGCTATCCGGGGTGTGGATAAAGAAGTAATTGAATCTGCACAATCGTTCGGGTCATCCAAGTGGCAAATGCTTTTCAAAATTCAGCTTCCACAAGCCTTGCCTACCATAATGGCCGGGGTGAATCAGACAACAATGATGGCTCTTGCTATGGTTGTAATCGCATCAATGGTTGGCGCACAGGGGCTTGGAGAGCAAGTACTTGTATCCATTAACCAGATCGATATCGCATTAGGATTCGAAGCAGGTATCAGTATTGTATTCCTGGCAATTATTATCGACCGCATTACCGGCGGGGTAGCAGATAAACTCCAGAAGCACAGGAGGGTGAGCTAATGACAACGAAGATAAAGATAGAGCATGTTTCAAAGATTTTCGGTTCGAAGCCCAAGTCGATTATTCCTAAGGTAAAAGAAGGAATGAGCAAAGATGAAATTCTGGCTGAAACAGGTCATACTGTTGGTGTTTATGATGCGTCCTTAGATATACAACAGGGTGAAATCTTTGTAATAATGGGGCTTTCAGGCAGTGGTAAATCAACATTGATCCGGTGCTTTAATTTGTTGAATAAACCTACTGACGGATCAATTTTTATCGATGGGGAAGATATTGTTAAATATAACAGCAAGCAACTTAAAAATGTTCGCCAGCAAAAGATTGCAATGGTTTTCCAGCATTTTGGTCTTTTTAATCATCGGACAATTATGGCGAATGTGGAATATGGGCTTGAAGTACGCAATGTTTCCAAAGAAGAACGACAGGAAATTGCTATGAAAAACATTGAAATAGTTGGTTTAAAAGGCTATGAGGATAAATATCCGGATGAACTTTCCGGGGGTATGCAGCAGCGGGTAGGATTGGCGCGTGCACTTGCTAATGATCCGGATATTCTGTTGATGGATGAACCGTTCAGTGCATTGGATCCCTTAATTCGCCGTGAAATGCAGCTTGAGCTTCTTGATATTCAGGATCGCCTGAAAAAGACGATTATATTTATCACACATGATGTGAATGAGGCATTCAAACTGGGTGACCGGGTAGCAGTTATGAAAGATGGTAAGATTAATCAGGTAGGTACGCCTGAAGAAATTATTGATAAACCGGCAAATGACTATATTTCCGATTTCATTAAGGACATTGACCGGTCCAAAGTATTTCAGGCGGAACACATTATGATAAAGCCTAATGCACTTGTTTCACTGAAAGATGGCTTAAACGTCGCACGCAAAGAAATGGAAGAAAACGGAATATCCAGTGTATTTGTTGTGGATCGCGGAAGACATATTAAAGGTTTAGTGACAATCGACGATGCCATTAAAGGGTTAAAAGAGAAAAAAACGCTCGAAGATGTATTGCGGCAGAACGTAACCATTGTTAAAAATGATGAATATGTAAGTGACCTGATTCCAAAAGCGCTGGAATCGAGTGTTCCACTTGCGGTTGTGAACGACGATGACAAACTGATAGGATTTATTTTACGTGTTCACGTATTGTCAGGACTTACTTCAGACGATGTGGAAGAAAGTCCAGAATATCATATGTAAATCAAAAAACCGGCCTTTAATGAGGTCGGTTTTTTTGCTGAACAGGTTTGCTTTATAAGTTATTATGGTGTTGTACCATGGCGTAAAATCTTTACGTTTACATTAAAATCCACACTGATATCCGGAAATTTATTGCGCCATTCCTGTTTCTTAAGCTTCTCATCTGTTTTGTTAGCACGGTAAACAGTGCCATAACCAAATGGGTCTGCATTCAGTCCCTGCATTTTCTTCAATAATTTTTCAAATTGTTGTTTAATATCTTTTTCCAATTCCTTTTCCATCTTGGCAATTACTTTTGGATTATCAATGTTTATTTCCTTAGATATCTCTGACATGTTTACATTTAAGTTAATGTTCGTTCGATATTTTAAACCATTGGGGTCTGTCATCTTTGTGCTGCTTTTTCCATTTAAAACAGTCAAAATCACATGAAAATTATCATTATCATTATCATTTTCAATTTGTTCGGCTTTTTTTATATTGTCTTTAAACGGTTTAATCGGTAAAGAAATTTCCAGATTTGCCTGTTCAATCGATTTCTTAAAAATATTTATTATATATGCTTGTTCGACAGGTATCTGACCCACATATTTATCATCTTTGAAAATTGCCAGTGAACTTAAGGCTGGCGGACCATTTTTTACACTTAAAACAGGAAGAAATGGATCTTGTCCGACATCATAATAATAATGAATAAAGTCCTGTATGGTAACTCGCGGAATTACATAATCCTCAACACTCTGCAGGATCAACTCATATAAATATTTCCCGGTATGTACCGATCCCTTTTCATTTGAAGCCTGAATAACCTCTTTGGCAGTAGTATTACTAACTGTCAGAAACATTGTATCTGACACTTTTGCATCACGAATTAACGTATCCAAGTAATCCATTAAGCCTTTCTTTGCTGTCTCTTTTCCATATATCTCCATACGAATCTGCCCCGGAGTAAGTTCGAAGCTGGTTTTAGAATTTGCGTTTCTGCGCGCACCTTTTACTGTGTTTCCTACTCCCGTAATAGTCTCTGAGATTTCCTTATTCTGTGAATCAAATTTAAAAATAACCAGCGTTGTTCTAATTTTATCTTCATCTAACATGTCAATCCCTCGTGTATTAATAATCCCGAGGTCTTCAAGTATTGTAGGCTGCACACATCCAGTGAGAAAAAACATTAAAAGTAGCAATATGCAGATGTTTTTTTTCATATATTTTCACGTTCCTTCTTACGCTGCCAACGATTTTTCAGCAATACTACTGGTAAGAGAATAAAAGGATAGATGTATACAATCCAGAATCCAACTTTTGCAACCAGATCAGTCAGGCCGGTAATCAGGTGATGGTAAGAGATAAAGCCGCATATTCCCAAAATAATGAATGAAACGGTATATAACGTTATTTTTTGCGGGATTTTGTATAATCGTTTCATTCCATACGTTATAGCCCACATTAACAGAATCATATTTGGAAGGGACACCATCATCCATTCGGCTACTACGATATAATCAAAACGTTCGACAAATGGTAAGGAAATTATTTTAAACAGCGATAACACAGACCATTCCAATTGTTCCAGCTGGTTGTGGCTGAAATAACCTATGGCAATTACAGTAGTGAGCATAATTAGTCCGAACGAGAAGAATGCTCCGAAATACACAGGGAATCTGGCACGTTCCTTATGTTGAATGAACGGATAAATAATAAAAAGGATCTCAAAGCCAGCAAATGTGTAAGCTGTTGCCTTGGCTCCCTTAAGCAATTCAGTTGCTGAAGCCTGGAACATGGGTTGAAAGTGTGTTAAATCCATTCTTGCCACTGGCTCATATAATAGAAAAATTAACCAAACTGAGAGAATAAAAAAGATAAATACAACCCCAACAATAACTCTTATTCCCCCAAGTACACTGTATACAATCAGGGACACCAGCAGTAACCCGATGATGAGTGAGCTTAATTCCTCAAATACAAAAAGCTGTATCACTTCAATATACGTATTTATGATGGATATAAGTGAAACGGTCAGGTAAATGATATACAGTGTTCCCAATATCCTGCCAATCCATCTACCAAATAAATCAACCTGTATTCCAAAAATATCGGCATTTTCATATTTGCTTAAAATCTTGAACATGACAAAGAGGACAAGCAGGATATACATAAATGCAATAATAATAGAAATCCATGAATCCTGCCGTGCCTCAATAAATATATACATTGGTGCACCCATTATACCAACGCCAACTTGAATGGTCGTAATAACAAAAAATAAATAAAACGCCCGGATTTGCAGGTTTTCTTTTATTGTTAGGTTAATATCCATTGCCCCACCTACTCATCTATGTCCCGTATTTTACTGGCTTCCTTTCTGCTGAATCGAAGTAAATCCTTTGGTCTGTAAGATAGAAACCGTTTGTTCCGGTATGAAGGTGGTGCCCTGAATAATGCCTTATTCAAGTCAGACAATCGAAATGGGTATACAGGAGATAAATACGGCTCGCCCAGTGATTTAAGTTTTATTAAATGAATTACTAAAAAACACAGTCCATAAATGATTCCGATAATCCCAAACATTCCTGCCAATATGATTATCGGGAACCGGATTATCCGGATGGTAGTCCCCATTAAATAACTTGGTACCGTGAAGGAGGAAAGCGCACTTAAGGCTATTACGATAATCAGGATACTGCTTGTTAATCCAGCCTGAACAACCGCTTGCCCAATGATTACACCACCAACGATACCAATTGTCTGACCTACCTTGGTAGGCAATCGTGCACCAGCTTCACGCAACAGCTCAATCAGTAATTCCAGAATCATCGCCTCAACTATCGGTGGAAATGGCACAATAGCTCTTGATTGACCTATTGTAATCAATTCACGCGGTGGAATAAGTTCATAATGGTAGGTTACTGCGGCAACATAGAGTGGTGTCAGGATGATTGAAATAAACATTGCAAAGAAACGCAGAATCCGTAAGAATGATCCTACATTCCAGCGCATGTACATATCTTCAGTTGATTCCATAAAACTGAAAAAGGAGGCCGGAGCTATTATTCCTGTTGGGCTGTTTTCCACAAGGACACCTACTCGTCCCTGTGCGACAGCATAGCTGAAACGGTCTGCCAATTCACTGGACAGGAATTGGGGGAAAATAGAGGAAGGAGCATCTTCAATATATTGCATTAAAACGGTACTGTCCTCAATTTGATCCAAATCCAAATCCTGCAGTCTCTGCCGCATGGTATTAATATGTACATCACTTGCGATGGATTTCATATAAATAAGTCTGACTTCGTGTTTGGCTCTTTTACCAACCATTATTTTTTCCAAAACAAGGTCAGTGGTTCGTATACTCCATCGTACAACATTCAAGTTGGTAATAAGTGATTCTGTGAAAGCTACCTGTGGACCCAGTACAACAGATTCGTTTTCTGACTTGGCAAGCTGCCTTGATTCTTTATGAATCAATAAATAATTGACAACAGAATTGTCTCCTTCTGCATACACAAATACTTTTCCTATTATTAATCCTTGAAGTATATCGTCAATATCGTCAGTTTTGGAACCGCCGCCCAGAGGGAGCTCGTTAAGAATAGTTGAGCTGGTCATTTCTTCATTACTGTTTATCAAAGGCTTTAGCAGGAAATTTTCAACCCGATCGGTATATACCTGGTATGATAAATAAAATACGGCAATTTTTTTATGCTTATGTTCGAAAATAGAAAAGGTTAAGTCCGGATTACCTTCAAATTCACTTTGGAGCATCTTTTTCAGTCTATCAACTTCGATTGGAAATATGGAATTCTTCTTTGCAGTTCGGCGCCGATTCTTTCGCATACGATTCTCCTTGTGAAATAATTACTGAATGATAGTATGTGAAAGAATGAGTGAAAATATTACAGCTATGGAATCGCGTTTGGGGGGGAGCCGGATGTAGTGTTGTGATGGGGTTGTAAAAAGAGCCAATTAAAGAGGCTGGGACAAATGGGTTTTATCAAAAGAATATATCCGAACTAACTTGAAAATGGTGCATTAAACCGCTCCGGAAATATACTGTGGTGCTCGTCGTGTTGCAAGTGATTCCAGAGAAGCAGCACTCCTCGCAACTCGGAGTTTACTCGGCAGAAGTTTCGCTCGTCGCTTTTCGCGGGCGGCTGGTGAGCCTCCTCGCGCTGACGCACTTCGGAGTTTCACCGATGCCTTTCCTCCCCCAGGAGTCTGCGTATATTTCCTCCGCTAAGCTCGCAAATTGTTAGTCTTTTTTGATGCACAT
The DNA here is from genome assembly GCF_902806455.1 of Virgibacillus doumboii. Classification (GTDB taxonomy): domain Bacteria; phylum Bacillota; class Bacilli; order Bacillales; family Amphibacillaceae; genus Lentibacillus; species Lentibacillus doumboii. The sequence goes on along the minus strand of NZ_CADCWQ010000001.1, from coordinate 2,616,912 downwards.
TTTTGTTATGTCCCAGCCTCTTTTATTCCTGATTATTACTGGCCAATCTCTGCTTGTTGTCTGATCAGTTTCGTTATGCGATCTTTTATAAATAATGCGATTTGTCCGAGAATTGCAATCAAAACTACCCATGCCCAAAAGGCCATAAATCCTGTTTGGAAGTTATACAGTGATTCTGAAATCGTGTAATACGGGTTTGCCTGCATAACAAGTGAAAATGTATAAAACATGCCAAACGTAAAGTTTCGTGACCATTGTGTAACATTGTACGTGAATATTCCCTGGTTCCAGCCATATTTTTTTACCCGCAGGAAGGCTCTTACAAATTCAATTACTTCAACAATGACCAAAAGCAGAAAGACAAGTATCCAAAAATAGGTAACGAACGTTGATGTAAATGTATCTGTTGTTACGATGGCCAGCCCGGAGATTGACAGGGCACCATGGATGATGCAGTTTGTATTCGCCCAATCATCTGCCAGATTCCAGTTATGCTTTCGGATATATCTGTTTCCAATCAAAATAATCCCTGCCAGATAAAAGAGAAATCCTAGTAAAATAATAGCTTCAGAAAAGTAGACCGGGAATTGAAAGAAAACATTATTCAATAAGATAATGATGGATTGTGTTCCCACTGTTGACAGCAGGACAGCACCCTGGACCGGATAATCCTTATGCTCAAAAAACAGTTGTTTGAAATTATAAAAGCAGTTAGCAAGAAAAAACAGCCATAAAAACGTATTTAATATCCCCATAGCCTGCGTCATTAAGATAATTTCAGGAAAGTATTTCAGAAATACGTTACATAAAACGGATACCCCTGCAATCCATGTCCCGATAACAAAGGAGTTAACCGGGTTTTGAATAAAAGGAACCAGGAAGTCACGATGAAAAAACTGAATCGTCAAATCTTTGTAGATAATAACCCAAGCGACAAGAAGAAAGAATGCCAGATATTTCCCCATATGGATATCCAAAAATGGAAAAGCGTCTACAGCCCCAATCAGGAAAATACCACTCGCCATAATGATAGCTCCGGATGCTGGTTCAATTTTTTTGTAAGTACCATTTAATAGCATATTCATATATTCACACACGTCCATGTTGAGTTTTCAATTTACACTTTGCATTATATCATTTTTTACATTATTTTCACCTGAATTAATGAAAAATGCAGCCTTATTATCAAGGATTGTGACGAAATTATGTATTGGGACTATAGTTGTGGCATGTGACAAAAGACTTATTTTTCTAAAAATTCTATAATTAGATTGTTTTGTTCTGTCGATTGGTGTAGAATAATTGTACAAAAGTTGTAGGAGGTGAGTACATGGGAAAAATTATCCGAAATTGTCGTTTGTGCAAAGAACCGATGGAATCAAGTCCATTTATGATGTGTCCAACATGCTTGGTTGAAAGTGACCGGGTAAGAAGCTTTATAGCTAAAAATCCACATGTATCAGTCGAAGAAATCGCCTCAGCAACTAATGTACCTTTGGATAAGGTAGAGGGTATGGTGACCCTTGGAATTAATAAGAGACAGGAAATTGATTCAAATGTACACTGAACCACGATACTGAAATTTTTGAGAAGTAAAAATTATAATTGCATGAATTAATCATGTAAAATGTTGAAATACACTTCCTGTTAAAAGTGAAGTGTGTTTTAACTGTGGACAATAATACTTTTGAAAAAAAGTAAAAAAATTTTAAAAAGTCATTGACTTAAAATTCTCCAAATACTATACTTATTGAGAACATAAAAAGAGAGGAGGTCATATCGATGAAAAACAGAATTGAATTAGTAAACGAAAAACTTATATTTGGTGTGACCTTCTGGTACGGTAGAAATTAACTTGCTGATTGTACATTACATTAGCATGTAATAGGTCACACATGTCTGTGGCCTTTTTGTGTTTTTTAAGGGATTGTTATGTAATCCGGCGATTGCACACGTCACAGGCGTGTGCTTTTTTAATGGAAAATTTTATGTGACGCAGTACCGTCCCAGGAGGTTATTCAACTTAGAGAGAGAAAAGCAGGTGATTTAGGTGTTTGCAGTATTTAAGAAATTAGATTGGTTTTTTAAACATTATTGGAAAAGGTATACGTTTGCAATTGCTGCCTTAATTATTTCTAGTGCAATTGGATTGATTCCGCCCAAGCTTGTTGGTTTCGCAATTGATCAAATAAAAGTGGAAACATTAACGATGCAATTATTAATCTTACTTGTATCCGGCTATTTGGTATTAACAGTTATTCACTACGCCATTTCATTTTTGTGGGATTACACATTGTTTGGCGGGGCAGTTATTTTGGAAAGATGGACGCGGAGTAAGCTGATGGATCACTTTCTGAAAATGACACCGACTTTTTTTGGAAAGCATCGTACTGGTGACTTAATGGCCCGCAGTACGAATGATTTGAAAGCAATCAGTCTTACGGCAGGTTTCGGTGTATTAACACTGGTTGATTCCAGCATTTTTATGTTCATGATCGTAGCTATGATGGGATTTACAATAAGCTGGAAATTAACGCTGGCAGCATTGATTCCATTACCAATTATGGCGATTGTCATGAATAAATATGGTGCTGCCATTCATGCACGTTTTACTAAAGCACAGGAGGCGTTTGGTGAAATGAACAATGACGTGCTTGAATCAATTCGTGGTGTTCGTGTGATTCGTGCATTTGTACAGGAAAAACAGGATGAACAACGATTTCAGACAATGACAGATGATGTTTATCAAAAGAACATTGCTGTTGCAAAAATTGATGCGCTGTTTGAACCGACGATGACAATTCTTGTCGGATTATCCTATACAATTGGATTAGGCTATGGCGCCTTACTCGTTTTTGAAAACAAAATTACATTGGGTGATCTGGTAACGTTTAACGTTTACCTTGGAATGCTGATCTGGCCGATGTTTGCTGTAGGAGAACTGATAAATATTTTACAACGCGGTAACGCATCACTGGACCGTGTCAATAATACATTGGGTTATCAGGCTGATGTAACAAATCCGCTGCATGCCAGAAAGGTTCAAACCGCAGATGCGATAGACTTTGATCATGTTTCTTTTTCGTATCCATCAACAGAGGTCAATCAACTGCATGACATTACATTGAACGTTAAAAAGGGTCAGACGATTGGTGTCGCAGGTAAAACCGGAGCAGGAAAAACATCATTATTCAAGTTAATGCTCAGACAGTATCCGGGGGTTACCGGTGATATAAAAGTATCCGGAACAGAGCTGGAATCGATCAGTCTGGAACAAATACGTGACTGGATTGGCTATGTTCCACAGGATCAGATCATGTTTTCCAAAACGATTCGTGAAAATATCCAATTCGGTAAGGAAGATGCGACTGATGAGGAAATTTACCGGGTGATGGAACTTGCCCACTTTTTGGAGGATATCAAGCAACTGCCTGAAGGCCTCGATACGGAGGTTGGCGAAAGTGGTGTTACCCTTTCAGGCGGGCAGAAGCAGCGTGTGGCATTGGCGCGTGCATTTGTAAAGGAGCCGGAAATCTTAATTTTGGATGACTCGATGTCTGCGGTTGACGGAAAGACAGAGGCGAAGATTATCGAGCATTTACGTAACGAACGAAAAAATAAAACAACTTTTATTGCGGCACATCGCATGTCTGCTGTTACCCATGCAGACCATATCATTGTGCTGGAAGATGGAAAAATCATTGAAGAAGGAACACATGAACAATTAATTAAGCTGAATGGCTGGTATAAAGAACAATATCAGCAGCAGCAACTGGAAGATGAGGAGGTGTCCTCCTGATGAAACCATCAACAGAAAAACGTTTATTTCAATATGCATTGCACTTTAAAAAAGGCATTTTAATCGGGCTGGTTTGCCTGGTATTCGCTGTTGCACTTGAACTGTCAGGTCCGTTAATTGCAAAAACAGTAATTGATGAGCATATCCTTGGTGTGGAAGGTAAATGGCAACAGGTCAGGGAGAACGATGATAAATACACTGTTTCATACGAGGATAAATTTTATAAACGTGCTGATCGTTTAAATGATTCAGACGAGCAACTTGGAAATGCAACTATTTTCCAGGTTGAACGTGATTATTACTTTGTGGACAGCTATGTAACACTGCAAGGAAAACGCAGTGCAGACAGTGATGGTACAATCACTATTGAAACAGCTGACGAGAACCTGACTTACGAAGGTGAAAAGCTTTCATTATCGGAAATATATCCATTTTTCAAACCGGAACAGAGACCGATTGTCCTTTTACTGGGTTTATATGTGGTTTTATTGTTAATAGCAGGTGTTTTTCAATTTTACCAAACATTTTTACTGCAAAAATCGTCCAACCAGATTGTGAAAAAAATGCGGAATGACATTTTTGCACATACACAGCGAATTCCAATTAACTATTATGTTGATCAGCCTGCAGGTAAAATTGTTGCACGGATTACAAATGATACGGAAGCGATTCGTGATTTATATGAACGTGTTCTTTCCATTGTATTCACGAGCATTGTTTACATGGCGGGGATTTTTGCGGCATTATTTTTACTGGATGTAAAATTGGCTGCCTTGTGTTTACTGGTAATTCCGCTGATTATTGGCTGGATGAAGGTTTATAAATATTTCGGTACAAAATACAATACCGTTATCCGCAAAACAATCAGTGAAATCAATGGGAATATCAGTGAAGCAGTTCAGGGAATGCCAATCATTCAGGCCTTCAGGAGAGAAAAGAAAACAAAAGAAGAATTTGAGGTATTGAATCAGAGGCATTTTATCTATCAGCGCAAGCTTGTTAAATTAAGTGCACTGACGTCGTATAACCTCGTTACCGTATTCCGGAATCTGGCATTCGTTGGATTCATTTGGTACTTTGGGTCATCGTCACTTGGACCTGGCAGTATTATCACAATCGGCGTGCTTTATGCGTTTGTCGATTATTTGACCCGTCTGTTTGAGCCGCTGGAGGATATTGTTAACCAGCTTCCATTAATTGAACAGGCGCGGGCCGCCGGAAACAGGGTTTTTGAATTAATCGATCGTGATGGTGAAGAAGTCATTGATGGCAGAATAGAAAAGTACCGTGGCAATATACGTTTTGATCATGTTTCATTTGCTTATAACGAGAAAGATTATGTTCTGAATGATATTTCTTTTGCGGTAAAATCAGGTGAAACAGCTGCTTTTGTCGGGCATACAGGATCCGGAAAAAGTTCGATTATGAACCTGCTTTTCCGATTTTATGACCCACAAATAGGAACAATTACCATTGATGGGCATAATACAAAGGAATGGTCGCGTCAGCAGGTGAGAAGCCACATGGGCATTGTACTGCAGGATCCTTTTCTTTTTTCAGGAACGATTCTTTCAAACGTTACGATGAACGATCCGGCTATTTCCCGTACACAGGCTGTTAATGCTTTAAAGGCTGTTGGAGCAGACCGTTTCATCGAAAAATTTCCTGATACGTATGATGAAAAAGTCACTGAAGGCGGAAGCACGTTCTCACTTGGCGAAAGACAGCTAATCTCATTTGCACGTGCACTGGCATTTGATCCGGCAATTCTGATTCTGGACGAAGCTACCGCCAACATTGACACGGAAACGGAAAATCTGATTCAGAATGCGTTGGAAGTTTTGAAAAAAGGCAGAACAACGCTTGTAATTGCACACCGTTTATCAACAATTCAGCAAGCTGATTCTATCTTTGTACTGGAAAATGGTACAATAAAAGAACAAGGTAATCATCACCAGCTTATTCATGAAGAGGGCTTGTATTACCATATGTACCAGATGCAGCAGGGAAGTTCGAAGCAGGCAGTGTAATGAATTGCCAGTTGTGTGAGGTGGATTATGACTAACGATAAAAATGACCACGACATTATTGATGACGACTTATATGAAGAGTTTGATGAGGAAGAACTGAAGGAACTCGTTGAAGATGAACGTCAGAAAGCATGGGCCAGAGCACATCAGAAAGATAGTCAAAAGCCAAAACGTCCGTTTCCGAAATGGGCGTTTTGGCTAATTGCAATTGCTATGGTCTTTAATGTTTTCGCGCTAATCCCGCAAACATTTTCGGTTCCGGCTATTGATTTCCTGATTACTTCTGCTAAATTATCTGTACAGGATGATATACAAGCTTATAAAAAGGCGGTGGTCGTGATTGAGGCCGGTAATACGAAGGGAACAGGCTTTGCAATTTCCTCTGATGGAACAATCATAACAAATCATCATGTCGTTGAAGGAGAAAAGTCGGTTACCGTGGCATTTCCGGATAATGAACTTTTTTCCGGTGAGGTTGTTGAAACTTATCCATCGGTTGACCTGGCTGTATTGGATGTAGAGGGTCAGAACTTATCACACCTGGAGCTGGCTGATAAGACTGAGTTTGACGAAAATGAACCGATTTATTTTATCGGCAATCCGCTACGATTTAATGGAATAGCCAATAAGGGAACAGTAATTGATTATATACAGCTAAGTGATTGGGAAAAACCGGTTATCATGCTGGAAGCACCGGTATACCGGGGGAACAGCGGAAGCCCGGTGATTAACCAGGAAGGCAAGGTTATTGGTGTTGTGTTTGCTACATTGGATCATGATACCAGGGGAAGAGTAGGTTTATTTATACCGATTGACTATTATTACACCCATCATGACTAATGCCGGCGTTCGTTTAGGTCTGAAGCGGACTGGGTAAACACATTATAAACGCTAGGAGGCGAATATAATGTTATATCTCACTACAGATCTTAAAGCGTATAATATTAATGCTCAGGATGGCGAAATGGGAAAAATACACGATTTGTATTTTGATGATAAAAAATGGGCAATCCGATATGCAGTAGTAGATGCCCGAAAATGGCTGCCTTCCCGCCGGGTGCTATTATCCCCTGCATCTTTTGAAAAAATGGACGAGCAGGGAAAAATGGTGGACGTGAAACATGATAAAGAAACTGTCCGGAACAGTCCATCCATACCAAGTGATTCAGCAATTTCTGAAGACATGGAAATTGCCCTGACAGGTTATTACGGATGGAGCAGATATTGGATGGGAAGTATGCTCTGGGGTGATCAGGATAGCCCTATCTCTCACTTTCATAATGATTCAGAAGCAAAAGCCTCGTTTCGAAATGAAGCACAATTGAATGAGGGTAAAAAGGATTATAACTTACGGAGTGAAGAAGAGACACTGGAATACAGAGTTCATGCAAATGACGGGAAAATCGGAAAAGTTACTGATATGGTCTTCGATGATGAATACTGGAAAATCCGATATCTGGTCGTTCAAATGGATGATTTTCCTTCAGGTGAAAAAATGTTTGTTTTCACGCCAGAGACTATTCAGTCGGTCGATTGGTTTGAAGGTGATATTTATGCTGATGTTGAACTGGAAGCATTGAAACAGCAAAAAAGTTTTGGTTCAAAAGAAGCGATAATTTCTTCACTGTGATTTATTTGAATTTGAATAAACCAAGAAAGATCCCGTATCACTTTGAAAGTGGTGCGGGTATTTTTTGGAGTTAAACGGTAATTGATTGGTTTTATGAGTGCCCGAAAAGAGCTGAAAAGCCGTAGAACGGTCACTCATCAGCGTTATGAGTGCCCGAAAAGAGTTGAAAAGCCATAGAACGGTCACTCATTCCGCATTATGAATACTCAAACCAACCCAGATTATTGGCGGCAAAAGCAAATATGAATACATTTTTTAAAGCATTTTTTAAAAGCTTTTACGTCATGTTATTTTATTTTCATCTTCATTTTTCAGTCCAGTTGCCGTTATAAGTAATAAGTAATCAATTTTTAAACAAACTGTAATTATTTTGTGGTAGCAAGGAGTTAGCTCGTACGTTAAGCTTAGTGTTATTGGTAAAATAGTATGATTGTAACGAAAATTATTGATAAAGATGGTGGTTACATCATGAAATATATTACGCTTATGAAAATTAAAATGATAAAATACGCGACAACTACACCCATAAAGTATAATAATGAAACGAATTATTTAATGGCTGGGGGTGTTTCAGGTTGATGATGAGCCAGTCGTTAAAAGACATTCCCCTTGAAGAAATGATTGCCTCAGCCCAGCAAGGGGATCAAACTGTTCAAAATTATCTTTTAAAGACATATCAGCCTTTTATCGCCAAATGTGTTTCGGAAGTTTGCAAACGTTATATTAATCCACAAAGTGATGATGAATTCAGTATCGGCTTGACCGCATTCAATGAAGCAATCATGTCCTATTCACCTGAAAAGGGAAGCTCGTTTCTTTCTTTCTCAAAGCTTGTTGTGAAAAGGAAAGTGATTGATTACATTCGGTATGTTCAAAAAACACCAGTTGCAGCGTCTCTCGATGAAAGTTATGATGAAGAACAGATGGAGAATCCTACAGAGATATTTGCGGTTAAGGAAATTTATCAGAAGGAACAGGAAGCGTGGTATCGCAGGGAAGAGATACTGGATTTTAAAGAAAAACTGCGCACTTATAAACTAACGTTAGTTGAACTGACGGAAGCTTCACCAAAACATAAGGATGCCCGGGACTCGGCAGTCGCGGTGGCGAGAACGCTGTATAATGACACAGCGCTACGGGAGTATGTTCAACGAAAGAAAAAGCTGCCGATAAAGGATTTAGTCAGAAAAGTGGATGTGAGCAAGAAAACGTTGGAACGTAACCGAAAATTCATTTTGGCTATCTTCGTTGTGTTAAGCGAAGATTATATGTATCTTAAGGAGTACCTTAAGGGGGTGGGTTAGTGAAAAAAGGAATCGTGATGGAAAAACATCGCCGCTTTACAGTTGTGATGCGTGAAGATGGGACTTTCCAAAAAGCATTACCGATGGAAGATGCAGCAGTTGGCGCTGAAGTTAGTTATCAGCCATTGGAAACGAAAGGAAATTTGCTGTTTCCCGGTAAAAACAGATGGGTTCCCGTGAGGATGCTTGCCATGGCGTGTGTACTTCTGTTATTAGTGGTGCCATTATACCTTTTTAATAATACAAGTCATACATATGCATATGTGAACATTGATATAAATCCAAGTGTTGAATTAGAAATTGATAATCAGCTTAAGGTTCAATCGATTACGCCATTAAATGATGATGCCGAAGCTCTAATCAGTCAACTCACTGATTATCAGGGAGATAAGGTGGAACAGGTAATTGATCAAATAATGAATAAAAGTGAACAAGCTGGCCTGACAGCGAATGGAAAAAATATGCTGATTGGTGTAAGCTATGTGCCTGACTCACACGAAACATCAGTTCTTGATACAATTGACAGTTATTTTGTCACGAATGAATCAGGTTGGAAGATAGCTACTTTTCAAGTGCCAAAAAAAGTACGTGATGCTGCAATACAAAGTCAGCAATCCATGAATGAGTTAATGGCATCAAACCTTGTTGAGTCAAAAGCTGCTTCAGAGGCAGATAACAAGGAAATCCCGGTTGATGATGAGGAAGAAGCAATAATTAATACGTTTTATAACAATAAAAATCAATTGGGATCTGCAGCTGAGGAAGACAGTGCGACAAACACAGAACAGGCGTCTTCAGACAAAAAAGTGGAAATCGATGAGCAATCCGAAGAACCTGAGACGAAAGTTGATGCAAAACACCCAAGTGAGTTAAAAGGTAAAAATGGATTTATCAACTCAAATGGCAAAAACAAGAAAAATAATAAAGATAATGAAAAGAAAAATAAAGCAAAAAAAAATAAGCCGAATAAAAATGCAAACGAAAATGCCTTTCATAAAGGAAACAGCAAAAACAAAGGCAATAATGGAAAAGAAGGTAACAACGGCAACAACGGCAACAACGGCAATAACGGAAATAATGGTAAAAAAGGAAATAATGGCAATAACGGTAAAGGGAACAATCATAAGTAAAAGCAGGAAAATGCACCAGAAATCTGGTGCATTTTCCTTTTTATATTTCCATTGCCACGGTCGGGGTGTATTTCATAGCGTGGTCAATATAATACAGAAGGCTGTCATGTGATTCGATTATTTTTCGTTCGTCAAGTGAATAGTGGAATGCATGTAAAAAATATTGGATTTTCTTGGAAAGCATATCATCATTTGTGCGTACCATCAGTACAAGCAGATCATCCCACTGTCCCCATAACGTGTAATATAAGGCTTTATCGTAATCCGGAATATCCATTATTTGCCCTCCTTTATATATCAAGGGTTATATATAGTCTCCCCGAATACTATATATATTGTCTGGAACAAAATTGGTGTGCTTGCCAATATTTGAAAAAAGAATAAATCCACCTTTCTGTTACATACTAAGGGCAAAACAGTAAGGAGGATTTGAATGCAATGAAATGGAAAATATTCAGCTTTTTAATAGCGTTAACTTTTGTACTCGCAGCATGTGGGGGTAACGGTGATGATAATGGAAATGGAAATCAGGAAGGACAGGGTGACAATGGAGGTACGAATGTTGAAAATACCCGGTTCAATGCTGATAACGATGCAAACCAGGATGGCAACAATTTAGATCAAAATGGGAACAATGAAAACCAGTATGAACTGGCGGAAGAAGCTGCCGAAAAAATTGCCAATCAGGTTGACGGAATAGAAGATGCTTATGTATTGAAAACCGACAATAATGCTTACGTTGCAGCACAATTGGATAACAATAATAATAATAACAATAACGGTAACAATAACAATAATAACAACGGAGTCGACGATAACCAGATAGATGGGGATCAAAACAATGGCTTCGGTATGAACGGAAATGAAGGTAACACGGATGCTAACACAAATGGTTTAAATGGTAATAATGGTAACAACAATGGACTTACCAATAATGGTGCCTTTGGTGATGCAGGGGATAAAGATAATGGCAATGAATTAACCGATGATGTAAAGCAGGAAATTTCAAAAATCGTAAAATCGGTTGATAATGATGTTAACAATGTTTACGTCTCCACAAACCCTGATTTTTTCAACTTGGCTAATAACTATGCCGATGATGCAGGTAATGGGGAGCCGGTTGAAGGATTGTTTGATCAAATGGGCAACATGATTGAACGGGTTTTCCCGCAAAATAAAGAGTAAAAATTAATTATGACGGACGAGTGCCGCAATACGAGCGGCACTCGTCTATTTTTTTGCCATCTTATGCAACATGTGATACGCTTATACATATAATTCATACTAAACATAGTCGATTACTATGAATTAATAAATAATGGAGTTGTATATAGATGGGACGCGAATTTTTAGGTTTATTTGATGAATGGGCTGACACATATGACGACAGTGTAGCAGGAGTTGATCCACAATATAAAGCTGTTTTTGCAAACTATGATGTCATTTTAAATGAAGTCAGCAAATGTTCTTTTGGAAATGTTCTTGAATTCGGCGTCGGAACAGGTAATTTATCCAAAAAACTGATGGACACCGGGTATGACGTTACGGGAGTCGAGCCATCACCGGCAATGCTTGCAAAAGCAACAGCGAAATTACCGGATCTTACTTTATATGAAGGTGACTTTCTGAACTTCCCGGAAATGACCGAACCGGTTCATACAATCGTAAGCAGTTATGCCTTCCATCATTTAACCGATAAAGAAAAGGAACAGGCTGTAACGAATTTCGCTGGATTCCTTCCTTCATTGGGCAAAATCGTCTTTGCTGACACAGTGTTTGAGACAGAGCAGCACAAGGAACAAATGATAAGGAAGGCCGAGGAACAAGGGTTCACGGATTTAGCTGAAGACCTTCAACGCGAATATTACACAACAGTCCCGGAGATGCGGCGTATTTTTACAGATGCAGGGTTTCATGTTACGTTTGAACAAATGAATGATTTCGTTTGGTTAATTGCAGCAATAAAAAGGTAAAAAGGAGAGGTTACCATGACGAAAAAAATGAATGTAGAAAGCTTCAACCTTGATCATACAAAAGTAAAAGCACCATATGTACGTTTGGTTGGTGTTACATCAGGTTCAAACGGTGACAAAGTATATAAATATGATATCCGCTTTAAACAGCCGAACAAGGAACATATGGATATGGCGGGACTGCACTCAATTGAGCATTTAATGGCAGAAAACATCCGCAATCATATGGAAAATGTTCTTGATATTGGACCAATGGGCTGTCAAACAGGATTTTATTTAGCCATCATTAATAACGACAATTATGACGATGTACTCGAGGCGCTGGAAAAAACGCTTCATGATGTTCTGGAAGCTAGTGATGTCCCTGCATGCAATGAAGTTCAGTGCGGCTGGGCAGCTAACCATAGTCTTGAAGGTGCACAGAAAATTGCCAAAGATATGCTGGCTGAAAAAGACGAATGGCATCAGGTCTTTGCAGAGTAAGAGGCGAATTCGATGGCTGTATATCATTCGACCAATCAGTTAATTGGTGATACACCACTATTGGAAATTACAAAGTTCCCCCTTCCAGAGGGGGTTCGTTTGTATGCGAAACTGGAATTTTATAACCCGGGAGGCAGTGTGAAGGACCGATTAGGTGTTGAGTTGTTAAATGATGCACTGTCCAACGGTAAAATACAACCGGGCGGAACAGTGATTGAACCGACTGCAGGAAATACTGGGATAGGCTTAGCACTGGCCGCCTTGGATAAAGAGTTAACCGTTATTTTTTGTGTGCCGGAACAATTCAGTATTGAGAAACAGCAACTAATGAAGGCTTTAGGTGCAACGATTGTTCATACGCCAAGTGATGAAGGCATGCGTGGTGCCATTGAGAAAACCAGGCAACTACTGGAAGAAATCACGAACAGCTTTTCCCCACAGCAATTTGCTAATCCTGCAAATCCTGCTACGTACTACAAAACGCTTGCACCCGAATTATGGAATGATTTAAATGGAAAGATAGATGTTTTTGCAGCTGGTGCCGGTTCAAGCGGAACGTTTATGGGGACTTCCCGTTATTTGAAGGAAAAAAATCCCGGAATAAAGTCAGTTATTGTGGAACCTGAAGGATCAATAATTGCCGGTGGTGAGCCGGGGCCGCATAAAACAGAAGGCATAGGAATGGAATTTTTACCGGAATTCTTTGAACAGTCACTGGTGGATGACGTATATACGGTGGCCGATGAGGCTGCATTTGCTATGGTTAAACAACTTGCTGCAAAAGAAGGGTTAATGGTTGGAAGTTCCTCAGGTTCGGCAATGTATGCTGCACTCAAGGAAGCTGAAAACGCCAAACCGGGATCAACAATTGTCACCATTTTTCCGGATGGCAGTGACCGTTATTTAAGTAAAGATATTTACCCTAAATAAGGGGTTTGAAGGAGCGATTGAAAATGCGCGCGAAAACGAAAATGATACATGGCGGCATAACAGGTGATGAAAAAACAGGTGCTGTTTCGGTACCAATATACCAGGTAAGTACGTATAAACAGGATTCGGTCGGTAATCACCGTGGGTATGAATATTCACGTACCGGTAATCCGACCAGACACGCGCTTGAAACCGTTATTGCAGATTTGGAAAACGGGAAAGCCGGGTTTGCTTTTGGTTCCGGAATGGCAGCTATTACGACAACAATGATGCTGTTTGACTCAGGTGATCATATCGTTATGACCGATGATGTATATGGCGGGACATATCGATTGATGACAAGTGTGCTGAATCGGTTTAAGCTGCATCACACATATGTGGATACAAGTTTTCCGGAAAAAGTGGAAGCAGCAATTCAGAAGAATACAAAAGCGTTATATATCGAAACGCCAACAAATCCACTGCTCAAAATTACCGACATTGCGAAGATGTCGGAAATTGCCAAAAAACATGACCTGCTTTTAATTGTGGACAATACATTTGCCACACCATACTGGCAGCAGCCACTTGATTTAGGAGCAGACATTGTTTTGCATAGTGCCACCAAATATATTGGCGGACACAGCGATGTCGTGGCAGGACTAATCGCTGTTAATTCAAGTGATTTGGCTGAACGAATTCACTTCATCCAAAATTCTGCAGGTGGTGTGCTTGGACCACAGGATTCCTGGCTGTTGATGCGCGGGATTAAAACGCTGGCCCTAAGGATGGAAGCGATAGAACGGAATACGAAGAAACTGGTTGAATTTTTGCAGGAGCATGAAAAGGTAAGCTCCATTTATTATCCCGGCCTGGCTTCGCATAAAGGTCATGACACAGCAAAACAGCAAGCAACCGGATTTGGCGGTATGGTTTCGTTTGATGCCGGCAGTGGAGAAGAAGCGGAAAAGGTATTGAGTCGTGTAAAATACTACACGTTGGCCGAGAGTCTGGGAGCGGTCGAGAGCCTTATCTCCGTTCCGGCAAAAATGACGCATGCATCGATTCCGGCAGAAAGAAGAGCAGAACTGGGTATAACGGATGGGTTGATCCGCTTGTCTGTCGGCATTGAGGATGCAGACGATTTGATTGAAGATTTGGAACAGGCATTGAAATAGTTTTCTGTAAGGCAGTCCGGGTCAGGGCTGTCTTTTTTGGTTTTGCACCGAGTATTACGATGGTGTAAAACACCAAAACGTGCGAGAGGTAACGCCATTTCTCGTTGACTATTCTCAGGTTCATCCCCTGCAGAATTGGGAACGGCAAAATCACTCCATTCGTTTTTAGGTATGAGGGTATGCTAAAATAAAGAAAACCGACAAATTGGAGGATTTAATCATGAGAGAACAGGCATTAAGCTATTTGACAGAGAATCGTGAACGTCTATTACAAAAGTTAAATGAGTTTCTGTCTATCCCGAGTGTGAGTACGGATAGTGTACATAAAAAGGATATTAATAAGGCTGCAGCATTTATTGAAGAATATTTGAGCGACATTGGCTTCGATAAAGTGGAGCAACAGGATACAGGCGGACATCCATTGGTTTATGCGGAATATAACCAGGCAGGACCTGAAGCGCCAACGGTTTTATTTTACGGCCACTATGATGTACAGCCGGTAGATCCGTTAGATCAATGGAAAAGCAAACCGTTTGAGCCGGAAGTTCGTGATGGACGGTTATATGCACGTGGTTCGAGTGATGATAAAGGTCAGGTATTTATGCAACTTGCCGTTTTTGAAGCGTATATGAAGACAGATGGTAAACTCCCGTTGAATGTAAAAGTGTGTATTGAAGGTGAAGAAGAAATTGGCAGTGAGAATCTTTACCAGATCCTTCACGATAAAAAAGACCAGTTTCACGCCGATTTTGCCGTAATTTCCGACTCCGGAATGGTTGCTGAAAATCAGCCGACTATTTTGTATGGATTAAAAGGATTTACCGGAATTGAGATTAATGTGACCGGACCTGATCATGACCTGCATTCAGGTATGTATGGCGGTGCTGTCAGAAATCCGATCATGGCATTAACACATATTCTGGCATCAATGAAAAATGAAGAAGAAGTTATTACGGTTGATGGGTTTTATGATGGAGTCGAACCATTAACCGATGAAGAACGGGAGCTGATAAAACAAGTTCAGGGTGAAAATTATCAGAAGTCTGCCGGGGTTAGCGATACCGCTTCAGAGAAAGGCTATACTGCAAAAGAACATACAATGGCCCGCCCAACATTTGAAATAAACGGTATGTACGGCGGCTACCAGGGTGAGGGAACAAAAACAATCATCCCGTCAACTGCAACCGCTAAAATTACTTGTCGTCTGGTACCCGGTCAGGATCCCGAACATGTTCAGCAGCTTCTGGAAAAACATGTCTATAAGGTTGCACCATCCGGGGTTAGAGTAGACGTAAAAAAAGAAAAATTGTCAGCGAAAGCCTATAAAGTGGAACCAAATAACCCGCTTATCGAAAAAGCAGCGAAAAGCTATACAAAGGCATTTGGCAAAGAAACAGTATACGTACGTATGGGCGGATCCATTCCGGTTGTTGAATGGATAGAAGATATTTATAACATTCCAATCGTACTGCTGGGATTCGGCACACCTGATGACCGGTTACATTCACCGAATGAAAGTTTCCCGCTGGACAGTTTTGACAAAGGAATGGAAACACTGGTTCATTATTGGGATGAAATTAATAATTAAAACAAGCTTCCCCTTGGTGACAAGCCGGGGGAGGTTTATAAATTATAATGGGAATTGGCGGAACCTTAGTCATTATTTTATCGTCTAAAGGTTGTATCATTAACAATCGTCAAAATATATTGATGATGTAATGGTACTGGAAAGTATTTCATACATATCATTAAATTAATTTACCGTATACTATCATGGGGGAGAATACTTTTATGAAGCACTTACCATACATCATACTTTTTATGCTCATTTTTTTGTTTGCCTGCAGTGAAACAACAATTGATTCAAGTAAGAATTCAACAAAAAGTAATAGTTTACAGGAAAAGGAATCATTGACGGTTAACTCAGATTCTAAACAATTGAAAACAAGTGAATCCCTCCAAACGTTTGCTTTTAAAATACAAAAAAATGCAGTGGAACCAATGGATGTCCCGCTAATAAATCAAATGGATCACCCACGGCTGTATAATGGGTGTGAAGTCTCGAGTCTTGCCATGATTTTACAATATCACGGTTATGAAACTACGAAAAATGAGCTGGCTGAAAAGATTCCCAGCGTTCCATTAACCTATGAAAACGGGTTGAAAGGAAATCCGAATAAAGGATTTGTCGGCGATATGGCGGATGGCCCCGGATTGAGTGTATATCACGGTCCGATCCATGATCTCGCCAAACAATATGTTGGTGACAGGGCAATTGATTTGACAGGTAAATCTGTTGATACGTTATATCAGTACGTATCTCAAGGTCTGCCTGTATGGATTATCACGACAGCGAATTTTGTACCTGTAAACGATTTTCAAACGTGGAATACACCCTCAGGTAAGGTTGATGTCACATTTAGTGTGCATAGTGTTGTTATAACAGGTTACGATGAAAACCATGTATATATAAATAATCCATACGGCCAAAAAAACCAAAAAGTAGAACGGAAAAACTTTGAAAAAGCGTGGAAACAAATGGGCAGCCAGGCTGTTGTTATTACAAATTGATTCGTTTTTAATTTGTTGTTCAAGGGTAATATAAGACAGGAGAGCTGAAAACAGGGAGGTCAACTATGAGATATGCAGTGGTTACAGGGGTATCGAAAGGCCTCGGTGAATCAATTGCCAAAATGTTAATGGAATCGGGAGTCCATGTAACAGGTATTTCCCGAAGTAAGAATGATCTTCTGAATGACTTTGCAGCAGAGCAAAATGTTTCGTATCAGCATTATT